>JBEKBX010000015.1:0-148651 GCA_050015175.1 Acidimicrobiales bacterium | reverse complement strand
AATGGAAGCGAATGAACTCGACGACGCTACGGACCAGGCGATAGACGAAGCTGAGTGCCACGGCCAAGCAGGATCACCCCGCCGATGGTTCCTGGTCAAGCTGCAGATCGGGTTCTTGGACCATTCGGGGTTTATCCGAACACGCGGTCGGCCGCGACGAGGAGCTGGTGGACCAGTCGAATCGGCCATCCCCACAAATGTGCGATGCGCTCGACAGACCAGCAGAATGCCAGGATGGCGACGTTCGCGGGGCCATCGAGCGACCCCTGATCTACCTCGTAGGTGGCGGCGTTGGATTGCCCGGCACTCGCATCGCCAGGCGTAAAGTGCATCGTCAGTGCCCACAGAGTCCCGTGCGTGTTGGCAGAGAGAATCCGATAGAGGTGACGCGCCATCGCGGGAGTTTCGTGCTCGAGGAACTCGCCGACGAGCTTTGTGGCGGAGGGTCGCTTCTCCGCGCCAATCCCAAGAGAGTGCATCTCGGTTCGAAGAGCGTCCTGCTCATCGGTCGTCGTATCCCCTTTCGCCGAGGCAGGGGATGATCTTCTTCCCGAGCTGCGTTGCTTCCTTGGCGCCCAGTCGTCGGCACTGACCAGCTTCTCGGTGAATCCGCGGGCTACTCGGACTCGCACGTCGACTTCGGGATCGGTGACCCACCAGACGCGGGCAGCGAGCTCTATCACGGCACGGGCCAACACGCTGATCGAATACGGCGGCGGTCGGTCGGTCTCGAAGAGCACCGCCAGGGCGTCAAGGTGCTGCGCCATGGCGAACACGTAGAGCTGGGATACCGCGATCGCCTGCTCCAAGGCGGAGGCCAGCTCTTGGCCGCCTCTCTCCATCGCCGCGTCCTGTTCGCCGAGGAGCTGGCTGCCGGCCAAGCCAGACCAGTGGGGATCCGCTTCCGTGTAGTCGACGATGACCGACCGCGGCCGTCGCAAGAGCGTGGCGATCTGCTGGCAGCGGAGGGGATCGACCGGCGTCATGTCGAGCCGATCGGCACATGGCCGCTGCTGGGCTCGGCGGGGGCAGAGAGGGTGGTTGCGAGATCTGCGATAACGACGAACGGTACGCCGATTCCAGCGACGAAGGCGGCGGGCTCGACGCGCCTCGTGATCATGAGCGGGAGGACCCGCCACTTCTCTACCTCGCCGGGCACGCCAAGGAGCGCCAGGGCCCCAGAAGTGTTCTCGGCTACCTCACGCTGTCTTGTGAGTAGGCGCTTGACGAACCCGTCACGTGAGTTGATGTACTTGTCGATTCGGCGTTGGATGGTCTGGGGGGAAACGGCCGTGTAGAGGTCCTTCACCTCGCAGACCCAGATCCGTTGGCGCGTTGGATCAGCTACAAGAAGATCGATTTCACCGCCGATCGTAAGGCCAGCTGCCTTCGCCATCGCAGGAGTGACGTTGATGGAGGCGGGAAGTCCGAGAGCGTTCGCCTGTTCGAGCGCGGCGCGTTCGAGAGCGTGGTTGCCGATCTGCCGATAGTGACCAAAGGCCTCCATCACCGTCTTGGGAAGATCCTTGGGGTGCCATGGCAGTCGCCCGTCGTCCAGGTAGTTGGCATAGGTGTTCTGCGCTGCGAAGATCCGCCAGGGCATCACGAGGAGGCGGCCTCCAACTATGGGGATCGGGCTGATCGCTATGCGATGATGTCGTCGCTCCTGAGCGGCGTAGCTGATTCCCTCTGATGCAAGCTGCTCAGGGTCGAGCGTCAAGCGGTCTATCGCGGCGGCGATCTCCTCTGTCGAGAGGTGCGACCACGCGATCGCCTCGCGTCGGAGGTCGCTGCGCTCGACGAGGACCACATGGTCGTCGTCGCGGTCCCAAGAGACTGCCGTGCCTAGAACGGCGTTGAGCCCGTCGACGCCAGTGCCGCACTCGCGGCGAAGCAACGCATCAGCAGCAAGGAGGCTGGGTGGGACGTCGGCGACGCCCGCGAGCGGCCGGAAGTCGTTGGGTTGGCGCGATGATCGACCATCGATGCGCGCCGGACGAAGAGGGGACTCGGTTTCGTCTTCTTCGTCTTCCTCGCGTATTCGGAGACGGTCGTCGCGGTCGGCGCGCAGGTAGCCGGGCAGATCAAGGTCGGGGGCGTCCTCGGCCAGGTGATCGTCCGCTCGGAGCTTGGACGCCGGCCCGGGGAGGACGGCGACTCTGCCGTCGGGAGCGATCATCACCGCGAGTCCATGGAGTTGACGCCTAGTGCTGTCGAGCGCCAGCTCGGTCTCAAGTGCGTATGCGACGAGGTCGGCGGCCTCGGCGATGTCGAAGCGGTCTGGTACCACCCGACCGGCCAAGGGGGTGATGAGCAAGCGCTCGAGGAGAAGGTCGAGCGGTCGGGTCATCTCCGACTCTTCTGGGGCTGAACGGGAGAGCTCCTGCCAGCTGGCCGCCCAAGGAGCGGCCAGCGCTCGCTCGATCTCCGCAGCTGCTCGTGCGCGTTCGCCGTAGGCGTCGTTGACCTGCTCGGCGACGAGAAGAAGGGCTTCCGGCGACCAAGAGCTGAGCGTCGAGTCCAGCGTCTCGTCGATGAGTGGAAGCAACCGATCCCGAACGAAGCGCCGGGCCTCCCCATCCACCAGCGCGCAGGAGCCGACGCCTGCGCGGGTGACGGCTTGGGCCACCGCCCGCGCAGCTCGGGCACGGGACGCGAAGCTACGTGGAAGCACGAAGGCCCGCTCCGGCCGGTAGTCCCTGGTCGTCTCTTGGAAGTGCAGCATGGCGACCGGGGCCGCCGAACACCACGCTTCGAGAAAGGCGCGGCGCACCCTGTCGCACTGCTCAACGCTCTGGCCCCCAGTGAGATCCGTGAGTCCACAAACCAGGACCTCCCCGACCAGTTGGTGGGCTTCGGAGGGGCTGTCGGCGAGGAGCTCGAACCAGTCCGGACCGAGCAGCAGGTCGATGATCAGAAGCGGCTCTCGCGCCGTGCGCCAGCCGACCGCGACCCGCTCATCACCGACGTCTGGTTGTCGCTCCGCCGCGAAGTCGATGTTGACCAGGACAGGGCAACCAAACGGCTCGGTGAGGAGCCTGGCCGTCTCGGGACGGTTGACGAGCGTCAAGAAGACGCCGTCTGCCACGCCGTACCCGAAGGTGGCGTCGATCCGGAGGTTTGGGAGCGCGTTGTCGAGAGTGGTGCGGACCACGACCGCCGGATCGGTGCGGACAAAGACCACGGACTTGTCCTTGCCGAAGAGCGTGGCGTATCCGCGGTCATCAAGTCGTGCAGAGGCCCAGATCCACGAAGGTGGCAGACACGCCGCGCAGAGGACCGATTCGATAGGCGCCCATGCCGCGGCGCGCGCCCACGCCGTGTCGTCCGGGCGTGGATCGACGGCCAAGGCGACGTCGGTCTCGCCGGTCGGGTTGAGGACACCGAAGTGCCGCCAGTGCCGCCACACGTCCTCGGCGTCGAAGGGAAGGAAATGCTCGATGCCCGGCAGGAGGATCAGCTCCTCCAAGAACTGCAGGAGCACGTCGTGGTCGAGTTTGTCCTGGTCGAGATCCCGCACCATTGTGACGAGGTCCTCGACGTGCAGGTGCGCGATCGGCCCACGCTCACCGAGCGGCTCGAGGCACGGACCGCCATAGACGACGAGCCGCAGCACCGCCCCGGTCGCGTCGAGCGGGACACCGAGGCTGCGCACTCCGTCGACGTCGAGCGTGAGCAGCTCCGCGTCAGCCGCGGCGAGCTCGTGCTCCAGCCTGTCAGAGTCGAGAGCGGTGACCACCTTCACGACCAGAGCCCGACGCTCGGATGGGAGCGAGACAAACGCGGCAAAGTCCGGCGCGGAGTCCTTCTTCTCGGGCGCTTCGACCGGTCGGCGCGACGGCGGGGATGACATCGTGAGCATGCTCAGCGCCTGTCCCGTGACCACCCTATGCAGGAGATCGCGGGCCGCCTCGTCGTCCGCCACCTCGGCCGCCAACATGCCGGCAGCCGCTGCCAGCCCGCTCAACACCATCGACGCCGGGACCGGGAACTCGCTATCGCCGTCTCTCAGCGCGAGCGCGAATCCGAGCGCCGCCGTCCTTGGTCCGAGCGCGAAGCTCAGCTGATCTGCGTCAACGCTCGCCCACGCCCATGCCGCCGCAGCCCGATCCGGATGGCTGCACGAAGCCGTCCAGGCAGCAGGGTCTACGTGCTGGGCCGACAGCGCCGCGCCGACCTCATCGTCGGTGACGGCGACTGGCGTCGAGGAGATGCGCGTCAACAGCGAAGCGAGATCCTCGTCGCTCTGATCGGGATCCTCGCGGCCCAAGTCGGCAGTGGGCCAGCACCCCGCAACGGCGGACAGACGCCAGTCGCCATAGGAGAGAGCAACCTCGATGAGATCCGAGAGCGAGAAGCCATGGATCGCCAGCACGGCATCGTCGATCGCCCCAGCCGTCACCGTCGCGGTGCGAAGCAACATCAGTGGGTCGCTGAACTCGCCCGGATGGACCCGTAACATGCGGCCCTCGCACGGCCAACCAACAACCAACCGCGGATCCGCCGGCCAGTAGTCCTCGGCGCGACGAAGGGCCGGTACCGCCCGTCTCGCACCAGCGAGAAGCGACCGCAACCCGCGACCATCAATCGTTCCCGACCCAGAAGCGGCACGTACTCCAGCACCCCACAGTACGACGAGCGAGGGAAGACGGCGCCCGCCACCAGGGGAGTCAGCGGCTGCAGCAAGGAGCGCACACAATCCCTGGCGATCGAGTGGCCGCACCAAGCGGCTTACGCCCGTCCAGTCGTTCAAACTCATGGCGTTCGCGGCCACGGCCCGAGGAGGACGCGGAGACTTCTGCGTGCGCCCTCGGCTTCGCCGGCCAGATCTACGCGGCTTGCCCATCGGCTACCAACCCCTGCTCGACCGGATCCCAGTGATGGCCTGCCGGGGGGACCCGGTCACTCCGAGTAGGGCGCAAGCTGAGACGCACCTGCCACCACGAGCCCATCAACAACCCGTTGCCATATGAGGAACAGGCCGAGATCGAACGCTGCTTGGCGAACCTCGATCAACCATGACGACACCAGGAAGGAGTGGTTGGCGATCCGAGCGGGATCAGGAAGCACGAGCGTCGCCACCCATGGCAGGCCGAGCCGAACCTGATCGTCAAGGGCCAACGGCCTGACAAAGCCAATGAGGTTATCGACACAGGAGGCGTTTCCCTCGGCGAGGGGAAGCCACGCCTCGACCGTCGCGCCCCATGCCAGTGGCGCCCACCACGCGATCGGATCTCCGTCGAGTTCACGGTACAGATAGGCGACCTCGCTGGTGGCGTTGGGCAGCAACGACGCCAGGGTGTAGTCGCCGTAGTGCCGGCCCTCAAACGGCGTGTGGCCCGTGTGATGGAGCCCGATCACCTGTGCGACGACAGATGGCCACACCTGCGCCGCGGTCTCGGCTCGACTGGGCGACTCCTCTGCGGCGGCTGATAGGGCGCGAAGGAAGTAGTTCATCAGAGTGGAATCGTCCGCGTAGGCGTCGATGTGCTCGTGGATGAGCCCGTCATCGCCGCTAGCCGCGATCGTCAAGAGCGCTCGCGCCACGATCAGGGAACTGGTTCCCCGGTGGTCCATGTCCCGGTCGTGTGAGAGCAGAGCGCGGCGGTGGGCGTGGAGAAGGACTGCGAGTAGGTCGTATGCTCGTTCTGACACACAGATCCCAGCCTGCACTGCTGGGGCCAGTGCTCGGATGGCACTATCCAGACGGGAGAAGTAGATGCTCTCGTCGGGAGTGTCGGCAAGAGATTGTGCTACCGGCTCTGCGAGCTGGTCGATCTCGCGCCGTTGCATTTGCGGATTCCAACTACCAAGGACGCAGTCCCGCATCGCCTCGATGGCGACCTGGAGTCCCGCTTCGTGGTGGCACGGACCGTCGGCTATGCACGGAACTGCCCACAACCTGTCGAGTCCACGGGCGAGGTGCACCCGCACTTCGCGGACCTCAGAGCGCGCCAGGTGGAGCGCCGCGGCCGTTGCCTTCTCGTACGTCTGTGAACCGTCCCCCCCGTCGGCCAACACGCGCACCGCATGTGCCGAGGGCAGAAGGAGCAGGGGGATCGCACGTGCCACGCTGCGGTCGCCACTCTGCTCGAAGTAGGACTCTGGTTCCCCGATCCCCACGCGAAGTACCACCTCGATCGCGAACAGCAGGGATTCCGTCGGGAGATCGACGCCATCAAGGATTTGCGCCTCTACGGCAGCCGACGCAACTGCGGCCGGGATGTCCCACAGACCCACCGGATTGAGCGCTGGTGGGTTCTCCAAGAGGTCCTCGGCGACGGCAAGATCGGAGACAAGGTCCTCGGCACTCACTGGTTCCGGAACACCCTGAATCCGGTGGACGTGGTAGCGGACCATGAGGCGCGTGGCCTCCTGGCCTCGTCGCAAATCCTCATTGCCGCTCTCCAGGGCCTGAGCAACATCCTCCGGCGGTCGACTCTGAATGTACAGCCCTCCTGCCGCCTCCTCCGCCTGGTACGTGTTCCGGTCCAGGCCGCTAGCCCACGCCCTCACCTTGACGAGGTGTCTCTCGACTTCACGCTCGTCGGCGCCATCGCCTAGCGCCTGTGCGACCAGCTTCCGGTAGGTCTCGACCAATCGATCACCGATCTGGCGAAGCTCAACGGTCCGTGCCTCATCGGCACGAAGCACGAGCCACATCCCCGCTTCGCGAAGTGACCACTGACGTCGATCCGCATGGACGACGCCGTCTGAGGACGCCGCCAATCCGCTGGTTTCGTGAACCATGCGCCCGAACTCGAATTCCCACACCAGCGGCTCCGACAAGTACGGATCCAGCAGGCGATCGGCGTCATCGAGATGGCGGACAAGCAACCCCACAACCAGGGCAACCATGGCGAGGCTGTCGCACCCATCCAGGAGGATCGCCACGATGTTCGCGAGGGGAATCCCAGCCGTGATGAGCTGATCACACCAGCGCTCCAATGCCTGCAACGCACTCATGCACGGGTACGGACCAACGCCCGTTCCGCGGTACCACATCCACACATTCCCGTCGCCGACGTAGACACGCCGTGAGCCGGTGATCCGGAACTCGGTCCGATATCGGTCAAGCATCGAGTCGTCGATGATGACGCCATAGTTCTCGTGGCTCGCCAACGTCCGTGCGCGAGCTAGCGCAGCATGGTTGAGCATGCGGTTCAACACGGCGACGCCGTTACGGAAATCCGACTGAAACAGAGCCATGAACGGACCTCTGTACCATGCTGGCCTGAAGCCAAAGCCCCTTGCACGGTGGTCCCGGATGCCGTCCTCGTGGAAGCCCGACCCGTCTTCCTCGTCATCGAGGTAGTACGCCTCGGTCATCTCGGCGAGGAAGCCCCGCCGGTATCCAGCGAGCGCCCGACCGGTCAAAAAATTCTCCACCGCGGGGTGGAGCCACGACGGCGCGTCCGTCGCGATGCGACGAAGGACAATTTCGCCCCCCTCGCCGAGATCGGGGCCGAGCAACGCCAGCAGCTCGACCACGATCTCCGACGTGACTTCACTTGGGACTTCATGGCGGTTCCGACGACGTCGACCCCGGGGGTATCCGCTCTCTGTAAAGAGGCCACGATGGCGCTCCCGGAACTTCTCCTCCTCCTCAATCTCTTCCGCCGTGCGCGCAGCCCTCGCGGCAGCAGCGGCTTCGCGCTCCTCCCGCAAACGGCCGTCTGCCTCATTGCAGGCGGCCAGCAGACGGTCGCGCAGGCGCAGTCGGAGAGGATGTTCCGCCGGGGCATTGTTCACCACGAGAGCACGCAGCCAATCCCGCAGAACGTCTTGCAGGTACTCGGCAGACCATGGCCGCTCGTCATCGAGTATCAGGGCGATGAGAGGCTCCACCGCGTACTGCCGGACGAGGCCGGTGTCGTCGCGCAGCCTCTGGTTCACAAGTCGAGCGAGGCGTTGCAGACCAGCACCGGAGTCGGCCAGGAGATCGCGCCATGCGTCGCGTAGCACCGACTCGGGATCCCCGAGCGTCAACAGTGCTTCGCCCGGCACGTCGCCCCAGCGCTCACCGTGGCCAGCGTCTACCAGCTCGTCAAATGCCTTCTGCACCCGCCCAAACCGACCGTGCAACGGGTTTGCCGGGGTGTCCTCAGCTCCAAGCACTACCTGGCACGCAAGTCGAGCCGCCGCGAGAGACCAGCGAGGAACGTCGCCTTCGAGGAGCTTTGCAGTGAAGTTGCCCGGCGCCAGAAGAAGACGCGCGATCGCATAGCGCCGCAGTTCGTCGTGAGCGAACTCGGGTCCAATAGCCCATGAGTCGTCAGGCGTCCGCAACACCCCGTCTCGCCGGAGACCGTTGAGTGCTGCCGGGTCGATGGCACCGACGACCGTGACCGCGTCTCCGCCGCAGAGCGCCAGATCCGCCAGGCGCAACAGCGCAAGGTCACGCGCGTCGGGCGTTCCATGTTCGGATTGCCCGCGATGGCGGACCAACCCCGACCAGACCTGCTCCATCGCTTCTGCGTCGCTCAACGGGGTTCCTGATGGGCCTCCCCGTACCAACAGGTCCGCCACGATCGGCCGACGCAACAGATCTCGCGAGCGCGGGTTGGCTGCCAGCGGAGCCAATTCGCCGAACACGGCGACGATGGTGTCGATCTCGGTATCCGTCAGGGGCGACACGGGAAAGTCGACGACCTGTCCGTTCACCCGGTCGGAGATCATGTCGCGCGCAAGCTGTTTGCTCTCGGTCGCGGTCACAGCGACGATCGTCACGTCGCCGGTCACCGCAGCATCAACGACGTACTGGAAGACGTCGCTCATACCCTCGGAGATCGCATCGGCGCCGTCGATGACGAGAAGCCGTTGAGGAGCACTGAGTTCTGCGAGGAGCGTTGCAAGTGGCGCACCGAGGTACGACTCGAACTCAAGACTCGTCTTGGGGAGGTGACGCAGGTTGATACACAACGCCTGCGTCGAGTCGGGAGTGTTGGTGGCGGCGTCCGTCGCCGTCTGAACCACGACAGCGCTCTTCCCAACTCCAGAGTCGCCGTGCGCAACCACAGCCGGCGGTGAGGATGCGATGACTGCAGCGAGTTCGGCCGACACGTCGGTTCGATCCAAATGGACGACGCGACTGCGATCCTCGGAGGTGATCTCGCTGCGCACCGCTGCGATGGCGCGTGCGTGAAGGTGGTCGAGGGCTCCCCGTCCCTGCACGTGGTGGCGGGCAGTGGAGTCGAGGACTTCGTGGGCTTGACGCCGAAGCAGGCTCCGATCGACCGAGGCGGCGTTCTGTGGATACTCGGATGCGAGTGCAACCAGCCGGTCGCGCAGCCGGGACGCGCCGTACAGATCACCTCCGCGAGCGATGCGGGTCAGGGCATTCGCGATCGCTCCCCAGTCCGCCTCGTCCGGTGCCTCAAGGCGCGGCATCAGCACGGTGAGGCGGGACAGCAATTCCCACGTGCGTTGCCGGACGACCTCCTCGGCAGGGTCGGCGATGCCAAGGTCCTGAAGTGCAAGCCTCACCAGTGCTTGGACCTGATCCAGGCGACCACGAATGTCGGCGCTGAATCGCCCGAGAGTTCCGACAAGGCCGAAAAAGCTCGACGCTTCCACCTGATTGGATGCAAGGCCGGCGAGGGTGGCGATTTGTTTGGCGTGATCCTGGGTGCCTGCAACGACGAGCGCCACTCGATGCTCGGGACCTTCGGCAGGCGCGTTGACGATCTCGTTCATGAAGGAACGGATCAGCTTCCGGGAGTCCTCGTTGCTCTGAACGAGGTTGGGAGCACGGCGCACCGCGACGGCGAGCACGAGCGACGGCTCCGGTTCCCCCTCGCGAGCAGCGCGGACGACGAGATCATCGACCGAATGCTCCGGCGCCTGCTGGAAAGACACGCTCACCACGAACCGACCGTCGCCCAGCTCCGGGGCTGCGTCCCCGAGCAGGAGGTTGGCGAGATACTGGACGCCGACCTTCCGCTCGAAGGTCACACCCCCGCCCCCGGTGGCGTACGGGCTCATCCCGTCAGCTGCCATTGCAGGGCTCACCTCGCTTCGTTCTCCCTCGAGCCAGGCGCGCACCACAGGGTTGTCGGTGTTGAGGTGCCAACGGGTCGCCCTCCCCTCCTGACTGGACAGGGCGAACCCGGCGTCCCGGAGCCTCCTCAGAGCCCCCGTCGCCGTGGTCGGTGCAACGCTTAATGCGGTGGCCATCTGGCGCCCGGACAGGGGTTTCCGGCTCTCAGCCAGAGCCTTCAGCGCCAGGTAGGCGGTCTCTCCCAGCGTTGACTGGAGCATCTCGGCGGCGGACGGCACGGACCTAGCATACACCTATGTCCAGGATTTCTGGACATAGGTACGAGCACGGGAGATCCCGCCGGTCAGTGGCAGCTCGGTCGGGTGAGGAAGCACGACGGAGACGTCGTGGCCGGGAGGTCCTCCGGATCCACGAGCGTCGCTCCAGTCGATCCGCTGGCCTCCGGGTCGCCGCTGTACCCTCCGCACAGACCCCCGGACAAGGCTGCCGTCCCACCCCGAGGGCACCGTTCCCGGCAAAGTGGAAAGGAGGATGGGGCGGTGGGCCAGAATCGCGCTGCGATCGATCCGGACGTGGCTGAGGACGTCGCGTTCAGGGGAGTCGACGATGCCTGAGCAGGTTGGGCAGCCCGACATCGACAAGATGGTCAGCGCCTGTCGAGAACGCCTTGCTCCATCCGCAGACTGGAAACCCTTCACCGGTTATCCGGATGGTCTCGCCCTCTCGGTGGTCGATGCCATCTGGTCCATCAACGCGCGCTACGTGATAGCGAGAGGGGTCGTCGAACGATACCGGGGACGGCGACGTTGGCAGGGGAATCCCGAAGAAGACGGCCTGCCCGAACTGCTCGCCTTCTACGAAGCAGTGGGCGGGGTCGATGGCTTCATCGACGAGGTCGGTACTCGTAACCGTGTCTCGACCCAGCCCGATGCCGTTCGTAAGGGGGATGCGGTTCACCGCGCCGCTCTGGCTCTTCATGATCTGGGCATTGACACTGCGGCGCAGTTTCGCGACGCCGACGGCTCGGCGTTGGGAGATCAGGCGAAGCAAGCATGGCTCTCCGTTCCCGGTCAGCGCTCAGGCATCTCGTGGGGGTACCTGCGGATGCTGGTTGGGCTACGAGACGTCAAGCCGGATCGAATGGTGCTGCGGTTCGTCGCGAGCGCGCTCGGCGTCGAAGAACGCACCGTCGAAGCGGACCGGGCCGTGGCCCTCGTCGAAGCGGCGGCCCAGCACTTTGACGTCGACCCACGGGCTCTCGATCATGAGATCTGGGAGTATCAAAGTGGGAAGCGCGGCGCACACGACCCGGTCAGTCAACGGGATGTGATCGCCGCTCTGGCGCACTCGTTCATCGGAGCCGCGTTCCCAGCCCTTGCGCAGGATCACATCGTGCCCCCGCCAAGGCACCACCCCTTCATCGACGTGGGTCGCGACTACTCAGGCGCAGACGTCAGCGGTACGGAGTTCTCCGCGTTGGAAGAGGCGCTCGACATCGCTTATCCGCAGCGTTTCTCTGATCCGATGACGAAGCCGCATCCCGAATTCTCGAACATGTACGTCTTCAGTTTCCTCGAGGGTTGCGTCGTCCGATGTTCGGATGCCGGAGACGATGTGTTTGAAGCGGACACTCCGCCCGTCCAGGCATCAGTGGATGAGCTCTTGAGCGTGCTCGATGCGAGCGAGTACACGATGAACTGCTGTCGTGCCGCTTCGCAGATCGCTCCCGCCACCGGATCTCCGGTGACGCTCGGAGACGTCACGATCTATCCGGACTCGGGAGAGTCGGACGATCTCCTCCGCCGATCGATCCACCTGATACCGGCAGGGCCATCGGCCCTCAACCGCCAGATCCCAAGGTTCTACGACCCGCCAAGCTCTCTCCTCGTCACGAGCAGCACCACCGACGATGGAGACATCTACGGCGTGGCCCGGACGTTGGCGGGGCGCATCGACCGGTTCCTACTACTCGCCCGACTCCTGTTCGCTGGAACGTACCAATCGTGTTGGCAGCTGATCGGAGCCTCGACGCTCGTCTCGCGGGTCTCTCCGATGTACCGCCGGTTCGAGAAGGCCATCATCCCCGACATCCGCATGCAGAGAGTCGTGGAGCTGCAGGACTCCGACGCCGCAGCGTTCGCCGGCCTCGGTGAGCTCCTCGATGCCGCCGTGGTCAAGCGGGAAGGAATGGTGGCGACCTCCTTCGACGTGGCGCTGCTCAACTACAACCGGTCGCACGAGACCGGCGACGACTTCGAAAGAGTCATCGACCTGGCGACGGCCCTCGAAGCGATCCTCACCGGATCGGAATCCGACACCGAAGCGGTGGGTCATCGTCTCCGGACGCGTGCGGCGGCGTTGCTGTGGACCGACGACGATCCGGGCCTGGCTATCTACCGCGATGTGAGCTCTCTGTATGGGGTGCGATCGAGGCTCGTGCATGGTGAACGCATCAAGGAGTCAGATCTGCGCAAGTGGATCTACTCGGTATCCACCGTCGCTGACGATGCCCCTTTTGGCGTGGCGATGGCCTTCGCCGTCGATCGACTTCGAGACCTGGTGCGGCGTTCGTTTCTCGCTCGGCTCTGCTTGGCATCGGGAGGTGAACCGCTGTGGCCGTTCGAAGGCTCCACGGCGGTCGACGCGGCGCTGGCCGACGATGAGAAGCGGCGACACTGGCGCGACGCATGGCGCTCCACTCTTGCCTCGATCACTGGATCAGAACGATCGGCTGATGCCGCCTCTCCTGGTGCCGACCCCCTTCGTGCCCACGCTGAACGTCGGCGGCCATGAGCTGACTTCTCGTGGTTTCGACGCCTTCAGGTGGGCGAACGTGGGCGTCTGTGTGCGGGCCTAGAGCGCGAACGCGCTACGTGGACGTTTGGTGAGACCATGAGCACGGTGCGCGAGTTCGGCGCGATCGGCGCAATGGTCCTGGCGTTGCTCCTCGGCGCTTGCGCGACTGCCGTCTCATCCATCCACCAAGACGTCGCCTCGCGCAAATATGTCGCCCCGAGCCTTTGCGAAGGTCAGCCGGCGCGACAGCCGAAGACGGTCGCCAACAACGAGCCATCCGAGGTGCCGTCCGGGGCGACCGCGGTCCGGCTCTGCGGCCCGTCGAAGACGATCTCGAAACGACCGAGGGACGGAGTCCTCCTCGGCGCCTACGCCGCAAACGCCCTCACTGTCCTGATCAACGAGGCACCGCCAGGGGACGCCCTGACGAAGCGATGTGCGGCGATCCCCCCCGACGTGGTGCTGCTGTTCGGCTACACCTCCTCTCGCGAAGAGGTCGCCGTCGACGTCGTCGAGTTTGGCTGTCCTCGACCGCTTGCCTACCTGGGCAGAAACGCCAGAGTGCTCGACGCCACGCTCACTTCCACCCTTGTCGCAACGGCTGGGCTCGCCGGGGCCCGCCTCCCCGGTGCCCTAGCCCCGGACGTCGAGGGACTCCCGCTCGTAAAGGCGGGCCGAGTTGCCGCTGATAAAGGCTTTGCTGCAGGTGACGCCGGCGACGAGGTCGATCCTTCTGTGAAGTTCGGGAGCGTCCTGTTGCAGTACCCACCGGCGGGCTTTCCCGGGATCGGCAGCCAGTTGGACCTCGTCATCGCTGTCGGCCCGGAGCCAACCTGCTCATCGGCCGACGTGGCGTTCCAGTACGTAGGTGGTGGCGCCGTTAACAGCTTCCAGGACGTGGGCTCCATCGTTGCCCGGGACGTTTCGCGTCGCGCCTGCCTCTTCCCGAGCACCGTTAAGGCGACTGGCCTGAACGCCGCCGGCAAGCCCGTCACCCGGACGATCACGGCGGCGGTGGGTCTCATGACCGATCTCGGAGTTCAACAGTCCCTTCTCGTGCTCAGCCCTCGAGCCAATCCGATCGTGGCCGGTCAAGTCCCTCTCGGCGAAATGCTGGGACTGCTGAACCTGACTGGCGGTACCTGTGCCAACCACCGACTCGTTCCTGCGTCATTCCTGCTCCGCTTCGCAGCAGGAAGGGCAGTCGTGGCCAACGCCAGCTCGTCACCGAGTGACGAACTCAGCCTGAACATGTGCCATGGCGATGACTTCGGGTCGCTTTCCCTCTAGAGCGCGCAGCGACGCAGACCACAGTCAACGGACCAATTCACCGTGAGGCTTCATAACTGCATGGAGGCGACAACAATTGTCTCAAGCGCTATGAGAGTGTGACGGCACGCATCGCTATCGCGTTATCGCGGCAGTCGTCCTGGCGACGATCGACATCGCGGTCGCAACGAACACCGCCACATCTGCCTCGACAAGGGGGCAGACGTGCGCAGCTCACTCGGACGGGACCCTCTGCGTGACGAAAGTGGTGCACGCCGAGTTCTCGCCGGCGACGGTGCAGGACCAAGCCACGAGCTACGCCGCGGTGGCCGCAGCGGGCACGGACGCCGGGTTCGTCACCGGTTCAACATGCTCGCCAAAGTGCACGGGGATCTTTGCGAGGACGACTGACGGCGGAGCCCAGTGGCGCGTCGGTTCGACGGGGGCGGTTCTCGGCACGACGCTCGCGTTTTCTTCTGCGTCCGACGGCTTCCTCCTCGGCAACCTGGCATCGAGCCCCGCGTGCGGGACCGGCGGCCTGTTGCGCCCGTGCCACGTGCTTCTCTCGACTACCGACGCGGGGCGACACTGGTCGGCTGTCGGCCGAGATCTGCCACCGATCTGGTCGATGACCTTTGTCTCGCCACTCGTCGGCTTCGTGGCTGTCGATGCGTGCAAGGCGTCGTCGAGCAGTGAGCCTGTGCCGCCAGCACCGTGTCGCGGTCGCATCGAGCGCACGGTCGACGCCGGAATGCACTGGACGACGGTCCTGCAGACGGCCTCACCGGTCATCGCGCTCACATCGTTGGGGCGGACCACATGGGCAGTCGAGGCACGAACCTCGGCGGACAGCGCTCGGGCGAGCTCGAGCTGGGTGCGAGTCCTGCAGAGCAGCAACGACGGGAAGAGTTGGGTGCGGCTCGGTTTGGTGCGACCTCGTTCGGAGCTTCCGATCCCGTCCGACATCGCGACCCAGATTGTCTTCGCGTCCGCCAACTTCGGCGCCATCACGCTGTTCTCCTCGTCAACCTGCGCGATGCACGGTTGTGGCCTAGACGAGGTGCTGACAACCGCGGACGGGGGCGAGGCCTGGTCATCGGCCACTCTTCCTGGGACTTTCTTCGGGTGTGGCACTCCCATCGGCGCTGTGGCAGCTGGCCCGCACGGCAAGATCCTCGTGAACCTCGGCACCGAGGGCCAGTGCCCGGTCGAGCGCGACCATGTCGACGAAACAGGCGACGGCGGCCGCACCTGGCACCTGCTCCGGACCGCCGGCTTCGCTGCAACGCCCACCTCTATGGTTATCCCGTCCGCCAAAGGCTGGGCGGTGAGCTCCACATCGGTGTTACGCACCGTAGACGCCGGCCTCGACTGGACGCAGGTCTTGCCGGCATCGAGCCCAGTGAACGGAATCGACTTCGTCTCCTCCAGAATGGGTTTCGGCTGGGGCACGATCGCCGATCCGGGCGCACTGCTTGCGACGAGCAACGGGGGCCGCACCTGGCGGCAGGTGAGCGCGATCGGGAGCGAATTCCTCGGCGTCGATTTCACCGACGCGGTCCACGGTTGGGCACTGGTCATCACCGGCGAAACGGGAGGGGGCACAGCCGAGGTCTTGACGACGGCCGACGGTGGCCTCCGCTGGGAGGCGACGGTCCCGCTCCCGGACAACACAGCAATGACCTTGGCAAAGCTACCGCTGGGCCCCGGCGCTCTCCAAGCGATCTCGATCGCCCGGGCACGCATTGTCGTCCCCTCACAGGCCAGCGCCGTTTCGCTGCCTTGCGCGGCGAGTCGCCCCAACCTCCTGCTCGATACCTCAAACGGAGGAAGGGCTTGGACGGTTACGAAGCTTTCCGTCGGAGCGGGCCCGGTCATCGCCACGAGCTTTGCCGGACGAGGGGGCTGGCTCGTTTCGGGAGCCGCATTCCCGGGTTGCCCGGCGACACTTGACGCGACGCTCGACGCTGGTAGTCACTGGTCCGTCCTCGCTTCGGTCCCCACCGTAGGAGAAGAGGCCCCGAGCACGCCCGGCTACGACATCGAGGCGCTCAGCCCCGACGCCGCCTGGTTGTGGCTGACAAGGTTCGGGGACGCCCTCGGAGAGCCGGAAGCGCTCGTGCTGGCGACCGGTCTCCTTAAGACGCTCGACCGTGGGCACACCTGGACCAGGTACTTGCTGCCGCGATCGATGACCGAAACACGGCTCGCCGGAGCACAGTGGCCCGTGGGGCTTGGACCCGTTGCTATCCAGTTCCTTCCCGGTCAACCCGCCGTCGGTTGGATGCTGGTCGGAACCGACTTCGCCCCCGGCGTGCCAACGGCGGTCCAACCCGCGCTCTGGCGCACGACCGACGGAGGACGACGTTGGGCCGCCGTGAGCTGACCGTCCCCACCGAGGAGGGGCCACAATGACCGCAGTCCCGGGGGCGTCCGTAGGCCGGAACCCCCCTTCCGTCCTTCGTGCGTTCGCCCCTGTGCGGGACGCCCCCGGCAGAGGTGACGCGGCTGGCTGCGGTTGAGTTGTACTAGGTTTAATAGTATTATTTCTTCACGGACATCGATCTCGGCAGCGCCATTCCTCTGCACGAGCAGGTCGCCGCGGCCGTCCGGCGTGCCATCGCCGACGGTGAGGCGAACCCCGGAGACCGCCTCCCACCAGCCTTCGACCTCGCGGCTGTACTGGGGGTGAACAGGAACACCGTCCTGCGTGCCCTTCACACCCTTCGGGAGGAGGGACTGCTGGAGTTTCGCCGGGGACGAGGAGTCACCGTCAGCGGGGCCGCACCCGAACACGGCGCTCTCGTCGTGAAAGCCCAAGAGCTCGTGTCGATGGCACGGCGTCTCGGCTATCGACCGGACGAGATCGCAAAGCTGATCGAGCAGGTCTCATAGGAGGTCTGGCGGAGATGTCTGTTGTTCAGGACGAACCCGATTCCCTGGTACTGGAGGCCGCGGCTCTCATCAAAGAAGCCAGGCGACGTCAGGTCCGCCGGCGGTGGGCGATTGCTGCCGTAGTGGTCCTCGTGGCAGCGATTGTGGCATCTGTGGGGGCAACAGGCTGGCCGGCCAGGACCGGGCCGAAGCGGGTCGTTCCCACCTCGCCTGAGCCGGGACGAGGTTCTCCTACAGGTCAATTCTCGGCATCAGCCAGCTCGATCAACTTCATCGGCCATTGGTCAGTCACGTCGCTCACCTTTCCGAGCAGCAAGGAAGGGTTTGCATTCGTCACGGGCGCGAGCGCTAACGGCACTTCGGCGTTGTTGGAACGGACCACAAACGGCGGCCAGACCTGGCTTGCCCTGCGTGAGCCACCAGGTCCCTCGGACGTGGCCGTGAACCCTTCCAACCTTTCCTTCAATTCCCGGAGCGACGGCTGGTGGTGGGGCGGGAGCGTGCTACGGCGAACCAGCGACAGTGGTGCGAACTGGCAGGAGGTTTCGACGATCGGAAGCGTGCTGTCACTCGCCACCTCCGGCAGGCGAACGTGGATGGTCGAGTCAGTGGGTTTCGGTCCGCCCAGTCACTGCCGGTCCGAGGTTCTCTTGTCGTCCGGCGACAGCGCTTTGCCGGTACCGGTGAAGAACCAGCCGCGCCTTGGCACGAGTTGCAACTGGCAGCTTCTCCCTCTTTCCGCTTCGACCGTGTATCTCAGCGAGGCGCAAGATCCCGTGTCCCAGGTTGCAGCCCCCAGTTACTACTGGACCACGAGCGACGCAGGCCGATCGTGGGTGAAGCGGACGACTCCGTGTACGAGTACCAGACGATGGGGTTCCTTCTACCTGACCGGGATAAAACAAGCGCTCTGGCTGCTGTGCCCAACAGGCGCCTTTGACACGATGCCCGGCCTGCTCCCAGCGCGCTCGTACGTGTCCTTCGACAGTGGCAACAGTTGGCAGTTCAAGTGGAGGGGTTGGTTCCAGGTCGGGCAGGTCGTCGTCACGAGTAAGCAGCAGGCCTGGCTGTGGCGCGATTGGAACGGAGCGTTGCCCGGATCCGTCGAGCGCACGACTGATGCCGGGTTGAAGTGGTCCGGTGTCTTCCCCTACTGGAGTAAGGACTCTATTCAGGCACCGTTCTTCGGTCACGTCGATTTCGTCCTGCCTCAATCTCTAGTTGCTAACGGCAGTTGGGCAGCCCTGGCAGTGGACACCGTGCGCGCATCGGCTCCTGACAATCTCAACCATCTCATCGTGGGCATCACCGACAGCAGTGGGAAAACCTGGCATTGGTCGTATCTGCGAAACCTGCCATTGTCAAAGCCCAGCGCCGAGGACCGATCGGTCAAGAAGTAATGCGCAGGACCCTGTCTCCCCCGCCTTCCGCACGCACCGGCGGCAAGCTCGATGGGTGTGGTCGGGTGCCGTCGCCGCGGCCTGCTACGGCATCACCCAACAACGCGGGGGATTTCTCGCCGGAGGTGGAGAGCTCAGCGCTGGCGAGCAGGTCGCTCCGGCTCGCTCGGCATGCCGGTCATGGACTTGGATTGGCGTTGGAGCTTTGGGTTGAGATTGGTGAGCTTGGATAGTTCGCGATAGGGGCCGGCGGGACGGCAACTCGTCATCGGCCCGCGTGAGACGAAGCCGGCACGGCTTGCTGATCGCCCGATCCGAGATGAAAATCGCGTCGCTTGCACCTGCTGGCTTCACTACGAACCCGTTACTACACCTTCGATCCGTCGCTCGGGGCGCAGGTACCCGAGCTACGAGTTGCCCGCCGCCGCGTAGGCACCAAGGGCACGTCTTGACCGCGGGAGCGAGCGCCGGACCGGCCGGTGCGCTAACGGTGATGGGCGTTCGCTTTGGCCACTCATCGCCCGACTAGCATGGCAATGGCGCGGAAATACCCTGTACTAGAAGCCCTGTACTCGCTAAGGTGCCGTCATGGGCTACGTGCGCAAGCGAGAGACGAACGACGGGCCGCGCTATGACGTGCGCTATCTCGTCAACGGCAAGCGCCGCACCGACACGTTCCGCACGGAGAAGGACGCCAAGTCTCGGCTGAAGAAGGTTCACGCCGACGAGCTGGCCGGGTTGGTAATCGACCCGAAGGGCGGCGAGCGGGTGTTCGGCGAGTACGCCGCGGATTGGCTCGAGACTCGTCTCGTCAAGGGTCGACCGCTCACACCGATGACCCGGCAGGGTTACGAGGCGCTGCTCAGGCGCAACATAGGCCTGCATTTCGGAAGGACCAAGTTGCGCCAGATCACACCCGAACGTGTTCGGGAGTGGCACAGCAAGGTCACGGCCGAAAGGGGGAGCGATCAGGCCGCGAAGTCGTACCGCCTGCTTCGCGCCATCCTCATGACGGCCGTCAGCGACGAGCTGATCGCGCGCAACCCGTGTGGGATCAAGGGCGCCGGCGTCGAGCACGCGACCGAACGGCCGATGCTCGACACCTCCACGGTGTTCGACCTCGCGGACGCCATCGCTCCACGGCTTCGCGTTCTTGTCCTTGTTGCAGGATTCGGCACGCTCCGACCGGGTGAGCTGTTGGGCTTGCAGCGTGGTGACATCGACTTGTTGCACTCAACCGTGCACGTCCAACGCGAGGCGCACGAGATCACCGGGCAGGGGCGCATTTTGACGCCACCCAAGTCTGAGGCAGGAGATCGCACCGTGGTGCTGCCTGCCGAGATCCGAGACGAACTGCGTAACCACCTGGACGCCTACGTCGCCCCCGAACCTGAGGCCTACGTGTTCACCCGACCCTCGGGACGGCCGCTGCGTCGTTCGGACCTGTCGAACGCCTGGCACGCCGCTTGCGCCGTCGTAGGGATAGAGGGCGTGCACCCGCACGACCTAAGGCACTTCGCGGGTAGAACCACGGCCCGCATGCCGGGGATCACGACCAAAGAGGTGATGTCACGGATGGGCCACGCGAGCCCGCGGGCGGCGCTCATCTACCAACACGCCACCGCGGAGCGCGACCGAGCCGTCGCGGACTTCTTAGGGGCTGTCATCGCCGAGGCCAAACGGGCGCCCAAGTCCGGGATAGTGCGCCTGCGTCCCTGAAGGTCCCGCGCCATCCTCGCGCCAACGAACCAGAGTATGAAGCGGCCAGGACTTAAGTGTAGGCCTTTTACCAGGGAGTTTACTGGAGGCGGCGCCCAGAATCGAACTGGGGTACAGGGCTTTGCAGGCCCTTGCCTAAACCACTCGGCCACGCCGCCCGGTCAAGCATCTTCACCTCTAGGACCGACGGCCTGAACCGACCGCCGTCCGGAAGGGCGGCCCAACACTACCGCGGTGTGTCCGCGCCCCGTCTGTGGGTGTCGAGGGCTCTCCGAGCAAGTCGCGTCCACGGGTGGCTGAGCGCCCACCCGTGGACGCGCCATGGGCTGTTCTAGTCCTCTGCCGAATCGGGTTCGCTGTCTGCGCTGGAGCTGTCACACCCCGGTGGCGTGGAATCCTCCGTCCACGTGGATGATTTCTCCGGTTGTGCGTGGGAACCAGTTCGACAAGAGCGCGACACAGGCCCGTGCGACCGCTTCGGAATCGCGGACGTCCCAACCGAGGGGGGCACGCGCGTTCCACACGCTCTCGAATCGCTCGAAACTGGGAATCGACCTTGCTGCCACGGTGCTGATCGGGCCCGCCGCGACGAGGTTGACTCGGATTCCACTTGGTCCCAGGTCGCGGGCGAGGTAGCGGGCGAGGGATTCGAGCGCCGCCTTGGCGACGCCCATCCAGTCGTAGCCGGGCCAGGCAACGGAGGCGTCGAAGTCGAAGCCGACGATGGATCCTCCGCCCGCCGCTTTGCTGAGGAGGGGCGCAAACGCCGCGGCGAGGACCTTGAGCGAGTAGGCCGAGACCTCCACCGCCGTCGCCACGTCCTCCCAACCTGACGCGAGGACGCCGTTGCCCAGGCAGCTGTCAGGTGCGTAGCCGATCGCATGGACGACGCCATCCAGTCCGCCCCATCGATTCGCGAGCTCTGAAGCCACCTCGTGCGCCTGTTCCTCCACTGTGACGTCGAGCTCGTAGACCTCTACCGGTGCTGGAAGCTTGCGGGCCGCTCGGCTTGTGAGTGAGAGGCCTCGACCGAAGCCGGTGAGTGCCACCTCGGCTCCCTGCTCCTGAGCGAGTCGGGCCGCGCCGAACGCGAGAGAGTCATCCGTCAGCACTCCGGTGACCAGAATGCGCTTGCCTTCGAGTATCCCCACGGGCCCACCGTAGCCGTGGTTTGGCGTTCGGCCTTGCGAAGCTACGCGAGCGAGCTCGAGGTGAGGCTGCGGTAGAGCGCCGACGTCTCGGGATGGATGCCGAGCAGCGGGTCGCCTTCGAGCTCGAGCGCCAGCGCAAGACTGCGAAGTGCGGCGTCCACGCCACCGCGACTCCCCATCCTGTCTGCCGCCCGCATCAAGAGACGGTAGAGCCTCTCGTCCCAGGGCGAGACGAGCAATCCTTGAAGTGCTGCCCAGTGGGCAAGCCGTTGCGAAATGAGCGTGCAGTAGTTACGCAGCCCATTAAGCAGCCTCACGTTGCGATGAGGCGGTGGCGGTCCTATCCGGCGAGCCGGTGCCGTCTTCACGCTTCACCGGAGACTGCGACCGCAGTCGCGGTTGGTCTCCTCGACGTGCGTTTACCGTCTCCAGGCCACTCCCGGCGACGTCCAGCTCTCGTCGCGCGTAGGCGGCAAGGTTGATTGCGGCATTGAGGTCTCTGTCGATGACAAGACCGCAGTGCTCGCACGTATAGGTGCGCTCGTCCAGGGAGAGCTTGGCTCTCACTTCCCCACACGACGAGCAGGTCTTCGATGACGGGTAGAACCGGTTGGCCACGATCAGGCGGCCGGAGTGCCAGGCCATCTTGTAGGTGAGCTGACGCCGGAACTCAGCCGGTGCGACATCGAGGATGGCTCGGTTGAGGCCCGACTTCTGAGCGACGTTCGTGCCCGGCGACTCCATCGTTCCCGACGCCGACTTCGTCATGTTCTTCACGGCCAAGTCTTCGATGACGACCGTGCCGTAGGTCTCGGCAAGTTCAGTGGTGAGCTTGTGGAGGACATCTCGCCGAGCGTCGGCAACCCGCTTGTGACAGCGGGCGAGCTTCGCCTTGGAGTGGGCGCGACGGCGAGAACCGGGCTGCTGGCGTGCGATCTTTCGCTGCAAGCTCGCCATCTGCCGCCGGTAGCGAGAGAGCACCGTCGGGTTCTCGACAATCTCGCCATTAGAGAGCGTGGCCAACTGCTTGACTCCGAGATCGACGGCGACGATCTCGGACGGGCACTTGGCCTTTCGATCGGAGCGCTCGACCTCGCAAGCAAATGAGACGAACCATCGACCGGCCAGGGTGGAGATCGTCGCCGACAGAATCCGGGCGCTCCCACTGTCGAGCATCACTCGGAGCTTGGTCGCCGGTTCTTTCGTGCGGAGAACGCCGATCCTCGGCAGTTGGACGTGCCGGTCGTCGACGACCTTGATCGCCCCGGTTGTGAACCGGCAGGAGCGTCGTGCCGACTTGTTCTTGAACGAAGGAAACCCGCTCTGTCCCGCTCGTTCTAAAGAGCGGGCCTTCGAGAAGTTGTCGAGCGCACGAGCCAGTCCATCGAGACCGGACGAGTACGCCTCTTTCGAGTTCTCCGACCACCACGGAGCGATAGTGCTCTTGGCGAAGTTCCACTCCCGCCGGAGCGAGTAGAGGTTCCACGGCACTTCGACACTGCGGGCGAAGACCTCGGCTTGATCGGCGCAAAGGCCGTAGTCGAGCGCCCAGGCGCGGAGCTTTGCCCGCTCGCCAAGCCGCTCTTTCACAAGAGCGAGACCGAAGTTGTAAGCGAAGCGGCTGGCACCGGTGTGTGAGGACAGCTTCGAACGAGACTTGTTGTTTGGGTCAAGCTCGAAGCGGAACCCCTGGCGTACGACGGTCACGTCGCCAGGGCTTGTTTAGCTGCTGTGATCGAGCGCAGCGCACGGTTCCGTGCGCCACCTCGCCCGTAGAGACGGGCACAGAACCAGGTGAGAACTTCGGTCATGTCCCTCAAGAGGTCGTCGTCTACCTCACCGTCTTCGACAACCTGAATCGAGCGACATTGCGCTCCAAGTGCCGCTTGGAGATGCTCAACCCCGAATCGGGCAAGCCTGTCCCGATGCTCGACAATGATGGTCTGGGCTTTCGGGTCTGCAAGCAGTCGGGCGAGCTTGCGCCGCTCGGCGTTCACTCCTGATCCGACCTCGGTCACGACTTCGGCGACCTGTAGACCGTGGGCGGTCGCCCACGAGGTAATGCGGGCGACCTGTCGATCGAGGTCTCCTCGCTGATCGTGGGAGGAGACTCGCGCATAGCAAACAGTCCGGTTGCTCACCTTCTCGGGAGACGGAGTGTCCACAAGGATCAGACGACCGACCCGCTGGGCGGGAACCGGGAGCGTTCCTTCACGGAACCAGCGATAGGCAGTGAACTTGCTCACACCTACCTGGTCAGCCCAGTCCGAAAGGTTCACGGCTCCAGTATAGAACACACGTACGCCATCTAAAGACTACTCAGAGCGGAGCAGTTAACCGCCCCCTCGGGAGGCATGGCGAGGAACGCGACAAGCTCAGTGAGCCGCCTCCGGTACCGGAACGACTCCGCGGCGCCGTTGACCTGGACATTTCCTGGCGCAGTCTTCGTCACCGTGGGTCTCGATCAGGACCACTGGCTGGCGGCGGACTCGTGAGTCTTTGTATAGTCACGCTCCTTAGCCGAGCATGGCGAAATGAGCCGCCACGATCCAGGAGGACCGCAAGATGAGCACAACAACGGCCCGGAAGAGAATCGCCCGGATAGCGGCCGCTGCCGCAACGATGGGAGCTCTCTGGTTCGCAGGGGCCGCTCCCTTCTTCCAAGGGCCTCACCTGCACTGGTAAGTGCAGGTGCTTGCCAGCGAGTTCCTAATGTCCCTCGCCGGCCGCAGATGCAAGCTCCTAGTGAGCACCGGCTCGTCGATGCATCCCCGACATGCTGATCCTGCCCTTCGCTGTCGTTGTGGGGTTACTTGCCGGGTGGATGACGGGCGGTAGCTGCCGCGTTCTCTCAGAGCTGCGATTCCACCATTCCTCGTTGGTTTTTGCGGCGATCGCGGCACAAGCAGCGCTGGAGGTTCCGGGAATCCGTGGCTGGCCCTCAGGTGTGAGGTTTGCCATCGTCCTGGTCACCTACCTCGTCGTAGGTTGGTGGGTTTTCGAGAATGCTCGGGCCTCGTCAGGCGGAGCGCGGTTCGGACTAGGCATTGTTGAGGTTGGCTGGGCTCTGAACCTTCTTGCAATCATCCCGAACAAGGGAATGCCAGTCTCCGAATCCGCACTTGACCGCGCCGGCATCGCGCCCTCCAAGTCAATTGGCCTTGGTCATTTGTCAAAGCACGTGCTGTTGAACCACGGCACTGTTCTACGCGCGCTGGGCGATGTCATTCCTCTGTCCTGGTTTCGCAGCGTCATCAGTATTGGTGACGTCGTGATGACCGTTGGAATCGGACTCTTAGTCGCAACAGCAATGAGAGCACCCGCCCCCGAAAACAGTCCGGTTATGGGGCCCGAATCTCTTACGGCAACTCGTCCTGGCGACAGTGGGTGACCTGGGACCAGCGACAGCCACAGGCGGCGGAGTCTTCATAGGGAGACGACCCGTTGCTTGGTCTCGAGCTACACGCGAGCACGCTCGATTCCGCTCCTGCAGGCGAGACAGCCACGAGGCGCGAAGGAAGGGCGCTGGCCCGTGCGTCCTCTGGGGAAGGTGCGACCGGGCACCGAGCGGTCCGGGGGAGCCTTTGCGAGTGGCATGGCGTGATCGTCGGACAAGCCCGTACCGGCTCACCTACCGGTGGTGCTGCCGACGGCACGGGTGCGATCTCGCACGACTCGCAGCGCGGTCCTGGCCGGGCTGTGAGATCCGCCGTACGCGAATCGGCAGGCCCGACGCTTTGAAGCATTGGACCCTCAGCGGGAGGGTCGAACACTCACCCAAGGAGAGTCCGACGTGAACGAAGACCGAGAGCCCGGAGTCCTCCCCGCACAGGGGGACTCAGCACAGGAATCGCTGAGCGCCGGGCCGCAGCCGACAGCTGTCGACGCGGACGGCCCGAGCTTCCCCGGCCCGGTTGGTGCTCGCAAGCGCGGCAGGAGCTTCACTGCTCGAGCGACCGGTGTCGTCGCCGTCGCAGCGTTGGTGGTTGTGGGGTCGCTTGTCGGCGCGGCAGCGTTGAGCAGTGCCGGCTCGTCGCCGCGCTCAACCAGCATCAAGACGGTACTGACCACTTCCCACGACGCCTCAACGTCCTCCCCGGCGACGATCACCGTCACGGGCAACGGCGTAGTGGAGGGCACGCCCGACACCGCCATTTTCAACATCGGCGTGGACACGACCGCGCACACCGCGCTCGAGGCGCTAGAGCAGAACAATGCCAAGGTGGCGACGCTCGAGCAGTCGCTGGAGCAGAGCGGAGTCCAGTTGAAGGACATGCAGACGAGCTACCTGAATCTCTCCGCCAACACCAACTCGAAAGGATGGGTCAGGAGCTTCAGCGCCGAGGACGACCTCACAGTGACGATGAACGATCTGTCGAGCCTCGGACAGGCTCTTGACGCGGCAGTGACCGCGACGGGCAACGGCGTCACGCTGGACGGCATCTCCTTCTCGATCTCGAACCAGTCGGCACTGCTCGCCTCGGCACGAGCACAGGCGATGCAGGCGGCGAACACCGAGGCGACCCAGGTTGCGGCGGGAGGCGGAATGACGGTCGGACCGATCGTGTCGATCACCGATCAGGAGAATGCAGGCCAGTACGTGTATTACAACCTCAACGCGGCTGCCCCGGTGGCGACCGGCACGGCGGTGCCGGTGCAAGCGGGCCAGCAGCAGATCTCGGTCCAGGTGACAGTCGTCTACCAACTCGTCGCCTCATCCTGAGCACGCTCTTGTGCCGCTCTTCCTTGCCCAGGCCGGCTGCCTCGACGCCCGCGTGGCGTTGCGGCAGCCGGCGTCGCGCCGCTCGGGGTCACCTCCGACCTCGGCGGCGACCTGGTCGGCCCACAGCGCTGATACTGGCCTCTCGCAACTGCGCGTGCGCGAAACTGCCTCCTCGTCGCTTTGAAAGGACGTAATGGACGGCCCTGATCTCTCCCACCTTCTCGACGAAGCCAACCTCGAGCGGCCCTCCCGAGAGGTGCTCGAGGGCATCGTCCGCCGCCGCCGCCGCCTACGAGCCCGTCGCGCCCGTACCGCGGCGACGCTCGGCATAGTGATCGCCCTGGCGGGCGCAGGCGTGGGCATAGGCCTCAGCCGTCACGGCGGGACGACGACGTCGGCGCTGCCGGGGCTCCCAAGTCATCCGCCGACCATGGGCCGCATGTCGGCACAGGCCCCGTCTTCTGCGAGTCCCGGCAGTGCTCCCGAAGGACTCGGCTGGGTGAACGCCGGGTCGGAAGTGGGAGTCGCCGCGACAGTGGTCACGCCCGCAGCAGAGGGCACCACGAGTACCCAGAGCTCAGGCCGTCTGCAGGTGACGAACGCCTTTTCAAGCTCTGGGGCGTCGTTGTGCAGCGTCTGGAACTGCTCGCTGTATTCGCGCAATGGATCGATCGGCGAGGCGGTGCTCCACCATCTGTTCACTCGCACGAGCGAGGGTGTGACCGTCCGAGCCTTCGCCGCCGTCTGGGCCGTCGCACCTCTCGAGCTCGTTCCGACGGCATCAGCGCCTGCCTCGACCCCCGCGGCGACCGGGACCGAACCGGGTTCCTCGGTTGCCACGCCCAGTGCGCAGGCACTGCCGACGAGCTGTGCGGTGACCCAGGCCCTCGTCGTCGAGGTGTCCGATCCCGGGGCTGTCGGAGTCGTCACGGTTCCGCTCGGGCCAGCGCTCGAGCGACCCATCGACGTGCTGTCGGACCAGGTCGTAGGTGAGGCGGAAGGGTCACCGATCGCCGTTGTCGTCGCCCACACGACGGGCCAGGCGGTGGCCGTGCGTGCCGATTTTGCTGGAGGAGGCAAAGACGTGATGACCGTCGTCGCCCACTGGGCCGTGCTCGTTCACGAGCAGACGACGGCAAAGGCTGGCGGGACCGGTAGCCAGGGCAGCGCGACACCAGGGCAGGCAACGGTGTACGCGCTGTCCGGCACCGGATCAGTTCTCGAACAAGCCGGCCTGCCGGGGTCCGGGGCCTTGGCGATGACGGTGGCTGCGTGCACAGGGCTCAACGGCGGAGCGCAGAATGTCTCCGGTTCCAGTGCGTCGGGCTCTCCCGGTTCGACGGGCTCAGGCGGGTCGGGTTCGCCCAGCTCCCGGGCACCGGCCCCGACTACAAAGCCGATCGGCGGTTAGCGCGCCTGGCGACCGGGGACGGTCCCGGTGGGACAGACTGTTGTCATCGAAGACGACCGAACAAGCGAGGTGGCCGGGGACTTCGTCACCGTTTACGAGACTCACTATCCGCGGCTGGTACGCGCGCTCGAGATCGGGGGCTTGGACCGGCCCACGGCCGAGGACGTGGCGCAAGAAGCCTTCGCCCGCACGCTCGGTCACTGGCGGCGTGTGCGCCTCGGCACGAATCCACCGGGGTACGCCTATCGCACGGCGTTCCGCCTATCGCGCGGTCATTGGAAGCACGAATACCCGCTGGAGACCGAGCAGGCTTCGCGTCGTGACACCGCTGCCGAGGCAGTCTCGAACCTCGGCCTCGAGGCCGCGCTGAGCCGCATGCCTGCCAGGCGGCGGGCGTGCGCAACGTTGTGTTTCGTGGTGGGCCTCACACCGAAAGAGGCGGCCCGTTCGCTCGGGATCGCCGAGGGCACCGTTCGCAAGCAGCTGGGCCTTGCGAGAGACGACCTCAGGCACCTGGTCGAGGAGCCGCAAATGCCCACCTAGAAGGCGTACGGGGCGCGATGAGAGCCCGGTAGACTGAGATTGGGCAGTGCCGGCAGGCCGGCGGAATGCTAAAGTCTCCCGAACCGTTCGATTGATATGCAGCAAGCGTGGACGTGGGCGGCCGCCCACGTTTTGTCATTTCTGGAGCAGGTAGGTTACGAAGGAGGCAGCGGCGATGGGTACGTCAGACGACGTAGAGCGCATCGCCGCGCCATTGCTGCAGACCGCTGGCCTTGATCTCGTGGACGTCGAGATCAGGTCCGGGAACATCGTCGTGACAGTCGACCGCGAGGGTGGAGTCGACCTGGACACGCTCGCGTCCGCGAGCAAGTCGATCTCGGCTGCGATCGACCGTGAGGGAATCGGACCGTCGAGCCGGTACGAGCTCGAGGTCTCGAGCCCGGGCCTGGAGAGGCGCCTCCGCCGGCCGGATCACTTCCGCCGGTTCGTCGGCCACCAGATCTCGCTTCGCACGATGCCGGGGGTCGAAGGCGAGCGGAGGCTCGAGGGCGAGCTCGTCTCCGCCGACGACCGTGGCGTCGTCGTTACGGCGTCTGAACTGCCCGATGGCTGCAGGCACCTCGCGTATGGCGACATCGAAAGAGCTCACACGGTCTTCGACTGGAGGGCGGCGTTGGCGAGTACGGCCTCGCCGACAGCCCGCAGCGACAGGCGCCGCGACGCGAAGGCGTCGTCGACAGAGAAAGGAAGTGGCAGCGCCCAGAGAGAGATGGCGGACACGCTATGAGCTCGACGAATTTCGACCTCCTGGAGGCGCTCCAGCAGATCGCCGTGGAGAAGGGCATCGCGGTTGACACGTTGTTCGACGCGCTCGCGAACGCGCTCGTGGCCGCGTACAAGCGCCTCCCGCAGGCCGCTGAGGAGGCCGTCGTGACGATCGACCCGGACTCCGGGGAGATCCGCGTCTACGGCCAGGAGCTGGACGAGGAAGGCAACGTAACGCGCGAATGGGACGACACTCCTGAGGACTTCGGCCGCATCGCTGCCCAGGCGGCGCGCCAGGTGATCCTCCAGCGCATCCGCGAAGCAGAACGCGATCGCAAGTACGAGGAGTACGCGGGGCGCGAGGGCGACATCGTCACAGGGATCATTCAGCAGAGCGACAACCGTTACACCCTCCTCGACCTGGGCAAGGTCGAGGCACTGTTGCCTCAGGCGGAGCAGGTCCCTTACGAGCGCTACGACCACGGTGCCCGCCTCAAGGCCTACATCGTCGAGGTCCGCAAGACGAGCAAAGGGCCTCAGATCGTCGTCTCGCGCAGCCACCCCGGGCTCATCAAGCGCCTTTTCGAGCTTGAGGTGCCCGAGATCTCCAACGGGGTCGTCGAGATCAAGGCCTGCGCCCGAGAGCCCGGCCATCGGACCAAGATCGCGGTCTGGTCGAACGACAGCAACGTGGACCCGGTGGGAGCCTGCGTGGGCGCCCGGGGCGCGCGGGTGCGCATGGTCACCACCGAGCTGCGCGGCGAGAAGGTCGATATCGTGCCGTTCTCGGATGACCCGGCCGAGTTCGTGTCACGGGCGCTCCAGCCGGCCAAGGTGAAAGAGGTCATCCTCGACGAGGATCGCGGCCGGGCGACGGTGATCGTTCACGACTATCAGCTGTCGCTTGCGATCGGCAAGGAGGGCCAGAATGCCCGCCTGGCCGCGCGCCTGACGGGATGGCACATCGACATCAAGAGCGAATCCGAGGCTGCGGCTGAGGAAGCCCATTACGCGGAGGGCGAGTGGGCCGAGGGCGAGTGGGTCGAACAGTCGGGTGAGATGGTCTGGAAGCCGGCCGAAGGCGGGGAGACTCTGTCGGCGGAGGCGTGGGCCGCGGGTGAGACAGTGGAAATCGACGCGGAGAGCGGTGGAGCCGGCAAGACCGAGGCCGATGTCGCCACCGAAGCCGTCGCAGAAGGCATCGAGACCGGTGACTTCCTCCCACCCCCGCCAGGCGAGCCGGAGGCGCCCAGCGGAGAAGGGCAGCTCTCGTAACGACTCCGCTCCGCACCTGCATCGGATGTCGCCGCGTGGCGCCGGTGTCCGAGCTCGTGCGCGTTGTTCATGCCGGCGAAGGAGCGCTTCGCGTCGGCACTGGCCTCGACGGCCGCGGCGCATGGCTCTGCCGTGACGCGCCCGGATGTGTAGAGCTAGCGGACCGGCGTGGCGCGTTTTCGAGAGCCCTGCGCCATGCCATCAGGCCGGAAGCCGTTGACCGGTTGCGAGCGGAGCTGAGGTCCGAGTCAAGCTCCGCGCGGTCGGCTTCCCGGCGACCGCCCGGGAAGACCCCCCGATAGCGTTCCCCGGCACCGGCTCAACTGCCGCCCGCGCTCTCGCGCCCGCTGTGGTCTCGCCGCCCGCGGCCGAACAGGCGGTCGAGGAAAGGGTGTGCCGGCGATCCCGTAAACCGGAGGGACTCGGGCGGTTCCGGTGCGTAGCCGGCGTCGCCGGGCGGGACGGCCGGCACCGGGTGCGACGCGATGACGAAGCCGGGCGAGCCGAGACCGAGGATCGGCGAGTAGTGCTCGTCGATGACCGGCGTGCCGGCGCCACCCTCAGTGCCCTGGATGAGGTCCCCATCGCTGAGGGCCTGGCGAACATCTTCCTCCGTCGGCGCGGCCGGCGGTCCCTCGGGTTCGTAGTCCTCCCCGTCGAACTCCTGCAGCAGCTCGGTGACGAGCGCCACGTGCCGCGGATCGTTGCGCATGCCGGATCGTCGCAGCAGCTTGCGCCCCTCAGGCGTGAGGCCGAGCTGGTCGTCGACGTACTCGACGACGCCGAGGTCGATCAACAGAGTCGCCGAGGCGGCGAACTCGGCGGGGCTCGGCCTCGACCGGGCCGGCGTGAGGCCGTGCAGAGTCCACAGCACCTGCAGGAGCGGAGCCAGCTCTCCGCCGTTCGCCCGTTCGACTGCCACCAGTGCTTCGCCCTCCCGGAAGCCGAACGACAGTTGCACCGCCCGCAATGTAGTCCGCAGTGACGCCGAGGAGACGGGCCAGGCATGACGGCCGACACCGGTTTGCGCAGATTCTCCGGTACTTCGGCAGTGATGCCGCGCTCTCGACGCGCGTTGGCGGACGACTCGGCAATCGTGGACTAGGGCCTAGAATGCGTGCACGGGTGTACGAGCCAGCGGCGTTGTGTGAGAATGTAAGGCCGCGTCAGGCTCGGGATCCCGAACGCTGCGCTGCCCCTCGATCGGAGAGGACCGAACCACCAGTTGCCCAAGAAAATCCGCGTCTACGAGCTTGCCCGTGAGCTGGGGCTGACAAACAAGGAAGCCCTGGACATTTGCATCGATCTCGGGATCGGTGTGAAGAGCCACTCGTCGTCGATCGAAGACGCGCAAGCCGACCGCGCCCGGCGGAAGGCCGACCGTGAAGGGCTGCGTCGCGCCGTTCAACCCGAGGAGCCGGCTGCGGCACCTGCAACGAGCTCGGTCGCAGGCGCGAGACCGAGAGGGGCGGGCGTGTCCCAGCGCAGCGCGAGCGTGCCCGTAGGCGAGCGACCTGGTGCCGCGCCGCCTGCGCCCACACCCGAGCCGATCACCTCAGGCGTCAGCGACGTTTTCCTGCCGGAGGCCGAAGCCGTCGCGCAGATCCACGAGCCACGCCCGGGTCAACGCCTGGTGGTGAGCAAGTCGACAAGCGAGACCATCGATGCGCCACGGACCGTCATTGCGCGCCCGCTCGTCACGCCTCCTGCTGGCGCGCCCAGGTCGGCGGCCCCCCCGGGGACTGCGAGGCCCGGGTCGGCAGCCGGTGGCCAGCGTCCAGGGCCCGCGCCGTCTCCCCTCGCGCCCCGCGCTCCGGTGCCGCCGTCGGCCCCACCGGCTTCGGTCGCACCAGCCGCGCCGTCAGTGCCCGGCGCGGCGGTCGCAGCTGCCACGGTCGTCCCGGTCTCTCCGCCCCAGGAGGGGACGGTTTCCACCTCTTCGTCACCGACGGCCGTTCCCCTGGCACCCGGTGGCAATCACAAGGTGGGCGCGCCGCGACCGGTCAGCCCTTCAGGCAAGCCGATCCCTCCACCTCCCGGACCGCGGTCGATCTCGGGTCGTCCGATTCCACCACCGCCCGGATCGCGGCGTCCGCTGCCGCCGGGCGGTACGGGCTCGCGCCCGCCCGCCCCGGGAACGCGTCCCGTTGCCCCGGGCGCGCGCCCGGGGATGAACCCGACACGTCCTGGTGCTGTCGGTTCTCGGCCGCCGGCCGGGCGTCAAGTGAGCCCGCGGCCCGGATCGGGCACCGGCTTCCCGCGCTCTCCTGGTCACTTCCCGCCGCGGGACGGCGGGCGCCCCACCGGCGGCGGCTACGGAGGCGGAGGAGCCCCTGGCGCCCGCGGTGGCGGCTATACGCCTGGTGGTCCAACGGGTGCAGCGCGAGGCGGCCCCGTCGGCAGGGGGCGTCCGCCCCAACGCAGGCCACGCCGTCGGCGTCGCAACATGGAGGAGCTCGAGCCGGTCCAGATAGCGACCTACCTGGCGTCGAGCGCTCCGGTTCCCGACCACGAGGTGATCGTTGAGCGCGGTTCCACACCTCAACAGCTCGGCCCGCGGCTCAACCGCTCTGCCGGCGACGTCGTGCGTTTTCTCCTCCTCCAGGGTGAGATGGTCACGGCGACGCAACCGCTTACCGACGACATGATCGGGCTTTTTGCCGCGGAGATCGGCGCGCAGATCCGATTGGTCGATCCCGGCGAAGAGCAGGAGGCCGCCCTCCGGGCCAGGTTCTTCGGTGGTGAGGACATCGAGGACGAGGACGAGGAGCTGCCGGTGCGACCTCCCGTCATCACCGTCATGGGCCACGTCGACCACGGCAAGACGCTGCTGTTGGACCGGATCCGTCACTCGAACGTGATCGCAGGCGAAGCCGGCGGGATCACCCAGCACATTGGTGCCTACCAGGTCGAGTGGCACGGCCAGTTGTTGACTTTCATCGACACCCCCGGCCACGAGGCCTTTACGGCCATGCGCGCGAGGGGAGCGAGCGTCACCGACATCGTGGTGCTGGTCGTCGCTGCCGACGACGGTGTGATGCCCCAGACGGTGGAGGCGATCAACCACGCGAAGGCAGCGAAGGTCCCGATCGTGGCCGCGATCAACAAGATCGACAAGGCGGACGCGGACCCCAACCGGGTGCTGCAGCAGCTGTCCGAGCACGGGCTCGTGCCGGAGGCCTGGGGCGGCGACACGATCACCGTCGAGATCTCGGCTCTTCAGTCCTTCGGCATCGACGAGCTCCTCGAGCAGCTCGTCGTGCTCGCCGAGGTGCTCGAGCTGGGTGCCGACACCGAAGTCGACGCGAGAGGCGTCGTGCTCGAGTCGAACCTCGACATCGGCCGCGGGCCGGTAGCGACGATCATCGTGCAGCGCGGGACGTTGCGCGTCGGGGAGCCGATCGTGGCCGGGGCCGCATGGGGCCGCGTGAAGGCTTTGATAAACGACCGCGGCGACCAGATCAAAGAAGCCTTCCCTTCCATGCCGGTGCAGGTGCTCGGGCTGTCGGAGCCCCCGATAGCCGGCGACGAGCTCCGGGTCACCTCGGACCTTTCGATAGCGAGGACGGTGGGCGACGCCCGCGAACAACGGCTTCGCTTCACGACGCTCGCGCAGGCGTCGACCCTGTCCACAAGCCCGGGGGCGAAGCTCGAGGACCTCTTCGAGGCGATCCGCAAGGGCGAGACCGCGACGCTCACCCTGGTCTTGAAGGCCGACGTACAGGGTTCGCTCGAAGCGGTGACCCAGAGCCTTCTCAAGCTCGAGCGCGACGACGTGAAAGTGTCCTTCGTGCATCGTGCCGTGGGCGGCATCTCCGAGAGCGACGTGACCATCGCTGCGGCGTCGGGCGCGACGATCATCGGTTTCAACGTCCGGCCCGATCGCAGGGCCCGCGAGCTGGCCGAGAGCCACAAGGTGGAGATCCGCACCTACGAGATCATCTACAAGCTCATCGAGGACGTGCAGGCGGCCATGGTCGGGATGCTCGCCCCCGAGATCGAGGAGATCGTCACCGGCGATGCCGAGGTGCGCGCCGTCTTCCGGGTCCCGAGGGTGGGAGCAGTCGCGGGCTGCTACGTCACCAACGGTGCGATAGCGCGGGGCTCCAAGGTCCGGTTCCTCCGCGAAGGCGTGGTCATCTGGAAGGGAGCGATCTCTTCGTTGCGCCGCTTCAAGGACGACGTCAGAGAGGTTCAGGCAGGCTTCGAATGCGGAATAGGTCTCACCGACTTCCAGGACCTGAAGGAGGGCGACGTGATCGAAACCTACGAGGAACGGGAGATCCCCCGTAGCTAGGCAACACGATCGTCGTTCGTCGGCTGGCTATCCGCGGGCCGCGCGTGTCAACGCCGTCCTCGTCCAAGTGCTGGGCGATGCCCTCGAGCGGCTCCGCGATGACGACGACCGCCTGGCGTTGCTGACGGTGACCGGCGTGAGCGTGGATCCGGACCTTCGCCACGCCACCGTCTACATGGCCTCCTTGCCCGAGGGCGCCCTCGCCGCGCTCCAAGCGCGGCGAGGTGATCTCCAAACGGCCATTGCACGCGAGGTGAGGCTGAAGCGGACGCCGACGCTGAGCTTCGTCGCCGACCCCGCTGTTGCCGCAGGCGAGCGCGTGGAGGAGGCACTGCGTCGTGCCCGGCACGATGGGTCCTGACGAGCTCGGGCGGCCCGAGACGCCCGGCCGGGGGATCGACGACCCGGGCGGCTTCATCGTCGTCGACAAGCAGGCCGGTTGGACGTCGCATGACGTCGTCGCCCGTTGCCGCCGCCTTCTCGGCACACGGAAGGTCGGCCATGCCGGGACGCTCGACCCCGACGCCACCGGGGTCCTCATCGTCGGGGTCGGGAAGGGGACGCGACTGTTGCGTTTCGCGACGGCGCTGCCGAAGACCTACGTCGGCGAGATCGTGCTCGGCGTGACCACCACGACTCTGGACGCCTCGGGAGAAGTGACCGGGCACTTCGAGATGCGAGGTGTCGCTCTGGCGGAGGTACGAGAAGCGGCGCGCTCGCTGACCGGCCGGATCGAGCAGGTCCCGCCAATGGTCTCGGCGGTCAAGGTGGGCGGGCGCCGACTGCACGAACTCGCCCGCGAGGGGATCGAGGTGGCGCGGCCCCCCCGGGGTGTCGAAGTCTTCCGTTTCGAGGTCTTCGAAACTGGCGAGTCCGACTGCTACCGGATCCTCGTGGAATGCTCTTCCGGCACCTACGTGCGTGTGCTCGCGGCCGATCTCGGAACGAGGCTCGGCGGCGGCGCCCACCTCAGGGTCCTGCGCAGGGTGTCGATCGGGTCGTTCAGCGACATTGAAGCCCTGACGCTCGAGGCGGTGGCGCCCGAGCGGATCCGTCCGCTCGAAGAGCTCGTGCGGGACCTGCCCGGCGCGGTTGTGAACCCCGAGCTCGCTCGGGCGCTCGGCCACGGCAGGATCGTCGAGCGACTCGCTCTCGGCGTCGTCGGTGACGGCCCTTGGGCGGTGCTCGACGAGTCCGGCAGGCTCGTGGCCATCTGCGGGCCGGTCGGGCACGAACGCGTGAGGCCCGTTGTCGTCGTCCAGACCGCTGACGGCGTTCGCGCTGGCATCGGGTCAGCCACGAGCCACGAGTAGCCTCCGTCCGCGGTGCGACACGACAACGGCAGCGCCGTGACCATCGGGGCCTATGACGGGGTCCACATAGGCCACCGCCAGGTGATCGAACACGTCCGTCGCCGGGCGACCACTGGGGGGCTTCGCAGCGTCGTCGTTACTTTCGACAAGAACCCTGCCGCTGTGGTCAACCCGGCGGCGGCCCCGCCCCGGCTCACCGACATCGACCTCAAGCTCGAGCTCTTGGCCGGGACCGGCGTCGACCATATCCTCGTCATCGAGTTCGACGCCGAGCGAGCCAAGGAGAGGGCGGAGGACTTCGTGGCTGAAGTGCTCGTGGCCGAGCTCTCGGCGCGGGTTGTCGTCGTCGGCGACGACTTCCATTTCGGCCACCAACGACGGGGCAACGTCGCGTTACTGCAGGCGATGGGGGAGGAGGCGGGGTTCTCGGTGGAACCGGTGCACCTCGTCTCGGACGAGCGCGTCCATGAGGTCGTGTCATCGACGCGGATCCGGGGGCTGATCGCCAAAGGTGAGCTGGCAGAGGCGGCGACGCTGCTCGGGCGACCGCACGAGGTGCGCGGGCTTGTCGTCGACAGCGGGGAAACTGAGCCGGGGGAGAACGGCCGTTTAGCCGTCGAAGTCCCCGGCGAGATCCTCCTGCCGCCACCAGGCGAGTACCCGGGCTTCGCGCTCGGCGACGCGGGCGAGAGCGTCACGGCTCGATTGGTAGTGCCCGGTCGCGACGGAAAAGGACCGCAGCGTGTCGAGATCTCGGCGGTCGGCGTGCCTGCGGGCCGGCCGGCGTTCCAGGGCGAGATTGGCGAGGTCGTCCGGGTTCGTTTCGGCTGAGGTGTGACCCAGCGCGGGTGTGCACGCCGCGCGACGGGCCCCTTGTGGAGGAGCAGATTCTCGGTCGCGCGCAGGTAAAGTTGCGCGGTGGCCATCTTCCCCATCCGGGTGTTCGGCGACCCCGTGCTGCGCCAGCGCGCCGCGGAGATCGAGGCGATCGACTCCAAGATCGCCCGCCTCTCCGAGGAGATGCTCGAGACGATGTACGCCGCGCCGGGCGTGGGACTTGCAGCGCCACAGGTCGGCATCGAGCGCCGGATCTTCGTCTACGACGTCGGCGACGGCCCCGTGACGGTGATCAATCCGGAGATAGTCGAGTCCCGCGGTGAGTGGGAGTACGAGGAGGGCTGCCTGTCGGTCCCCGACCTGCACTGGCCGATCGTCCGGCCGAAGGAGGTCCATCTCGTGGGCCACGACCTCCAAGGAAACGAGCTCTCGATCGAAGGCGACGAGCTGCTCGGACGGGTCTTGCAGCATGAGCTCGACCACCTCGACGGAATATTGCTCCTCGAGCGCCTTGAGAAGGACCAGCGTAAACAGGCCATGCGCGTGCTCAGGGCCCGTGCCTTCGCGGAATCCGCGGGGTCCCGCCGCGACGCCTGACCCAGCGCCTTTGGGCCACGGCCGGTGACAAGGCTCGCCTTTCTCGGCACGCCGGAGGTGGCCGTCGGTCCGCTGCGGGCCCTGCACGATGCCGGCCACGTCGTGGCGCTCGTGGTGACCGCCCCCGACCGTCGCCGCGGTCGCGGGAGCGCCCTTGCGCCGACGCCTGTGAAGAAGTGCGCGCTCGAGCTCGGGCTCGACGTGTCGAGCCGCGTGGCCGACGTGCTCGACGCGAACGTCGAACTCGGCGTCGTCGTCGCCTTCGGGACGCTGATTCGCGCCGACGTGCTCGGACGCGTGCCGATGGTGAACATGCACTTCTCGCTCCTTCCGCGCTGGCGTGGTGCCGCGCCCGTGGAACGGGCCATCCTTGCCGGCGACGACAGAACCGGCGTCTGCCTCATGGCCCTCGACGAGGGGCTCGACACAGGTCCGGTCTATGCCCGCGTGGAGGCCCCGATCCTCCCCGACCAGACTGCAGCCGGGCTCCGGGCGCGCCTTGCGGAACTCGGCACCGCGCTGCTCCTCGAGCGCCTCGCCGGTGGGGTCGCGACCCTCGGGACGCCCGTGCCCCAGACCGGTGAGGCTCTGTACGCGGCCAAGATCGACCGCGACGAACTACGCCTCGCCTGGCAGCGCCCGGCCGTCGAGCTCGACCGGCTCGTGCGGGTCGGGCGTGCCTGGACGACGTTCCGGGGCAAGCGCCTGATAGTCGAGCGTGCCCGGGTCGCAACGGCCGGGCCACCCCGTTGTGACGACACGGGGCCCAACCGGGACGACGGCGGTGCCGGGGCGGAACGGCTCGGCGGGCTGGTGCCGGGCACGCTGGTCGGTGACCAGGTGATCTGCGGCGAGGGCCGCCTCGAGCTGCTGGAAGTCAGGCCCGAAGGGCGCGCGGCCCAGGCATTCGACGCGTGGCGACGCGGCGCGCGGCCGACGGCGGGCGAGTGTCTCGGCGGGTAGCAGCCCGGCGCGATGCGGTTGGCTACCGTGGAGCCGTGGTCGAAGCCGCCGAACGGGCCCACGCTTCTGGCCTTCCTTTGCTGACGGAGGGTGAGCTGAAGATCGCCCCCTCGATCTTGTCGGCCGACTTCGGCGCGCTGGGGTCTGAGATCACGAAAGTCGCCGCCGTGACCGACTGGTTGCACGTCGACGTGATGGATGGCCACTTCGTCCCCAACATCACCGTCGGGCCGCCGGTCGTCGCGTCGATCAGGAGGCGCACGGGGATGTTCTTCGACTGCCACCTGATGATGACCGATCCCGGGGATTACCTCGAGGCGTTCCGTGACGCCGGCGCGGACTCCTGCTCGGTGCACGTCGAGGTGGGGGAGACCGAGGCCTTGTGTGCCGAGATGCGTCGACTCGGCCTCGGCGTGGGTCTCGTCGTGAACCCCGAGACGCCCTACGAGGCGGCCGCTCCCTATCTCCACCTGGTGGACCTGTTGCTGATCATGACGGTGCATCCCGGTTTCGGGAGTCAGTCGTTCATCGCGGACGTCATGCCGAAACTGATCGAGGCGCGGGCCCAGGCCGAGCGCGAGCGCCTTCACGTCACGCTCCAGGTCGACGGTGGCATCGACGAACGCACGGCGCCGGTTGCCGCCCTTGCGGGGGCGAGGTGCTTCGTGGCGGGCTCTGCCGTGTTCCACTCCCCCGACCCCGCCGAGATGGTGCGCCGCATCCACGCCGCGGCGTCCGCGGCGATCCCGCCGGACAGATGAGCGAGTCGAAGACGGGTCTGCCGGGAGGCCCGGCTGCAGGCCGGAGCAGTCCAGCCGACCCGCTGCAGGCCAAGGTGTGCACCGTGTCCGACGGGGTCGTCGCCGGTACACGCGAGGACGTCTCGGGCGCCGCGGTCGCGGCGCGCCTGGCAGCCGAGGGCTACGAAGTGGTGGAACGGCGGGTGGTGGCAGACGGGGTCGAGTCGGTTGCCACGGCGATCGCGGAGCTGGCCGAGGGTTTCTCCGGGTTGATCGTGACCACGGGCGGCACAGGTTTCGGGCCGAGGGACCTCACTCCGGAGGGCACCTCGCAGGTGCTCGACCGTCCCGCACCTGGCCTCGCCGAGGCGATGCGGCTCGCCAGCCCGCTGGGCAGGCTGTCGCGCGCCGTGGCGGGAACACTCGGGACCTCGCTCGTGCTCAACCTCCCCGGCTCCACAAAAGGGTCGCTCGAATGCCTCGACGCGGTGGTGGACGTGCTGCCGCACGCGCTCGCCCTGATCAGCGGCGAGAGGCCACATTGAGCCAGGATGAGTCGGGTCGCACCGACGAAGGCCACATGGCTCGGGCGATCGAGCTTGCCCAGGGCGTGCGCACGACGACGTCCCCCAACCCATGGGTCGGCTGCGTCATAGTCGACCGGGACGGCCGGGTCGTGGGCGAAGGGGCGACGGCGCCTCCCGGTGGGCCGCACGCGGAACATGCCGCGCTGGCGCTGGCACAGCGGAGAGCGCGAGGTGCAACCGTCTATGTGACTCTCGAGCCCTGTGCGCACCATGGTCGGACGCCGCCGTGCACGGACGCGCTCATCCGAGCCGGTGTCGCCAGGGTGGTCGCCGGGGTCGGCGATCCGGACGAGCGCGTGGCCGGCGCGGGGTTCCGGGCACTCGAACAGGCGGGCGTCTCGGTCGCGGTGGGCGTGCTCGCGCGAGACGTGAGCGACCAGCTCCGCCCGTACCTCGTGCACCGGTCGACCGGCCGCCCCTACGTCGTGCTCAAGCTCGCCGCGACCCTCGACGGGCGCACGGCGGCGCCGGACGGCTCGAGCCGTTGGATAACCGGCGTCGAGGCTCGACGCGACGTCCACCGGCTGCGGGCCGAATCCGACGCGGTGCTCGTAGGGGCGGGGACCGTGCGCTGTGACGATCCTGCGCTCGACGTACGCGAAGACGCAGCGCCCGCTCCGTCCCGTCAGCCGCTTCGTGTGGTGCTGGGACATGTTCCCGGACGGGCTCGCGTCCAGCCCGCACTCGAGCTCGGCGGTGACCTCGGCGTTGTTCTCGACGATCTCGGCCGGCGAGGCGTCCTGCAGCTCCTCGTCGAGGGGGGCGCTCACGTCGCCCACGCCTTCCACCGCGACGGCCTCGTGGACCGTTATGTGTGGTACCTGGCGCCGGCGTTTCTCGGTGGCGACGACGGGATCCCGGTCTTTGCCGGGCCAGGTGCCACGACGATGGCAGAGGCCTGGCGCGGCCGGCTCGTCTCGGTGTGCCGGTTCGGAGATGACCTCCGCGTCGATGTCGAACCCTTCCCCGTGCGGCCTTCACGCGAGTCAGCGGCGCCAGGGGGATCGGTACCCCGATGGCCTGCGAATTCGCAGCCGGCTCGCGGCCGGTAGGCTCAAGACCGGAGAAGGAGGCCGAGAACGAGGTGGCGATGGCCAGCATCGAGGAAGCGATAGCGGCCATCGGGCGCGGCGAGATGGTCGTCGTGATGGACGACGAGGACCGGGAGAACGAGGGGGATCTCGTCATGGCGGCGGAGTTCGCGACCCCCGAGAAGGTGGCCTTCTTCCTCGCGCACACCTCGGGCCTGATCTGCGTGCCGCTCACGCCTGACCGGCTCGACGAGCTCGAGCTGCCCCTCATGGTCTCCCACAACACCGAGTCCCAGCGCACAGCGTTCACGGTGACCGTCGACTACCGGCACGGGACCACGACCGGCATCTCCGCGGGCGATCGGGCGGCGACGATCCAGGCGCTCATAAGCCCCGACACCAAACCCGACGACCTTGCCCGGCCAGGACACGTCCTCCCGTTGCGGTACCGACCCGGCGGTGTCCTCAAGCGCGCGGGCCATACCGAGGCGACGGTTGACTTGGCCCGCTTCGCGGGCTGTTACCCCGCCGGACTCCTGTGCGAGATCGTGACCAAGGACAAGCAGCGGATGGCGCGCCGCCCCGAGCTCGAGAGGTTCGCCTCCGACCACGGCCTGCCCATCATCTCGATCGCGGATCTCGTCCGGTACCGGCACCACCGCGAGCGGCTCGTGGAGCGGGTCGCACAGGCGCGGATCCCGACCGAACACGGCGAGTTCACCGCCTACGGCTTCAGATCGTTGCTCGACGGCGAAGAACACCTCGCTTTCGTGGCGGGCGACGTCCACAGCAAGGACAGCGTGCTCGTCCGTGTGCACAGCGAGTGCCTGACCGGGGACGTGTTCGGGTCGCTCCGCTGCGACTGCGGGCCACAGCTCGAAGCGGCGATCCGCAGGATCGGCGAGGAAGGCGTGGGAGTGATCGTCTACCTTCGCGGCCACGAAGGCCGTGGTATCGGCCTCACCCACAAGCTGCGCGCCTACAACCTCCAGGACAACGGCAGGGACACCGTCGACGCGAACGTCGAGCTAGGGCTCCCCGTCGACAGCCGCGAGTACGGCATCGGAGCCCAGATCCTCGTGGAGCTCGGGGTGACCAAGATGCGCCTGATGACGAACAACCCGGCGAAGTACGGGGGCCTCGAGGGCTACGGGCTCGACATCGTCGAACGGGTGGCGCTCGAGCCTGGGTCGAACCCGGAGAACGTCGAGTATCTGCGCACGAAGCGAGAACGGCTGGGCCACCTCCTCCATGGCCTCGAGAAGACCGCGACGCCGGGGATGACCGCGCAGGAGGCCATCGGCGACAGCGGCGACCTCGATGGCGTCGGCTGACGAGTCGCCTCGCGTGGAGCTCGGCGAGCAGTCCGCGAGCCACGACGCCCCGATCCCTACCCATCGCCTTCCGGCGATCGGTGACATCGAGGGAGAAGGGACCCGGGGCTGCGATGACGGTACCGGGCTTCGCGTCGCTGTCGCCTGCAGCCGCTTCAACGGGCAGGTGACCGGTCTGCTCCTCGCTGGAGCGCAGGCCGAGCTTGACCGTTGCGGCGTAGCCGAGACCGACAGGACCGTTGTCTGGGTGCCGGGGGCCTTCGAGCTGCCGCTCGCTGCGATGACGATGGCCGGGACCCGCCGGTTCGACGCCGTCATCTGCCTCGGGGCTGTGATCCGTGGCGAGACGTCGCACTACGACTTCGTCGCCGGCGAGTGCGCGGCCGGCATCCAGCGCGTCCAGCTCGACATGAAGCTGCCCGTGGCCTTCGGCGTTCTCACGACCGAGAACCTGGACCAGGCTCTCGCGCGAGCCGGCGGAGCCCTCGGGAACAAGGGGACCGAGGCGGCGGCGACCGCGATCGAGATGGCGAACCTGCTCCGGCGGCTCGCCGGGACTTCAGTGACGGGCCCAGGCAATGCCGGAGTCCACGCGTCGGGAAGAGCGAGCTAGCGATGCTGCGACTAGTCCTCCCCAAAGGCTCGTTGGAGCTGGCGACCTTCGAGCTTTTTGCCGCCGCAGACCTCACGGTCCGGAGGGCATCCGAGGTGGCCTACCGGGCCACGATCGACGACCCGCGGATCGACGAGGTCCATATTCTTCGGCCCCAGGAGATACCGACCTATGTGGCGGAGGGCCTGTTCGACCTCGGCGTGACCGGCCGTGACTGGGTGGAGGAGACGGGCGCCGATGTCGTCAGCCTCGGCGAGCTGCGCTATTCGAAGGCGACCGCCGAGCCGATCAAGGTCGTGCTCGCGGTGAGTGACGACTCACCGATCCGAAAGGTGGAGGATCTCGAGCAGGGTTGCCGGATCTCGACCGAGTATCCGGGGCTGACCAAGCGGTTCCTTGCCGGGCGTGGGCTCGAAGCGGACGTCCGTTTCTCCTTCGGGGCCACCGAGGCGAAGATCCCGGACATCGCCGACGCCGTCGTCGAGATCACCGAGACAGGGCGGGCACTTCGGGCGGCCGGACTGCGGGTGATCGACACTCTCATGTTGTCGTACACCGAGCTGATCGCGAATCCCGTCTCGGTCGCCGACCCGGAGAAGCTGCGCGCGATGGGGCAGCTCCTCGTGCTGCTTCAGGGCGCCCTCGAGGCTCGGGGGAAAGTCCTGGTGAAACTGAACGTCGCGCCCGCGTATCTCGACAACATCATCGCCGTGCTGCCCTCGATGAGGGCGCCGACGGTCTCCAAGCTGTTCGGCGAGGCCGGCTACGCCGTCGAGACGGTGGTCCCGAAGTCCGAGATCAACGTGCTGATCCCCGAGCTCAAGGAACGGGGCGCGACAGACATCGTCGAGCTCGCGATCGCCAAGATCGTCCATTGAGCGTGGACCTGAACGGGGTTCGCTCCAGCCCCTTCGAGGCGCTCGCGCCGGAGTAAGTAGTCCGCATGTCATCCGTCATGCCTGCGTGGGGCCACGACAGGAGCGACGCCAACGACGCCCGTCTTCTCAAATTGGCCCGCGTGCCGGCACCTCGAGGAAACCGCCGGTGGGACAGCACGGCTGTCAGGCCCGCGTGATGTCCCGCAGGGCTGGGAGGCCGTCGAGGCTCACGGAGTTCGTGGACTCCCAGTACTGCCTGACCCCGTCGTCACCCTTGCGATCGGCCCACTCGGTCATCTGGGTCCGTTGCGCTCGAAAATCCATCAACGGAACCCCGTAGCCGCAGGAGTCGGAGACGCGCTGAGCGGACACGACGATGATGGCCCGGGCACCCTCGGTCCGCTCCGTCGTGAACCTGCGCGCCAGGTCTTCGAAGCCGTCGTCGTCGCGGTGGACCGCAGAGCCGCGGCCATGGATACGGACGATCCGCGGCGGTCCGTCGAAGGCGCAGAACATGAGCACGATCCGCCCGTTCTCACGCAGATGGGCGATCGTCTCGACGCCGCTACCGGTCCGGTCGAGGTAGGCGACGTGATATGGGTCGATCACGGCGAGCTCGCCGTGGTTGCTCTTCGGTGAGCAGTTCACGTGCCCGTCGCTCGAGACTGGGGCCGACGCGACGAAAAAGACAGGTTGTGACAGGAGAAAGCTTGCCAGCCGGTCATCGATGGCCTCGTATGTGCGACCCATTCCTGAGAGCGTAGGAGTTGTGCCGAAGGTGTCCGTCGCCGTGGCAGGCTAGGAGGGATGGGTGGCTTGCATGTGGACACCACGACTGACGCGGCCGCGGTCATCACGCGGGCAGGCGGCTTTCTGGCTGCTGACCCCGTGGCGCTCAACGTCATCTGGAGCGTCATGGAAACGTGGGCCGGCACCGGCTCTCCCGGGCGGTACTGGCTGGCGGAGACCGACGGTGACGTCGCAGGCCTCGTGATCGAGTGCCCGCCCGGGCACTACGCGGCGATCTCGCCCATGCGACGCGAGCTTGCGGACGCGATGGCTGTCGCGATCTCGGGCGAAGGCCACCGCCTCTCGGGCGTCTCCGGCGAGGCGTCCACAACGTCGGCGTTCGCCGGCTGCTGGACCGAACGTGTGAGCACGGCTGCGGTCGTGCAGGACGCGCAGCGCCTGTACGCGCTCGGCCGCCTTGTCGTCCCGGATGCGGTGGCGGGACGGCTGCGACGAGCAGGGCCGCAGGAGCGGGACATGCTGATCGAATGGTGCTCGGCCTTCCAGGTCGAGACCGGCTTGCCCGGTGGCGACGTGTCCAAGGCCGTCGACTTGTCACTCTCGGCACGTCGGTACTTCTTTTGGGACGACGGGGGGCCTCGATGCCTGGCCCGCGCCACCGAACCGCTCGGAGGCATCTCGCGGATCGGAGCTGTCTTCACGCCGCCCGAGTGGCGTCGGCGCGGGTACGCGGCGGCCTGTGTCGGGGCTCTGTGCGAATGGGTCCGCGACGAGGAGGGCGCCAACTCGGTGCTGTACGCCCAGCTCGGCAATGCGAGCTCGAACGCGATCTATCGGCGCCTCGGCTTCGAGGCGGTCTCGGAGATGCTCGTCTACCGGTTCGACGACGGCGTCCAGCGTCGATGAGGCCGGGCTCAGGCTCCGCACCGGGCGCTAGCGCGTCGTCGGTGCCGTGCGCGACGGCCGAGCGGGGAGCGCCGCCGCGGATCGACCTCGTCGTGACCGACCTAGACGGCACGCTCTGGGACGGCAAGGGATTGATCCATCCCCGCACCCATCGGGCACTTCGGACCCTTGCCGGCGCCTCGATCCCGGTGTTGGTCGCCACCGGACGCGGGGCACACAGCGCCTGGGCGGTGATGGAGGCCAACGAGGTTGCCCTTCCGGGGGTTTTCCTCGACGGCGCGATCGGCTTCGAGTTCGGCGCGACGACGGCGTTCCACACCCGCGCTTTCAGCCCGGCGGTTGCCACCGAGGTGCTGGAGATACTCGACGAGCTGGATGTCAGTCCGTGCGTTCACGTGGACGATCCCGACCGGGACGTCGTGCTGGGCGAGCACCCGTTCACCCATCCCGACTACATCCGCCGCATCAGGCCGTTTGTGCGCGAGGAAGATCCGTGGACCGCCGTGCGGACGCTTAGCGTCCTGGCCTTCACTCTGCTCGGCGGCGAGCCGTCCATGGTCCGGGCCCTGGCCGCCCAAGTGACCGCCCGGGCACCGGTGGCGGCCGCGACCTCTACGGACAGGACCTACGGAGGCCTCCATCTGAGCTTTCGGCCTCTCGGGGTGAGCAAGTGGTCGGGAGTACTGGCGTACTGCGCCGCGCGTGGGCTCGATGCTGGTCGCGTGCTCGCAATCGGGGACGCGGACAACGACGTGGAGCTATTGCAGGGAGCTTCGATCGCTCTTGCAGTCGCCGACGGGACCGAGGCGGCACTCGCGAACGCGGATCGCGTGCTGCCACCGGCGAGCGAGGGAGGTTGGGCGGAGATTGCGGGTCTGCTGGGCCTGTCCGGTGCTTAGTCAGTCTCCCGGTTCCGGATTGGACTGCCCATCGGGGACGGGTCCCGCGGCGGCAATCCGGACGAACGCGAGGCGGAGTTGGGAGAGGCCCTCTGCCAGCGCCCCGGCGTGCTGGCCGAGACGGTCGCCGAGGCCGTCGACGAGAAGACCGAGGGCGTCGATCGCCAGTCTCGCCTTGTCGAGCTGCGGCGGTTGCTGGGAGAGGTGCAGGGCCGCGAGCTCGAACAGCCCGTAGCAGTGATTCGCGACCACGTCCTCCACCGGGGCGGCGGCCAGGTGCTGCGCCACTTGGCGAAGCTCCTCCTCGGCAGCCAGCTCCTCCTCGCTCATGGTGCCCGGTTCGGGGGCGTCACTGTCTTTGGCAGGCTTTTGCTGCGAGCCTCCCGGCGTGCCCGGCGCTCCTGAGCCAGGAGATCCTCCTGTTGCCGGCCCGGCCTCGCCCGGCCGCGGCACGCGATGTTCCCCTTCTGGTGTCCACAGGGTGCTCATGCTGCTAGCGTACGTGGTGACAACTGAGGGAAGCGGGGCTGCGCGCTTGGCGTGACTCCCACCCGGCCACTGTCGGCGCCGCCGATGTGTGCGCCGGGTCTTGAGAGTGACCGGTCGGCATCGCCGGCTTCCCTTTCGTACGGTCGAGCACAGTCTCGGCCCTAGCGAGAGGACGACGCCCAATCACCACTGTTCCCAGCTCCAATGAGCCACGGATCAACGACCGCATCCGTGCTCGTGAGGTCCGGCTAGTCGACGCTGAAGGTCGCCAGCTCGGGATCACGCCTCTTGCGCAGGCGCTCGCCATTGCCCAGCAGCAGGATCTCGACCTGGTGGAGGTGGCGCCTCTGGCGAACCCGCCGGTGTGCCGGATCATGGACTATGGGAAGTTCAAATTCGATGCGGCGCAACGGGCCAAAGAGTCGCGACGCAAGACGAGCAATGTCGGCATCAAGGAGATGAAGTACAGGCCGAAGATCGGCCCAGGCGATTTCGACACCAAGACGCGCCAGGTCCTCAAGTTCTTGAGCGAGGGCCACAAGGTCAAAGTGACGGTGATGTTCCGGGGACGGGAGGTCATCCACCCTGACCTGGGCAGGCGCATTCTCGAGCGGATCACAGAGCAGATCGACGGAGTGGCCAAGATCGAGACGGAGGGTCGCCTGGACGGACGGAACATGGTGATGGTGCTCGCTCCGGACAAGCGGGCGAAGCAGTCATCAGAAGCCAAGCAGTTGACTGAGGAACGGCACCGGGTGGCCTCGAACGGCAATGCGCCGGTCGGCTCCGGGTCACCGCAAGGCCTCGGATCAGCGCCCGGCATGACCGTGCCAGGACCAGGCGCGGCGGTGCCGGACAACGGACAGGCGGGCTTGGAGACGCGCGTGCAGGCAGAGACGCAGCCGTAGGAGACCTGCTCGGGCGTCGTTGGAGTCGGGAGCCAGCTGTACCGGCTGGGCGGACGCACTTGCGGGTCGCCAGCCCGGGAGCTGTGCGGTAGGAACGGCCTACGGGCCGAGGGCAGTACGAGACGAAGACCGTAAAGAGGACAAGGGGTACCGAAATGCCGAAGCAGAAGACGGACCGGGGTGCAGTGGCCCGTTTCAAGATCACCGGGACCGGGAAGATCAGGCGCCGGCAGCAGAACCGCGGCCACCTGCTCGAGAAGAAGTCGTCGGTTCGCACCCGCCGCCTCGCCCACGAAGTCGAGCTCTCCTCGGCCGACCGCAAGAGCGTTCGCCGGCTGCTCGGGATCTGAGGCCGCCACAGGCCCTGCCCGGTCGCGCCTCGCCGTCACCGCGACAACCGCGGCTCGGTGATCCCAACCAGGTCCTTTTTTTGTAACACCGCAGATCGCACTCGAACAGATGATGAAGGGAGCCCCGAAATGGCCAGGGTCAAGCGCGCAGTCCACGGCAAGAAGCGCCGGAGGACCGTTCTCGAACGCGCGCAGGGCTTCTATGGCAACAAGTCGCGTTCGTACCGGGCGGCGAACGAGCAAGTCATGCACTCGCTCCAGTACGCGTATCGCGACCGCAGAGCCCGCAAGGGCGAGTTCCGCAAGCTCTGGATCCAACGGATCAACGCTGCGGCTCGGCTCAACGGCACGACCTACAGCCGTTTCATATCCGGGCTGCACAAGGCGGAGGTAGACGTCGACCGCAAGATGCTCGCGGACCTCGCGGTCCGCGACCCGCAGGCGTTCTCGGCACTGGTACAGCTCTCCGTCGGCGCACTCGGCGACGAAACTGAGCACGGCCTCGACTTCGGGAGCGTCGACGAGGCCGTCTCCTAGCCGCACGCGTCAACTCGAGCATCAGCGTCTAGGCGGACCTCAACATGAACAGGCTCGGGGCACGTGACAAGCGGGTCCAGCGCCTGCGGAGGCTGCTCCGGCGCTCGAGCGTCCGTGGCACCGAGCGTGCCTTCGTAGCCGAGGGCGTGAGAATCGTCGAAGCGGCGCTCGATGCCAGTGCCCCTGTCGAGTCGCTCTTCGTCGCCGCAGGCTGGCGGTCGTCGGCATCGGTGACGGAGGTCGTCGAGCGAGCGGATCGGGCCGGGCTGGCGGTCTTCGAGCTCGGGCCCGGGATCATGGAGCGCGTGGCGGACACCGTCAGTCCGCAGCCGGTCTGTGCGGTCGTCGAGGTCGTAGACCTCCGGCTCGACGAGCTGTTGTCGCGTTCCGGCCCGGGCTCCGAACGGGCTGTGGTCCTCGTGTGCGTGGACGTGCGTGATCCGGGCAACCTGGGGGCGGTGCTGCGCATCGCGGGTGCGACCGGCGTATCCGGCGTGATCTGCTGTGAGGGGACCGTCGATCCGTTCAATCCGAAAGTCGTGCGCGCGAGCGCCGGCGCGGTGTTCCGGGTGCCCCTAGTCACAGACGTCGCGCCGGCCGGGGCTCTCGCCGGTCTGGCGGCGCACGGCTACCGGTGTTGGGCGACGGTACCCAGAGGGGGGACGAATTACGAGGCTGCCGACCTCGACGGTCGGACCGCGCTCGTTCTCGGCAACGAGGGGGCAGGCTTGCCCGGCGAGATCGTAGGCGCTCTCGACGGCTCGATGACGATCCCCATGGCGGACGGGACAGAGTCGTTGAACGTGGCGATGACAGCAGCGGTGCTCTGCTTCGACTTGGCACGCCGCCGCCGGACCGTCGTCTGAGGCTGTCATAGCATGTCGCCATCGCTACCGAGCACCAGGCGCCCGAGGTCGGCGCCATGACGACAGACCCGGCCGAGGAGATCGCCGAGCTCGAGGCCGAGGCCACAGCCGCGCTCGAAGGAGCCACGGACCTGGTGTCGCTCGAGGAACGCGAGCGGGTGGCATTCCGCTCGAGACGCTCGCGTTTCGCGGAGATGTACCAGAAGCTGGGTTCCAAGGCACCCGAGGAGCGCCGTGTTCTCGGCGGGCTCCTGAACGAGTTGCGCGGCCGGCTCGAAGCACTGGCCGATAGCCGCCGAGCCGAGCTCGTCGCTGCCGCTCGAACCGAGCGCCTCGCGGCGGACCGCCTTGATCTCACGGAGGTTCTCCCGGGGCGCCTCGCAGGCCACTTGCACCTGGTGACCCAGGTGCGTGAGGCGCTCGAGGACGTCTTTGTCGGCATGGGCTATGAGATCGCGGAGGGGCCCGAGGTCGAGACGGGGTGGCGCAACTTCGAGGCACTCAACATCCCTGAGGATCATCCTGCCCGGAGCCCTCTCGATACTTTCTACGTCGACTTCGGCGAGCCGTGGAGCGTGCTCTTGCGTCCTCACACCTCGCCGGTTCAGATCCGGCTCCTAGAGCGGGGCGTGCTGCCTATCTACGCCGTGGTTCCCGGTCGCACCTACCGCAAGGACACCCCGGACTCGACTCATCTACCCGTGTTCCACCAGATCGAGGGGCTCGTCGTCGACCGCGGGGTCACCTTCGCGGACCTGAAGGGGACGATCGACACATTTGTCCGTGCCATATTCGGCGAGGCGACGAGGACGCGGCTGCGTCCCGCCTACTTCCCGTTCACCGAGCCGTCGGCCGAGTTCGAGATGTCGTGCGTGATCTGCGGCGGCGACGGGTGCCGAACCTGCTCGGGTGTCGGCTGGATCGAGCTCGGCGGCTGTGGGATGGTGCATCCCGCTGTGTTCGAGGCGACCGGAGTGGATCCCGAGGAGTGGACGGGTTTCGCCTTCGGGTTCGGGATCGACCGGATCGCGATCATGCACCACGGGATCGCGGACCTGAGGGTGATGATCGAGAACGACGTGAGGTTCCTCGGGCAGTTCTGAGCCCTTGGCCCGATGCGGCGTCCGGCAGAGACACGGTGCCGGAAGGCACCACAGACGAGGTTTGAGGAGACGAGGAAGTGCGCGTTCCACTGTCGTGGTTACGGGAGCTGACCCCGCTCGAGACGCGGCCGGACGATCGCGCGGAAGTTGCCGCGCTCGCAGCGGACCTCGACGCGCTCGGCCTGGTCGTGGAAGGGATCGAGAAAGTCGGCGAAGGTCTGCGAGACGTCGTTTTGGCCCGCGTCCTCGAGATCGCCGCGATCGCCAAGGCGGACAAGATCCGCCGGGTCGTGGTCGACGCGGGCGGGCCCGAACCAGTCGAGGTGGTTTGTGGCGCCTGGAACTTCGAGGTCGGGGACGTCGTGCCGTTCGCTCCGGTGGGTGCGGTGCTGCCAGGGGAGTTCCGTATCGAGCAGCGGCGCATGCGCGGCGTCGTCTCCAACGGGATGCTGTGCTCGGGGCGCGAGCTGCGGTTGTCGGAGGATCAAGGGGGAATCCTGGTTCTCGGCCGGGACGACGGTCCGGCCGGTGTGCAGTTCTCCGCAGGTTCCGACCGGGGACTGGAGCTGGGGCTCCCGCTCGCTGACTACCTGGGCGCCGCGTTCGGGCCCGATGTCGTCTTCGACCTCGCCATCGAGGGCAACCGCCCCGACTGCCTTTGCGTCGCAGGCATCGCGCGCGACGTCGCCGCTCGTCTGGGCCTGCCGCTGCAGCTGCCGGAGCCTGTCGTCGAGCACGGCCCGGGCCCGGCCGCTTCGTACGCGAGCGTCGAGGTGCTGGCGCCCGAGCTGTGTCATCGCCTGATCGGCAAGGTGCTGGTCGGAGTCACCGACGTGGCTTCGCCCGCGGTCATCGCTCGCCGCCTGACGCTGGCGGGGATGCGGCCGATCGATGCCGTCGTCGACGCGTCGAACTACGTCATGTTGGAGCTCGGTCAGCCGACGCATCCATACGACCTCGACCGCCTCGGGGGCCACGGGCTCCGGGTAAGGGCGGCACGCCCCGGTGAGGAGCTCGTCACCCTCGACGGGGTGACCCGAGCGCTCGGGACTCAGCCCGTCAGCACTGACGACCCGCTCGCTGGCAGCGATTGCGTGATCTGCGACGCCGACGATCGCCCGGTCGGCATCGGCGGCATAATGGGCGGCCAGTCGAGCGAGATCACGGCGGAGGCTTCGCGTGTGCTGCTCGAGGTCGGATACTTCGCTCCGCTGGCAATCGCCCGGACTGCGCGGCGCGTCGGGCTGAGGAGCGAGGCCTCCGTGCGCTTCGAGCGCGGCGTGGACCCGCGAGGCATGGAGCGCGCGGCGCTGCGTTTCTGCGAGCTCGTGGTCGCTGCGGCGCGCGCGGCAGGTGCCGCCGCGCCAGTGGTCGCAGCGGGCTTGCTCGACGCCAACCCGGTCGAGTACGTGCCGAGGCGGATCCCGGTCCGGACCGAGCGGGTCGCTGCCCTGCTCGGGACGCAACTTCAAGACGCCGAGATGGGACGTCTCCTGGAACCGCTCGGCTTTGTGACCAGGCTGCCCACCGACTCCGCTGCGGCCGGCCTTGTCGAGGTGGAAGTGCCGTCGTTCCGCCCCGACGTCCGCCGGGAGGTAGACGTCGCCGAAGAGGTGGCGCGGCGGATCGGCTACCAGGAGCTGCCGACGACCGAGCGCCGATCTCCCTACGTGGGGCGGCTCACCGACCTGCAGTCCCTCCGGCGCCGGCTGAAGCGGGTCCTGGCCGGGCTCGGGGCGCACGAGGCTTGGACGATGTCCATCGTCGAGGCGCGCGACCAGCTGCGTGGGGGAGTGACAAGCCAACTCGTACCGCTGCTGAACCCCATGGTGGCGGAGGAGTCCGTGCTCAGGGGGGGCCTTTTGCCGGGCCTGTTGAGGGCTGTGCGCCACAACGTCGGCCACCGCCATCCGTGGTTGCGGCTCTTCGAGATCGGTGACGTCTTCGCGTTGCCGAGCGAACCGACGCCGCCGGGCCAGGATTCAGGTCCGGGCCCGGCGGACGGACCGGGCACCGGGACGACCTGTGAACTGCCTGACGAGTGGGAGCTCGTGGGGCTCCTTCTCGCCGATGTCGGCGACGACGCCGTCGCCGCCTTGAACGCCTGGCGCGTCGTCGCGGACGCGCTCCGGCTCGAAGAGGCCGAGCTCCGCCCCGTTGCCCTCCCAGGCCTCCACCCGGCGCGGACGGCTGAGATCGTGGCCGGTGGCACCGTGCTCGGCGTCGTCGGTGAAGTCGACCCGGAGACGCTCAAGGCATATGAGCTGGCGCGGCCGCGAGCAGGCTGGCTCGAGCTCGACCTCGCGGAGCTTGCCGCCGCTCCCCGCCGGCCCCTCGTCGCGCGTCCGGTGAGCCGCTTCCCCTCGAGTGATGTCGACCTTGCCTTCGTCGTGGCCGACTCGGTCCCTGCAGCCGCCGTCGAGTCGACCCTCCGCAGTGCCGCCGGCGAGTTGTGCGAATCGGTGGAGCTCTTCGACGTCTATCGGGGAGCAGGCGTGAGCGAGGGCTCGCGGTCTGTGGCCTACCGTTTACGTTTCTGCGCCCTGGACCGGACTTTGACCGACGGGGAGGTGGCCGATCTGCGAATGCAGTGCATCCGCGCCGTGGAGAGCGGGCACCAGGCCACCCTCAGGAGCTGAGCTCGGCGGAGCGCTTTGTCGATCGGCCCGCGACGGCGTTAGGCCGGGGCGGCCGGGTTAGGAAGCCGTCGGGAACGGCTTGTTCAGCGGTGCCCTCTGCGGCGTCCACACGAGTGGGATGCTCGAGCGGTCCAGGGATCCGGGGTGGAGGGGGTGCCCGGCTTCGGTGACGCCGAAGCAGAGCATCGCTGTGTTGGCGCGGCGAAGGCGGACGACCTCGTCGAGCGTCTCCGGCTGCGAGACGGCGTGCTGGATTCCGTCGCCCCAGCCGACGACCACGAGCTCGGCGTTGGTGATCGCGTGGCGTACGAACGCCAGGTTCTTGGGTCCGACGGGGTCCTCGACGCTTGACAGCTCCTCGGGCCGGACGGCCCGCAGGGCGAAGAGGTTGACGATCTCGAGACGGTCGTAGCCCCAACGGCGGGAGAACTCACCGACTCGCCGTGTCGTCGGGTCGTCGACCATCTCATCGACCATCGACGGGTTCAAGAGGACCCAGGTGATCAAGCGCTCCCCGGAACCCCATCTCAGGGTGAGCGAGTACCGGTAGCGGGCGCAGTCGGAGATCGACCAGGAACGGGTCGCCCTGTCATCGACGATGGTCATCGTGGGCCGCCGCCGTTTCCCGACGTGACCATTGGCGAGGCAAACGAGCCGATGCCGAGACCCAGGAGCCGGTGTACCAGATCGACGACATCGTCGGACATGTCCGTCGTCCTCCTTGCTCGAAACGCTTGTGTGTCCAGTCAGGGTGTTTACTACGTCCTGCGAGCTACCAAACGGCAATCAGCCGGCGTGCGGACCGAAGAGGGGACCGGTGAAGGGTTGCCTGTTCAGCTGGCGAGTGCCTCCTCCATCTCGGTGCGGCTCGAACCGAGGATCGAGCGCAGCTTGCGGAGCGCGGCGCCATGGATCTTGCACACCTGCGGTCCACCCACTCCGATGATGAGACCGATCTGTTCCTGGGTGAGGCCCGCGAAGAAGGAGAGGTACAGGACCGTGTGCTCGCGCGGGCCGAGAGTCTCCATCGCGGCCTGGAGCGCCTCTGACTCGGCCGACGCCAGTACCTCGGTCTCGGGCTCGGCGCTCTCGTCGGAGATGACCTCGACGAAGCTGCTCTCGTTGTTGGACTGTGAAGCCGCCCGGCCCTCGAGATGCAGCAGCTGGGACGAGTTCAGCTCGCTCATGAGCTCGGTTGCCTGCCGACCCGTGAGTCCCATGGCGGCGCAGACCTGTTCCGGCCTCGGGTTGCACCCGAGCTCGCCGACCAGCGAGTCGTACGTGGTCCTGTAGGAGATGACGCGCTGGCGGGCCGATCGCGGCATCCAGTCGAGCCGCCGGAGCTCGTCGAAGATCGCTCCCCTGATGCAGCGGCGCGCGTACTGGTCGAACTTCGAGTTGTCCGGGTCGACCCAACGCGAGATCGCTCGGAGCAGGCCGTCCTGCCCGAAGCTGCGCAGGTCGCAGGGCTCCCAGTAGGACAGGATGTAGGAGGGGAGCCGCTGCACGGTCTCGTTGACGAGTGGCTGGTACGCGACGACGAGCTCGTTCCGATGGACGAGGTCCCTCTCGCTCGCGTACGCCGACCAGATCTGGTCGAGCGTCTCGTGTCGGGGGTGTGCCGACCGAGTGCGAGCGCCCAACCGGAACACCTCCTTCGCGTCCATGCCAGTGGCGAGACGGAGGAGCCCAGCTGCTCCACAAGGAGCTGACGGGCTCCAGCCGTCAGGTCCAGCGGTCTTATGACTGGAACAGAATATCATGTGGTGCGCGCGATTAGTAGGGGTTCAGTCACTTAGAGTGACGAAAATCGGGAAATTTCTCGTGAATTCTCGGTACCGGCATGGTGCCTGCGACAGTTCGGCTGCCTGTGGCCTAGCGGACGGCTCCCGCCCGGGTCCGAGGGGCCTCAACCGGGCAAACTGAAGGCTCGTCCAGCCGTCGTCGAAGTGCACGGGCCGCCGCTTTCGGGCCACATAGCCGCGTCACGGCGATGCGTCCCTGCCAAGCACGGCGCCGCGCCTCGGCGATGTCGTCGTGAACCAGGCGTAGCGCAGCAGCAGCGGCGTCCAGGTCGGGCTCCGCCCATTCGGTCCCGGCCGGGAAGGGGTACGCCGCGGCGCTGCTAGTCGTGAGCTTGTAGGGCACCAGCTTTGCATACTCCTCGGTGAGGTAGTCCATCGGTCCGCCGTAGGCGGTCGCCACGACGGGGCAGCCCACCGAGATCGCACGTGCGATGTCGGTTCCGAAGGCGCTCGCGCGGTGGAGCGAGACGAGGCAGTCCGCCTTCACGCTCGCGGCATCTGCGACCGCGGGGTCGTCGGTCTCGATAACGAGGACGTCCCGGCGCCCGTTGGCGAAGAGCCTGCAGTTCTCGGCGATCGCCTGGGTCTTGCGGCCGTGAAGGACGACGCAGAGGACCGGGCCGGACCCCGGTGCGAAGGCGCTCAGGAAGGCTTCGATCGTGTCGAGAGGGTTGGCGAGCGCCTCGTCCCCAGGCCTGCAGCGCCCGAGCCGGGCAACGGCCGCGAACACGAAGCCTTCGGGCAGGCGGCCGTCGCTCCGCGACGCCTCGTGAGGGACTATGACGGGGGGCGGGACGCAGAGGACCGGCCGCTGCGTCACCGACTTGAGGGCCTTTTCGGAGAACGTGCTCGGGACCCAGACCTCGCCGACCATCGAAGCCTCCGCCGAGCAGCTCGCCAGCGGCCGAGCGAGCGGCCACTCCCAGGCGACGATCGTCCGCCGGTTGCGCAGCGAGTCGAGGCCCACCTCGCCGACGTAGTCGACGAGCTGGTCCCCGTCGAGAGCCAGCAAGGTGGTGGAGTAGGCAAAGGGGGTGTCGTTCCCGAGCGGCGAGGGGAGCCCACCTACCCAATTCAGTCGCGAGACGCGCCCGCCTGTTCGTGACAGGGCGGTCGCATACGACAGGACGCGGGAGTCGGCGAAGTCGCCCACGAGGTTCACCCCGCCGGGGCGCGGCACGGCCGGCACTGCCATCACCGTGGAGACACGCTCGATGAGCGTCGAAGAAGGCATCAGGCTCGATGCCGACACGCGTCGTGCCTGTGGGGGCCGCAAGGTGGTGCGCCCGGCCCAGTACCACGCCAGCCGCTCGCGGCTCGAGGCATCCTCGTCCGCTGGGTCTGCCATCACGGCACAGCCGGCTGCCACGACGCATCGCAGGCCGGAAGAGCGCGTTCGGAGGCACAAGTCGATCACCGAGTCGCTCTCCGACCACCCTGGGGCCAGGCCTTTGAGCGTTTCCCAAAGCTCACGCCTCATGGCGACGGCTTCCGCTCCCACGGCGTCTACGTCCGCATCGGACCCGAGCGCGGCCTCGGCGCGCAGGTACGAAGAGCGCGGCGCGGTGTTGAGGGACGGCTTCGCGCAGTCTCCGAGGACGTCGAAGCCCGCGTGAACGACGAGCGTGCGCTCGTCGATGACCGCAGCGCTGCTCAGCGCGATCGTTGCGTCGCCGAGAGGGGCGACAAGACGCGCGAGCCAACCGTCGACGGGTCGGGCGCGCGGGGAAAGGGCGACGACGGTATCGGCCCGGGCGAGCCGCGCCGCCTCGTCGAAGGCGGCTGCCGGGTCCAGCACGACCGGGCTCGCCACGGCCGTCACGTCGCCTTCGAGGGCTGCAACGAGCGCGCGGGAAGGCTCGTCGGGCCCGTTGACGAGCACGACCGTTTCGAAGTCGACGCCGGCGTCCGTCTCACAAAGGGCCCGCAGCCGGCCGAGCAGGGCGCCGACGCCGCCCGTGGAGATGACGAGCACGCACACCGGCGGCGCTTGGCCGACTGCCTGTCTCGCCACTACCGCCGTGCGCCTCGCGGACACGGTGATCATTGCGCCGGCGTCGATCTCCTCGACCACGAAGCCGACACTGGCGAGGGTGTGCTCGAGCTCCACGGGCGACCAGGCGTCCGCGTTGGCCTCGTCCCTGCCGGCCTCGCCGAACCGGCGCCCGCCGTAGAGGAGCCGACGGAGCTCGGCCGAACGACCATCGGCGAGGAGGTCGGGGACCGCTTCGAGGTTCGGCACGCTGAGCGTGAGACAGCCACCGTCGCAGACGACACGCGCCCACTCCTCCAGGACCGCGCCCGCGCTGTCGTGGCGGATCGAGGCAAGAACGTCCTCGGCCACGAGCTCGTGAACGGTCGCGACCCCGAGCGGCAGGACGCCAGGGTCCACCACTTGGGCGGCGGTGCCCGGCCGCGTCGCGTAGCAAAGGTAGCCATCGAGGGTCGTTCCCTGGCGAGACAAGCGGACGGCCTGGGTGGTGCTCGACAGGAGCCTTGCGAGCTCGGGTGATATGGCGTTCACCTGCTCGATCGCTGCGGATCGGGCTTCGGCGCCGATGGCCGCGAGGCCAGCGCGTGCCGGCGCGACAAGGCGCTGGTCCCGGAAGGACAGGTAGCCGCCTGCGGCAGCGAGCAGCCTGAACAAAGGCTCGAGCGTCTCGTCCCGGGTGATCGTCACGAGCGGGCACATCTCGCCGAGCCCGGCACGCCGGAAACGGTCCGACCACCACATCGCTCTCGGCACGCCCAGGCCTGCGGCGAGGTCACTGGCCGCGGCGAGGGGCTCCAGGCGCTCCGGGTAGGTTTCGGCGAACGACGCCAGCACTTCGTCTGCCTCAGGCGCGGGAAGACGAGTTGCCGTCGCGACGAGGACAGGCATGGACTCGGGTCGCGCCTTTCGGGCGATCTCCGAGGCGCTCCGGCCGGCCTCGTGCAGCAGCCCTACGAGACTTGCGAGGCTCACGTCGAGCTGGCCCTGCGTGCGCAGCGCGTCGAGCAAGGCATCGGCCGCATCGTCGGGACGGCCGAGGGCGTCGAGAGCCTCTGCCTTGGCCCAGGCAAGACAGGCACGACCGGTCTCGAACCCGTCTTCGTCGCAGTCGGCGAAGGGGAGGCGCTCGATCGCCTCGACGCAGGCCTCGTAATCCTTCCTTCTCAAGAGCAGCCTGACGTCCATGATGTCGGCGGTGATCGTCTTGGTGAGCAGGAGACGCATCTCTTCGACTATCGCGGACGCCTCGTCGAACGCGTCGAAGCGGAGGTGGATGTCAAAGATCGTCCGCAAGGCAGTCCGCCGAACCATCGGCAACGTCGTCGTGTCGGCAGCTTCCCGCAGCGGCGCTATCGCCGAGCGAGGGTCGCCGCCCACAGCCAGGGTGCGACCGTAGTCGTACAGCGCCCTCGAGTGATCGACCTCGGGGTCGTCGAGGGCGCTCCGGGCGATCCGCAGGTTCCGCTCCGTCAGGTCCTTGGACTTCCACTTGAGGCTCGTGTAGCCGCGATGGAGGATGCGCAGCTCCGAGCAGACGGTCGTAGCGGGGCGTGCGTCACTGCCCCGGAGCCCGATCTGCTCGTGAAGGGGTCCGAACCAGTGACACCGCTCCCGGCGGAACACGCGCGCGGCCCTGAAAGCCGATCGCCCGCCGAGCCCGCGCCCTTCGAGGGACTCGATCGATACGGCGTACTGGTCAAAGGTCCGCTCGCGTGCAAGTCGTGCACGAAACGCGGCCTTGTCGCCGTGGACAGCCTCGTCGGCGTCGAGCCAGAGGACCCAATCTCCGTTGCAGTGCTCGAGCGCTTCGTTTCGGGCCCGGGAGAAGTCGTCGTCCCAGTACCCCTCGACGACGGTGGCACCGAGCTCGCGTGCCAGAGCGACGGATCGGTCGGTCGAGCCGGTGTCGTAGATCACGATCTCGTCGGCCAGGCTGGCCGCGGAAGCGATCACGAGGGGAAGTTCGTCCTCCTCGTTCTTCATGATCATGCACAACGAAACGAGCGCCACTCATCCTCCAGTGCCGTGTTCGCGGGCTTGGGCCTCACGGGTGCCGGTTTCCCTATTAACGACGCCGTCGCAACTCGGACTGCCATCGGGTCGCCACGGGAGGCGCGCACGGCCTGCAGAGAATTTTCCACCGAATCAGGCAAGACCAGAGGGGAACCGGTCGTTTGCATTGACAGGCCAAGGAAGGCCATCAGAGGACCGGTGCGGTTACCGGCCCACGACAGTCAAGGAGGACACAGAAATGCTGCTCATCAATGACAACGTCGCCGCCCTCGGGGCGGAGAACAACCTAGACGCCACGGACACTGCGCTGTCCAGCGTCGTCGGTCAGCTGAGCTCCGGTCTGCAGATCCAGACGGCAGCCGACAACCCGGCGGGCTACTCGATTGCCCAGTCCCTACAGTCAGAGATCAACGGCTACGGCGCCGCCGAGAGCAACGCCCAGACCGCGGTCTCGGTGCTGCAGACCGCCCAGGGAGCGATGAACCAGCAGGAGGCCATCCTCCAGCAGGCGAACACGATCGCGACCCAGGCAGCCAACACCACGACCGCTGGGACCGGCGGAGCCGCCGACGCGGCAGAGTTCAACTCCCTTATCGCGCAGCTCAACCAGATCGCATCGTCGACGACCTATGCCGGAACCAACCTCCTCGACGGCTCGGCCACGTCCCTGGTTTTCCAGGTCGGCCCGACGGCGGGCAGTGCCGATCAGGTTACCGTCACCCTTGCGAACACGACGGGGAGCGCGCTCTTTTCCGGTGCGACCTTCGACATCAGCTCGGTAGCGGGCGCGGAGTCGGCGATGGTCGCCGTTCAGTCCGCCATCAACACTTTGGCGTCCGACGCGGCTGCTGTCGGTTCCTCGCAGAACCAGATCCAGGCGTTGTCCAACAACGTCACGGTCGCCCAGCAGAACCTGACCTCGGCACACGCGGACCTTGTCGACGTGAACGTCGCCTCGGCGACATCGCAGTTCACCTCCCTGCAGATCCTCGAACAGTCCGGCATCTCGGTCCTGGCCCAGGCCCAACAGCTCCCGCAGTTGGCCCTCAAGCTCATCTGACGGCGGAAGCGGAGAAGGAATAGTGAGCCGAGCCGCTCCCGGGCCGCGTGCCCGGGGCGGCTCGCTCACTGAGGAGCCAGAGGAGAGACCATGACGGACATCGGTTCCACGGCCCCCGTCACCTTCACCGGGATCGAGTCGGGCCTCGACACCGAGCAGATCATGAGCGCCTACCTGCAGATCGACGAGGCGCCGCTGACCCAGCTCCAGAACCAGCAGACAACCGTCAACGACGAGGTCTCGGCCTACCAGACGATCGAGCAGCAGCTCCAGGCGCTCCAGACCGCTGCTGACCAGGTGAGCGCCCCGGATGCTTTTGCAAGTGCGATCTCAGCCAGCTCCACGAACTCCTCGGTGGCCACGGCGACCACCGGGACCGGGGCGAGCCCCGGTTCGACGACGTTCTCGGTCGACCAGCTCGCCACCGCGGACACGCTCGTGTCGAGCGGCACGGTGTCCTCGGTCGACGACGTCGTTTCGAGCGGCAACCTCCTCATCGCCGCAGGCGCCTCCGCCCTCGGGATCGGGTCGATCTCCGGTACGGGCCTCACGACCGGCGCGCACAGCATCGCCGTCACCCAGGCATCAGCCGGCGCCAGCGTCGCCGGCTCATCGGCGATCGCTTCTTCCACACAGATCTCATCCTCGAACGACCAGCTCAGCGTCTCGATCGACGGGACGGCGAGCTCGTTCACGATCGCGAACGGGACCTACACGTCCCAGCAGCTCGCCTCCGCCATCGCCACGGCCTCCGGTGGGCTCCTCACTGCCCAGGTCAACAATACCGGCCAGCTCACGCTGACCACGACCGAACAGGGCTCGCAGGCGACTCTTGAGATCGGCTCAGGTTCGGCGAACGGGGCACTCGGGCTCACCTCCGGCGATGCCGTCAACGGGACTGACGGGATCATCACCGTCGACGGACAGGCCAACACCATCTCCGACATCGCCGCGACAGGCACCACACCCGTGACTCTCAGCTCCGGATCGGGAGGCTCGGTGCAGGCGAGCCTCAATGCCGGCGGCCTCAACATGGGCAGCGTCATGGCGCAGAACGTCTCGGTGGGCAACGGGTCGCTCGCCTCGGTCGTCTCGGCGATCAACGCCGCCGACGTCGGTGTGACAGCGGAGTCGCTCGATGTCGGCCAGGACCAGTACGCACTGTCCATCAGCTCGGACACGACGGGCGCGTCAAACGACGTCTCGGTGGACCCTTCCGCATTCTCGAGCTCCGGCCTCGGCTCGCTCGCCACGACGACCGCGGGCCAGGATGCGGTCATAAGCCTCGGCGGGGCCGGCGGTTACGAGGTGCGCTCGGCCTCGAACACCGTGACCGGGGTGATGCCGGGCGTGAGCATCGCGCTCCAGGGCGTGTCCAGCTCGCCGGTGACGGTGACGGTGAGCCCCGACGGGCAAGCGGCGGCGAGCCTGGTCCAGACCTTCGTGACCGCGGCGAACACAGTCCTTCAGACGATCTCCACCGACACGGCCTACGACCAGACCACCAACACCGCCGGACCCCTGAACGGCGACTTCGAGCTCGAGAACCTCGGCCAGCAGATCCTCGCGACGGTCGGACAGGCGATCGGAACCTCCAGCGCTGCCGACCTCGGCACCGCCGGCAGCGCGGCCGGGCTATCGATAGACGCCAAGACCGGCCAGATCAACTTCGACGCCGCGACCTTCGCCACGGACTACGCGAAGAACCCGTCGGCCGTCGCACAACTGTTCACCGAGGGCGGGACTTTCGTGCCGGGCGCTGGTGCGCCGGCCGCGACCGGCGACGTGAGCTTCGTCTACGCAAGCGACAACAGCCAGCCGGGTAGCTATTCCGTCGTCGTGAGCCAGTCCGCCGCCCAGGCCGAGGACACCGGCACAGCTAGCTTCGCATCCGCCCCGTCGGCGGTGTCCGCGCCGGAGAGCTACACGGTCAGCTCCGGCGGCCAGAGCGCCACCTACGCCTTGCAAGCGGGGGAGTCGCTCGCCCAGGTCGCCTCCGGGTTCGACGCCGCCTTCGCGCAAGCAGGTCTCGACCTCTCGGCGCAGGTGGTCGGGAACGGCTCGGGGTCCTCGCTCCAGATCACCTCCTCCGACTACGGCTCGCAGGCCTCGTTCTCTGTGAGCTCGTCGGGGTCCGACCAGCTGGGCCTGGTCGGCTCGTCGTTTGTCGGCTCGAACGTGGCGGGAACGATCAACGGTGTCGCGGCTTCGGGGGACGGACAGGTCCTCGCGGCACCCAGCACCGACGCGACGCTCGCCGGTCTCTCATTGCTCGTGACGACGCCGGGGATCACATCGCCGACGTCCCTCGGCCAGTTCACGTACACCGCCGGGCTCGCCGGTGGCCTCGCCAACCTGATGGCGAGCGCATCGGCCACCCCGAACGGCGAGCTCCCCTCGAAGATCGCGGCGATGCAGAACACCTCGAAACAGCTCGGTGACCAGATCACCGTCGAGCAGCAGATGGTCGTCCAGCAGCAACAGCAGCTGCAGGCGGAGTTCAACAGTCTCGAGGCGACCCTCGCCACTTTGAAGAGCCAGTCGTCGTACCTCTCGAGCATGTACGGCACATCGTCGGACTCTCTCGGGTCGTTGACAGGAGGAAGCAGTTCGTCAAGTTCCTAGGGCAGCACGAGTGGAGAGTGAGCATATGGCACTAACTGAACAAGATGTCGCAAATGCCTACAGCGACACCGCGGCCAAGACGGTCAACTCTGGCCCGATGCTCATCGTCCGCCTGTACGACAGGCTGGCGCACGACGTGGAGCTGGCCAGGCGCTACATCGAGGCGAACGACTACGAGAACGCTGACTCCTGCCTCCAGCACGCCCAGAAGATCGTGATAGTGCTCCGGACCGGCCTCAGGCCCGCCGGCTTCCACGGTGGGGATGACCTCCGTAGGCTCTACAACACCCTGATCGACCTTCTCGTGAAGGCGAACCTTTTCAAGGACCTGACCGTCATCGGGCAGTGCCAGGGCATCATCGCCCCGTTGCACGCCGCGTGGATGGAAGCCGTCGCAATCGAACTAGAGAAAGGCGAGGCCGGTGGAGCCACAGCCGGGGTGGCCTGAGTACCTGGACGCGCTGGAGGACTACCTCCGGACGGTGTCGGGATCGCTCGAGCAACGCAACGCCTTCGTCGTGCCGAAGCGGGACCTCCGCCATCCGGCCGGCATCGTCCCACTCGAGCACGCCGAGAGCGCGGCGGTCATGTTGGCGGAGACCGAGCGCTTAGCCGCACAGGTGAGGACATGGATCGAGGAAGTGCTCACCTCCATGCGCTCGATCGAAGCCCGCCGCCGCATAGAGCCGTGCAGAGCCGGCGGCGTCGTCAACTCGGTGTTCTGATGAGCCTTCCCGGCCCAGAGGTCGCAGTCGCCGCCGCCCGCGTCGCCGAGCTCACGGCGATGGCAGCGGTCATCGGCGAACCCCTGCCCCCGTTGTACCGGACCAGGCGCACCGGGGAGCTGCTGCGGGTTGTCTACCTAATGCCGCGCACGGCAGCGGGCGGAGGAGCGCGTGTCCTGCTCGAACACGCGAACCACACTTCTCGTCTTGGTGTGAACGTGACCGTCGTCTCGCACTTCCCGAGGCCCGGCTGGCTCGATCTCGCGACCGACTTCGTTGAGGTCCCCTTCGGCCAGGCCTTGTGCGAGTCGGTGCCGCCGTGTGACCTCATCGTCGCGGGCTACTGGGACGAGGTCATTTCGGCGCGCAGGCTCGGGATCGCCCCGGTGGTGCACTTCGAGCAGGGCGACTTCCACCTTTATGACGAGGTTCCCGCCGGGATAAGGCCCGTCGTGGAGGCGTCGCTCGGGGCGGCGGACTGGACGATCACAGTTGGCGAGGCGGCCGAGAACGCCCTCGCCGAGCGCTATGGCGTCTTCGCACACCGGATCAGCAACGCCGTCGACACCGAAGTCTTCCACCCCCTTTCCGAAAAGCGGGCGAAGCGGAGCGTCGTCTTTGTCGGCTGGGACGGCTCGGCATTCAAGGGCATCGACGTGGCACGGCGGGTGGCCGAGGGCCTCGCCGCCAGTCATCCCGACGTCGACATCGTCTGGATCACGCCGAATCCTCCCTTGGGCAGAAAGATGGGAGGAACCGTCGTCGCCCCCTCTCAGGACGCCCTCGCCCGCTACTTCCGCTGTGCGTCGGTCTACGTCGGGACCTCCCGCTATGAGTCGTTCCCGCTCCCGCCCCTCGAGGCGATGGCCTCCGGCACTCCGGTCGTATCGACTAACAACGACGGCATCCTCGCATACGCCCGCGACGGCGAGAACTGCCTGCTCGCACCAGTCGGCGACGTCCGCGCCCTTCTGGCAGCGGTCAGGCGTGTGCTCGATGACCCCGAGCTCGCGGAGGGTCTGGTTTCGACGGGGCTCGAGACGGCTGCCCTCTACAACTGGTCGGTGATCACAGCAGAGCTGCTGGAGAGATTCAGGGCACTCGTGGATAGCCTGCCACCGGCTCCGCCGGCCGAAGTCGAGATAGCCGTCGACGATCTCGAGTTCGACCACGAAGAGGACAGATCGCGGCTGGACGAGCTCGTCCAGGCATCGCCTTACGGGCATTTCGCGATCCCGGTTGCCCAGCCGTCGCATGGCGAGTACCAGCTCGTCCGATGGAGGGTGGTGGCGCACAAGAAGGGCGGACTCGCGGGCACAGGGAGGGCCTACCTTCCTGCTCGCTCGCAGTCCCCGGTCGACGACGCGAGGTATCAGTTCGGGATCGACCTCCTGCGGGAGGGGCTCTATGACGCGGCCTTCTCGTGGTTCGCCGGCCAGTGCCAGCAGTCGCCGGAGCCCGCCCAGGCGATCCTCGGTCGGTGGGTGCTCCTGTCTTTGATCGAAGGCGGGCGCGCCTCGGAGGCGCTGAGCCTCGCCATGCACCTCGCCGCCGGCAACGCAGCCTTCGCGGACTACTACTACCTGGGGCTGCTCGCAACGCTCGAGGCGCGTCGGCCCGTCGATGTGACAACGACGCTCGAGGCCGTTCGCCTGCTCGGCAGCGGGGCCCGTTTCGAGGAGTGGCTCGACCGGCCGGGTGATCTCGTGCGGCGCCGGCTCACCGTCCCGCCAGTATTGTCGGCAGCCTCATAACCGACCGCCCCTTAAGTGGGGCGATCCGAAGGCTACGACGGCGATAGGAGCGGCAACGGTGCGTGGATCGGCCAGTGTCCTGGGTCGTCCAGTGATCCCATCGGCACCATCTGGGTCGCGAGCCGCTTGGAGATGTTGAACACGAGCGGCGCGAAAAGGTTCGCGGTCGAGGTCTCGATCGAGTGGCCGAGCGTCACCACGACGAGGGCGGCGGCGTCGCGGGCCTCGTCGATCTCGAGCAGGGCCTCGGTGGCGTCGTCGATCTCCACGGTGTAGTCGGGCCAGAGCAGGCCGGGTGCCGCGACGATCAGGCGAACCGCCTCGGCGAACGAACCGTCGGCCAGAGTCACCGGCTCCAGAGCAACGAGCCTGCCGAATGGGTTGAGCGTCACACCGTCACCGAGCGGCTCGAGGCGGAACCGCCGAGCACCCTTGAAGCCGGGGAGACCGACGGGGAAGGTGAGCTCCAATGCGGGGAGCACACGAAGCTCTGTTGCAACTGGCATGAACGCTTCCTTTCGGAACCGGGCCGGCGAGACCCTACTTGAGGAACTGGGCCAGCGTCTCGGGCACCGTCTGCGAGACAGCGTAGAGCGCGGCCTGATAGGTCGTGAGGTCGGACTGGAGGGCGGCGGTGACCGTGGGGACGTCGGTCGACACGGTCTTGGAGAGGACCGTCTGGAGCTGTGTCGAAGTGTTCTGGGCCGCGGTGGAGGCGGTCGACACCGCTTGTGTCGAGGTTCCTAGCGTCGTCGCGGCCTGCTCCGCCTGGGTCATGTTCGTGCTCAGGTCGTTCAGGTCGGCCTGGAGCCCCGCATAGGAGGCCGAGCCGGGACCAGCCTGGAGGTGGGTCACGATGTTCTGCAATGTCGTGAAGACGCTCTGGACGCCCGAGGTCCCTCCGCCGAACATCTGGTCACCGGACACAGAGACCGCGACCGGGGCACCATTGCCGACGCTGATGGTGAACGGCTGGGAGTTTCCGCTGTAGGCGCCCGTAGAGGAGTACGGCTGGCTGACACCCGCGGTGCCCCCGAAGATGGGCGTGTTGCCGTATTGGGTGTTCGCGAGGCCGACCAGTTGGGACATCAAGCCCTGCACCTGCTGGGCCATCTCGCTGTAGGTCTGGGTGTTGTTCGAGCCGGTGTTGAGGGCCTGGAGCACCGTCGTGTTCACGGACTGGAGCGTGTCGACCACCTGATTGGCGGTTTGGTTGCCGATACCGAGCCAGGACTGGGCGATCGTGGCGTTGCTCTGGTCCGACGCCGCCTGAGCGATCTGGCGGTTGTACCCGAGGGAGTCCGCGACCGCTACAGGGTTGTCCGAAGGGGACATGAGCGCGTCTCCGGACGAGAGCTGCTCGTCGAGCGAGGTGATCGTCGCCTGCTGGCTCGCGAGGTCACCCGAGAGCTGATTTGCGAGTGTCATGTCGGTGACTCTCATGTCACACCGCCGCCAGCAGCGCCTCGAGCGCCGTCGTAGTGCTGTTGATGACCGCAGCTGTGGCCTGGTATGCCTGCTGTGCAGAGAGCATGTTGACCGTCTCCTGATTTGTGTCGACCCCTTCCACGCTTGAGAGCTGGGCTGTCGTGGAATCCGACAGCGCCTGCGCCGAGGTCTGGTTGTTGTTTGCCGCCGCGGTTTGCGATCCGACGAGGCCTATGAGGGTCTGGTAGAGGTCGTCCGGTCCTCCTGAAGCCTGCCCGACAGCAGCCATCGCCTGAGCGGTCGTCGGGTCGATCGTCGCCGTGCCGGCCGTCGAGGTACCCGACGCCGTGGCGATGAGCGACGGGTTGGCGAGAAGCGCCGGGTTGACGGCGATGGACTGTGCGGACCCGGCCCCCGGGGTGTAGGTCGTCGAGCTCGCGTTGTCCACGAAGATCGAGGGCAGCAACGACCCTGTGTAGGGCGGTGCTCCGGCACTGGACGTGGCCCCCGGGATCCCCTGAGCGCTCACGCCGTTCGACTGGAGGGTGTTGAGGCTCTGCGCGAGGGAGTCGGCGATCGAGCTGAGCTGCGACTGGTAGTCCGGGATCGTCGTGTTCACCCCTGTGAGGAGGGCGCCGATCTGTCCCCCGGAGGGGAGCACGTTGCCTGTCGTCGTCTCGACACCCAGGTCGCCAGAGGCGGCGGAGCCTGTTGCCTGGAGATCGACGGCGTTGGTCGAGTTGACCAGCTGGATGCCACCTGAGGTGACCGTCAAGGTGCCGTTCGGCTCGGTCGTGGTGCGGACGCCGAGGAGCGTGCCGAGCTGGTTCACCGCCTGGCGGCGCTGGTCGACGAGCGAGTTCACGTCCGTCCCGCCGTTCTGGCCGGCGACGATGTCGCCGTTCAAGGTGGCGATCTGGTTGATGAGCTGGTTCGCCTGCCCGACAAACCCACCGTTGGTGCTGCCCTGTCCTTCGAGGTCGTTCGAGAGCTGCTGGGCGACGTCGGACAACTGCGACCAGGCGCCGTTCAAGCTCTGCGACACCTGGCTCGCGTCCTGCACGACGCTTTCCTGGGCGCCGGCGTTGGAGGGTTGGGTGGCCAACGTCGACATGTCGGTCCAGAGCTGGCTCAGTTGCGCCTGCAGCCCCGTTGTGCTCGGTTCGGGGAAGACGTTCTGGGTGAGGTTCTGTACCGACGCCGCCTCGTTGGCGGAGCCGAGCTGACCCTGGGAGACGAGGTTGAGCTGGTCGTAGAGAGCAGAGCCGTCCTCGGTGACCGACCTCACCGCGACGCCTTCGCCGACACCTGTCGTCGTCGAGGGTGTGATGTTCTGAAGGTTCACCACCTCCTCGGCGTAGCCGGGCGTGCTGACGTTGGAGAGGTTGTTGGCGGCAGTGTCCAGCTCGGCCTGGTCGGCCTCGATGCCCGAGGCCGCGATCTGCAGGCTGAGGTCGCTCATAACACTCCGCTCACAACCCGGGAGCGAGGCCGGTGCTCACGACCGTAGGTGGCCTCGAGCGCCCCCCCTGGGGCGGTGAGCGCCTCCACGACCAGAGCGATCCGTCGCCCGAGGATGTCCTCGGCCTTGCCTCTTAGGACGTCGATCCGGTCGCGGGCCGCGATCAGATCCGCCCTTGAGTCAGCCAGCAGTTGGCGAATCGGCCCGGGGCTCACATCGACCAGTTCGTCGATCGTCGCCACCGAAGGGTTGCCGAGAAGCGACGTCGCTACCGACAGGGCCGCGCGGCGCCTCTCCTCGATGACCTTGAGCCGTTCACTGGCCCCCTGGAGCTCGATCGTCGCGCGCTCGGCGTAGCGGCTCCCGAATTTCTCGGTGAGCGCGGCGACCGCCGCGAGTCGGAGCTCGACGACGAGCACAGCCTCGACAAGCTGGCGTGTGGTCGCCACGAGATTGTCAATTGCGTCTTGCTCTGCGTCCTCGATGAACGCATACTGCTCGCTCACTGCCGTACCTCCTTAGCCGTTGACTACTAACTGCGTCGGTCACCTGCTCCGTCAGTGGATCTGTGTGATGCCGCCAGCTCTGTGTCTGTCGCGTTCTTGACCGCGTATCTGAGCACGACCCACGAGACGAACTTCACGCCGAGGGTCGCGAGCACGAAGGCGGCGCAGTACCGCCCGAGCATCGAGGCGATGGCGAGCCGGCCCGAGAGGAACTCGAGCAGGCTCGGCAGACACACGACGGTCGCGAGCGAGACGACGGCGAGCGGCCCGAAACGGTTGACATCCGCGGCGAAGACGCTGAGCTTCTCGCGCATCACAGGTCCGCCGTCACTGCTTCGACCAGCCGGGCCGCGATCGAGAGCGGACTCGCTTCCCAACCGTCGAGGTAGGCGACTGGCCAACCCCGACCGATCAGGCCGGCCGGACGATCCGTCGAAAGGAACCCGTAGATGGCGATGGCGGCGAAGCGACCGACCACGCTCTCGAGAGTGCGTGCCCGCCCCTCGTCCCACGAGGCGGGCACGACTGCCCAGGAGGCATCGGGCCGCAGGCCTGCGACGGCGAGCGGCACGAAGCCGTCACGGCAGAGCGAGTCGAGCACGACCACGCTGACGAGCCCCGCCAAGCGCCGCTTGAGCACCATGGTCCCGGCTTCGAGAGGGTTGTGGGCCCTCACGTGGGCGGGCGAGGGGCTGAGGCGCCTGTGGGAGACGACGATCACCGTTGCGTCCTCGCCGATCCGCCGAGCCACTCGTTCTGCGACCTTGACAGACTCGTCCACGTCACCGACGAGGACCAGGACGTCACCGGGCCGGGACGGGACCGGACAAGGAGGCGGCAGGGCGCCGAGCCGCAGAGGCAGGGCCAGGGCGGGCTGGGAGAAGAACGGGTCGGGCAGGTACTCCTCGGCGAGACCGGCCGCGGCGAGGCGGTCCCTGAGCGCGGCACTCGAAGTCTCGCTGACGCCGAGCGTGATCGCGCGTGGTGCCGGCCCGCCTCCGGCCGGGATCGAGTACGGCTCGGTCGCCGGCAGGACAGACGCGGACACGAGGCCGGAAGTCTCCGCGGCGTCGGACACGACTGCCTCCGCGTCCTCTATGACTCCCCGCAGCTCGCGGTCGAACGACAGGCCCACCGTGTCGGTCGTGGCCTCGAGCAGCGCAGCCAGGCGATCGGGTACAGCGATGGCCTGAGGAAGAGCCGCTTGTCGTATTGGCGGCTGGGGTGCGTTCGCACGGGCCTGGGCCGGTCGGGCGGCATCGGCTTGAGGGTCTTCGACTTCGATCACGAAGCGTTCCCGTTGGAAGAAGCCGAAGAGCCCGCCGGAGAGCTCCCTGCCGTGGCGGAGGACCGTGAGCTCGGACACGTCGGTACCGAGGTGCTCGAGCGCCCGTTGCCGGGCCGCCTCCATCGTCTTTCCCTCAAATCGCAACGGCCTGGACACGGCGCACCACTCCTATCGTGCTGATGCGGGCGTTGGACGAGATCTCCGGGGCGGCGACGACGGCCGTATGCGGCAGGCGGGCCTTGATGAGTCGGCGTATCGCCGGGCGCACCTTGGAAGAGCAGACGAGCACGGGCTGCTTCCCGGCCGCCTCCGCCTCTGTCACGACGCTCGCCAGCGACGAGACGAGGTGCTCGAGCTCCTCGCTGGAGTTGCCGAGCTGGCGACCTCGTTCGGAGAGCTGGAGCGAGGTTGCGAGCGACTGCTCGAGCGCGGGTTCGAGGGTGATCACCTCGGCCGTGCCGCTCTTGGCGAACATGGCGGCGATCTGCGGTGCGAGAGCGATGCGGGCGGCCTCGAGGAGGCTGTCAGGGTCCTTGGAGGCCGTCGCGGCCTGGTCCGTAATGGCTTCGATGATGCGGACGAGGTCCTTGACCGGCACGCCTTCGTCGAGCAGGCCGCGCAACACGCCCTGCACCGAACCCAAAGTAAGTCCCGCCGCGGTCATTTCCTCGAGGACCACCGGGTTCTCGGCTTTCACGCTGTCGAGCAGGAGCCTGACGTCCTGGCGCGACAAGAGCTCGGCCGCATGGCGCCGGACGACCTCGGACAGGTGCGTGGTGACGACGGCTGAGCGTTCCACGACCGTCGCCCCGGCGACGGTCGCCCTGTAGCGCATCTCGTTCGGGATCCACTTGGCGGCCCCGCCGTAAGCGGGGTCCCGGGTCGGTTCGCCTTCGATGCGTTCGAGACCCTTGCCGACCGCCAGCAGGAGCCGTTGCGGTGCCTCACCCTCGGCCACTTGGACACCGTGGACCCTGAAGGCGTAGTGCGTGGGCTGGAGGCGCTCGTTGTCGCGGGCGTGGACAGGCGGGATGACGATACCGAGCTCTTGGGCGATAGTGCGCCGAAGCGCCTTCACGCGGTCGAGGAGGTCGCCGTGGCGCTTCGGGTCGACGAGATCGATGATGTCCATGCCGAGCTCCAGCTCGAGCGGCATGACGCCAGTCTCCTTGGCAAGTTGTGCCGGGGCGTCCGGGGCCGGCGGCGCCGGCATGGCAACTTGAGCCTTGTCTTCCGCGGCCTCGTCGGGTTTGTCGGCGGGCAGCCGGCTGCCGAGCATGAACAGCACCACCCCGACGATGAGGAAGGGCAGCTTCGGTAGGCCCGGCAAAAGGCCGAGGGTGAAGATGACGATGGCGACGGTACGGACCACCCGCCGGTACCTGGAGAGCTGGAGGAGCACGTTGACGCCGAGGTCGTCCTCCGAGGCGGCGCGGGTCACGATGATGCCGGTCGACAGCGACATCAAAAGGGCTGGGATCTGGCTGACGAGGCCGTCTCCGACCGACAGCAGGCTGTAGGTGTCGCCGGCGGTGGCGAACGAGTCGTGGTGCTGGATGATGCCGACGGCCAGTCCGCCGAGAAGGTTCACCGCGGTTATGACGATCGCGGCGATCGCGTCACCGCGGACGAACTTCGAGGCACCGTCCATCGCCCCGTAGAAGTCGGCCTCGTCGGCAATCTCGCGGCGGCGCGCCCGGGCCTGGTCGGGGGTGATGAGCTGGCTGGAGAGCTCTCCGTCGACTGCCATCTGCTTGCCGGGCAACGCATCGAGGGTGAACCGGGCCGCGACTTCGGCCACGCGTCCGGCACCGTTGGTGATCACGACGAACTGGATCACGATGAGGATCAGGAACACGACGAGGCCGACGAGGACCGATCCGCCGATCACGAAGTGGCCGAAGCTCTCGATGACCATGCCGGCGTACGCGTGGAGCAGGACGAGCCTCGTGGCGCTCACGTTCAAGGCCAGCCGGAAGACGGTCATGACGAGCAGCAGGGTCGGGAAGACCGAGAACTCGAGCGGTCGCTTGACGTGCATCGCCGTCAACAACACGAGCATCGAGGCCGAGATGTTGAGTGTGATCAGGATGTCCAGCACGAAGCTGGGCAACGGGATCACGAGCATGACCACGACGGCCACCACTGCCAAGGGCAGGGCGAGCATCCCGTAGGTCGATCCGGGTACTACCCGTGTCGCTGTCGTGTCAGCCAACGGATTGCCTCTCACCGACGGTGTCACCGTCTGTCCGGGTCGATCCTTGACCGAACGGTGGCCATCCTGGCTTCGTGTTCCTAACGGCGCGGCGGCGCATCAGTTTGCCTTCACGAGGCCATCTTGTGGATGTCGACGAGAGCACGCTGGGCCGGTGTCAGCCGGTAGAGGAAAGCGAGCAGGCGCGCGACGACCTGGTAGAGGTGGGCCGGCACCTCGTCGCCGATCTCGCAGGCGTCGAAAAGCGCACGCGCGACCGGCGGGTTCTCGACTATCGGCACGGCCCGCTCGAGCGCCACAGTCCGGATCGCGAGGGCGTCCTCGTCGTCACCCTTGGTGACGACACGGGGCGCTCTGTCCTTGTGGCGGTCGTAGGACAGGCCGACCGAGAAGTGAGTGGGGTTCACCACGATCACGTCTGCCCGGGCGACCCCGGCGAGGATCTGCATCCTGGAAAGACGCCGGCGCCGCCGCCGCAGTGCCCGGCGGACCTCCGGGTTGCCTTCGGTCTCGCGCATCTCGCGCCGGACCTGTTCCCTGGACATCTTCATGGAGTCGTTGAACCGCCGTCGTTGGAAGGCGTAGTCGGCGATCGCCAGCAGCAAAGCGGCGCCCACGATGTCTCGGACGAGACCGAGCAGGCCGCTCGCGGCTGTGGCGATCGTCGACTGGATGGGCAGGGTCCCGGGCCCGAGGAGACTCTGGATCAGGTGCCGGTCGACCGTGTAGCCGATCCCGACGAGGATCATCAGGCGCAAGGCCATCTTCGCTATCTCCCATGCCCCTCTGGCCGAGAAGATCCGCTTGATTCCGGTGGCGGGAGAGATCTTGTTCCACTTGAACCCCAAGGCGCCTGGTGCAAAGTGCAGGCCAACCTGGCCGTAGCTGGCCAGGGCGGCTGCCCCCGCCGCGGCGAGAAGGATCGGGCCGACGGCCTCGACGATGGTCCACAGCCCCCGTCCGAGCAGCGAGAGCGACTGCGCGGGATCGTTTGCCGGCATGGCGTTCGTGGCCAGGCTCATGAACCCTGTGACCTCGGACACGGCGTGCTCGCCGAGGGAGGGGAGCGCCAGCACGACGACGCCGAGCGAGAACCAGGAGCCGATCTCGCCGGACCTCGCGACGCGGCCTTCCTTCTTCGCTTCACGCTTGTGCTTCGGGGTTGGTTTCTCGGTTTTCTGACTCTTGTCCTCGGCCATCATCCGCCCCCGAACAGCTGGCTGACGCCCCGTGAGACGAGGTTCGTCACATCAGAGGGCAGGGCGACGATCGCGAGGCCCAGGCCGCCGAGCACGAGCAGGATCTGAAGCGGGAAGCCGAGCACGAAGACGTTGGCCTGGGGAGCGGACTTGGCGAGGAGCCCGAGCAGGATCTGAGCCACGAACACGACCGCCACAAGTGGCGCCGCGATCTCTGCCGCGGCCGCGAAGAAACTGACGAGATCCGAGCTCAACAAGGTGGGGAGCTGTTGGATGTCGTGTTCGGGCACTGTCGTGCCGATGACCGCGAAGCTCCGGACGAAGCCCTGGGCGAGGAGCAGGAATGCGCCCGACACGAAGATCAGCACCGTCGCCATCCACTCGTACAGCTGGGCGAGCAGCGGCGACTGGTCCAGGTTCAACGGGTCGATCGCAGGCGGGAGGTTGAGACCGGAGAACTGGTCCACGATTGATCCCGCCCCCTGGACGGCACCCACGAACAGCTGCACGACAAAGCCGATGAGCGCGCCGACGACGATCTGGACGACGAGGGCCTCGATGAGCGAGGGAACCGACAGCGGCAGAGCGTCGTGCGACACCGTCGGCACGGCCGCCATGGCCAGACCGGCGGCGATCCCGGTCTTGGCGAGGAACGGGATCATGTTGTTGGAAAAGGGCGGGCAGAAGTACAAGAAGGCGGTGCCTCGTACGAGCGCCAGGAAGAACGCCACTCCTGCGGCCAGCTGCAGGTGGATCATCGCTAGCTGAGCAGCTGCGGAATTGTCCCGTAGAGCTGCTGGACGTAGTCCACGAGCTGGGTGACCATCCAGTGGCCCGTGAGAGCGAGGATCGCCGCGACCACGACGAGCTTGGGCAGGAAGGTGAGCGTGAACTCCTGCACGGTCGTCACGGCCTGGAAGAGCGACACGGAAAGGCCGACGACGAGAGTCGCCACGAGGATCGGCCCGGCGAGCTTGGCGACCATGACGATGGCCTGGCCCATGAGGGTGACGACTGTGTTGGTGTCCATGGTGGCCTCAGTGGAAGCTCGTGATCAGCGAGTGGACCACGAGGGCCCACCCGTCGACGAGCACGAAAAGAAGGATCTTGAAGGGGAGCGAGACCAGTGTCGGGGGGAGCATGAACATGCCCATCGACATGAGGACTGACGAGACCACCAGGTCGATGACGAGGAACGGGATGAAGATCACGAACCCGATCGTGAAGGCGCTCTGCACCTCGGAGAGCACGAACGAGGGCACGACGACCGTCATCGGCAGTGTGTCGGGGTTCGTGAAGTTGTCGTGCTGGTCGGTGGCGAACATCTGGAGCTCGGAATTGCCCGTTTGCTTGAGCATCCAGGTCTTGACCGGTACCTCGCCCACCTTGATGGCCTGGGCCGCGCTCACCTTGCCCTCGAGGTAGGGCTGCAGAGCTTGGTGATCGACCTGGCTGAGCACGGGCGCCATCACGAACAGCGCGATGAACAAGGCGATGCCCGCGAGCACCTGGTTCGGAGGTGTGTTCTGGAGCCCGAGGCCGCTTCGCGTAAGTCCGAGGACGATGAAGATGCGCGTGAAGCCGGTGAACAAGATCAGCACCGACGGCGCTATGGAGAGAATCGTCAGCGCCGCGATGATCACGACTGATGTCGACGGGCTGTGCAGACCGCCGAGGCTGATGTTGACCGACGGAGTCGCGCCGGCGATGAGTGAGCCGGTCATCTGTCGGCCCGCACGGTCAAGGGAAAGCGGGTGGTAATCAAGTAGCGCTCCGGCAAGGACACGCTGCGGTTCGGCTCAGCGCCGGACAGTCAACTCCCGCAGCTTGGAGATGGTGGCATCCCATGCCATAGGCGTCTTCGTCGACCCCGCCTTCCATGGCGTGTCGGCTTGCAGTTCGGAGGCGACGGGCTCGAGCTCGCTCGCCGGGATTTCGCTGATGAGAGTGACAGATTGTGGGGTGACCCCGACGACGAGGTTGCGCTCGCCGACGCGGACGATGGCGACCGATGCGGTGCGCGAGAGGGACCTGCGCCCCAGCACCTCGAGGCGCGCGCCGGGAGGAGCACCGACGCTGTGGGCAAACCCGCCGTTCTGGCTGCGCCGCGCCAGGCGCGACAGCCCCCAGACGAGGAAGAGCACTACTGCGAGTGCTACGAGCGTCCTGCCGAAGAGCAGGATGAAGCTGCCCATCTAGTCGAGCGCTCCATGGACGACCTCGGTTATCCGCACGCCGTATTCGTCGTCGACCTCGACGACCTCGCCCCGTGCGATGACCACGTCGTTGTTGGCGATGATGTCGATGGGTGCACCGACTTGGCGGTCGAGCTCGATCACCTGTCCGACGCCGAGCTCCAGCACGGCTCGGATGGGGAGCCTCGTGCTGCCGATGCGGGCGCTGATCTCGAGTGGGACGTCGCGTAGGCGTGCCGGCTTTCGTGACCAGACGTCGCCATAGCTCGCCACGACACCGCCCTCTGTGGTGGGGGTGACTGCTTCACTCACCATCGTCAGATACCTCCTCGAGGACAGAAGCGACAACCTTGGAACCGACCGAGCCCTGGTGTGCTCGGGCGACGAGAACGCCTGCGGCGCGCATGTCGAGCGGCTGGCTCAGCGGATGGAAGAAGCGGATCACGTCGCCGACGCCGAGCTCGGAGACCTCGGTCGAGGACAAGCGCACGGATGGGAATTCGAGCCAGGCATCTAGGGCGGCCTGCGTCACGACGGACTCCTCGACGAGGAGCGTGGCGTCGTCACGGGTCCGCGATCCCGAGCGCATCGCCTCGGTGATCTGGCGCACCAGAGCGAAGGGAAGAGCGAGGATCATGTCGGCAGGCTCGTCGTCGCCTACGGAGAGCTGAACGCTGGAGACGAGGAACATCTCGTTGGGGCCGGCGAGCTGCACGAACTGGATGCTCGACTCTTGTGACACCAGGACCGCCGATACCTCCTTCACGCGCGAGAGGCTCTCGGCGAGCTCGCGGAGCAGCGGCGTGACGACGCCGCCGAGGACGGCGAAGTCCGTGTCGGTCAGATTGGTGTGACCGGCAAAGGCAGGCTGGGTGCCACCGCCGAGACGGAAATCGAGCATCCTCACCACCGTCTCGAGGGACAGCATGAGGATTGCGGTCCCGCTCAACGGCTCGAGATTGAACGTCGCGAGGTAAGGCCGTTCTCCGAGGATCGCGGTCACCTCGCGCCACGACATCTCACGCAGCGAAGGGACGCCGAGCTGGGTGGTGCGGCGAAGTGACGTGGACAGCTCGACCGTGCCGTGGCGGGCGAAGGTGTCGAGGGCCGCGCTGAAAGCGGGGACGTACTGACGGTCGAGGGTCTCTGTACGGTGAAAGTCGTGGTCCCGCACGACGGTCATGGCAGGGCTACTTTCTGGCCCGGCACCGTGATGACGATGTTGACCCGACGGTTCTTGGCCTGGTTCGCTTTCGAGTTGTTGGGCACGATCGGGTGGTACTGGCCGAAGCCGACGATGTACAGCTGGCCCGGGTTGACGTGCGAGACGTTCTGCAGGCGCTCGACCACGACGACGGCGCGTTCGGCTGATAGCTGCCAATTGTCCCGGTACGGACCGCCGGTGATGGGCTCGTTGTCTGTGTAACCCTCGACGTTGACCGGGTTCGTGTGCGAGCGGATCACTTGCCCGGTGATGTCCACGACCTCGGCACCGAGAGGGCTCAAGGCTGCTGAGTCGACGCCGTAATAGGTCCTGCCGGTGATGAGCCCCACGACGAGGCCACCGGGCCCGGTGGTCAATTGCACGTCCTTCATCAGGCCCGCTTTGATCAGAGCCCCGCGGAGCTGGGCCTCGACGGTCCCGAGCGACGCCGCGTACCTCGCAACCGGATCGTCACCGGGGTGCTTCGAGGGCTGGGTGCGGGCGGAGGACGGTTGGCTGTTTCCGTTGTTGAACGAGACGTTCATCCCCTTCGCGAACTCAGAGTATTTGACGTGGTTCAGGCTTCCGAGGGCGTAGAGCACCACGAACAGGGCGAGCAGCAGGGTGATCATGTCCGAATAGGTGAGCAGCCAACGCTCCATCCCGGCGGGCTCCTCCTCGCCCCCCTCCTCGGTGGAGCTAACCGCACGGTAGGGTCGTCCGGTTCTCACGCCGCCGACTCCTCAGCGGTGGTGCCCCTTGCCTGCTCGGAACGCTCGCGTGGGGCGAGGAACGGGTCGAGGCGGTCACGGAGCTGGGGACCTGTGAGGCCTTCTTGTACCGCCAGGAGTCCTTCGATGACGAGCTCCTTGCGGCGCACCTCGTCGTCGGAGAGGCGCTTCAGCTTGTTCGAGATCGGGATCCAGAAGATGTTCGCGGTCATGACGCCCCAAAGCGTGGCCGTGAAGGCGCTCGCGATCGCGGGGCCGAGCGTCGCGGGCGAGGAGAGGTCGCCCAGCACGCGCACGAGGCCGATGACCGTCCCGAGTATCCCGATGGTCGGGGCGAAGCCGCCCATGTCCTGGAAGAACTTGATGCCGACGCGGTGGCGCGCGCGCATGCCGACGATCTCGGCGTCGAGCACGTTGCGGACGCGTTCGGGGTCCGACGTCGTGGTGATCAGCTCGACCCCGTTGCGCACGAACGGATCGATCTTCGCCTCCGGCAGGCCGTTCTCGAGGGCCAAAAGGCCCATGGTCCGTGCCTCCTTGGCGACCTTCATCAGGTGCTCGTTGAAGTCACCGGCATGCCAGGACACCTTGTTCTTTATGGCGGTGCGGAACGCCCCGCGCACAGGCCGGAGGTCGTGCTTGTTCACCCCTGCCATAAGGGATGCTGACAATCGTCATCGGCTTGCCGTGATCCATGATCATCGCCATGAAGATCGAGCCAAGCGCGACGACGATGCCAACGGGAGTCACTCGTCATCGCCTCCCGTTGGCACAACTCGAAGCAGCGGCCCCGGTGGTTCACCGGGGACCCTCCATTCCTTCTCAGGCATTGCGAAGGCGCGAGCCGTGATACGCGCCTTGGCGTCGACAATCTGCTCGATGACGACCTCCGGAGGTTCTTCGACGACGAGATGAGCCCCGCCGACGAAGAAGACGTTCGACTCCCGTCCCAGCGAGACCGGGTTGAGCTCGACTCGTTCGATGCGGTCGATGTTCAAAGCGGTTGTCGTCCCGTCCTTCTTGGTGACCAGGATCACCGCTTCTCCCTCCGGAGCTATCGGCTTGCCGACCTCTGAGAAAACGTCACACCACAGCGCAGTGAGAAGGGAGGCTGTTGCTCCCCACTCGTCCTCCGAGTTAATAACGGCGCGAAAGCGTCGTTGCTTGCCGATTCGCGCCATTTCTGATCCGAGTCGTGACATGTGCAGGACCTCAGCGCGCTAGAAGGGATCAGGCGTTGGTGACGAGTGCCTGAAGGGCGGTTTCTGTGCTGGAGACGACCTTGGTGTCTGCCTCGTAGTCGGTCTGTGCCTCGATGAGGCTCGTCAGCTGGTTGGCGAGGTCGACATTGGACTGCTCGAGCGCTCCTCCGAGCAGGGTGCCCCGCCCGGCCGAACCCGGGGTGCCGGTCTGGGGCAGGCCCGAGGCTGCGGTGGTCTGGTACTGGAGGTTTCCGAGGTTGTCGAGCCCGCCGGGGTTCGAGAAGTTCGCGAGGGCGATCGTCCCGAGCTGCTGCGACTGGCCGTTCGTGAAGGTTCCGGTGATGACCCCGTTCTGGCCGATCGACCAGGACTGGAGGCTTCCCTCGGTGTAGCCGTCCTGACTTGCCGCGCCGACGGTCTGCTCGGTCGTGTACTGCGTCACGGCGTTGTTGGAGGTGGAGGCCGGGAAGACGAAGTCGATCGCCTTCTCGTTCCAGTTGAAGCCCGTCGGGAGCGCTTGGGTCGTCGCTATGGACGCCTGGCCCGTGACCTTCTGGGAGGCGCCGCCGTCGACGGTGTAGCTCTCGAGCTGGCCCGTCGAGTCGAAAGTGAGCGTCACACCGGAGTTGAACAGGTTCGTCCCGTTGACGCTCGCCTGCAGCGTCCAGACGTTCGGCGTGCTCGTCGAGGGCGTGTAGGTGAGTGTCAGGGGCACGGCGTTGCCTTGGGCGTCGTACATGGTCGCTGTCGTGGTGAATGCGGCCCCGCCCGAGGGGACGTTGCCTCCCATGGTGACGGCGGAGGTTTCCTGCGGGGGGATCGTCATGCTGCTCGGGATGGTGATCGGCCCGGTGGGTCCCGTCGTGGCGGTCGTCCCGGCCCAGCCCTGCACGACGGCGCCGTTGGCGGCCGCGAGAGTGCCGTTGACATCGAGCTGGAAGTCCCCGTCACGGGTGTAATAGGTGTTGCCCCCCTGGGAGACCACGAAGAAGCCGTTCCCCTGGATGGCAGCGTCGGTCGGCACGCCGGTCTGCACGATCGCGCCCTGGCTGAAGTTCGTCTGCATGGCGGCGACCTGTGCGCCGGCGCCGACCGTTGCCGGGTCGGTGCTCGCGAGGCCTGTCGAGGCCCCGCTTCCTGGAGAGAGCTCTTGGGTGAGGATGTCCGAGAATTGGACGTCGGCCTGCTGGTAGCCGTCGCTGTCTGCGTTGGCGACGTTGTTACCGATGGTGTCGATCTCGGTCTGCATTGTGCTGATACCCGAGTCGGCAGCGGCGAGTGATATGACGGGCATGCTGTCATCCCTTTCCTGTGGGTTGTCCTGATCTTTCGGGTCTGTTCTCGTAGGTCATCGGGACGCGCCGGACACGTTCGATGGTGTGGATGTGGAGCTGGTCGAGGTTTGGTCGACGGCGGTTATGTTGCCGAGCAAGACGGAGCTGCCGCCCACGTCGAGTGTCGGCCCGCTCGTACCGAGGGAGAACCCACTGACGACGCCGGTGATGGGCGACCCCGACACGTCGCTTCCCGTGATGGTGTCGCCTATGAGATTCGCGGCCGCCGAGGTCTGCTCCGTCTCGGCGATCTGCTGCTGGGTCTGAACCTGGGACAGTGCGGCGAGTTGGGTAAGCAGGTCCGCGCTACTCGTCGGGTCGAGCGGGTCCTGGTACTTGAGGTTGTCGACGAGCAGGCTCAAGAACTCGTTCGGGGCCAACAAGGCGCTCATCCCGGAGCTCTGAGCCGAGCTCGTGGCGGACGAAGTCGCGTCGTCGGTCGTCGTGGCAGAGGTGCCGGCGAGCGGGGCAACTGAGGAGACGGATTGGATCATCGGCCCTCCTAGAGGATCACGTGCAGCGACTGGGCCCCGTGTGCCGGGGCAACGGTGAGGACGAGAGTGTCGGTTTCTTCACTGTCTTGCGCGGTGGCGGGCGGTGGCTCGGACTGGTCGCGGCGGCCGCCTTTGGCGCCGCCGTCGGAGAGTGACAGCTGTACGTTCCCGCCGCGTGCCTGAAGCTCGGACCGGAGCTCGTCCAAGTGCGCCGCGATGGCGTGGTGGCCTTCTGGGGTGTGGGCGACGATGGCGACGTTGACGTTAGCCCCGTCGACTTTCACGACCGCTTGCACGTGGCCGAGCGACGGCGGGTTGAGCATCGCCGTCACCGAGTAGGTGCCGTTTCCCTCGCTCAGGGGTTTGGAGATCGTCGCCGTGAGCACCGTGTTGGAAACGACGAAGTCGGAGCGCGGCGGCTGTACCGTGGCGTGGTCGAGGCTGATGGCGAACTCACCGGAGTTTGTTGTCACGACGGGTGTCGACATCGACTCGGGCACGACGGGCTGTGAGCCGGTGGCCGCTGTGGTCGGTACGTGACCGGGCACCTGCCCGGCCCCGTTGTCGGCGCCGGCGTCGGAGTCACGAAGCTGCTTGCCTGCATCGCCGTGCGGGGATGCAGGCAGGTTCGTCGACCCGACAGCCTGCGGAGGCGGCGAAGCCACCGGCCGAGCCACCGTAGTGCCCGGCGCGGCTGGGGCCTGCCGCGCGTCCGCGCTCTCATCCTGCGGTGGTCGTGGCGAGGCGGTCGGCTCGGTCGTGGCTTCGCTGAAGTAAGCGGTCGCTGGCGCGCCGGCGTGCACTCGGAGCGTCTGCGTGGCTGCTGAGGAGGCGACGGCGCCTGATGCAGGCGAGACGGCACCGGCGATGGGCGGTGCCGTTTGTGCGGGAGGATCGTCCGAAACCGTCGCTTGCGTGGCTGCTGAGGAGGCGACGGCGCCTGATGCAGGCGAGACGGCAGCGGCGATGGGAGGCGCCGTTTGTGCGGGAGGATCGTCCGAAATCGTCGCCGTGGTACCCGGGGGCGGCGCAGCGTGATTGAGCAATGGTGCGGCGCCTTGCGGAGGCGAAGGAGTTTGTGGCGCAGGTCCCCCAGGCGCAAGGTGTGGCACCGGAACCTGCGCGGTCGGCCTGTCGTACGGGGTCGCTGTCTTGTGCGGGACCACGTCGCCGCGGGATGCGGCGTAGTCGTGCGATCTCTCACCGTTGTGCGGCACTTCCACGTTGAGCACAAGCGGAGCAGCCGGCATCGCTGGACCGTGCAGCACGCGCGGTGGCGGCTGTGTGCTTGCGAGCGAAGGTACTGCCGGACCGGTCACCGGAGGAGCTGTTTCGCCGGATACCGTGCCAGCTGCAACGGTGGCAACCTGGTCAGTGCCCGGGCAAGCGTCGTCGACGCGTTCCTCCTGCCGGTTCTCCTTCTCGGTTCTTCTGTCAGCTGAACCTGCATTTTCGAGAACCTGCGCGAAACAGGTCGTGCCCCCGGATTCGAGCCCGTCCGCGGTTGAGGCGCTGACGACGGCAGGCTTGGCCGTCGGGGCGACGCGCGACGGCATCAGATCGGCGAGAGAGACGGACCTGGTCACGATCCCGCCGCCATTCCGGCTTCGGCGAGGGTCTTGGCCACATAGGCGGGCGTGCTGCCGTCCTCAGGCACGCCGCCGGCCGCCTCCACGGCACTACCGCCGGCCGCATAGGCGGCAATCGCGTCGGTCCACGAGCCGAATGCGGCGTGGAATTGAGCGAGCAGGTTGGCTGCACCCGGGATCGCCGAAGATGGGTCGAAGGGATCGACCCCGTTGGCGGACGCAGTGGCCGGCATGAACTGGGCGATTCCTTCCGCGCCGGCCGAGGATACGACGTTGGGCTCGAAACGCGACTCGTTGTAGAGGATCGCAGCGAGCAAGGAGGCCGGTGTGCCGCTGGCGGCGGAGGCTTGCTCGACCAGACCGGCGTAGTGCGCTGGTACCGAGATCGAGCCCATCTGGACGTTCTGGCCTGAGGTGCTGGCGATCCCTGTCGCAGCGCTGGCGTCCACGATCCCGTCGACAGGCACCGTCACCCTGCGGATTGCCAGTGGCTCGCACGGGACCGCCTGCACCTGCACCGTCTCGCCCGTCTCGGGAGCGTCGATCATCTCGCCGTTGCCGATGTATATGGCGACGTGCCCCGGCTCTCCGGGCGGTGCCCCGTTCTGGCCGGGTTCGAAGAAGAGCAGGTCGCCAGGTTGTGCCTCCGAAAGACTGGCCACCGGGGTGCCGACCTCGGACTGGTCGACCGAGCCTCGGGGCACCTGTACGCCGAGCTGGGCGAAGACGTACTGCACGAGACCCGAGCAGTCGAAGCCGCTCGGAGACTCGCCGCCCCATACGTACGGCACGCCGAGGAACTTCGATGCTTCCGAAACGATCTCGGACCCCGATGTCGAAGAGCCGACCACCGCATTGGGTGTCTCGAGCGACGAGGGCGACGCGCTCGCGAGGGACACGAGCTGGGGCTCCACCTCTGACGATGCCGAATCGGTCGTCACCGCGTCGGTTGACGAGCTCGAGGTGGTCGTTGCCGCGTCGAGAAGGGTCGCGAACGGGTCGTTCGGCGCCGGGAGCGCAGGTGTCCCGGGTGTCGCGGCCTGGGCGAACTGGGCGAACTGGGCCTCTATCTGGGCGATGAACGAGGGCACGGCGGCGACCTGGTCAATCATCACGCGCCGCCGCCATTGCTCCGGCCGCCGCGCGGCCTGTGGCGAAGTCGTCGAGCACCGCCACGTCCTCGTGCTGGACCGCTGCCAGCCATTCGAGCCGGCGGCGCTCGTCGAGCCTTTCGAGCACCGCGACCCGCCGTTCTGCCAGGACAGCCTCGAGGCGTTCGGAGCCGAGACGGGCCTCGCGCGTGGAGCGGACCTCCGCTGCCGACACCAGCATTCCCGCGAGGCGTTCTCCGCGCTCGTAGGTAGCGAGGAATGCCGTACCGTCAAGGGAACCGGGAGGACGCGTCCCGTCCTCGTACGCCGCGGTGATCTCCTGTTCGTGCACGACTGCGCAGCCGAGGTTGCGCGCCGCAACACCGACGCGCTGGCGTGCGAGCAGAGTCTCGACGCGGCGGACGCGCAGCACGGTTCCGAGCCGGAAGGAGTAGGCCTTCATGACTCGACCCCCGAGCCCGCGAGCGTGAGCAGGCCTGCCCGAGTCTGTTCGAGACGCGACTGCTCCGACATCGCCTGGCGTGTGTAGGCGTCGATGGCGGGCTTGAAGGCGATTGCCTTGTCCACGACCGGGTTGGTGCCGGGGACGTAGGCGTCGATCTCGATCAGGTCCTTGGCGTCGCGCCAAGCCGAGAGCATCCGCCGGACCTCGCCGGCAGCGGCGAGCGCCTCTGGGTCGGTGATGGCCGGGGCCAGGCGTGAGATCGAGCCGAGGATGTCGACCGCCGGGTAGTGGTTGGACTCGGCCAGCTGACGGGAGAGCTGCACGTGCCCGTCCAAGATCGACCTGGCCGTGTCCGCGATCGGCTCGTTCATATCGTCGCCTTCGACGAGGACGGTGTACAAGCCGGTGATCGATCCCCGCTCGGCCATGCCGGCGCGCTCCAAAAGACGCGGCAGCAGACCGAACACGCTCGGCGGGTACCCGCGGGTTGCCGGCGGCTCTCCGGCAGCGAGGCCCACTTCGCGCTGCGCCATCGCGAAGCGCGTGAGCGAGTCCATCAACAAGAGCACGTGGCGGTCCTGGTCGCGGAACCACTCGGCGATCCTCGTGGCGAGAAACGCTGCGCGGATGCGCACGAGCGCGGGCGCGTCGGAGGTGGCCACGACGACCACCGATCTGCGCCTACCTTCTGTGCCGAGGACACGCTCGACGAACTCGGCCACCTCCCGTCCTCGCTCGCCGACGAGCGCGATGACAGCCACGTCGGCCGCTGTTCCCCTTGTGATCATCGACATGAGAGAGGACTTGCCGACGCCCGAGCCAGCGAAGATCCCGAGGCGCTGGCCCCTGCCGCAAGGAACGAGCCCGTCGAGGACCCGCACTCCTAGCTCCAGCTGCTGCGACACCATGCCCCGCCTGAGCGGATGAGGCGGTGAACCGTCGATGCTCGCTTCCTCGAGCCCGACGAGCGGGGGTCCGTCGTCGATCGGCCTGCCGAGGCCGTCCAGGACACGACCGAGGAGCTCCTCGCCGACGCTGACCGGAAGCGGGCCACGAGTGTCCTCGACGAGGGCTCCGACGCTGAGGCCCGTGGTGTCGCCGTAGGGCAGGCACGTGACGCGCTCTCCGCTGAGCGCGACGACTTCGGCCAGGACCGGATCCGCGCCCTCGCGCAGCAACAGGCAGCCGTCGCCGATGGCAAGCCCGATCCCGACCACCTCGATGGACATGCCGACCATCCGCACCACGCGCCCGTAGCGGCGGGGGCGGGCCGCTTGGATGGCGCGGTCCCGGACGGCCTCGAGAAGGGCTGTCATGGCTTGCGAGCCGCCTCGTCGAGCACAGTCCGCACGCGTTCGAGCGACGCTTCGATCCGTGCGTCCACGAAGGCGGCTCCCACCTCGAGGACGCATCCCCCGGCACCTATCGACGGGTCCGGGACGATCGTCACGGCGTGCAGCTGTGATTTGTCGCCTAGAACCTCCGCATCGGCGGGGTTCAACCGGACGACGGCCCCGTCGCTCTCCGGCGACTCGGCCAGAGCTCGTCGGATGGCTTCGAGGCCGGGGGACGAGGACAGCTTGAGCTCCCGGCCGACCATGGCCTCTGTGATCTTGAACGCGAGCTCGGCGGCAGAGCGCTCGAGGTTTTGCCGCTCGGTATCCAGCACGCTCAGCGCCTGGGCGATCGCCTTCTCGAGGGCCCCGAGCACGGAGACCTGCGCGGCTGCGGCGGCCTCCGCGACTGCCTGCGCCTCGGCTCGCGCCTCTGCCAGGCCGGCTGCGTAGCCCGCGGCGCGACCTTCCCGCTCCGCGCGTGCGTGTTCGGAAGCGAGTGCCTCCCCGTCTATCGGCAGCACTTCCGGCCTGATGACCGACAAGGTCGCCGTGTCGCCGCGCAAGACCGCCGACCGCATCGTCACAGCAGTTGGTCCGTCTGTCTGGCGATGACGATCTCGCCGCTCGCCTCGAGCTCGCGTACGGCCCGCACGATGGTCGACTGGGCGTTGTCGACCTGGGACATCCTCACCGGGCCCATGACCTCGATCTCCTCCATGAGCTCGGCCTGGGCACGGTCGGAGAGGTTGCGCTTGATCTTGTCCATGACGTCGGGGTCGTCGCTCGTGCCCTTGATGGCGAGAGCCAGATCGGGGATCTTGATCCCGCGCAGCACGAGCTGGAGAGTCCTGTCCTCCATGGCGAGCACGTCTTCGAAGGTGAACATGTGCGCCCTCACTGCTTCGGCGAGCTCAGGGTTGCGTTCCTCGAGGCTGGCGAGCACCTGCTTCTCGGTCGACCCGTCTGCCCGGTTGAGCAGCTCTACGAGGGCGGGGACCCCACCAGGCACCGAAGAGCCAGCCGCGCCGAGACCACGGAGCTTGTTGGCGAGCTGCTGCGCCGAAGTGCTGATGGCCTGCGGCGAGACCGGACCCATCGTCGCGATCCGCACTGCGACCTCGGCCCGGAAGTCGCTCGGCATCGCGTCGAGCAACCTGGAACCGTCGTTCGGCGGCATGTGGGCGAGGATCACGGCGACCGTCTGCGGGTGCTCGTCGACCAGCAACGGCACGACATGGCTCGGGTCCGCCTGTGAAAGCGACGCGAGCGGCCCGGCAGCGACGTTGCCCTGCAGATGGGGCATGACTTGCGCGGCGCGCTCCTCGCCGATGGCAGCGGCGAGCATGCGGCGCGCCTGGGCAATGCCGCCCTGGTTGATCGACCTCGTGGCGCTGACCTTCCCGACGAACTCCTCGAGCACCCGGCCGACGACCTCGCGATCCAGCGGCGGGAGGTTCGCTATCTCGGTGGCCAGCAGCACTGCTTCTTCGTCGCCCACAGCCTTGAGCAGCATCGACGACGTCTCCTCGCGGAGCTGGGCGAGCACGATCGCTACCTTCTGCTGCCCGGTCAGGCTCTCGTAACGCAGTTTGCGCACCGGGGCGGCGCCTCGTTGCACCACAAGGTGCTCGCCGGCCTCCGCCTGAGGGGCCTCTGTCACGGCGGCGTCGGTCATCTCGTCACGATGCCGATCTCGCGGACCGCTCCTGGGACCAGGCACGCATCACTTGCGCCACCTCTTCCGGGCTGGAGTTGATGTACGCGTCGACCTCGCGCGTGACCGGCGACGCCGCCTGCGAGAGCATCCCGGACACGAGTGGCGTCACCGCCGGCAGCTCACCGGTGTCGACGTCGATAGGCGACAGCGCGCCGCCGAACTGGTGCATCGGGATCTCTTCGAAGATCGGGCGCCGCTTCTTCGAGCTGCGCAACGCCAAGAAGAAGAACAGCGCGATTAGAAGGAGAAGGCCGATGTCGGGCGCGAAGCCCTGGAGTTTCGACACCATCGTGGGGGCTTTCGTCGCGGCCTGCTGGGCCGCGGGGGAGAAGGGAAGAGCGGTGACGACGATGCTGTCACCGGTGGCGAGATCGAGTCCCGCCGCCGTCTGGACCAGGCTCTTGATGCTGGGAAGCTGCGACGATTTGACGGAGCTCGAGTTGACGAGGACCGCGACAGCGGTCTTGACCACCTGTCCGGGCGCCTGCTGCACCGTCTCTGAGACCTGGCCAACGGCCGTCTGGGTCTGGGTTTGCGTCGAGTTGTAGGTGCCGTTCTGGTCCGTCGAGGTCGAACTGGAACCTAGTGAGCCGGCGGCCTGGGCCCCGTTGCCCGTGTAGGTCTGGTGGGTCGTGTCCTGGCTGGTCGGCGTCGTGATCGGCTTGCCGTCCTTGCCTAGCTCGAGACCGGTGGTGGTCGTGGTCTGCTGATTGAAGTTGAGAACGGCGTGGACCTCGACGGCCGCATTGTCCGGACCGACGACACGTGCCAACAGAGCCGTCAGCGAAGCGGCCAGCTGGCCGTCGTAAGCGGTGGTCTCAGAGGTGCTGGTGCTCGCCGACGCGTCGACTCCCGGGGCCGACAGGACGTTTCCGTTGTTGTCGACGACCGTGACGTTGCTCGCGTCAAGGCTCGGTACCGCGGAAGCGACGAGGTGGACTATCCCCTGGACCTGGCTGCTGGTGAGCTCGGTCCCGTCGGCGAGGTCGACGAGGACCGAAGCGGTCGGGGTCTGGGTGCTCGCGACTGCGAAGCTGCTCGTCGCGGGCATCACCAAGGACACCTGTGCGTTCGAGATGCCTTGGATCGACTCGATCGTCGAGGCGAGCTGTCCCTCGAGTGCCTCCTGGTAGTCGACGTTCTGCACGAACTGAGACGAGGTGATCCCCGTCGAGGCGAGGGTCTGGAACGTGATGGTCCCGCCCGAGGGAAGCCCTTGCTCGGCGAGGCTGATCCGTTCCTGGTTCACGTCGGCCTCAGGGACGAGAACGGTCGTCCCGTTGTCCTGCAGCTCGTAGGGAACGTGGTTCGAGGAGAGCTCCTGGGTGACTTGGCCGGCTTGGGAGGACTGCAGGTTCGCGTAAAGGACCGTGTAGCTCGGTCCTGACGCGTGGGTGACAAACAATGCGCCGCCGACGGCGAGGCCGATGGCCGCTATGGCGGTCATCGCCTTTTGTCCGGGTGTGAAGCCGTTGAGGTACTGGCGCGTCCGCGCGACGGTTCCGTTCAGCTTGCTCGAGTCGAAGGCAACGACGGCCACGTCAGCCCGCCTGCATGGACATGATCGAGTTGAGCGCCGTCACGCCTTCGTTCCTGACGGTCGTCGCGAGCTGGACGGCGAGCTGCGCCTCGGTGGCGGCGACCGTCACGTCCGCGATGTTCGCCTGGCCGGTGGCGCCTTCGATCGCAAGTGTCGCCGCGTTCGACGTGGTCTCGTTGAGCTGATCGAGGGCGGAGCCGAGGAGGTTGGCGAAGCCGTCGGTCCCCGAGACGGCCGTTGCGGCAGGGGTTGCCGACGCCGGCGAGGCGCTGGTCATGGCGGAGACCGGGACGATGGGGGGGATCATCGGCGTCACGCCTTGATCGCGAGGATCGCCTGATAGGCGTCGTCGCTGTTCTGGAGGAGCTTGGCGTCCACCTCGTAACTGACCTGTGCCTGGACGAGCGAGGTCATCTCGTGCCCGATGTTCACATTCGGGTAGAGCACGTCGCCCGCCTTGTCGGCGAGCGGGTTCCCCGGGTCGTGGGTGAGGATTCCCTGCGAGGAGCCGAGAGTGACGGACGCCTGGACGCCGTTGCCGGGGGAACTGGAACCCGAGCCGGGTGAGGCGACGGCGGTCACTTCTTCTTCCCTGTAGACGGGCTGGCCCGGGGTGACAGCGTCCTCGGCGTTCGCGACGTTGCCGCCGATCGCGTCGATCCAGGTCTGGTCGACTTCGAGCCCGGTACCGGCGATGCTTATCGAGGGGAACATCGACATGAGGTGGTCCTCCTCCCTATCCGGAGACGGCCGACGAGAGGATCGCGAACTCCGAGCTCAGGGAATTCGCTACCGACTGGTTCTCGAGGTTCGTCTGCGTCTCGAGGGCGAGCTCCGCCGGAAGGCTCACGTTGTTGCCGTCCGTGCCTGACGGGAGGCCCTCGGGGACGATGGTGGCCATTGCAGTGCCGCCGTCGGCGACGGCGTCGGCGAGCGACTTCTCGAAGGTCACGACCTGAGCCTGGAAGCCAGGCGTGTTCTCGTTCGCGATGTTGTTCGCGATGACCTGCTGGCGCTGCTGGATCGCGTCCAACGCGAAGTTCAGCACGTTGATCGCCTCGATCGCGTCAGCCATAGGTCACCTTGCTGTCGGACTCGAAAGCCGTCCTTGGCCTACGTTGAGGGCGATCCCTGCCCCACCGCAGCTACTTACGTCGCGATCGCTGCGGATCTTGCCAAACAAGCGCGGAGGCGCAGAGAGTCGGCGGGCACGGGGAGGCGGGAAGCCTGCCTGGGCAAGGCCTCTCCTCTTCGGCGGTTGCGGTCCCCCCGGCGGGCGAGAGCCTTCGCAACGGGCGGGCATGTGGGCGTAGGCGGACCTGAGCCTCCTTCAGTCTACGATTGAGGTCGACCTCCAGACGACCAAGGAGACAAGATGGCACTCGTCCTGACTCGTGGCGTCGGCGAACGCATTCTCATCGGCGACGACATCGTCGTCGAGGTCCGCGCCATCGTGGACGGCCGCCACGTGAGGATTGCCATCGAAGCGCCCCGCCAAGTGCCCATCCACCGCTCGGAGGTCTACGACGCCGTCTCGGCTGCAAACGCGGCATCCATTCGCTCAGAGGAGACGCTGCTCGAGCAGGGAAAGCTGAGGGCGCCGAGCGCCTCGTGAGGCCGTCACGCGCCGCACCGGGCAGATGTGCCGCCCGGGACGCGGCGGCGAGTGCCGCCGGGAGGCAGGGATCGGGTCAGTCCTCGGCCGGGAGACAGGCTCCTGCGGGCGGCGGCCCAAAGGTCGGCGACGGGCGGTCGGAGATGAGAAGCGCGGTCTCTCCGTCGTCCTCGTATAGCAGGTCCTGTTCCACCAGCTCGAGGATCGTCTCGGTGATCGGCTCCAAGTAGCTGCGCGTCCTCTCGAGGGCGAAGGGCGCCAGCTGGTCGAGGAAGCAGAACGCCACGAGTCCTGTGCCGTCGGCGCCAGGCTCGACGGCCACGAGCTCGACGGCGGCAAAACAACGTTCGAGGGTGTCCTCGTGGTCACCGTGCTGCACGAGCTCGGTCACGAAGTCCGCGAGCTCGTTGAAGACCACCTGCGGCGTCAGGTCCTCGTCGTAGATGTCCAGGAGGTCGAGGTAATGGTCCTCGAACTCGGGCACGTTCTCGCGCAAGATCCGTATCGCGCGGTCGTCCACCGGTGGGCGCATGGTCGTTCCTTCTCGTCGTGGGGATTGCACGGCGGCGATGTCACGCCACGAGAGGCCGGCTACCGGCTGGGTTGACAGTAGCCAGGCGCTTACCCGAAAGGCAAGAGAAATCGGCACCACCGGGGCCCGAGCTGGACGGGGCTCGTGAACCGGGCCAGGCGTTCGAATGTCCGGCTGTCGGTGGATGCGCCCTAGGAGTCTCCTCGCTCGAACTTCTTCCGTACAGCCTGGCGGCGCTCCTGCAGGTCTTTGTAGGTGAACTGTTCAGCGTCGGGCGGAAGGCCCATCGACGACCGCAAAGCATCGAGGTCGATCGGGACGGCACGGGGATCGAGCCCGATCTCGGACGCGATCCGTTCCCCGTAGCGTTCGAAGAAGTACGTCGCGATCAGGGCCACTTCTCCGAGCAGGTCGATTCCAGGAGCCAGCGTCGCGACCGCTCCGTCGAGAAAGAGCATGTCTTTCACGAACAACATCAGCTCTTTCGGCATCCTCGCCCCGTGGGCGAGGAGCTGGCGGGTCAGGTCTCGAAGCTGAGCGGTGAGCTCGTCGGCCGACAATGCGGTCACGTCCGGGGTCGGCCTGTCCAGGCCGAGGTCCCTTATGACCTGCTCCACGTCCGCGTCGGGCTTGAGAGCGCCGAGCTCTTTCAATGCGTTCACCTGGATCCGGAGGTTGCTCGTCGAGCCGCCGATGAGCAGTTGCAAGAAAGCGAGCCGCTGCCGCTCGCCGAGGCGCCCGGTGATGCCGAAGTCGAGCAGGGCGACGCGGCCGTCGGAGCGGACGAAGAGGTTCCCGCCGTGCAGGTCGCCGTGGAAGACGCCGTAGAGCATCGCCCCTTCGAGGAACGAGATCATCTCTGCCCTCAGCACGGTCGTCGTGTCGATCCCGATGGCCCGCATTCCCTCGACGTCGTCCCACGCGAAGCCGTCGAGCCTTTCCATCACCATCATGCGGCGTGTGACAAGCCGGGGATGCGGGCGCGGCACGATGATGGAGCGCTGGTTTGTCTCAGCGAGAACGTGGCCGACATCCAGCATGTTGGCCGCTTCGAGCCGGAAGTCCAGCTCCTCCACGATCGTCTCGGCGAACAGCTCGATGAGAGCCGGCGGGTTGGCGAGAGCTGCGACCGGTATCCGCCCGACCAGGAACGGGGCGAAGAAGCTCATGGCGGCGAGGTCCCTCCGCACGAGCTCGGCGACGTCGGGTCGCTGGACCTTGACGACCACACGCTCACCGGTTCGCAGACGGGCGCCGTGGACCTGGGCGATCGAGGCGGCGGCGATCGGGGCCCGGTCGAACTCGGTGAAGGTCGCGTCGAGGGGACCGCCGAGCTCCGCCTCGACGATCCGGCGCACGGAGTCGAACGACTCCGGCGGCACGCGGTCGAGAAGAAGGCGGAACTGCGAGACGATCTCCTCTGGGAAGATCCCTTCTCCCGAGGAGAGGATCTGCCCGAGCTTGATGTAGGTGGGCCCCAGCGTGCCGAACGCGACCCGCAACCGCCGCGACAGACCGAGACGAGATCGCGCCTTGCCCCGACCCCGGTCGACGAGGTACCAGGCTCCGACGGCGCGGGCGAGCGTCCAGCCGACCTTCACTATGCGGTGCGCCGGGGGGAACCAGCGGCGCCGGACGAGGCGCGGAACCTCTGCGCGCGTCCTCGCCCGGATGACGTCTATGCCGTCGAGCCAGGGAAGCTCATCAGGGTCGATCAGCCACGGAGGATCGTCGCTGAAACCGGCAAATGAGCAGTCGGGTGGCCGTGGGCCATTCCGGCCGGCGGGATCCTCGGGGACCGACAACTCCTCGCGGCCCGTGACTCAACCAGACGGGGGAGTGAGCACGATGCATCCATTGTGCCCTCCGAAACCGAAGCTGTTCGACAGGACTGGGCCCGGTTCCCACGTCCGGGGGACGTCCCGGACGATGTCGAGGTGAATGTCCGGGTCCTGCTGTTCGAGGCCCACCGTCGGCGGGATCAGCCGTCGCTCGATCGACAGCGCACAGGCGACACCCTCCAGCGCTCCTGCCGCTCCGAGCGAATGACCGGTAACGCCCTTGATGGAGGTGACCACGGGGCCTGGACGGCCGAAGATCTTTTCGATGGCTTCGGCTTCGGCCATGTCGTTGAGTGGCGTCGAAGTGCCGTGGGCGTTGACGTGGGCGATGTCAGCAGCCCTGAGCCCGGAGTCCTCCAGCGCCAGCTCCATGCAGCCGATCGCGCCGGCGCCTCCGGGGGCCGGCGCCGTGATGTGGTGTGCGTCCGCGGTCGAGGCGCCTCCGAGAAGCTCCGCATAGATGTGCGCCCCTCGGGCCCTCGCGCGCTCGAGTTCCTCGAGCACAAGGACCGCTCCACCTTCGGCGATCACGAAGCCGTCTCGGCGCACGTCGAACGGCCGCGACTGCCCACTGGTCGACAGCGCCGTCATGTTCCCGAAAGCGGCGAGCGCGACGGGGGTCATCGCCGCCTCGGCACCCCCGGCGAGCACGGCGTCACAACGCCCGGTTGCGATCAGGCGGTGTCCGGCGAGGATCGAGTGCGTGCCCGATGCGCAAGCCGTTGTGATCGTCTCGCACGGTCCCCGCCAGCCGAGGCGCATCGAGACGGTCGCACCCCCAGCGTTCGCCATCATCATCGGCACGAGGAAAGGCGAGACGCGTCGCGGGCCCTTCTCGAGTAGAACGCCGATCTGGGTCTCCATGCTGCTGAGACCCCCGACGCCGGTGCCGATCTGGATACCGGCGAGGGCTGGATCGACGTCGAGCTGGCCGGCGTCCTCGAGGGCCATCTCGGATGCCGCAACGGCAAATTGAGCAAAGAGGTCCACGCGCCGGACTTCCTTGGCATCGAACCACAGCGAGGAGTCGAAGCCCCGGACCCGGTGCTCGCCCTCGGGTGCAGGCCCGTTGAGACCCTCGAAGAAGGCATCCTTGCCGATCCCGCAACACGAGACCACGCCGAGTCCGGTGACCGCGACCCTGCGGCGACCCGCTCTGTCGGGCACGAACTCGGCGTCGGCCATCAAAGCTTCGACGTGACGAGCTCGTACGCCTGACCGATAGTCTCGACGCCCTCGAGCTCGCTCTCGTCGACGGTGATGCTGAAGACCTCCTCGAGCTCCATCACGAGCTCGACCAAGTCGAGGCTGTCGGCGTCAAGGTCGTTCGCGAAGTTTGCGTCAAGGGTCACCTTCTCGCTCGGCACGTTCAGGATCTCGACCGCGCAGGCCTTGGGTTGATTGGTTGCGATGAGTCAGTGGCCCATACCGAGACCACCGTCTACGGCCAGCACGGCGCCGGTCACGTAACTGGCGCCGTCTGAGGCTAGGAACTCGACGGCCGAGGCGATCTCGTCCGGGACGGCTTGCCGCCCGAGCGGCACCATAGCTGTCAGCGCCCTGACGCGATCTTCACCTAACGCAGCGATCATATCTGTGGCCACGAACCCAGGGGCGACCACGTTGACCGTGACGTTGCGCGACGCCACCTCTCTCGCGAGCGATCGGGCGAAGCCGACCAGCGCGGCCTTGGAGGCACCGTAGTTGGTCTGGCCTGCGGAGCCCATGAACGCGACGACCGACGAGATCAGGACGACGCGGCCCTGCCTCGCCCGGACCATCGGTCCGAGCGCCCGCTTTGCGGTTCTGTAGACAGCGGTGAGGTTCGTCTCGATGACGTTGTCCCACCGGTCCTCCGACATTCGCAAGAGCAGGGTGTCGTCGGTGATCCCGGCCGCGCAGACGAGGACCTGAACCGGTCCGAGTGCCTGTTCGATCTCCGCAAAGGCTCGGTCCACCTCGAGCCCTGATGTGACGTCGCAACCGACCGGCAAGAGCGGATACGTCCCGGCCGGCCCGTCGAGCGTCTCTGGTGGCTTCGTCCGCCACGTGACAGCGACCCGGTCGCCCCCTGATTGGAACCGCCGCGCACACGCCAGCCCGATCCCGCGCGAACCGCCCGTCACGAGGACCACCCGCCCCGGGCCGTCGCCAGCCCCGTCGTCGGGAGTTACGTGGTCGTCGTGCTCGGTGGTCACCCGCGCGTCCCAAAGCCACCGGCGCTCGCCGGAGCCTCTGGGGCCCCTCCCCATCGCACCACGGCGCTCGCCCAGGTCATCCCGGCTCCGAAGCCGGAGAAAAGGACGAGGTCGCCGTCCTTGAGGCGCCCGGCCTCGGCGGCCTCGGCGAGTGCGATCCCGCAGGACGCAGCCGAGGTGTTGCCGGTGTGATCGAGGCAGACCGCGTAGCGGGTCGGATCGATTCCCAGCCGCTGGCCCATGGCGTCGATGATCCGGATGTTGGCTTGGTGCGGGATGAAAAGCGCGATGTCCTCGGCTTTGACATCGGCCTGCTTCAGCACCCGCTGGGCGGACTCGACGGTCACTCGAACCGCCTTGCGGAAGACTTCACGCCCTTCCATCGCGATGTAGCCGCCCCGGTCGCAGTACAGGAGCGGGGTCAAGGACCCGTCTAGCCCGAGATCGTGCGCGAGGATCAGCGGCTCGCCCTCGGTGGCCTCGACGACAATGGCGCCCGCCCCGTCGCCGAACAGCACTGCCGTGTTCCGGTCGCTCTGGTCGGTGATCTGCGACAAGGTGTCCGAGCCGACCACGAGTGCGCGCTCGTGTCCGGCGTCGAGCAGCGCGACAGCGGTCACGAGCCCGTACACGAAACCGGCGCACGCGGCGTTCAAGTCGAAGGCGGCGCCACGGCAACCGAGCTGGTGGTGGACCCAGGCGGAGGTCGCGGGCACGGTCTGGTCCGGAGTCGTCGTCGCCAGCACGAGAAGGTCGATCTCCTGGCCACGGCGTCCCGCACGGTGCAGCGCGCGCCTGCCCGACTCGATGGCGAGCCCCGAGCTCGTGCCGCCGTGGCGCCTCTCTTTGATCCCGGTCCGCTCGACGATCCACTCGTCACTCGTGTCGAGATGTGCCTCGTAATCCGCGTTGGTGACGACCGTGTCCGGCAGAGCAAGGCCCCATCCGGTGATCTGTGCGCCTCTCATCAGGTCCTCTCGTCTTGGCTCGGGGCCCGCAACCATGCAATGGGTTGGCCGCGCGTCACCCTCTCGCCCGCCAGCACGAGCACGCCTTCGAGGGTGCCCGAGAACGCGGACCGCACTTCGGTCGTGCCGACATTACCCAGGAGTCCGCCGACCTGGATCAGGATCGGGTCCGCGGGTTGGCCGGCAGCACCGGGTAGATAACCGGCCAGACCGGCCGCAGGCTCGAACAGCCCTACAGCGGGCGAGACCACGAGCCGCTCGGTCATGTGGAAACGCTCTCCTGTCGGGGCGGCACCGACTATCCCGTCAGCGAGGATCTCGACCAGACGATCGAGATCGTCCGGAGTGGAGACCGACACTCCGATCGCGTCCGTCGTGGGTGCCACTCGTCGCAACAAGCCCGTCAGCACGCCACCCGGTCCCAGCTCGACGAAGGTCTGCACGCCTTCACCGAGCAGGGTGTCGATGCTCTGGCGCCACCGGACCGGGCTGCACAGCTGGGCGGACAGCAGCTGTGGCCACTCGTTCGGGTCGTCGTGGGGGCGGGCGTCCACGTTTGCCACGACCACCGGATCGAGCGCATGGAAGCTCGTGGCCGCGACCGCCTTGCGCAGTCGGTCGCGCGCAGGCGCCATGAGTGGCGTATGGAAGGCGCCTCCGACCGGCATCGAGAGCACGCGCTTGGCGCCGAGCTGCTTCGCGATCGCGCTGAACTCGGCGAGCGCCTCGGCGGTCCCGGCGACTATGACCTGGCCAGGAGCGTTGAAGTTCGCTATCCAAGCCTCATCGTCGACACGACGGCACGCCGCCTCGACGGCCTCGTCGTCGAGACCGAGCACGGCGATCATCGTCCCGGGCGCGCATTCGGCGGCCTCTTGCATGGCGGCGCCGCGCTCTGAGACGAGGCGGAGCCCGTCTTCGAAGTCGAGAGACCCTGCAGCCACGAGGGCGGTGTACTCGCCGAGGCTATGGCCGGCTGAGGACGAAGGCTCGATGCCGATCCTTTCGGCGGCGTCAAGGACGATCAGGCTCTGGACGAAGGTGGCGATCTGAGCGTTGTCGGTTCGGGTCAGGGTTTCCTGGTCGGCTTCGAGGAGAAGATGGGCCAGGTCGCGGCCCGTTATCTCAGAAGCGAGGGCGACGAGCTCGAACGACGGGTGGTCAACCCAAGCGGCGCCCATGCCCGGTCGCTGTGAACCCTGGCCGGGAAATGTGAACGCCAGCAAGCTCGCCCCTTTCCCCCTCCGGGTCGGGCACCATGCCCGGACCTGCCTCTCCTTAGGTCAGACCTCGCGGGGCTCGGATCGGTTACATGATCATCAGGCGATGGCGAGCCGTGCCCGCAGCGGCATGTGGTCCGAGCGGCCCACTGCGACCGGCGCGCCCGAGATCACCTCGACCGGCCGTGTCACGAAGATGTGGTCGATCTGGCTGTGGGCACGCCAGCTGGGGTAGGTGCGGCCCCGGACCGCTCTCCGCCAGCCTGGGAGCCCTAGCGACAGCGGTGGCCCCCAGAAGTTCATGTCGCCGGCGAGCACAGCGGGCTGGCCGGGTTCCGGGAGCCGGAGACGGAGGCGTTCCAACAGGATCGGCGATCCATGTGTGAAATGGGCCAGGTGGGTGCCGACGACGGTGATCGAGGAGCCGTCGACTCCTATCTCGGCGAGGACGGCGGAGCGTCGCTCGGCGGAGTCACGGCGCAGCCTGCCCAGCTCTATGGTTTCGACCCGCTCGACGGGCAGGCGCGACAGCAGGGCGATTCCCCAGGTGCCGGTGCGTGCCGTGCCCCAGCGTGCACGATGCAGGCGCCCGAGCTTCTCGGCGCCACCCACCCAGAGGGAACGGTTCCGGTGTGGGTACCTGGGACCCCAACGCGTGCCGACCGCCTCTGCCGACTCGAGCAACACTGCATCGGAGAGGCATACCTGGTGCGCCTCGTAGCCGAGCGAGTTCGCCACCAGCGATGCGAGCCCCTCGCCGCCGGCAGGAGTCCAGGTCTCCTGCAGCAAGAGAACGTCAGCGTCCAGCCGGCCGCAAGAGGCCACGACGTCGAACGGCGTGCCCCAACCATCGGTGCCCGCATGAACGTTGTAGGTCGCGACAACCAGCTGCGCCATTGGCAAGCGACGCTACCTGGTGGCCCGCAACTACCGGGGTCGTCCCGAGCGTGCGACGCCGGTGGCGGCGCTTCGGAGTGCCAGCCGGCGGTCCGGCGGTCTCAGGTGCCCTCGAACAGGGCACGCAAGTCGAGTGAGGGCACGTGCTCGTGGCTGGCGAGAGAGACGTAAGTGCGTGCCAACTCGTCCTTGCCGACGCCGAGGACAGTTGAGAGGAGGCCGAGCGACTCCACGAGCTCGTCGGTGGGGACCCCGGCGACGACGTGGTGCCACATCGACTCCTCCAGCACGTTGAACGCGGTCTGGACCTCACCAATCCCGAACCCGCTCGTGAAGCGATCGCGGCCGACCCGTTCCGCGTACCTGCTCACCTGATCGAGATTCCGAGACCGCAGGCAGTCGACCACGATGTCGAAGAGCGCCTCCAGGCGAGACCGCAGCTCTTCGGGGCCGGACGCTTTGTAGTGGCCCAGGTGGGACCTTAGGACTGCCTCGGCCGCTTCATCCAAGATCTCGGCACGGGCATCGTTGAGCACGGCAATCAGTTCCATGGCATTTTCCGATCGGGCGGCTCACGGGCCGCCTTGGTCACTAGCCTCCCGTCCATGAGACTAAGCGCAAGGAACCAACTCGACGGCGTAGTCGTCAGCGTCCAGCACGGTGTGGTCATGTCCACCGTCGTGATCCGGCTGGCCGGGGGTCAAGAAGTCGTGTCGGCGATCACAAGAGGCTCCGCGGAAAGCCTGGCGCTCGCGGAGGGCGACTCCGTGAAGGCCGTCATCAAGGCGACCGAGGTCATAATCGGCAAGGACTGAGGTCGGCCATGCCGTCTTGTGTTCAACTTCTCGTGGAACTCGAGAACTCAGCTGTCCGGGACCTGGAGTGGTCGGCCACACGCGAGCCGCGGGCCCAAAGACCGACGCAGCTCGGGCTCTCAGGCGACCGCCTTTCGGAACACCCGCGTCGCCCAGAACACGACGAGCGCGCACAGCGACGCGAGCACGGCGAAGCCCTGCCAGACGGCCGGGGCGCCGAAGCTGCCGGCGGCGAGGGAGCGTGAAGCCTGCACGGCGTAGTAGAGAGGATTGAAGTGCGCGACGACGCGCATCCACACAGGCGCGAACGAGATCGGGAGGAGCACGCCCGCCAGGAGAAGGATCGGCAGATTGATCCCATTGATGATTGCGGCGAAGCTGCTGATGTCCTTGGTCACGAGAGCAGTTGCCGTCGAAAAGGCCGCTGTGAGGGCCGCAAGCAGCCCGAGCAGGACAGCGAGGGCTGCCAGCCCGAGCCAGTGCACCTGAAACCCGACTCCGACCGCGATCGCGACGACGACTGCGTCGAACACCACCATCATCATGAGCCCCGAGAGGATGGGGCCGACGAGAATCGCGAAGCGACTCGCGGGAGTGACGCGGAAACGCTCGACCACTCCGGCTTGAAGCTCGAAGATCGTGCTGAAGCCCATGCCGCTCCCACTCGCGAACGCGAGGAGGGAGAGGATCCCGGGCAGGAAGATCTCGAGCACGCCGCCACCCCGGACGCCGAGGCTCGGAGCGATGTGCTTGAGCATCGGGGTGAACAACGCGAGATAGAGGATCGGCGAGGAGAACCCCACGAACAGCCAGACGGGGTTGCGCAGCATCTGCAGGGTGTAACGGTGGAAGAGGAGACCTATGTCCCGAAATGTCTTCATGCCGCGGTCTCGGTCGTGTCGGTGCCGGCGTCTCGAAGAGAGTGACCGGTCTGGTGCAAGAACACATCGTCAAGGGTCGGTTCCGAGAGGCTGATCGACTTGAGCGCGATGCGCTCGGCGTCCAGAAGGCGCAGCAGCCCGGGGAGCGCGGCGCTCCCGTCCTCGACGTAGAGACGAAGCTGATCGCCATCGGTGGTCAGCTCGCGCACGTACGGCTCGGCGGAGATGAGCAGTCGCGCTCGGGCCAGTGCGCCACCCTCGTCGTGAAGGCTGAGAAGGACTGAATCACCCGAGACCTGCCGCTTCAGATCGCGCGGCGTCCCTTCGGCGACGATCCGACCGTGGTCCATGATCATGATGCGATCGCAGAGCATGTCGGCCTCCTCGAGGTAGTGCGTCGTCAGGAAGATCGTCGTGCCGCGTGAGCGCAGTGAGCGGACGTGCTCCCAGAGATTCGCCCGATTCTGAGGATCGAGTCCCGTGCTCGGCTCATCGAGGAACAGGACTTCGGGCTCGTGCACGATGCCGAGCGCGACGTCCAGACGCCGGCGCTGCCCCCCGGAGTAGGTCTTCACGCGGCGATCTGCGAACTCGTTGAGGTCGAGGATCTCCATCAGCAGCTTCGCCCGCGAAGTCACAGAGACACGGTCGCCGCCGTAGAGGCGCCCTTGCAGAATCAGGTTCTCGCGTCCGGTCGCGAGCTCGTCGGCGCCCCCGAGCTGGCTGACGTACCCGATGCGCTGGCGGACCTGTTTGGGCTTGCGCGCGACATCGATTCCGGCCACCGTCGCGTGCCCGCTGTCGATCGGAAGCAGCGTGGTCAGCATCCGCAACGTTGTCGTCTTGCCGGCTCCGTTCGGGCCGAGGAAGCCGAATATCTCCCCTCGCCCGACTTCGATGCTGACTCCTCGCACCGCCTCGACGGGTCCACGTCTCGAGTGGAATTGCTTGCGCAGATCGGTGGTCGAGATGATCGCTTTCAAGTGGCCGTCCTCCGTGTGATCCATGGTTCTTGTCAAGGCTCGGTCGAGTCGTCGGCGAAGAACGGTGGGGGCGCCACGATATCGCCGGCGTGTTCGTGCGCGGCCCGCCACCACTCGAGGCCTTCAAGAGTCCCGGCCTCGATCTCGCTGATGAGCCGTCGCACGTAGTCGAGCTCGGTTTCTCGTAGCAGTCGGTGAAACTCGGCCTCGACCCAGAAGAGCCTGGGAATGCCCTGCTTCTCGACCAGTTCACGTGCCGCGGTCGTCATCGCGATCTCGAACTCGAGGCATCGGCCCCGCTCTTTCAAGAGGTCCAGGACGTCGCCGGGAGGCAGCGCGGGAAGGAACGAAAGCGCCGCCGCGAACTCGGGATAGTCGTTGATCGGCGTCGAGATGAGATCGGTCAACCAGTCGTGCATCTCGATCCGGCCGGCGTCGGTGAGGAAGTACACGGTTCGCTCGGGGAGTCGACCTGAACGTTCGGTTCCTTTCGCGGTGATCAAGCCGCGTCGTTCGAGGGAGTCCACTACCGCATAGAGCGACCCGTAGTTGAGGCGGATGCTCTCGTGCTTCTGGCGCTGGCGGAGCGTGGTCGCGACCTCGTAGGGATGCATGGGCCGCTCGTAGAGGCAGATGAGCACGGCGAGGGCGAGAGGGTTGCTTCGATTACGCAGCGGCACAGTCCCTCCATTTCGGGTACTCGATTCAGAGTAACAGACCCCGAGGACTCTGAGAAGAAGCCTTGAGGAGATGATGCCCACCCCGGTTCACGTCGCCGGTATCGGCACGCCGATCCGCCCACCAGGGCGGCTTGACAGTGGTGGCCCTGAGGGTAGTGGCGGGCGGTCTCGGGATCAGCAGGGAGGCGGCGCGTCGTGTTCGAGGCGTTTGCCGAAGCTCACAGCCTCGTCGAAGGTGTAGCCGATCTGTCGGTAGAACTCTCTTGCGGCCTCGTTCGAGTTCCGGACTTGGAGGTTGACTTTCGGGCACCCGAGACCGCGGAGTCGTGTCTCTGCCTCGTCCATGAGCAGACGACCGAGTCCCTGACGCCGATGAGCAGGGTGGACCGCGAGGTAATTGATCCAGCCCCGGTGGCCTTCGTAGCCGACCATCACCGACCCGATCAACTCGCCGTCCTCCTCGAGTACGAGGAGGTTCTCGGCGTCCCTGGCCAACTTACGGTCGATGTCGCGGTTCGGATCGTTCCACGGTCGCGTCAGCTCGCAGATCGACCAGAGCGACACGAGCGCCTCGCGGTCGGCCGGCCGGTACGACCGGAGTACGGGTTCCACGGCAACTGTCTACCAGCCCGGATCAGCGTCCCAAAGGAGAATCAGTGGGATCCGGGGCCCGTGCCAGCGCCGACCCAGGGCCTATATTGAAACCATGATCCGATCTTGCTACCGCCTTGTCGTCGGAGGGTTCGCCGGAGCTCTCGCCCTAGGTTCAGTTTCCGCGCTGCCTTCGATGGCCAACCTCCGCCAGCTTCCCGGTGGGGCGTCCTCGGTTGCGGCAGAGGCGAAGGCCATCAACATGAAGGTGTCGGACTTGCCGACGAGCATCAAATGGGCGACCGCCCAACCTGCTGCCTCACCCAAGGGCGAGGCAGCGCTAGGCAGGCAGGCGGTCGCCTGTATCGCGAAGGGCGGCCCGGTGAGTCCTGACCCGTTCGGCACGAGCGGAGTGACCGGAGGCACGGTCCTCGTGGACGTCTCATCGCCGACCTTTTTCGAGAAGAGCGCGACGCTCACGCACCTCCCGAGCGCCAGCTCGGAGGTTGTATTCCTGAATAGCGCCTCCGGGACGCTCGCGGACCTCGCCGCCCTCGGCCGCAAGGCGTCGATCGCTTGCCTTGCGACCCAGATGGCGGCCGAGAGCACCCTCCAGGGAGCCGGCAAAGGCGTCAAGGCCAGCGGGAGCTTCATGGGTGCACCCCGCTACGGCAGCGGAGGCGTCCACATCCGCTTCTTGGAGACAGGCGGGAACTTCGCCTTGCTCAAAGAGACGCTCTACGACGACGAGTACTTCTACGTGCAGGGCTCAGCTGAAGTGTTCCTGACGTTCGTCGATCTCGGCTCGGCTTTCAGCTCGAGCGGGGCTGCCTCGGCCATCGCCGCGGTGATGGCGCGGGCGAAGTCGGAGGTCGGAAAGGGCTGAGCCCTCTCGGACCCCGCTATTTCGAAGCGGGCGCCAGGATCTCCACGTGATCGGGAACCCGCCTCGAGTGCCAGAAGCCGAACGCGACGAGGATGAGCATCAGGCCCGCAAGGATGAACGCGGCGATCCCGGCCCAAAGTGAGATCGTCCCAAAGGTGCCGAAGGCATAGGCCTCGAGCAAAAGGCCCCGCAGGGTCGTGCCCTCGAAGGCGGTCTGCGCCTCGGCCTTGAGCGCGGCGTTGCTCGGGTTGGCCAGGGCGGCCGCGCTGATCTTCGCGTAGACGCCGCCGTAGGGCATGCCGGCAACGTCGCTGGCTATCTTCCGGGCGTACGCGTCGGCCTGAGCACCGGTCAGCACCTGCTGGCCTGCGTACTGGAGGAGGTAGGGCCTCTGCTGGGGGGTGATGTCAGCCTTGGCAGGGAAGAAAATGTCCTGCTGTGCCAGCTGGTTGTGCACGCTCGAGTTCGTAAAGCTCTGCGCCCACATCAAGAGCGCTCCCGCCACCACCAGGACGGCCACGACTATCAGGCCACCTGCACTGACCAGGACATCGAACACCTTGCGTCGCATCGGACGTACCCTCCCGTATGGATCGTGAATTTTCTAGCCGGGCATTATCACGGATGTAGCTCGCAGAGGCTAGTTGCGAGCACCGTTCCATCAGGCCGAGGAAGCGCTGCCGGGGATCTCCTAAGCCGGGTGACCGGCAGCAAACTTGGGGCCCATGAGGTCTTTGGTTGCTTCTCGCAGCAGGTCCGCCAGCACCTGCGAAGGGACCTCTGCGAAGACGTCACCCACCAGATCAAGTAGGCCCATGACGGCCTTGAAACCACACGCCATACGCACGCGATCGCGAAGATCGATCTCCCGATCTGAGAGCGCCGCATGGAACCAGTCCTCGAGCAGGTCGTGCTCGGACACGTGGCGTTCTTGGTGCAGGTGCGATATGGCGGCCCGGTTGCGCTCTTGGAGGATGAACAGGTCGTGGTACTCGAGGATCTCGTTGATCAGCTGGTCCAGCAGCGCCATCCAGGCTCCCTGCGAGTTCGTCGGCATCCTCACGGCAGCGAGCGCTTCTCGTCCGACCTCGTGGAGCTTGTAGTGAAGCGCCATCAAGATGTCCTGCTTGCTGGCGAAGTGGTAGTAGATCGACGCCTTCGAGAAGCCCAACCTCTCGGCGATCTGGCGGATGGATGTCGCGTCGTAGCCCTGGGTGATGAAGAGATCCAGCGCGATGTCGAGGATCCGCTGGCGCGTGTTGCCGTGGCCTGCCGAGCCGACCTCGGTAGGCTGCGTTAAGCCAGCTTCACTGCTCCTGGAGTACGACACGTCCTGGTCATCCCCGCTTTACTTGACGGTCGGTCAGATTGGACTTACTATCCGTTCGGTAAGTATACGTCAACAACCACTGACTGGCAGGAAGAGGATGAAGAAGTACATTCCAGGCGTCGTGCTCGTTGCAGTTCTGAGCACCGGGCTGTTGGCAGGTCCCGTGTTCTCGGCCGTCCCGGCAACGAAGAAAATCCCGTTTTCCAGCAGCTACACCGGCAAGGCCTCGTTGCTCATCAACAACGGCCAGGCGACTATCTCATCGGTCACGGGTTCGGGCAAGAACTCGCTCTTTGGTGTCAGCAAGGTCAGCGGCAGTGGCTCGGCCGCCGCTTCACAGCAGTGCGACCCGTTCGGCGGTAAGGGCAGCATCGCCGGCGGTGCGAACAAGATCCTGTTCACCGTAACCCGGTCAAGCTCGCAGCAAGGCTGTGCCAACGGTGACAGCGGCCCTGTGACGGTCACATTTCACGGTGTCGCCGTGGCCACCGGAGGTGTCGGCGCGGCAGATGGCGCGTCCGGCAGCCTCAAGTTCAAGGGCACCCTCAAGCTCGGTGGAACGAGCGGATCCCAAGACGGCTCTTTCACAGTCACTCTCAGCGGAACGCTGGCTGTGAAGGCCTGACCCAGAACCTAGACCTGACGAGAGGGAGGATGGCATGAAGAAGCTCATAATCGCGGTCGCCGCCGGGCTAGTTGCGATCGGAGGTGTCGTCGCCATCGCGGTCGTGGGCGCAGGCGCAGGAGCGGCCACGGGTCACGCGGGAGCGGCCACGACAACGACGACCACGACCCTGGCCCCGCCGGTCCAAGGGGTCGGAACACACCAGGTGTTCTTCTCCGTGGACACGGTCCAAGGCGCGGGTGGGACTGTGAAGCTGGCAGCCGATGCCGGCTGCTCGATGACGAACCTGTTCCAACGAGGGGACGTCGTCGTGTTCCGCATGTGGGGCGTCCACGTGACTTCTGGGGGTAACGACCTCACCAACGTCACGGTCAAGAGCGCTTACGTGAACGTCCCGGGTCTGTCCGCAGCAATACCTCTTGTGTACGGCACGCACCCGACCAAGCCGGCGGTGTCGTACTGGACGGCTGCTTGGCCTGTGGGCAAGGCCTATCCGCTCGGCGTCGTGAACTACAGCGTCACGGTCATCACGAACCCGGTGCCGGAAGGGCTGACGGCCCCAATTCCGTCCGAGAAGGGCGTCTTCATGCAGCAGGACTCGCCACAGGTGGCGTCGCCGCTCACGATCGAGCCCAGCAGCTAGCAAGCGGGACAAGTCCCTTAATAAAGCGCGAGAGGTCGCTTGCCGTACGGCTAGCCGGCGGCGGGCGACCTCTGTGTTTCCTATGCGTGCCCGCCATTCGACCTTCACCGTTATGGTCGTCACCCATGGTCGTCATCAGGGCCTAGAGCGGACGCGGCCGGTTCCCAATCGCAGTCGACAGACCACATCAAGGTGAGAGGAAAGCTGACAATGAGGCACTTGAGAGACAAGCAACCCCGAAACGTGTTGATCGGGTTGTTGGTAGGGGCTTTGGTCCTGTTTTCTTGCGTCGCGACCGCAAGCGCCACGACCGCAGGCAAAGCTGTTCGCCCGTCGTCGGCGCACGCGGCCCCGGCGGTGAGCTTCACGACGCTGCGTTCACCCGCCATCCCTGGCGTCAGCCAGCTCCCCGGCCCGGTCGCCGGCTCGGCGCGGCCGAGCCCGACCATGGGGATCCTCCAGGTGAACCCCGATGAGGGCGTCGCCGGGATCCCGCTGACGATCTCGGGCTCGCACCTCGCCGCGAACGCGGACGTGGAACTGACGTGGTCGACCGCGGATGCCACATGGCTTGTGCAAGCCAAGCCGGACACGGTGAACTACCTCGGCCGCGCGGACACCGATTTCGCCGTGGTGCTCGACAAGACGACCACCAACGCCAAGGGCTCGTTCCGCGTGTCGCTCACGGTGCCCCAGGACTGGGGTGGCCTGCACGACCTCTACGCCGTCGTAAACGGTGTAGAGGTCGCTCACGGCGGGTTCGTAACGTTGCGAACCGTCACCGTCACGCCGACGAGCGGCCCCATCGGGACGCCGATCACGATCACCTACAGCGGCCTCGGTGCGACCCTGTACACAGGCGGGGCGTCCCTTCTCTGGGACAACCACTACGTGGGCGAGATGATGGCCAACTGGACACGCGGCGTGGCCAAAGCGACCATTCGTGCCGCCGGGCCGGTGGGCCAGCACACGATCCAGATCGGGAACGCCATCAGCTACCTGTACTTGAACGTGCCGCAATCCCCGATTCCGTACACGAACGGCGCCACGGTCACCTTTACCGTGACGAAGGACGACGGGCCGCCACCTCCCTCCGTCGACTGGCCTGTCAGCGTCGCTCCGACGCTGAGCGCCCGGACAACGCTTGAGACGAGCGGACTCTCGGCCACAAGCGGCGTGCAGGCCGTTCTTGCAACCACGAGCGGCCGGGTGAACACCAAGGTCGACCTCTCGGCGACGGGGCTGTCGTCGGGATCGCCAGTGCAACTGGTCTGGTCCACGGTTGTCGGAAACCGCGTCAACTGCGCGAGCACGTGCTGGGTGTTCGTGTCGCAGCCCTTGGGATCAGCGACCCCGTCTGGCAGGTCGCTCCATTCGAAGATCACGGTTCCGGACGGCCTCGGCGGCTGGCATGTCGTGCAGCTAGTGCAAAAGGGCAAGATCCTCGCGGAGGTGCCCTTCTACGTGATGGAGAGCATCGTCGGACGGGGCGTGTCCTCGGTCGTGGTGAAGGAGGGCCAGCCCTTCACCATTCACCTGAAGGGCGTCGGCTGGACACAGCTCGACAACACCGTCACCGTTGACTACGACAACAGCTACATGGGATACGGGTGCGGCTTCAACTCCAACGGGGATGTCCTGCTGCATCTGAATGCCACAGGCGGTCCCGGGACGCACCTCATAGACCTCTACCCGATGCTCTACACGCTGTCGCCGTCGTTCGCGTCCACTCCGTACGGCATGGTGCCGGTTCTCACCTACGCCCAGGACGAGCCCGCACTGGCGCTCGGCTATCACCTGCCGGCGTTCAGGTTCGCGATCACCGTCGTCAAGTAGCAGCCGGTCACACACTCGTCGGCAGGCCTCGCCTCTCGTGCCCAGCGAGGGGCGAGGCCGCTACGCCGGCGAACCCGGCGATCGGCGCCGGAAGCCACCAATTCCAACGTCCCAGCAGGGTCATCAGGCTCGGCATCAATAGACCGCGCACGATCGTCGCGTCGATCAGGACTCCGAGAGCCAGCCCGACGCCCAGCTCCTGCAAGCCGGCCACATGCCCGGCCACCAGCCCCGAGACCGCGCCGACCATGATCAAAGCCGCGGCACTGACGACCCGCCCGGTATGGGTGAGCCCGTCCGACACGGCGCGCTTGTTGTCGCCGCAGTCGTCCCACGACTCGCGCATGCGCGACACGAAGAAGACCTCGTAGTCCATCGAGAGGCCGAAGAGCATCGCGAAGAGGAAGATCGGGACCCACCCCTCGATCTGAGAGACGCGATAGAGGCCGAGCACTTCGGCCCCGACGCCCAGGCGGAAGATCACGACGAGCAGCCCGTAAGTCGCGGCGACCGAGACCACGTCCAGGAGCACGGCCATCAGCGGCAACAGCAGGGAACGGAACGCGCGCAGCAACACCAGGTAGGCGAGCGCCAGTACGAGCAGGACGATCCAGGGAAATGTGCCGTAGACGCGCGTGAGAAAGTCGGCGCCCTGGGCCGGCGCACCGCCGACGTAGACCCGAAGGCCGGAGGGGAAGCCGGCAGCCGGAAGGAACTTGGACCGTATCTGGTGCACGAGCAGCTGAGTCGGCTCTTGGCCGAAGTCGTGGCGTCCGATGACGATCATCTGGCGGTAGCGGTCCGACGAGTCGACGTACGGTGCTCTCGAGCCGATAGCAACGACGAAGACCTCTGGGTCGTTGAGGATCTCGTGCGCGAGCCGGAGCGTCGCGGCAGAGATCGCCGGTGTGTCCGCCCTGCCCGGAGCGCCAGCGTCGAGGACGACCTCGATTGGCGTGATCACTCCGGGCCCGATCCGATTGCGCAGCAGATTCAGAGCGTGTGCCGACTGGATGCTCTGCGGGATGGCCACGACAGAGCCCGGCGTGAGCTGGAGCCAGAGGGCCGGCGTTGCTGCGGCCAGAAGGACGGTAGTCGAGCCGGCGAGGACGACAAGGGGGTGACGCATGACCACCCGCGCGAGCCGGGACCAGAGACCCCGTTCCGTGTCGCGTCCGGCCTTGGGCCGCGAGATTCGAACTTTGTGCACGCCGCGCCGCCCGAGCAGCGACAACAGAGAAGGCTGCAGCGTGAGTGCGGCGACTATCGAGACGAGCGGCACGACGAGGCCTGCGAAGCCGAGCGAGCGGACGAACGGCACCGGGACGATGAGGACGACCGAGAGGCCGACGGCGACCGCGACACCCGAGAAGAGCACCGTGCGGCCTGCACTTGACATCGTGGAGACGATCGCGTCATCGACTGCGCGTGCCTCGTCCGCCAGCTCCTGTCTGAACCTGTGCACGACGAGCAGGGAGTAGTCGACAGCGATCCCGAGCCCGATGAGCTGGACGAGGTTCGGGACGTAGAGCACCATCAGGAATTCGTGCGCGAGGGCGAAGATCACCACGAGCGCGGCCGTCGTGGTGCTTGCGGCGACGGCGAGCGGAATCAGGAGGGCCAACGAGGGGCCGAGGACGAGGGTCAGAAGTACCAACGCGGCCAAGACGGCGATGACTTCGCCCCTGCGCAGGTCGGCGGTCAGGATCGGTTGGATGTCGTACTGAAGCGCGGGTGCTCCGGTCACATATGCGCCGGCGAGTCCCGACGCCTCCAAGCCGTGGCGAAGAGCGCCTGTATAGGTAGCGGCCTGTTGCAGGTCGAGGGACGTGCTCACATTGCCGTAGAGGATCCCGGCGACGGGTCGCAACGCCATGACGTGGCCGGTCGGTACCGCACGCGCGGCAGCGGCAAACCGTCGGTCCATCGCGTGCAGTGTGGACGTTGACGGGTTCGACACGTGGAACACCACCGTGAACGTCCCTTCGACATTCTCGCCGAAGTGCTGGGTCAAGATCGCGTCGGCTTGCCCCGAGTCGCTGCCCGGCACAGCGAGAGAGGTTGAAAGGAGCCTAGGCAGGCGTCCGGCCGAGATCGTGCCCACGACGATCATCGCGACCCAGAACGCGACCACCACGATGCGCCAGCGAATGACCACGCGGGTCCATCGCTCGAGCATGGGTGCTACATAAGCACTACTGGTGACTGCGTGCTCACGGCCAAAGGCGGTGCGGGCAACGGGCCTGCGCGCCGGGAGGCTTGGCGAAAGCCCGGGGCTGCAATGGACGGGCCGGGACTTGCAACGCCGGCGGACGTCTCCTGGCCCGTCCTCTGTTCTGTTAGTCCTGTTCAGACGACATTCCGGGTCGGCCACCGGTTGGCCCGGAATGGCGAGGAGCTACTTGAGCTTCGCGGCCCATGGCAAGTTCAGCCATGCTTCCACCTCGTCGAGGTCCGCGTTCTCGAGGATGACCGCGTTGCGGCGCTGGTTGGTGAGGCGCCAGCGACCGTAGTCAGGTGCGAGCGGGTCACGGCGCCTGGACTTGCGCAATGTGTAGCCCTGCATTGCGGCCGTCCGCCGCAGTTGGCTCTCTCTGGTCTTGTCTTCGGTCACTTCACACCTGGCCCGCGCAGTCCGTTACCCGCTTCCACACAGCATCGCGCTTTCAAATGCGGCGCACGGTTTCGGAGGCGGGCAGGGTGTTCCGCACCCGCATGCGGCTCGAGGCGATGTCGAAGATGGCACAGCGGAGCCAAATCTCTTGAAATGGCAGAGTGCAGCCAGTATTATTCTCCCCATCGCTGAGACGGTCCCGGCGCGCAGCGAGGAGCGTCGGGACCGTTGAGCGTCCTTGGTCGAATGCCCCGCGCGGGCCGGACACTGCTGATCGAGATCGGTTCCCCCGGTATAACCGTGATGGGTGCACGATCCCGTGCTTCCCTCGCAAGGCAACGGCGGTCGTGCGGCCACGGCCAACCGGTGTGGTTTCCGCGTTGTCACCTTGGGCGGCTCAAGTAGGCGGCACCGGCAGATTTCGGGAGCGTCGAGAGCCAGGGCGTGGGCGACTCGGTGAAGCTGCAATGTGGGGCTACGGCCCCTTGGACGAAGGGGCTTTCGCCCCTATCGCGGACCGGGAGTGCCCTTTACGCTGCCCTCATGAAAGAGGGGGGCTGAGCAATGCGTTTCTTCCTTGAGGACTCAGTTGACGTCTCGTGTGCGTTCGAGGTGTTACGGGAGCGCTTTGTGAATCATGGGGATTGGTTCGCACCGCTGGCAAGCGCGGCCCAGGGCGAAGGCGAAGCGCTCCACCTGCGCGTCGGACCCTTGTGGGCGAACGGACTGGTGACGCGAGAGATCCGCGTGACGCACGGACCTCCTCGTGACCGTGGAGTAGCGGTGGTCGTGCCGGTGTTCTGGCAGTCAAGCGGGCTGCCTGCTCTCTTTCCCGTGCTAGAGGGCGACGTGGAACTCCTCCCTTTGAGCCCGGAGCGTTGCCGTGTTTCTCTCTTTGCTTTCTACGAGCCTCCGTTCGGTCAGCTCGGAGGTCAGCTCAACCGGGCGTTGTTGCACCGCGTCGCCCAGTCGACAGTGCGCTCTTTTCTCACCCGGGTGGCCGAGAGCCTTGAGAACGAGAATCTCGTTCGACTGCCAGAGGCGACGCGCTCGCAGAAAGGTTGAGCTTCCGCGGCGGCCGATTTGGACGGCGGTCGAGTCGTGACCAGTCTGTGACCAGGTGAGCTGGTCCGGCGGGTCGCTGACCAGGGCAAATGGCGCGCCCGGAGCGGTGGTGTGCCCGGAGCGGGACTTGAACCCGCACGTCCTTTCGAACAACGGCTTTTGAGGCCGCCGCGTCTGCCATTCCGCCATCCGGGCCCGCTAAGGAGCGTAGCTGGCCTGGTGCGCACCGGTCACCCCTTGGACCTGCAAACCTGAAGGTGATGGGAGACGTCACGGCTGGCGATCCGTCTCGGCACCCAGGACCGGTATCTTCCGAGGTCGCGGATGCCGGGTCGACTGCCGGGCACGGTGCGATCACGGGCCCGAGTGGTACGGCAACAGTTGGGCAGGCCGTTCGTCACGAGTTGCGAGGTGCTCTCCGACCCTCTGAGCTTGCAGAGGCGGCCGTTCTCGGTGATCTGGGGCTCGTCCTCGAAGTGCTCGGGTGGTTCGTGCCCCTCGTCGGCGCGGCCTTCCAGGGCCTGGCGATCGTCCCGTTCGCGGCGCTTGCGGCCCGGCAGCGAGCTCGGACGGCGGTGGTCGCGATGTTCGCGGCCGGCTCGGTCTCGTTTCTCGTCGGCGGGGTCGGGATCGTGATTCAGACAGCGGTTGCCGGCTCGCTCGGGCTTGCTGTGGGCACTGCCTACCGGCGCCGCTGGAAATCGGCAATGGCCGTGCTGATCGCCACCGTCACGACAGGGATCCCCGTCGCGGTGATCTCCCTCGTGGGAGAGGCGTTGTCGCCGGGGCTTCGACGCCTGGCTTTCGCACAGGTCGAGATCTTGTGGCGAGACGCCCGGGCCGGGCTCAAGCTGGGCGGAGCCAGCTCGCTCGCGTCGACTGGCGACGAGACGCTTCGATGGGTCATCGGTCACTGGTGGCTGACGGTGCCCTTGTTCGAGCTCGTGGCAATCGTGCTGGCAGCGGCGCTCTGCGCCCGCTATCTCTGGCCGCTCCTCATGCGTCTGGAGCAGGACTCGCCGGCCCCGCCAGAACCTTCGCCCTGGCCGACGCGGGGCGCGGTTTCTCGCTCCGGAGCGGCGGCAGGACTTGCTGGCGGTGATCTCGCGCCGGTGCCTGTCGAGCTCGACCAGGTCTCCTACCAGTATCCGGGCAGCAACGCCTGGGCGGTCGCCCAGGTCTCACTGGGCGTGCAGCCCAGGTCGTTCCTTGCTGTCGTAGGCCCGAACGGCTCGGGCAAGTCGACACTCGTCCGCCTGATAGCAGGGCGGCTGTCACCGACGCTGGGCACGGTGCGCCGCGCGGGCGATCCCGGCCTCGGCGTGCCGGGTGGGACGTCAATGATCTTTCAGAGGCCGGAGAGCCAGGTGCTTGGGGTTCGCGCGCGAGACGACGTGGTATGGGGGCTGCCGCCGACACCGCGGCGGGACGTGGGAGCGTTGCTCGCCCGAGTGGGGCTCGCAGGCTTCGAGGAACGCGAGACGGCTGGGCTCTCCGGTGGGGAGCTGCAGAGGCTCGCGATCGCGGCTTGCCTAGCCCGTGAACCGCGTCTGCTCATCTCCGACGAGGCAACGGCGATGATCGACGGGCCTGGACGTGCCGAAGTCGTCGCGTTGCTCGAGTCGCTGGCCGCCGCCGGGATCACAGTCGTTCATGTCACACACCGACAAGCCGAGGCAGTCAAGGCTGACTCGGCGCTCCTCATGCTCGGTGGGCGGTTGATCCCTTCGCCACCGACGGCACCGACTGCTCGCACCGGATCGCCGCCGCGGCGGGGGGAGCTGCCGGCCGTGAGCGCACGACCAGTTGTGCCCGAGTGGTCAGGTGGGTCCCGAGGGTCGTTTCTCCGCGTCAGGGAGCTGAGTTATGTCTACGCGAACGGAACGCCGTGGGCCCGTCGCGCGTTGGACGGCATCGACCTAGATCTCCGTAGGGGCGAGGGCATAGTCGTCACCGGGGACAACGGATCGGGCAAGTCGACGCTTGCCTGGATCCTTGCCGGCTTGCTCGTCCCGACGGAGGGTGAGGTCCTGCTCGAAGGCCGGCCCGTAGTCGCTGGCACCGGCGCGGTCGGTATCTCCTTTCAGCACGCGCGCCTCCAGATCATCCGCCCGACCGTGCTGTCCGATGTCGCGTACGGTGCCGACAAGGACCGAGCGACGGCGTCGCTGCGATCAGTCGGTCTGGACCCCGTGACGATGGGGCCGAGGCGGGTGGATGAATTATCCGGTGGCGAGCAGAGGCGTGTCGCCCTTGCTGGCCTACTCGCGCGCGATCCGGTGCTGCTCGTACTCGACGAGCCTTATGCAGGACTGGACGATGAGGCGCGGGAGGGACTCGCCACGATTCTCGCCCGGCTGCGCGACGAGCGCGAGATCGCGACCGTGGTCGTGTCGCACGACCTCGACAATGCGGAGCTGCTCGGTGACCGGTTGGTCACCCTCGAGGCCGGGCGTATCGCGGGCGAGCAGAGCCCCGGGAGCAGCGCGTGACTACAACCGGCCGGGGGCGTGCTGAAGGGCTTTTCGAGACTGCCAGCGACCGCCGGCGTGCCCGTAACCTGCAGCTCGGCGACATCCACGTGGTGCGGTTCGTCCCGGGGACGAGCCCGCTGCACCGCATGTGGGCAGGCACCAAGCTCGTCGCCCTCGGGTTGCTCTCCGTCGGGCTGCTTCTCTGGCCGTCGTGGAAATCGATCGGGGTCGTGGGCGCGCTCGTCCTCATCGCGTTCCTGGTGGCGCGCTTGCCGAGGGGGATCAGCCCGAGGCTCCCGTGGTGGCTGGGCCTCGTCCTGGGAGCCGGAGCCGCGCTCGCCTTGGTCTCCGGTGGCAAGCCCGACGTTCACCTCGGTTCGCTCAAGGTGGGCCTCGGCGGTCTTGGCAGCTTCATGCGCTTTTCGATGGTGGGAGTCGATGTGCTCGCGGGCGCAGCGCTGCTCGGTTGGACGACGCCCTTGGCCGACCTTTCTCCGGCGATGGGCAGGCTGCTCGGACCTTTGCGTCACTTACGTGTGCCCGTCGACGAGATCGTCGGCGCGATCGCGCTCTCGATCAGGTGCCTCCCGCTGCTGCTTGAAGAGGCGCGGGTGCTACGGGCGGCCCGTAGGGCTCGACGGCCAGCCAGCCCTCGGTCGTTCAGGGAGCTCGGCGACGAGTCCGTCGAGGTCGTCTTCGGAGCCCTCGCCAACGCGATCAGACGGGCACGGGAGATCGCGGAGGCAATCGAGGCCAGAGGCGGCGTCCCCACCGTGGCTCCCGAGACCCACCCGTTCGCGCCAATCGACGTTCTAGCCCTGGTGGTGAGCGTGGCGGCGGTCGCCGCCATGGCCGTGCTTCGTTGAGGACGCCGGTCGGCTGCCACCGTCCGAACAGGTCGCCGAGCTTCCCGTCGAGACGCAATGGCCCAACGGCGGGAGGGCCCGGCCGTAGACTTCCGACGTGAAGCGCGACGAGGTGGAACGCCGCCTCCTGGATGTACACGCTCGTCTGGTGCGCGCACGACAAGAGTTGGCGGTCGCCGAAGAGCAGCTCGACGTCTTCCTCGAGACCGCGGAGGAGGCTCGCATCAGGGCACTCGTCTCCGAGACGCCGCTGGCCGACCGCGACTGGCAGGATGCGCAACGGCACGCCGAGGCGATGATCCGTGGCCGCGACAATGCCAGCGCCCGGGTCGCCGAGCTGGAGCGTGCGCAGGACGAGCTGCTCTCCAAGCTCGTAGTGTGAACGCAGTCGCAGGCAAGCAAGAGGCATGAGTTCAACAAAGGAGTGGACCCGTTGGCCAGAACCGTCGTGATCGCTGAGGACGAGGCGATCGTTCGCCTCGACTTGCGCGAAATACTCGAGGAGCAGGGCTTTGACGTAGTCGGCGAGACTGGACGCGGCGACGAGGCCGTAGAGCTCGCGAGACAGCATCGGCCTGACCTCGTGATCCTCGACATCAAGATGCCGGGTCTCGACGGGTTGTCGGCGGCCAGTGAGATCAACCTCGAGAGGGCTTCGGCCGTTCTCATTCTCACCGCCTTCAGCCAGCGCAACCTGATCGAGCAGGCGCGTGACGCCGGAGCGCTCGCCTATCTCGTCAAGCCCTTCCAGCAAGACGAGTTGCTTCCGGCCATCGAAGTCGCTCTCGCCAGGTTCAACGAGATGCAGGCGCTCGAGGCGGAGAACGCCGCGTTGGCCGACGACAAGCGCAATCTCGAGGAGCAGCTGGCGACTAGGCGGTGGGTCGACAGGGCCAAGGGGAAGCTCATGGACGATCACGCGATGCGCGAGGCCGACGCGTTCACCTTCATCCAGCAGACTGCCATGAATCAACGCACGACCATGCGCGAGATATCAGAGAAGATCGTCGCGGGCGAGATCGTCCCCTGACCTGTCACGGCCGGCCATGCCCGCCTTAGCATGCATGTAGTGGCGCGCGACCTGCTCTTAGACGGCCACTCCCTCGCGTACCGAGCTTGGTTCGCCCTGCAAGAGGCGCAGTTGTCCACGGCCTCCGGCCAGGAGACCCAGGCCGTCTACGGCTTCGCCTCGATGCTCGCGAAGCTGCTCGAGGACCAGTCGCCGACCGGCATGGCAGTTGCCTTCGACCGGCGCGGACCGACTTTCCGTGACGACCTCGCAGCGACCTACAAGGCGGGCCGTGCAGTGACTCCGGAACCCCTTCTCGAGCAGATCGAGCTCATCCGCAGGCTGGTCGAGACCCTCGGGGTTCCCGCCATCGACGCCGAGGGATACGAGGCCGATGACGTGATCGCAACCCTTGCCTCGAGCCTGTCGGAAGAAGGCCACGAAGTCGTCATCGTGACCGGTGACCGGGACGCGTACCAGCTCGTGCGCGATCCGCTCGTGAAGGTCCTCTACAACCGTCGCGGCGTTACCGACTACGTGCTCTACGACGAAGCCGGGATCGAAGAGAGGACCGGTGTCAGACCAGGGTTGTACCCGTTCCTGGCCTCGCTGCGCGGCGATCCCTCCGACAATCTTCCCGGTGTCCCAGGCGTCGGCGAGAAGACCGCAGCCAAGCTCGTAAACACCTACGGCGACGTTGACACGCTCTACGCGCACCTCGACGAGCAGACGGCGAAACTCAAGGCCTCCCTTGCAGAGCATGAGGCGCAGGTAAGGCTCAACCTGCAGCTGACCCCACTAGTTAGAGACGTTCCGCTCGCGTGCGTGGTCGATGACCTGCTCCTCGGCCGGTCCGATCGCGAGGAGATGCGAAGCCTGTTCGATCTGCTCGAGATACGCGGCCCCCGCGATCGGATCTTCAAGCAACTCGATCGCCTGGAGCCGCTGGCCAGGCGATCTTCGGGCGCCGGAACGGAAGTCCCCGGCGACTCCGGTGCAGGTCCCGCAGACTCGCTCGAAACGGCATCACGGCCTGTCGAGGTCGTGCCGCTCGAAGACGTCGAGCCCGCCCGCGAATGGCTCGAGTCACTGGCAGCCTCACCCGGCCCGATCGCCGTCGAGGCGGCGTGGGCGGGAGCCGCGGGCCGGTCGGCCGTCGAGGGGCTGGCTCTTGCGGCGCTCGAGGGACCGGGCGTGTCCGCCGCCCAGATGGGCGAGGGCGACGACCGATCCGCACCGGGCGAGCAGCCACTCGTCGTGGGCTGGCTGGACGGCAGGCAGCTCGCCGAACCGGGCGTCGTCGAGGCTCTTCAGGCCGTTCTCGGCACGGGCGGGGGCACCCGGCGCGTCGTCGCTCACCGCGCGAAGGAGCTGATGCGCGCGCTCGAACCGCTGGGAGTTCGTCTGACCGGGCTCGATCTGGACACCGCGGTCGCCGCTTACCTCCTCGACGCCCGGGAAGGTCAAGCTTCGCTCTCAGGGCTGGCCAGCCTCGTGCCGACGCTCGGCTCAGGGGTGGGCCGGGACCACGGCGGGCACGTCTCCGAGCAGCTCGGGTTCGACCTCGGGGAGGGCGAGGCTCACGACCAGGTGGTGGAGGGTGCCGTCCTGCCGGCGGTGGCGACTCAGGCGGCGACGCAGGTATCGATGCTCGGCCGGCTCGCTCCCGGGATCCGCCGAGCCTTGGAAGACACCGGGGCGACCCACCTCTACGAGGAGGTCGAGCGCCCCCTGATCCGCGTGCTCGCGAAAATGGAGCTCGCGGGGATCGCGGTCGACATCGACAAGTTGCGAGCCATCGGGGACGAGCTGACCTCGGAGGCACGACGGCTGGAGGCCGAGGTCCAGCAGCTGGCGGGGGAGGAGTTCAACGTCAACTCGACTCCGCAGCTGCGGCGCATCCTGTTCGACAAGCTTCAGCTCGTTCCGCAGAAGCGAACGAAGACCGGGTACTCCACCGACGCCCAGAGCCTCCTGCGCCTGCGCGACGCCCACCCACTGGTGGACACCCTCCTTCGATACCGTGAGGTCGAGAAACTTCGCTCCACCTACGGGGAGGGCCTGCTTGCCGAGGTCGCGCCCGACGGGCGCATACACGCCTCGTTCAACCAGACCGTTGCCCGCACCGGCCGGCTCTCGTCGGACCAGCCGAACCTGCACAACATCCCGGTTCGCAGCCTCATCGGGCGCCGTTTCCGCGAGGCCTTCGTGCCGGGTGCCGGCTGCGAGCTGCTGGTCGCCGATTACGACCAGATCGAGCTACGCGTAATCGCGCACCTGGCCGACGACCCCGGCCTGGTCGAGGCGTTCCGCTCCGGGCTCGATATCCACAACACGACGGCGGCCAGGGTATTCGGCGTCGAACCTGGCGAGGTGACGCTCGCAATGCGCTCGAAGGCGAAGATGATCTCCTACGGGCTCGCCTACGGGATGGAGGCATACGGGCTCTCTCAGCGCCTCGGCGTCGGGGTCGACGAAGCGGCAGCGATACTTGCGCAGTACTTCGCCGCGTTCCCGAACGTGAAGCGGTACATGGAGCGGTCTGTGGCCGAAGCCCGCGGGCGCGGGTACACCGAGACCCTGCTCGGCCGCCGCCGCTATCTGCCCGAGCTCGACTCGAGCAACTTCCGCGTTCGCCAAGCGGCCGAGCGCCAAGCGATGAACGCCGGCATCCAGGGCTTGGCCGCGGACATCTTCAAGGTCGCGCTCGTCCGCCTTGACAGGGCGCTGGAAGAGCGCGGGCTCTCCAGCCGGATCGTCCTCCAGGTCCATGACGAGATCCTCGTCGAGGCGGTCGCCGCCGAGCGCGACGAAGCCCTCGCTCTGACGGTCGAGACCATGGAACATGCTTTCGAACTGAGGGTTCCGATGGCCGTGCACGTGGCGATCGGAGACAGCTGGGCGGCCGGCAAGGAGCCGGCGACGGACTCCGGCGCGGTGTTCGACGTCGCCGATCCCCTCGAGCAGGACGAGCCCGGCATGTGACATTGTGGGCTTGACCGAGCCGACAGGTACCATTGTTGCGCGACCATTACGGCGGCAACGAAGTTCTGGTCGACAGCGCGCCACCGAGCGCAGAATTTCGAGTCCAATCCCTATCGTCAGCGGCGGCCGGCGCGCCCGTCGCTGCTAATGACCTGTCCGAAAAGAGAGCGACCTACTTCCCATGTCCGACACCGTGAGCACCGCAGCACCCGATATCCCCGCAGACCAAGAGCGTCATGGCACCTTCGACGCCGACGGGGTCTACGTTCCCCGAAAGGTCGTCGAGGATGACCTCGGCGATCTGTCCTTCGAGGACGCGATCGACCAGACCATCGTGGCCTTCGAGGACGGAGACGTCGTCACCGGCAAGGTCGTGAAGGTCGACAAGGACGAGGTGCTGCTGGACATCGGCTTCAAGTCCGAGGGCGTGATCCCGGCACGTGAGCTGTCCATCCGCCATGACCTCGATCCCCACGACGTCGTCTCGGTCGGGGACGAGATCGAAGCTCTGGTGCTCCAGAAGGAGGACAAGGAAGGTCGCCTGATCCTGTCGAAGAAGCGTGCCCAGTACGAGCGTGCCTGGGGCACGATCGAGAGGGTCAAGGAGTCCGGCGGAGTCGTGAAAGGTCTCGTCATCGAGGTTGTCAAGGGCGGGCTCATCGTCGACATCGGCCTGCGCGGCTTCCTCCCGGCATCTCTTGTCGAGCTTCGCCGTGTGCGCGATCTCCAGCCGTACATCGGCAAGTCGCTCGAGGCCAAGATCATCGAGCTCGACAAGAACCGCAACAACGTCGTGCTGTCAAGGCGCGCGTGGCTCGAGGAGACCCAGCGCGAGCAGCGAGGCGAATTCCTGGTCAACCTGAAGCCGGGCGAGGTTCGCAAGGGCGTTGTGTCGTCGGTCGTGAACTTCGGCGCATTTGTGGACCTCGGGGGCATGGACGGGCTCGTGCACGTCTCGGAGCTCTCCTGGAAGCACGTGGACCACCCGTCATCGGTAGTGGCTGTGGGCGACGAGGTCAATGTCCAGGTGCTCGATGTCGACCTCGACAAGGAGAGGATCAGCCTGTCACTGAAGGCGACCCAGGTCGACCCCTGGCAGGAGTTCGCCACCAACCACCGGATCGGCGAGCTCGTCTACGGCCGGATCACCAAGCTCGTGCCCTTTGGAGCTTTCGTGCAGGTGGGCGACGGCATCGAGGGCCTCGTGCACATCTCGGAGATGGCGGCGCACCATGTCGATCTGCCCGAGCAGGTCGTCACTCCCGGCGAGGAGCTTTGGGTGAAGATCATCGACATCGATCTTCAGCGCCGCAGGATCAGCCTTTCGATCAAGCAGGCCGCCGAAGGCGGCGAAGTCGCCGAGGAGTATCGCGAGGCCTTCGGCGAGCACGCCTATGACGCGGAGGGTAACTACATCGGCTATGACTACTCGGCGACCGACTTCACGCCCGAGACCGAGAGCCAGGCGGCATGGGCGGATCTTCTCGCGGCCAACGAGGCGAGTGTGACAGCGTCCGAGCAGGCTGCCGGTGCCACGGCAGGAGCCGATCACGCCGAAGAGAGCACTGCCGAGGAGTTCGTTGTCGCCGAGGACCTGTCGGAGGTGACAGCCGTGCTGCCGGAGGAGACCGCCGAAACAGAGGGGATCGAAGATCCCGCGATCTCCTCGGCCCCCTCCGACGGGGAGCCCACGGACTAAGTCGTCCCGCGCTGCCCGCCTCGTGCGGTGTCTCGAGGGGCGTTGCTCAGGCGGACGGGCCACGGCCGGGCAACCGGTTGAGGATGGAGGGCCGCGGCTACCATGCGGTCGATGCACCCGGTGAATGCGCCGGTGCGGTCACCCGAGGTGCCGACGCCGTCCTCAGAAAGGACTGAGACGCGCGGCGCTGTGCCGCGCGCAACGCTCGAGCAGACCGTTGTCGCCACGGCAGTCGGGGTCGTGCTCGTTGGCACTGTGGTGCTGCGTTTCTGGACGCCGTCGCCGATGTGGCTGGACGAGGCGCTCACAGTCGACATTGCCAGGGCCCCATTGCACCTGATTCCGCACTTGCTTCGTGACGACGGGGCTCCGCCTTTGTACTACGTGCTCCTCCATTTCTGGATGAAGGCGTTCGGCACGAGTGACCTCGGCGCGCGCTCGCTCTCTGGTGCCATCGGAGTACTCACTCTCCCTGCCGCATGGGCCGCGGGCTACAGCATCGGCTCCCAATCCTGGCGAGGCGCAACGGGTGTGAGGGCCGACGACGGGGACGTCGCCGGCGAGCGCTTCACGCGGGAGCGGGCCGGCCGGCTCGTGGCTTGGACGACGACGCTGCTCATCGCCACCTCGCCGTTCGCCGTGTACTACGACACCGAGGCTCGCATGTACTCGCTGGTCATCCTGTTGTCGACGCTGGGCGTACTGGCGTTCATAGCGGTGCTGCGAAGAGCCACAATCTGGAATGCGCTGGCCCTGGCGGCTGTGACCTGCGCCCTTGAGTACAGCCACTACTGGGCGTTGTACCTCGTGGCCGTTACCGCCATCGGCACTGCCGTACTCGCGAGGTCCGGTCCCCACGCGCACAGCTGCCGCGTCGCTCTTGTCGCGTTGGCGGCGGGGACCTGTGCTTTTGCCCCGTGGGTGCCGACCTTCCTCTTCCAGTTGCACCACACGGGCACGCCTTGGGCGACTCCGGCGGATTTCACCGCACTCGTCTACACCTTCACGCAGTTCGCGGGCGGCGACTCCGACGCAGGCCGGGCTCTCGCTTTGGTGCTCGCGTTCCTGGCGCTGCTCGCGATCGCCGGCAGTGCGCTCGACCGACGGCGCGTCGTGCTGGACCTGAGGACACGACCGGGAGTCCGTGGCCTTGCGTTGCTTTCCGGCGCGACGCTCCTGATGGCTGTGGTCGCCGGTAAGCTCTCGGGGAGCACGTTCGCGGACCGCTACTCCGCCGTCATCTTGGCACCGTGCCTGTTGGTCGTCGCGTACGGCGTGACCACGCTGACAGATCGCCGCGTGCGCCAAGGCGTCGTCGTCATCGCGGTCGTGCTGGGTCTCGCGGCGTCGATACCCAACGCGTTCCTCACAAGGACACAGGCCGCGCAGGTTGCATCTGCAGTCCTCGCCCGCGCGCGTCCCGGTGACGTCGTGGCTTTCTGCCCCGATCAGCTCGGGCCAGCCGTGAGCCGTGAGCTGGACGACCGCTTGGACGAGGTGGCGTTCCCGCGCGCGAGCCCACCAGAGATAGTGAACTGGGTCGATTACGCGGCGACCGTCGAGCACGCCAGCACGGGCAGGTTTGCGAGGTTCCTTGAATCGCGGGCCGGACCGACAAACGCGATCTGGTACGTATGGGCACCCGGCTACCTCAACTTCGGGAGCGACTGTCAGGCAATCGCCGCCGACCTCGCCGCAGAACGGCCCCAGCGAGCCGTCGTCGGCGAGCAGGCTTCCGACACGCCGTTCGAGATCTTCGAGGGTGAGAACCTCTATCGTTACGCGCCGTCGTGAGCGACCGGACGATCAGCCAACGCACCGCCAGGGCGCAGTGGGATGTCGCATCGCCGGCGCTGCGGGCGTCCGCGCTCCCGTTCCTCGCGTCGAGAGTGATCGTGCTCGTCGTGCTTGGTGTCGCGCGACTCTGCGCGAGCAACTTCAAGTTGGGTGCAGCCGCGCACAGCGCCAGTTATTCGGGCCTTCTCGCGTGGGATGCCAGCTGGTACGAGAGGATCACCGCCCGCGGCTACGGGAACCTGGGGAACGGCGCCCTGCGTTTTTTCCCATTGCTGCCGGTACTGGCGCGATCGTTCCGGGCGGTGCCGGGGATGTCGGCCGGGATGTCGGTGATCGTCGTCGCGAACCTCGCGTCCCTGGCGGCATTCGCGGCGCTCTACCGCCTCGTCGTGGTCGAGCTCGACGACGAGGCGTGTGCCCGCCGGGCTGTGTGGTTGCTCGCCCTCGCGCCGCCGGCTTTCGTGCTCGTGATGGGCTACGCGGAGTCGCTGTTGCTCCTGACCTCGCTGGTCGCCTTCCTGGGTTTGCGACAGCGCCGCTATGGCCTTGCCATCTGCGCCGCGTTCGCGGCCGGCCTGTCCCGGCCCGTCGGGATGCTGCTGCTGATCCCCGCAGCGATCGAGGTGGGCACGAGCTGGCGCTCGCTCACGGTTCGTGAGCGCGTCATCGGCACTGGCGCGGTGCTCGCGGCCCCGGCCGGTGCCGCGGCTTATCTCGGCTGGGCGCAGGAGGTGGTCGGGAGCTTCCTGTTGCCATTGCGCGAGGAGCTTTCACGATCACGCCGGGGAACGGTCACCGATCCGTTCGTGACTTTCGCGCGAGACGCGGTTGACGTCGTGCACGGCTCGCACTTCGGCACGGCGGAGCACGCTTTCTGGGCCGTGTTTCTGGTGCTGCTGGCCGTGGTAGTCATCCGGCGGCTCCCAGCCGCCTACGGCTGGTACACCGTCGCCGTGCTCGCCGTCGTCTTGACCGCCTCGAACCTCGAATCACTTGAGCGTTACGGGCTCGGCTGCTTTCCGTTCGTCATTGCCGCAGCGATGCTCACGAAGGACCGCAGGACTTATCGAGTGGTCGTCGGGCTTTCCGGCTCACTGCTCGTCGCGTACTCGATGCTGACCTTTCTCGGCAAGTACGTGCCTTGACACGCGACAGGGCAGGGGCACGGGCAGGTCAGTGGTGCCCCGTGCGATGATGGCGCCACGATGAGCCGAACGGACGACCGGGGCGCTGGCACGCGCTCGCCATGTGCCAGCCGACCCGGTACGGTCGTCGTGGTCGGCGCCGGCCCGGCGGGCTTGACGGCCGCGTACGAACTTGCCAAGCGAGGCGCGACTTGCACGGTCTTCGAGATGGACACCGTGGTAGGTGGGATCTCCCGCACGGTGGAAAGGGAGGGATGGAGGTTCGACATCGGCGGGCACCGTTTCTTCACGAAGGTGCCGGAGGTCGAGAACCTGTGGCGCGAGATCCTCGGGCCGGAGGACTTCCTGCCGAGGCGCAGGCTGAGCCGGATCTACTACGAGGGGACCTACTACGACTACCCGATCCGGCTCGGGAACGCGCTGCGGGGCCTCGGAGTGGCCGAGGCGACGCTGTGCGGCCTCTCGTTCCTGTGGGTGCGCGTGCATCCCCCACGGGACCTTGACACCTTCGAGGGCTGGACGGCCCGGGCCTTCGGCTGGCGTCTCTACCGGAAATTCTTCAAGGCCTACACCGAGAAGGTGTGGGGGATACCGGCGGTCGAGATCAGGGCGGACTGGGCAGCGCAGAGGATCAAGAGCCTGACGCTAGGGAAACTGGTCAGGAACGCGTTCGCCCCGAACCATCACAAGGCCCCTGTCACCTCTCTCATCGAGGAGTTCCACTACCCGCGGCTCGGCCCGGGAATGATGTGGGAGCGAGCCCGGGCGCTCGCGGAGGACCACGGCTCGAAGGTCCTGTTGGGCACGCGCCTCGAGTCGATTCGCCGGTCCGGCGGGCGAGCGGTGGCGGCGGTGACGCGGTCGGTCGCCACACCGGATCGAGGAGCGCAAGGTGGGGTCAGGGGTGACGACGGCGCGACTGCGACTTGGCCCTTCGACCACCTGATCTCGTCGATGCCGCTCTCCGAGCTCGTTCAGGTGATGGACCCGCCGGCACCCGCGCTGGTTCAGCGAGCGGCCCGCGCCCTTCGCTACCGCGACTTCCTCACCGTCGCGTTGATCCTGCCTGCCGACCGCGGGTTCCCGGACAACTGGATCTACGTGCATTCAGAGAAGGTGCGCGTGGGACGCGTGCAGAACTTCGGCTCGTGGTCCCCCGATCTCGTGAAGAAGGGCACGACTTGCCTCGGCCTCGAGTACTTCGTCTTCGAGCATGACGCTCTGTGGTCGATGGCGGACGACGACCTCGTGGCCCTTGCGACGGCGGAGCTGGTGACGCTCGGTCTTGTTCGGCCCGGTGAGGTCGAGAAGGGATTCGTCGAGAGGATGCCAAAGGCGTATCCGGTCTACGACGCTGGCTATCACTTGCAGGTACGGGCGATCCGGGAATGGCTGGAGGCAGAGGCGCCCAACGTCCACCCAGTCGGCCGCAACGGCATGCACCGCTACAACAACCAGGACCACTCGATGCTGACCGCGATGCTCACGGTCGAGAGCCTTTACGGGGAGCCTTTCGACACTTGGGCCGTGAACGTCGAAGCGGACTACCACGAGCAGCAGATCGGCAGGCAGCCGAGTGAGTCGGCGCCGGCCGGCAACGGCACCGGCCGTACCGTGCCGATGCCGGTCGGATCGTGAGGCCCACTCGATGAGACGCCGGATGTCGTTCGCGCCCAAGAAGTCGGGCTCGCGCTCAGGGGCGTCGTGCACCGCGGCGGACAGGGCTGTGCCGGCCGCTGCGCAGGCGACGACAGCTCCGGCAACTGCGGAGCTCGCGGAGCTCGCCCGTGGCGCCGGCCTACGTCGCGTGGCCATGCTCGCCTGGCGGGACATCGACGACGCGGAGGCTGGCGGGTCCGAGCTCCACGCTCACGAGGTGGCAACACGGTGGGCCGCGGCGGGGATCGACGTCGTCCTCAGGACATCCTCGGTGGCTGGCAGGGCAGCTCTTGTCGAGAGGGACGGCTACCGCGTCGTCCGGCGCTCGGGCCGTTACGCCGTGTTCGTGACGGGACCGATGGATCTCGCGGCGGGCCGTCTCGGCCCGATCGACGGGCTGGTCGAGATCTGGAACGGGATGCCGTGGCTGAGCCCGCTCTGGTCGCAGCTGCCGCGAGTCGTGTTCCTGCACCATGTGCACCGCGAGATGTGGCCCATGGTGTTGCCCTCGCCACTGGCCAAGGCGGGCAACCTGCTCGAGTCACGCCTAGCGCCGCCTTTTTACTGCAGATCCCGGATCGTGACGCTCTCCGAATCGTCCAGACGTGAGATCGTGGGCCTGCCGGGCGTGCAGTCGGGCAGCGTGAGCGTCGTGCCCCCTGGGATCGACCCGCGCTACTCACCAGGCGGTCGCCGGGCGGACAAGCCTCTCGTGGTCGCGGTCGGCCGCCTCGTGCCCGTCAAGAACTTCCCGAGGCTTATCGGGATCCTGGCGCGAGTCCACGAGAGGGTCACCGATCTCGAGACGATCATCGTCGGTGAGGGCTCAGAACGGTCGAGCCTGCAGACGAGGCTCCGCGAGCTCGGAGCGGAGGGCTACGTGTCGATGCCGGGCAGGCTGAGCGCGGACCAGGTCGTGGACCTGTACCGCCGGGCGTGGGTGGTCGCATCGACCTCTGTGCGGGAGGGCTGGGGCATGACCGTCAGCGAGGCCGCGGCGTGCGGGACACCGGCCGTCGCCACGCGGATACCGGGACACGTCGACGCGATCGACCACGGCGTGACGGGCATCCTGGCCGACCGGGACGACGAGTTCGAAAGCCATCTCGAGGCGCTTCTCTCCGATTCCCTGCTCCGGCGGAGACTTGGCCGCGCGGCCTGCGAGCACGTCGCCCCCCTCACCTGGGAAGCGACGGCGCGTGGGACCTTGGCGGCGCTCGTGGCCGACGCGCGGAGCCGGGCGCGGCGCTAGGGCCGTCAGCTACCGGCCGTCGCCTTGAGGTTCCGAGCGGCTGTGACGCCGGGCCAGTTCGACTGCCGAGTCGGTCGCGAGCGCGACCACGCCGATGAACGCGAGGACTCCGGCAGTCTCGAAGTTGTGCGGCCAGCCGCTTCCAGGAGCGTAGTGATGTCGGACCTGATCGAAGACGGTCACCACGCCCGCGGTGCCGATGCACCCGACGGCGCAGAGGGCGAGAATCGAGCGAGCACGGCCCCACCGCAGGCCCGCGAGGGAGACGACCGCCGTCGCGCCAGCAACGGGAACTGCCCACGGCGGCGGGAGGGCCATCATCGCCATGGCACCGCACATCGCGGCAACAAGGAGGCAACCGAGCAGGTGGGGGGTTCGTCCGCCGGCCGCGAACGGCCGTCCCAAGACGGGCGCGTCGAGAACCGGATTTCGGGAAGTGCCCGTCTCAGGTACTTGCCGGGCGACATCCGCCGCCGGGACCGTGTCCCGAGCCGGCTCTGTCACGTTCCTCTCGGCCGCGTGGTATCCGCGGCGGCCGAGCCGGCGCCGGATGCGGGTGGCGGGGATGAAGCCGAGCACCAGGCAGAGCACCAGGGCTGCACCCGAAGCCAGGATGGCGGGGGTGACGATCCTCTGCGGCCCGAACTGGAGCGTCACGACGAAGGTGCCGCTCCGCTGTGGGGTGACGTACCAGCCGTTCGCGTACCCGTCGATCAATTGAGGCGTCCCGAGGGAGCGTCCGCCCGGCCCGGTGGCCTCCCAGCCGGCGTTCAGGCTCTCGCCGAGCACGAGCCAGAACGGCCGTGTCGCGCCCTCGATCTCGAGCCTCGCCGAGGTGGCAGTCGATTCGAGAACCCGGACCGTCGGTGTCGACAAAGGCGATGTCGCCGAGGTGCCGATCGTGCCCGGCGCCGGCTTCGCAGTGCCGCCGGCGAGCAGCGGGAGAGCCGTGCCTCCCGGTGCGGAGTCGAGAACGAGCCGGTCGAGATCCCAGCCGGTGAGCTTCCCCCATGTGGCATCGAGCGTGTGGTCGCCGGGGCCGAGAACGATGCCCCTGGCGTCGGGCCCGCACCCCGAGACTGTCAGGCCCTGCAGCTTCTCGGCGGCTCCCACCGTCCCTGAGATCTTCAGCCAGATCGGCCGGCCGTCGATGCGCAGCAGCTTCGAGGTGCACACCGCGGGGATCTGGCCCTTCTGCGGCTCGGGCGTGAAGTGAACACCGGGGAGACCGATCTCGGCGATCCCGACCGGCATGACGATCGGCTTTTGTGTGTACCAGTTGATGGTTGTGACTCGGCGGACGGCCTCGATCGTGAACCTGATCGTGCTCCCCTTGAGCGTCGGGAAGCTGACAGGGACGCTGACGACCGAGTCGATCGCCTTTCGGTCCCGCACCGGCGGCACCGAGACAAGCTCGTCACCGCCTGCGTTGGTCGTGATCCGGATCTTCGTGGGTACAGAGTGCCGGCCGTCCGCGATGAGCTTCAGGTCGAGGTGGTCGAAGGTGACGCTGTGGGTGAGCGACGCCTGCATCCAGGCGCCGATCTGGGCCGGCCCGTCGAAACCCGGACTCCAAAAGGTCTTGGTGCTGCCGTCGAAGGCGAACACGGCCCTTGCGTTGAGATCACCGGGGAGCCTCTCGTTCGAGCCGATCACGGCTCCTCCGAAGACCGTCGGGCCGCCCAAGACCGTGTCGATCACATTGTCGGGGATCAGTGCCGAGATGCGCGCCGTGCCGCTGAGCGAGAACGAGCGTGCGGTGGGGAGCCAGAACTCCCGACTTAACGTCAGTTCCGGGTCCGAGCGAGGCGGTATGGGCGAGACACGGTCACGGGTCATCACGATGGTGAGCCGGTGCGAGAGCGAGGAAGCACCCAGCGCCCGCAACAGGTCCGAAGGCATCTGGATCGTCTCGGCGATGCTCACGCCGGGAATCCGGACCTCGGAGAAACCGACTCCCGATGCCGCCAGCATCGAGCTCCGCCCCGACCAGGTGGTGCCTTCGATCGTTATCCGAAGTGTCGTGAAGGAGCGTTCCGGGAACTCGAGCGTCTGGCCGGCAGGGTCCCGGGACGCGAGGCTCAGTTTTTCCGAGATGGCGTGCTTGCCGTCGAACTCGAGGGTCACTCGGGTGATCCACCTGTTGACTGTGGAGCCGAGTACCTGGACGAGATTGATGTGATCCGTGGTCACCGGATGGTCGAGGCGGACCTGGATCCATTTGCCCGTCGCGTCGGAGAAGGCGGCGACGCTCCAAGCGGTGTCGAGGTTCCCGTCGAATGCCTCCGCTGGCCTGTCCTCGGGTGTGAGGCTGACCGGGTTGCCGTAACCGGAGGCGGTCACATAGCTGGCCCCGCTGTAGACAGCGACGCTTTGCGAGTCAGGACGGACGTTGTTGAACAAGGGCAGGGCGACCGACGTGGGGTCCGCCACGGAGGGCTCGGCTACGACGGGGAGCGTTTCGCCGATGTTGTCGCTCACGCTCGACCATCGCTCGAGGACCTTGCGGTCCGAGTCGGTGAGCACGAGCTGTGCGCCGGGGGTGAGCACCTCGCGCGGCAGCTTCGAGCTGTCGTCGAGGGTCCCCGCGTAGAAGATGGTCGGATTGCCGTCGAGGAGCCCGGTCGCCGCTGCGGCAACGACACCTGGCCCGCTGCCGTCGATGACCACAGGGGAGGTGGCGGGCTCCGCCCGGTAGATCGGGCGCGCGTCGGAGACCGGGAACACGGCGATCGGTGGTGGCCACGGGGCGTCGCCCGGCTCCGCCAAGGCCTCCTCGTCTGTGAGGCTGTACTGCGCAGGCGCGACGACCGGCACCGCCTTGCCGAACTCGACAGGCTTGCCGATCCCCGCCGGCGGGGGATCGAACAGCGCCCAGGTCTCCTGCGGCCGTGGCGTGTTGTAGCGCCAGTATGCGAGGTTCGACTGCAGGACGACGTCGCCGGCGCTGAAAAGCCGGGCGATGGGCGCCAGTGTCGAGGGCTCGTAAGTGCCCTGCTGGAGCGTGAGATCGAAGGCTTGCAGGAGGTCGGTGGTCGGGTACGAACCCTGGATGGTCTGCTCACGGAGGACCTCGGGCCGCGTCATGACGCCAGGCCAGATCGCGTCGAACAGGGTGCCCCAGTCATAGGAGGCGAAGTTCTGACCCGGTTCGATGAGCACCCGCGTGGAGTTGCCCTGGGCGTCGAGGTAACTGGCCGCCTGGGCGTAGTACGAAGGGATCTTCTCGGGCCACTCGAAGTTCTGCGCGACGGCGCCTCCTTCGAGGAACGGCGTGCTGTTGGCGGCCACCAGCGCCGCCAACGCACACGCAGTGACAAGGCCGACACGGGGCAAGCGGACCCAGAGGGCCGTCGCGCCCGCGCCCAACAGCCCGGCGAAACCGAGCACCACGAGCGGCGTGGCGCGGTCGCTCGAGCGCAGAGCCAGCCCGAGTGACGAGCCGGACATGAACGCCTTCAACCCCCGCCCGATGATGGACGGGTCCGTGTACGGGTGCAGGCCGACGGCCAGGACGACCCCTACAAGGATCAACAGGACGAAGAACGCCTTCACGCGCCAGCGGGACAAGACGGCGCCGAGCGCGCTCAGGCTTGGCACGGCGAAGCTCGTTGCGAGGAGCCACGCGCTCTCCTCGAGCCTGACTGCCGCTTGTTTCCAGGGCCCGAGCCGGTCGCTCCCGTAGAAGTACCAGTAGCCGAGGCCGCGGACGACCTCCGAGGCGAGCGAGGTCCCCGCGATCGCCGGGAGAGTCTCGGTGTACTTGAGGACGTTGACGCCGTAGGCGCCCTCGACTCCGAGCCCGGCGATCCAGAACAGCGAGACCCCGAGCGAGAGCACTCCCATCTTCACGGCGGCGCTGAACGCGCTACGTGCCGGTGTGTCGCGCAGGACGAAGACCGCGTAGAACAGCCATGCCACCGGTGCGATGCCGGCGTAGATCAACGAAGTCGCGTTGGTCGCACCGATGAGCGCCACGACGAACCCGAACAGGGCGGGGTATCGCCATCCACCCCGGCGCACGGCGAGCACCGCGAACGCGACCAGCCAGCCGAGACCAGACCAGGGCAGGAGTATCGCCGAGGCCTGCTGGATGTACTGGAGGAAGTACGGGCTGAGTGCGTAGGCGAGTCCCGCGACAGCCGGGCCCGGACCGCGCAGGCCGAGGGTCTTCAAGAGGTAACGGACACCGGCTCCGGCCGCGAAGAGAAGGGTCCCCATCCAGAGTCGTTGCGCCACCCATATCGGCACGCCGAGCTGAGCGAACAGCCAGTAGAAAGGCCCTTGCGGGAACAAGTACCCGATGTTCTGGTGCGTGACGGTGCCGGCCGCGACCGACGGATCCCACATCGACATCGCCGAGCTGAGGAGCCGCCCCGGGTCGAGGTAGAGATACTGCTTGGTGTCGTCGGCGAGGGTCCCCGGCTTGGTCGCCAGCAGAGGGACGTACGCGAAGCCGGCCAGGAGAGCGTTCTCCAGCCCTCGCACCAAAAGCCGGCGGGTCCTGCTCGTACGAGCCACGGCCCGGTTAGTGTAGGCGCCCATGCCACTGCCCGGCGAGGCACAAGAGGTGCTGGCCGAAGGTAGCTTTCGAGCTTCGGGCGCGACGTGATCGTCATCGGCCTGACAGGCGGGATCGGCTCCGGGAAGTCGACCGTTGCCGCGATGCTGGTCGAACGAGGAGCCGCGCTCATCGATGCCGACGAGGTGGCCCGAGACGTGGTCGAGCCTGGGCGACCGGCGTATGCGAAGGTCGTGGAGCATTTCGGCCCCCGGGTGGTGGCGCCGGACGGGAGCCTCGATCGCAGGGCCGTCGCTGCGATCGTCTTCGATGACCCCGCGTCGCTCGCCGAGCTGAACGCGATAGTCCACCCTGAGGTCCGCGCGGAGATAGCAGAGCGGCTGGCGTCGATGTCGACAAGCCAGCGCGTGGTCGTGCTCGACGTCCCCCTGTTGGTGGAGGGTGGCGAACCTGATCCGTACGGGCTCGCGGGCGTGATCGTCGTGGACGCGCCGCTCGATCTCGTTCTGGAACGACTGGTCGAGACGCGGCACATGGACCGGTCGGACGCCGAGGCGCGGATCGCGAACCAGGCGAGCCGGTCGGAGCGGGTTGGCCGGGCGGACTTCGTGATCATGAACACGGGCACCCTGGACGAGCTCGAGGAAATGGTCGGGCGCGCGTGGACCTGGATCGAGGGGCTGCTTACGGCCGAGGCGGCGGGAGGCGATGGGCACGGCTGAGCCTGCCCGGCATTCGCCGCTCGCCAGCGCGCACCCTCTCGGTACCATGCCGGGGTGCCCCCGTTCCGCGTCGTATCCGACTTTCAGCCAGCCGGCGACCAGCCCGCCGCCATCGAGGCGCTGGCCCGCGGGATAGAGCGGGGCGACCGCTTCCAGGCACTGCTGGGCATCACCGGGAGCGGCAAGAGCGCAACGATCGCCTGGACCATCGAGAAGGTGCAACGCACGACACTGGTGCTGGCACCGAACAAGTCGCTCGCGGCCCAGCTCGCAGGTGAGCTGCGCGGCTTTTTCCCGGACAACCGGGTCGAGTACTTCGTCTCCTACTACGACTACTACCAGCCCGAGGCTTACCTCCCGTCCTCGGACACCTACATCGAGAAGGACTCGTCCATCAACGACGAGATCGACAGGTTGCGGCACTCCACGACAGCCAGCCTGCTCACGCGCAGGGACGTGATCGTCGTGGCATCGGTTTCTTGCATCTACGGGCTAGGGTCCCCCGACGAGTACCGGGACCAGATTCTCCTGCTGTCGCCGGGAGAGACGCACGACCAGCGGTCGATGCTCTCGCGCCTTGTGGCGATGCACTACGAGCGCAACGACGCCAACCTCGTGAGGGGGAGGTTCCGGGTCCGGGGGGACACGATCGAGGTCCACCCCGCCTACGAGGAATACGCGGTGCGCATCGAGCTGTTCGGCGACGAAGTCGAGCGCCTGAGCCGTTTTGACGTTCTCACGGGGGAGCTGCTCGGCGATCTCGAGGAGCTGCTCATCTTTCCCGCCACCCACTACGTAGCCGGAGACGAGCGCACGCGTCACGCGATCGCCTCCATCGAGGTCGAGCTCGGTGAGCGCCTGCGCGAGCTGGAGCAAGCGGGCAAGCTGCTGGAGGCCCAACGGCTGCGGATGCGCACCGAGCACGACCTAGAGATGCTCGCCGAGCTCGGGAGCTGCAACGGTGTCGAGAACTACAGCCGCCACCTGGACGGGCGTGAGCCGGGCCAGGCGCCCTACACGTTGCTCGACTACTTCCCCGACGACTGGCTGCTCGTGATCGACGAGAGCCATGTGACAGTCCCCCAGCTCCACGGGCAGTTCGCGGGCGACCGGTCCCGCAAAGAGGTCCTTGTCGAGCACGGTTTCCGCCTCCCGTCGGCGATGGACAACCGACCACTGCGTTTCGAGGAGCTCGAGGCCCGGATCAACCAGTGCATTTTCCTCTCGGCGACCCCGGCGGAGTACGAGATCTCGGTCTCGAGCCAGGTGGTCGAGCAGATCGTGCGGCCGACGGGCCTCGTCGATCCCGAGGTGGTCATCAAGCCGACCAAGGGCCAGATCGACGACCTGATCGCGGAGATCAACACCACGATCGCTCGGGGCGAGCGGGTCCTTGTCACTACCCTCACGAAGAAGATGGCCGAGGATCTTGCCGATTACCTCCTCGAGACGGGCCTCAGGGTCCGCTACCTGCACTCGAACATCGACACGATCGAGCGGATCGAGATAGTCCGAGACCTCCGCCTCGGTGAGTTCGACGTGCTCGTCGGGATCAACCTTCTTCGCGAGGGTCTCGACTTGCCCGAGGTCGCGCTGGTCGCGATCCTCGACGCCGACAAGGAGGGTTTCCTCCGATCCAAGACCTCGCTGATCCAGACGATGGGCCGCGCGGCGCGAAACGTCTCCGGCCGGGTCGTCCTCTACGCGGATGTGATCACGGACTCCATGCGGGGAGCGATCGCCGAGACCCAACGCCGCCGAATGGTGCAGCAGGAGTACAACAGGGAGCACGGGATCGACCCGCAGACGATCCGCAAGGCCGTTACGGACCTCGTGGCCCAGTTCCGCAGCGCCGCGGGCGCCGGCGGTGACGGATTCGGCACCGGGGCGCCGCTGCCGAGCCGTGCCGGCTCTGACAGGTCCCGTCGCGCCGGTCGCAGAGCTGTCGAGCGTGCCGCCGATCTTCTCGACGTGTCCTTGAAGAGCGGCGTCGGCAACGGCGAGCTTCCCGTGGACGAGCTCGGAAGACTGATCGCGACGCTTGAGCGTGAGATGCAGGCCGCGGCAGCGGAGCTCCGTTTCGAGTACGCGGCGAGGTTGAGAGACGAGATCCGTTCGCTTCGCAGAGAGCTGAGGGAGGTCGGGTGAGAGCTCGAGACCCGGACCTCCCCAGCCTTCCCATACCGGCCGCCGACCTTCTCGTCCCGCGTCCCGGCTCACTCGCCCCGGTCGGTCGGTAGTCTGCGGCCGTGCCAAGCACCCTCGTTGTCCGCGGGGCCCGCGAGCACAACCTCAAGAACGTTTCGGTCGAGCTGCCGCGGGACCGGCTCATCGTGTTCACGGGGCTGTCGGGCTCCGGGAAGTCATCGCTCGCGTTCGACACGATCTATGCCGAGGGCCAGCGGCGCTACGTCGAGTCGCTGTCGTCCTACGCCCGGCAGTTCCTCGGGCAGATGGACAAGCCAGACGTGGATTTCATCGAAGGACTGTCGCCAGCCATCTCGATCGACCAGAAGTCAGCGTCGCGCAACCCCCGCTCCACGGTCGGGACCGTCACGGAGATCTATGACTACCTGCGCCTGTTGTACGCGCGCATCGGCCAGCCCCATTGCCCCAGCTGCGGTCGGCTGGTAACCCGCCAGAGCCCCCAGCAGATCGTCGATCGCTTGAGCGATCTGGCCGACGGCACCAGGTTCCAGGTTCTCGCCCCGGTTGTGCGCGGCCGCAAGGGCGAGTACTCGGCTCTCCTCGACGACCTTGCCAAGCAGGGCTTCGCCAGGGCGCGTGTTGACGGCGAGCAAGTAGAGCTGTCAGATCGCGCCGCGCTCGATCTCGCCCGCTACGAGCAGCACACGATCGAGGTGGTCGTCGACCGCCTCGTTCGTCGCGAGGGCATCGAGCGCCGCCTGACGGACTCGATCGAGACAGCACTGCGCCTCGGCGAGGGGATCGCCGAGATCCTGCTGATGCCGGGCGCCAAGGTTCCGTCAGCTGGGCGAAGGACCAAAGAGGTCGCCAAAGCGGTCGCCGCCATGGCCGCCGATGCGGACGAGGACGGGATCGCGGACGGCACCGACGAGGGCGGTGACGGCGAGCAGGTTCTCACCTTCTCTCAGCATCTGGCCTGCGTGCACTGCGGGATCTCGTTGGACGAGCTGGCGCCGCGCAGCTTCTCGTTCAACTCGCCGTTCGGGGCCTGCCCGTCTTGCAACGGGCTGGGCACGCGTTTCGAGGTCGATCCCGACCTGGTCGTGCCAAACCCGGATCTCTCCCTGGCGCAAGGGGCCATCGGCCCCTGGGCGGGCGCCCGGACGGAGTACTTCTCGCGCGTGCTCAAGGCGGTGGCCGAGGCCAGCGGCTTCAGCATGGACAAGCCCTGGTCCAAGCTCACCAAGGCGCAACGCAAGATCCTCCTTTACGGCGCCGGGACCCGGCGGGTGCACGTCCAATACCGCAACCGCTACGGCACGTTGCGCAGTTACGACACACAGTTCGAAGGCGTCGTGCCGTGGCTGCAGCGCCGCCACAGCGATGCGGACTCCGATTGGGTTCGCGAGCAGGTCGAGGGATACATGCGCGAGGTCGCCTGCCCGGACTGCGGAGGGACGCGCCTGCGTCCGGAGTCGCTTGCGGTCAAGGTCGGGGGCAGGAGTATCGCCGAGCTGTCGTCGCTGTCGATCCGGGCTGCTCACGACCTGCTCGAGCGCCTGGAACTGAGCTCGCGCGAGGAGATGATCGCGGCGCAGGTGATGAAGGAGGTCCGCGCCCGGCTGCAGTTCCTGGTCGACGTCGGGCTCGACTATCTGAGCCTCGACCGGGCGGCCGCGACGCTGGCCGGCGGGGAGGCCCAGAGGATCCGCCTCGCGTCGCAGATCGGCAGCGGGCTGGTGGGTGTGCTCTACGTGTTGGACGAGCCCTCTGTGGGTCTCCACCAACGGGACAATCGCAAGCTTGTCGAGACCCTGCTTCGACTGCGCGACATCGGCAACACGGTCCTGGTCGTAGAGCACGACGAGGAGACGATCCGGATCGCCGACTACGTCGTCGACATCGGGCCGGGAGCAGGCGAGCACGGCGGCGAGGTGATCTGCGCCGGCTCGGTCGCCGATCTCGTCGGCTGCAAGGCATCGATCACCGGTCAGTATCTTTCGGGCAAGCGTTCGATCGCGGTGCCGCCCATGCGGCGTGAGCCAAAGGGGGAGTGGCTCGTCGTGCGCGGGGCACGGGAGCACAACCTGAAGGGCATCGATGTCGAGATCCCGCTCGGTTGCTTCGTGTCCGTCACAGGGGTGTCGGGCTCGGGAAAGTCGACCTTGATCAACGACATCCTGCTCAGGGCCCTGATGCAGCGCATCTACAAGTCCCGTGTGGTCCCGGGCCGGCACCGCAGCATCGAGGGAGCCGATGCGCTCGACAAGGTCATCGACATCGACCAGTCCCCGATCGGCCGCACGCCGCGCTCGAACCCGGCCACTTACACGGGCATGTTCGACAGCGTCCGGAAGCTGTTCAGTCAGACCTCGGAGTCACGGCTCAGGGGTTATCAGCCGGGACGTTTCTCGTTCAACGTCCCAGGAGGGCGCTGCGAGGCGTGCGCCGGTGACGGAACCTTGAAGATCGAGATGCACTTCCTGCCCGACGTTTATGTCCCCTGCGAGGTCTGCAAGGGTGCGCGCTACAACCGTGACACGCTCGAGGTGGCGTGGCGGGGGAAGAACATCGCAGAGGTGCTCGACCTGTCCTGTGAGGAGGCGCTCGACCTTTTCGCGGCACAGCCCGTCATCTCGCGTCACCTGAGGACCCTCGTGGACGTGGGCCTCGGCTACATCCGCCTCGGCCAGCCTGCTCCCACGCTTTCCGGCGGCGAGGCCCAGCGGGTCAAGCTTGCCTCCGAGCTCGCGAAGCGATCGACCGGGCACACGCTCTACGTGCTCGACGAGCCGACCACCGGGCTTCACTTCGAAGATGTCCGCAAGCTCCTCGACGTGCTGCACCGGTTGGTCGATCAGGGCAACACGGTATGTGTGATCGAACACAACCTCGACGTCGTGAAGTCGGCTGACTGGATCATCGACCTCGGTCCCGAGGGCGGGGACGCCGGCGGATCGGTGATTGTCGAGGGCACGCCCGAGAAGGTGGCGAAGACTCACGAGAGCTACACGGGGCGGTTCCTCGCGCCTTTGCTCGGGATGTGACGCCCTTCCGGGTCGCCCCCGGCGCGGAGGCGGAGACGGCCCGCGGGACTTGCCTGCTAACGGGAGGAGGTCAGACGGAGATGGCTGAAGAGGACGACCCTGACGCACCACTCGGATGCAGGCAGGAGGCGATCGCAGCCTTCAACAGAGCGTGGGAGCTGATCGACTTCGCCGACCGCAGCCTTGCCGATGACGACGAGATGCTCGCCGCCGCCTTCACCTCTCGCTACCTGTGGGATTCGATCGGCGGCGACGAACAGCGCGCGGTCGGTGACTGGCAGATCGCGCTTGTGGCGAGCCTGCTTGGGTACGCAGGCCTAGCGCTTTCGAGGGCGGAGCGTGCGCTAGAGCGCGTCGTTCGCAACGGCTGGACCGACTGGCAGCTCGCCTCTTGTTACGAGAGGATGGCCCGAGCCCATGCCGCGGCCGGGAACCTTGCGCAGCGTGACCACTGGGCTGCGCTGTCCCGGGAGGTCATCGACACCCTCGAGGACGAGGAGGACAGGGAGCTAATCGCATCGCAGCTGGCGTCGGTCCCCGGAGTGACGTCGCCGGGCGGAGGCCAAGACGCCCGTCCGGGTCACCGGGTCGTCCGCCTCGACCATGTCCAGGTAGCGATGCCCGCAGGGATGGAGGCGGAAGCGGAGGCCTTCTATGGCGGGATCCTCGGCCTTGAGGTCCGCCCCAAGCCGCCTGTTCTCGCGAGGCGCGGCGGGTGTTGGTTCGAGAACCAGGAGGTCAGAGTCCACCTGGGAGTCGAGCCTGGATTCCGGCCGGCGGGGAAGGCCCATCCCGCGCTCGTCATCGAGCGCCTCGACAGTCTTGTCGAGGCGCTCGCGGATGGCGGACACCCGGTCACCTGGGACAAGGAGCTCACGGGCGTGCGTCGTTGCTACGTGGCCGACCCGTTCGGCAACAGGATAGAGCTGATAGAGGCCTGAAGCCCGCCCCCGGGGCTCACGCGACGCTCAGAACGGCCGTAGCGCGAAGCCGGACGGCCCATCGGCACGGCCGTAGATCCAGGCCAGGAACGCGGCGCCCTGTGCGGGATCCCCGAGCCGCTCGGGCACACGATCCAAGGCGTGTGGCAGGTCGATTTTGACGAACTCGGCTGGCCAATCCGAGACCGCGTAACCGAGACCGAGGTCGAGGTGGTGCACCTCGACCTCCCGCCAACGCGAGATGGGCAAGATACGGCACGGGAGCGGGGAGCCGTCGGCACGCAGGCCTTGACGCTGCCACACGGCTTCGGGCACCTCGTCCCACGTCGCATCCAGGCGCGCTGCCGAGGCCGCCAGGTCCTCCAAGATCGCCTGGCCCGCGCGCTTGACACCTTCCTCGATCTCCAGCTTGCGTCCGGCGGCACCACCCGGGTACTGGGGCACCTGAGCGTCCTCGCTGGCTGCTCGGAGGATCCGCACGAAGGAGTCTGCGTTGCGGGCGAGGTGAGTGAGCACGTGGGCGACCGTCCAGTCCGGCAGGAGGCTCGGCCGGGTCACGTCCAGGTCGTCGATGGCCGCGAGCGCGGAGAGGAGTCGGGCCGTCGCGTCGCGCGAACCGTTGACGGCAAGGCGGATCTCGGCGGTCTCCGATCCTGTAAGGCCTTCGTATGTCATGGGCTCAGGCTAGAGCCCGTCGAGTGGACTGGTTCATGCGATCGCGAGCATGCGCTCGAGGGCTACCCGAGCGTCCGCGGCAGTGGCCTCGTCGACCGTGATGCGGTTGCGAACCTCCCCCGCGACGAGGCCATCGAGCACCCAGGCGAGATGCGGCAGGTCAATACGGAACATCGTCGAGCATGGGCAGACGAGAGGGTCGAGCGAAACCACGGTCCGGTCGGGGTGCTCGCGGGCGAGCCGGTCGACCAGATGGATCTCCGTGCCGACCGCGATCGTCGAGCCTGCAGGAGCGCTGGAGACCGCGCGGATTATGTAGTCCGTGGAGCCGACCTGATCGGCAATCTGGACTACCTCGTGCGAGCACTCCGGATGCACGATCACGATGCCATCCGGATGCTCGGAGCGGAACGCGTCGACGTGCTCGGTGCGGAATCGCTGGTGCACCGAGCAGTGACCCTTCCAGAGCAGGAAGGTGGCTTCTTTGACGTCGGCGTCCGCCAGGCCGCCGAGCTGTCTGCGAGGGTCGATGACCTGCATCTCAGATGTTTCATAGCCGAGCTGGAAGGCGGTGTTGCGGCCGAGATGCTGGTCGGGGAAGAAGAGGACCTTGTTTCCGCCGCGGTGGTTGTTCGGGGAGTCCGACCGTCGACCCGGCGAACCGGCCGGACCGCCGTCGCCGTCTCGTGTGCCGAGGTCGAGCGCCCAGGTCAACACGGCGCGGGCGTTCGAGGAGGTGCAGACGGCTCCGGAATTGCGGCCCACGAATGCCTTCAGGGCCGCCGCCGAGTTCACATAGGTGATGGGCACGACGGCCTCGATGTCTGTCACCATTGCGATCTCGTCCCAGATCTGCTCGACGTCGTCGAGGTTGGCCATGTCCGCCATGGAGCAACCAGCGTTCAGATCAGGGAGGATCACCTGCTGGTGGGGGCCGGTGAGGATGTCCGCAGACTCCGCCATGAAGTGGACCCCGCAGAAGACGACGAACTCGGCATCGTGCTGGTCTGCTGCGAAACGGGACAGACCGAGCGAGTCTCCTCTCTTGTCCGCGAACTGGATGACGTCCTCACGCTGGTAGTGGTGCCCGAGGATGACGAGTCGCCTGCCTAGGCGAGAGCGGGCCGCGGTGACGCGCGCGACTAGCTCGCCGTTGGATGCCGTGGTGTAGTCGTCGGGAAGCGGCGGCTGCAGGCGGAACATTTCTGTGACCCCCTATGGAGCGCCTCGTTTGTCGGCCGGCGGGGACAGCCTGGTCGCCCACCGCGGGTATGTCGGTCACGAAGCGAATATGTCAGCCGGGATACCAGGCCGGCCGTAACCTGCACTCTAGTGCTCGAACGCCCGCAATCGGTTCCCGACGCTCCCGGCTCGTACCAGTTCAAGGACGCGGCCGGCCGGATCATCTACGTCGGCAAGGCGATGTCGCTTCGCAGCCGCCTCTCCAGCTACTTCCAGGACCCGGTCCACCTGCACCCGCGCACCGCTCAGATGGTGGAACGGGCGGCCTCGGTCGAGTGGATCGTCGTCGGGAGCGACGTCGAGGCCATCATGCTCGAGTACAACCTGATCAAGGCGCACCGGCCTCGCTTCAACATTCGCCTGGTCGACGACAAGAGCTACCCCTACCTCGCGGTCACCGTCGGCGACGAATGGCCCAGGGCCACGGTCATGCGCGGCGCCAAGCGGAAGGACACCCGTTATTTCGGTCCCTACGCCCACGCGTACGCGATCCGGGAGACGCTCGACCTTCTGCTCAGGTCGTTCCCGATCCGGACTTGCTCGGACGCCAAACTGAGGCGGCACCAGCTTCTCGGACGACCTTGCTTGCTCTATCACATCGAGCGGTGTTCGGGACCCTGCGTGGGCGCGGTCGGCCCTGAGGAGTACCGCAGGCTCGTGGCGGAGCTGATGGACTTCCTCGACGGCGACACCAAGCCGGTCGTCGACCGCCTCGAGGCCGAGATGCGCCGGGCGGCGGATGAGCTCGAGTTCGAGCGAGCGGCCCGCCTGCGCGATCGCCTGACAACGGTCCGCCTCGCTGTCGAGCGCCAACAGATGGTGACCGACGCCCCCGAGGACCTCGACGCCATCGCGATCGCCGAGGACGAGCTCGTGGCCGCCGTGCAGGTCTTCCACGTCCGGCGCGGACGTGTTGTCGGCCGCCATGGCTTCATCGTCGAGAAGGTGGAGCCGCTCACAGCTCCGCAGCTCGTCGGAAGGGTGCTCGAGCAGCACTACGCGGAAACGCCGATCGGGATCCCTCGGGACCTGCTCGTCCCCGAGCTGCCCGAGGACGTGGCCACCTATGAGGCGTGGCTGTCCGGCCTGCGCGCCGGCAGGGTCACAGTGAGGGTCCCGGTGCGAGGGCGCAAGCGTGAACTGTTGGCAACGGCCCGCCAGAATGCGGAGGAGCAGCTGAAGCGTCACCGGCTGCGGCGTGCAAGCGACCTTACGAGCCGCGCGACAGCGATCGAGGAATTGCAGCAGGCTCTCGAGTTGAAGGAGGCGCCGCTTCGCATCGAGTGTTACGACATGAGCCATATGCAGGGCACCGACTACGTGGGCTCGATGGTCGTGCTCGAGGACGGGCTCCCGAAGCGAAGCGACTACAGGCGTTTCAAGGTGACGGCCGTCCAGGGAAACGACGACTACGGCGCCATGCACGAGGTGCTCACCCGTCGCCTCCGGCGGCTCAGCGACATCCAGCCGGGCGCATCCGGCATCGAAGGCGCGGCCGGGACCGATGGCGATGGTGGTCACGACGTGGCGACCGAGGGCGCTGAGGTCGTTGATGGGCGCCGGCGACGTGCCCCCCGCTTCGCCTATCCGCCCCAGCTGCTCTTGCTAGACGGGGGAAAGGGGCAGCTCGGGGTGGGCGTGCGCGTCCTCGAGGAGCTGGGCTTGACGGACACGATCGCGGTGGCCTCCCTTGCCAAGCAGCTGGAGGAGGTGTTCGTGCCAGGCCGGCCGGGCCCTATCCAGATCCCCCGTGACAGCGAGGCGATCTACCTGCTGCAGCAGGCCAGGGACGAGGCGCACAGGTTTGCCATCGGGTTCCACCGCGAGCTGCGCGGACGGAGGATGACCCGCGGCGCGCTCGACGGAATCGCGGGCCTCGGCCCGGCCCGGCGACGAAGGCTGGTCGCCGAGCTCGGCGGGGTCAGAGCCGTGCAGGCTGCGTCCCTGGAGGACCTCTGTGCTCTCACCTGGCTGCCGCAGGCGGTGGCGCACGCCGTCTACGAGCACCTGCACGCCCGGCGGGGGACGAAAACCGGATGAACGCGACAGAGGATCCCTGGGAGCGCTACGCCACCTGGTGGCGCGAGACCTTCACCAACGGGGCAGACCTCGAATACGAGCTGCAGATTCTTCCGCTCGCGGAGTCGCACCTAAAGGGCGCTGTCCGTGTGCTCGATCTCGGGAGCGGTGAAGGCCATCTCGCCCGGCGTGTCTTGCGGGAGGGCCCCGAGCACGAGATCGTCGTCGGGCTCGAACCGTCGGTCGGTCAGCTCGCGAGCGCGGTGGCCCAAGGCGGCGGGCCGGTGTACGTGCGCGGGGTGGGCGAGCGCCTCCCGTTCCGGGACGGCTCGTTCGACGCCGTCGTGTGCTGCCTGGTGATAGAGCACTCATCGGACCCGGATGCAGTGCTGGCCGAGGCGGTCAGGGTCCTGGCCGTCGGAGGCCGGTTCGTCCTGCTGGTCAATCATCCGATGTTCCAGGGGACCGGGAGTGGTCTCGTCGACGACCAGATCATGGGCGAGCGCTATTGGCGCGTCGGGCCGTACTTGCGCGAGAACATCGTCTCGGAAGAGGTCGACCCCGGCGTTTGGCTGCCCTTCGCCCACCGTCCGCTGTCGCGTTACGTCAATCCCGTCACCGCTCTCGGCTGCGTGCTGACCCGCCTCGAAGAGCCGGTGCCGCCGCTGGCCTTTCTCGAGGGTTCGATCGATCTCGAGCTCGAGTCCGCTATCCCGCGGCTGTTGCTGCTCCACTTTGAGCGACTGCGCGCCCAACAGATGGGAAACTAGAGCCGATGGCCGAGTACTTGATCCTCGTCGGCATGTCGGGAGCCGGACGCTCGACTGCCGCGGCCACTTTCGAGGACAGAGGCTGGTTCGTCATCGACAACCTGCCTCCCGCACTCATCGGCAAGGTCGCAGAACTGACCAGCCAGGCAGGCGCGGAGTACGAACGGGTGTGCCTGGTGTCGGGACGCGGCGGCTACGAGGGTATCGCCGAGCTCGCGCCGGAGATCAGGAGGCTGCGCTCGACGGGGGCGCGCGTTCGCGTGGTCTTTCTGGACGCCCCCGACGAAGTCCTCGTTCGTCGCTACGAGGGCACGCGTCGCCGGCACCCCGTGGAGGCGGACAGCGTGCTGTCTGCCATCCAGCAAGAACGCGAGATGCTCGACGCCCTCCACGACGAGGCCGATGTGGTTGTAGAGACCGGGAACCTGAATGTGCACGAGCTGCGCGACCGCCTGATCGAGCTCGTCGACGGCGTCGGCTCGAGGGCGGGCATGCAGACCGCAGTCGTGTCGTTCGGTTTCAAGCATGGCCTCCCACTCGATGTCGACCTCGTGTTCGACTGTCGCTTCCTGCCCAATCCCCACTGGGTTCCGGCGCTGCGCACTCTCAGCGGACTCGACACAGAGGTGCGCGACTACGTGCTCGACAACGAGGAGACCCAGGAGTTGCTGAGCCGCTTGGACGACTTGTTCGCCCTGCTGCTACCCGCCTACGTGCGCGAGGGCAAGTCCTATTTGTCCATCGCCATCGGTTGCACAGGTGGCCGGCATCGCTCGGTCGTCCTGGCCGAGGAGATCGCCGAACGGATCCGCCGGCGTGGCTACACGCCGGTCGTCCATCACCGGGACATCGATCTGTGAGTCAACGCGCCGCCGGCGCTGCGAAAGTGGTCGCGATCGGCGGCGGTCACGGGCTCGCCCAGACCCTGAAGGCCGCTCGGCGATATGCGTCCGAGATCACGGCAGTCGTCTCGGTCGCCGACGACGGCGGCTCGAGCGGTCGGCTCCGCGAGCTGCTCGGCATACCCGCGCCCGGAGATCTCCGCCGTTGCATCGGGGCCTTGTTGCCGGAACCGTCGCCGCTCGGCGACGCCCTCGAGCATCGCTTTGTCTCCGGTGAGCTCGCAGGCCACGCGTTCGGCAACCTCTTGATAGCCGCGCTGGCGTCCACAACCGGGGACTTCGTGTCCGGCGTCGAAGAGGCGGCCCGTGTGCTCGGAGCCGTGGGCCGCGTGCTCCCAGCGACCGAGGGCCCGGTCGTGCTGAAAGCGCAGACGGCATCCGGAGAGCTGATAGGACAGGTCCGCGTGAGCAAGGGCGAGGAGATCGCCACGGTGTCGCTCGTCCCGCCCGGTGCACTTTCGCCGCCGGCTGTCCTCCGGGCGATCGCACAGGCGGATCAGGTCGTGCTCGGCCCGGGGTCGTTGTTCACCAGTGTTCTCGCGGCTTGTGTCGTGCCCGGAATCCGCGAGGCCCTTTCTGCCACGCATGCCCAGCGCGTTTATGTGGCAAACCTGCGCGAGCAGCTGCCCGAAACCGCCGGATTCGACGTCGCGCGGCTGCTCGAGTCGCTGCGGGCCCATGGTGTCGAGGTCGACGTCGTGTTGGCGGGCAACGCCGCGCTCCCGCTCGGCGAGCTCCCGGATGACGTCGCGCTCGTGCTCGCCGATGTGGGAGGGGCAGGATTGCGAGAGCACGACCCGGAAAAACTCGGGGCTGAGCTCGCTTCGCTCATGAACGAGGCGTTTTGCGGTGCGCTCGATAGGTGAGAAAGAATGGCCTTGTTCCCCCAGGCCGTGAAACCGCTTCAAAAGAGCGAATGTGAGAAAGGTGATGGACGTGAGCGTTCGTATCGGGATCAACGGCTTTGGACGGATCGGGAGGAATTTTCTGCGGTCCGTTCTCGCCCTTGAGACAAAGTCCGGGCAACCCTCCGGCATCGAAATCGTCGCGATCAACGACCTCGTCTCGCGGGAAGTGAACGAGCACCTTCTCCGTTACGACTCCACTTTCGGCCGTCTGGATGCCGAAGTTGTTCACACCGACAAGGGCTTCAGCGTCGGCGGTCGTGAGATAGCGGTCTTCGAGGAGAGGGACCCGAAGACGATTGCATGGTCCAGCCAGGAGGTCGACGTCGTGATCGAGTCCACGGGGCGCTTCACGACCCGTGAGGCCGCGGCCGGCCACCTCGAAGGCGGTGCGAAACGCGTGATCATCTCGGCACCGGGCAAGGAGGTCGACGCCACGTTCGTCGTCGGGGTCAACGACGACACCTTTGACGCGGCCAAGCACTTCGTCGTCTCGGCTGCTTCGTGCACGACGAACTGCCTGGTGCCAATGGTCAAGGTGCTCGAGGACTCCTTCGGTCTGCGCCAGGGGCTCATGACGACCATCCACGCCTACACGAACGACCAGTCGGTTCTCGACCTCGGCCGCTCCAACCTTCGCCGGGCGCGAGCCGCGGCCGTGAACATCATCCCCTCGACGACCGGGGCCGCCCGATCGACGAGCCTCGTGGTGGAGGCGATGAAGGGGCGGCTCGACGGTTGGTCCCTGCGCGTGCCGGTGACCGACGGCTCAATCACCGACCTCACCGCGGTGCTCGGTGCCAAGGTGAGCGTCGAGGAGATCAACGAGGCCTTCCGGGTCGCTTCGGAGACCGAGCGTCTCCGCGGAATCCTCGTGTACAACAAGGACGAGATCGTCTCGAGCGACATCCTCGGCAGCCCAGCCTCGTGCACATTCGACTCGACGCTCACGATGGCGATAGCCATCGACGAGTCGACCACGCTTGCGAAGGCGTTCGGCTGGTACGACAACGAGTGGGGTTACTCGAACCGCTTGATCGACCTCGCGCTGCTCGTCGGCGCGGCATGATCGGGCTTTCATGACCCGCAGCGTGCCGCTTCTCGAGGACCTGGGGGACCTGGAGGGCAAGAGCGTCCTGGTCCGACTCGATCTCAACGTCCCACTTGCCGATACACCGGACGGCGGCCGTGTTGTCGCCGACGACTTCAGGATCCGTGCGGCCCTGCCGACTCTGTTCTGGCTGCGCGAGCACGGCGCTCGCATCACCGCGTGCTCCCACCTCGGCCGTCCCAAGGGCAAAGTTGACCCCAAGTACGACATGGCACCGGTCAGGTCACGGCTCGAGGAGTTGATCGACGGCGTCGAGCTCCTGGAAAACCTTCGTTTCTCGCCGGGCGAGGAGGCCAACGACCCGGCGTTCGTCCTCGAGCTGGTGAAGGGTCACGACGCGTACGTCAACGACGCGTTCGGCTCCTCGCACAGGGCCCATGCCTCTATCGTGGGCCCGCCCCAGTACCTGCCGTCGGCAGCCGGGCGCCTCTTGGCTCGCGAGGTCGAGGTTCTCACAGGCCTGCTCGATGCTCCGGAGAGGCCGTTCGTCGTGATTCTCGGCGGGGCCAAGGTGAAGGACAAGATCGGGGTTCTGCGCTCTCTCACAGCACGGGCCGACACGGTGCTCGTCGGTGGGGGAATGTCGTTCACATTCCTCCAGGCGCAGGGCCACTCGGTCGGGGCTTCCCTGGTCGATCCGACTCATCTCGATGCGTGCAGAGAGCTCCTCGACTCCCCCGGGCACATCGTCCTGCCCGTCGACGCCGAGGCGCTCGCTCCCGGCCGAAAGCTCAGCATCGAGGCCGGGACCGACTCTGATGGGCTCCAGGCAGACGCGACGGGGCCGGACGTCGAGATCTTCGGGCTCGAGATACCCGAAGGCTGGCGTGGGGTCGACATCGGACCCGCCACGGTCGAGCTGTTCGCAGGGATCATCGCCTCGGCGGGCACGGTCCTCTGGAACGGACCGATGGGTGTGTTCGAAGACGACCGATTTGCAGCGGGGACCAAAGCAATCGCGGAAGCGATGGCGCGATGCCCCGGCCGCACGGTCGTGGGCGGCGGAGACAGCGCGGCCGCGCTGGCTCAGCTCGGCCTCGAGGACAAGATCGACCACGTGTCGACCGGTGGTGGTGCCACACTCGAGTTGCTCGAGTTCGGCGATCTTCCGGGTCTTGCCGCGCTTCGCTCAGCACCAAATGCCAAGTAGGCGGGGCGCGGCCAGGCTACGTGATGCCCTGGCCGCGGCCGTACAGCCGATGAGATCGGACGCGAGCAAATGAGCACGAACAACAGTGGTCGCAGGATGCTGATCAGCGGCAACTGGAAGATGAACCACACCCATCACGAGGCGATCCAGGTCGTGCAGAAGCTTGCCGCTCTGCTTCGCGCCGCTCCGCTCGCGGACGGGACCGACGTCTCGTTGCATCCGTCGTTCACGTCGCTTCGATCGGTGCAGACCGCGCTCGAGTCTGATTCGGTTCCCATCGCGCTCGGTGCCCAGACCTGCCATTTCGAGGACAAGGGCGCGTACACGGGCGAAGTGAGCGCGGAGATGCTGTCGAAGCTCAACGTTCGCTATGTGATCGTCGGGCACTCCGAGCGCCGCGCCCTCTTCGGGGAGAACGACGACATCGTCAGGCTCAAGCTGGACGCCGTGCTCAGGCACGCCATGACCCCGATCCTCTGCGTGGGAGAGACACTTTCGCAACGAGAAGCCGGAGTGGCCGAGTCGACGGTGTCAGGCCAGCTCATCGCCGCACTCAAGGATCGCGGCCCAGACATGCTTACGTCGATCGTCGTTGCGTACGAACCGGTCTGGGCCATCGGGACGGGACTTACCGCGAGCGCGGACGATGCGCAGGCGATGTCAGTGGCGATCCGGCGGGAGCTGGAGTCACTGGGCGGCGAGGTCTCGCGTTCGATGCTGATCCAGTACGGGGGATCGGTCACACCTACCAATGCCGGCGAGCTCCTCGCCTGCCCGGACGTCGACGGCTTGCTTGTCGGCGGCGCGAGCCTCGACGCGGACAAGTTCGTGTCGATCGCCAGGGCGGGACACTGAAGGATCCTGGATCTCCCTTCGGCCCGGCACGGCGGTCGGCGACCGGGGAGGAGTACGAGGCAGTGGTAACCTGCTGCCCGGCAAGAAGCCTGAGAGGAGGTTCCCCTAAGTGCTGACCGACATTCTCGTCGTGGTCGATACGGCGGTCGCGCTCGGGCTCGTGGTCCTCGTGCTTCTCCACAGCGGGCGAGGCGGGGGCCTCTCGGACATGTTCGGCGCGTCCACGGGTTCGGCAGCAGCCGGCTCGACCGTCGCCGAGCGCAATCTTGATCGGATAACCGTGGTGTTCGTGCTCGTCTTTGCGTTCGTCACGGTTGCCCTGTCACTTCGGTGGAGCTGAGGAAGGCCGCACTCGCCCTCCTCGGAGGCGTCGCCGTCATTGCTTCGGCCTGCAGCGGCACGTCGCCTCCGACGGCTGTCCCGATAACTCAAGCGCCGCAGTTGAACTCCGGCTTCGCGGCCGGAGGGATGGTCACCGTGGCGGTGCCGTACCTACCGACGAACTTCAACCCATCGACACCCGCAGGTGCGAACCGCGTGACCCAAATGGTGATGGAGCAAGTCTGGCCTCAGGCCTTCGTGGTCGACCCCGACTATCAGCCGGAGACGACAGGCTTCATCGACAGTGCGGAAGTGGTCAACCTGAGCCCCATGACCGTGAGTTACGTGATCGACCCGAAAGCGACGTGGTCTGACGGTTACCCGATCACGGCGACGGACTTCGAGTACAACTGGGAGCAACAATTGCAGGCCTCACCTAGCTTGGCGTCGACAGGCCTTCTGGCCGGCTACCGCGACATCAAGTCGATCTCGGGCAGCAACGGCGGCAAGACAGTGAGAGTCGTTTTCACTGCACCCTTCTCTGACTGGGAGGCGCTCTTCGCAAACATCATTCCTGCTCACATAGCCGAGCGGGCCGGCTGGGTTTCCGGGTTCGCCGGGTTCCGCCGGTCAGATCTGATCTCCGGTGGCCCCTTCATCGTCAGCTCGCTGGAGAAGGGCAAGAGGCTTGTCCTGACGCGCAACTCCAAGTACTGGGGGGCGCCGGCCCATTTGCAGAGCATTGTGTTTCGCGTGGAGCGATCGGAAGGGGCCACGCTGGCCGGTTTGCAGGATGGGAGAGTTTCGATAGCAGAGATCACGCCGAGTCCGCAGGTCAACAGTGCGCTCGTCCGCGACGAAACGGCGACCAGCACACTTTCGGTGACGACCACGCCTTCGCCGGTTCTCTGGCAGCTCGTCTTCAATCTCAACGATCCCGTAGTCGGTTACAGGCCCATGCGCACGGCGCTCGCGCTTGTCACCGATCCGGACCAGCTCGCTGCCAATTCTGTCGGTCTCTACGACCCTCTCACTGTCAGTGCCGACAGTCGCGTGTTTGCAGAGGGGCAGCCCGGATCGGATGTTGAGGCCTTGCCGCCCGTGGCGTACGATCCCGTCGAGGCCGTGAAGTTATTCAAGTCACTGGGCTACGAACCTGATCAGGACGGCGTCCTGCGTGCTTATGGGGTTGGCAACCGGCTGATCTTGACCCTCACCGGTCCGCGAGGTAACCGTGTCATCGACGCGCTCGAGCAGCAACTCCAAGCCGAGTGGGCTTCTTGCGGCGTTGGGTTGCTGATCCGCAACGTGTCGATGAAGGAGCTTCTCAAGACTGCGCTTCCTCGGGGGAGATATCAGATCGCACTGGCTCCGTACGTGACGCCTCCCTTCCCAACCGAGAATGCCATCATCTACACGGACTCTGTGCTCCCGACTCCGTCGTCGTTCCCTCCAAATCTCCGCCCGATCGGAGACGGTTCGGGTGACGTCTGGTTGTGGAGCGTAACGACGGCTGTGGGAACCGAGCCCGGCGCTACAGCGTTGGGAGCAGTGACCCGCGATGTCACGGGACTCGATGACTCCGATGTCGCCGCCTATTTCGAGAGGATCATGAGTGAGCTGAACGCGAATGCGCGAGCCCTGCTCCTGTCGAAACTCGACAGCACGCTGACCCAGGACATGCCGACGCTTCCATTGTTTCAGGAGCCTCTCAGCCTCGTTCAGCAGGCCGACATAGTGAACGTGAGCGAAAGCCCCAGTTCGGCCGGCCCGCTCTGGAACGCCGAAGACTGGATCGTCCAGACGACGTCTCCTGCTCCTTAGAGGCAAGGCCATGTCCGTCGGACGCTTGCAAAGGGGTGCGGTTGGCTGCCGACGAACCTGTTTGGGCTACAGTACGAGACGCCTTCGGCGCTCGTTGAGCCCCGACCGGGCAGCCACGTCGGAGTGGCGGAATAGGCAGACGCGCTAGCTTGAGGGGCTAGTGCCCGCAAGGGCGTGGGGGTTCAAGTCCCCCCTCCGACACCACGGGTGACACGCGAGAGTTCCCGTAGGGTCCACAATCGGGGCATCGACGTCGTCGAGTCCGGGGCTGAGTGCGCCACCGGCATATGGCCAGCGCGGGAGCGAGAAGGTGCGCTGAGCGGGTCGCTGGTCGTGCTGTCGGCAGGTGCGGGCTCCAGCCCAAGGCCGCTGACCATGAGTGACGCTCCGATCGGTGGCGGTCAGGCGGCGAGCTCGTACTCGTGGATGAGCCCGCCGAGAACGTCACGGCGGAGGACTTGTCCCCTTCCGCGGGGGAGCGCTCTTGGCTGCGGCGGCGTGAGTTCGAGGCTGCGATGCGGTCGTCCCCGGTTGTAGTGCTCGACGTAGTCGGCAAGGACTTTCTCCAGGTGACGCCTGGAGAGCACAAGCAGGTGGTCGAGACAGTCCTCTCGTACGGTGCGCACCCAGCGCTCGGCGAACGCGTTCGCGTTCGGGGCGCACACGGGGGTGAGGACGGTCTCGGCGTCGATCGAGGCGAACACGTCGTCGAAGCTAGTGGTGAACTTGCTGTCGCGGTCTCGGATGAGGAAGCGCACCCGCCGGCCGGATTCCTCGAGCTCGACACACAAGTTGCGTGCCACCTGGGTCATCCACAGGCCGTTCGGGTTCGTAGTGACGCCGAGGAGGTGGACGATGCGGCGTTCCACTTCC
>JBEKBX010000014.1:0-107466 GCA_050015175.1 Acidimicrobiales bacterium | reverse complement strand
GCCTTCGAGCTGCTTGGCGTCTCGCACCGCCTCGGCTACGCGTAGTCAGTACTCCAGCCGGCAGTCGACGTGAAAGCGCAGGTGGCGGCGAGAGTCGACCGAAACCTCAGGGTGAACTTCGGACTAATGGTGGCGGGAGCGGAGGAAGTCGCGTTCGCTGCAACCCGGTCTACACTCGCCCCAACCCCAGGCCACGTTGTCCTAAGACGTGGTCCACTAAATGGGGTCAAGGCCGAACTGCGCTCGTCCGGCGCTACGACCCCGAGAACAACCAGTTGGTCGCCCTCGGACTCGCATTCGCGACATTTATAGCGATATTCCTATAGATGGAGAAAAGCCCTATACTTCGTGCTGTGGATGCGGTGCGCAATCCGTACAGTCCTGGAGCGGGGACTCGCCCGCCGGCGCTCGTCGGGCGGGACGGCGAGATCGAGGCGATGGACATCGCGCTCCAGCGCCTTCTCGCTGGTCGGCACGGTCGCAGTTTGATGCTGACGGGTCTTCGAGGTGTCGGAAAGACGGTTCTGTTGAACGAGTTCGAGCAACTCGCAGAGGCACGCGGCTATTTCCACGAGCACATCGAAGTGAGTGAGGATGGTGAGCTCCCAGCGAGGCTCGCCGCTGCCTTCCGACGCGTCTTGCTCTCAATGGATGCTCGACGCCGCATCGGGGAACGAGTCCGTCGCGCGCTCGGAGTACTGAAGGCCTTCTCGATCCGCCTACCTGACGGCCCGGAAATCGGAATCGACATCGATGCCGTGCTCGGTCCCGCAGACTCGGGTGATCTGTCCATGGATCTTGCCGGACTCTTCGTCGAGCTGGGAGAAGTCGCACGGGACAACGAAACAGGTGTTCTGATCACGATCGACGAATTGCATTATGTCTCGTTGCACACCCTCGAGGCACTGGTGATGGGGCTCCACCGTGCCTCTCAGCTCGGTCTTCCCATCACGATCTCAGGCGCCGGCCTCCCGACGCTTGCCACGCTGACCGGAGAGGCCAAGTCGTACGCGGAACGGATGTTCAACTACCCCGTCATCGACTCCCTTGCCGGCGACCAGTCACGAGAGGCTCTCGTCGTGCCTGCGTCCGACGAAGGCGTGACCTGGGCGGATGATGCGGTCGCTCTTGTGGTCGAAGTCTCGAAGGGCTATCCGTACTTCCTGCAGGAGTTCGGGAAGCAGGCCTGGGATCTAGCCGGCGGGCCGGTTATCGCTCTGGACGATGTCGAGCGGAGTGTTCCGCTCGCGACGGCCCAGCTCGACGACGGTTTTTTCAGGGTCCGCATTGGGCGGACGAACGACGCCGAGCGGGCTTACCTTCGAGCGATGGCAGAAGTTGGGCCGGGTCCAGTCCGTTCCGCTGAGGTGGCACAGCTTCTCGGCAAGTCGGCGACATCGTTGGGTCCGACGCGGGACACCCTTCTCAAGAAGTCACTCTGTTACGCGCCACGCTGGGGTGAGATTGATTTCACCGTTCCGCTGTTCGATCAGTTCATGAAGCGGTGGATCCCCGACCTTGCGACCCTTCGAGGAAACTAACCAAGGTTTCTAGCCCTTTTCTATATTTATAAGGATTCCCCTATAAATCCCAACCCGGGTCCGTTTCGGTGCTCATCGACGCGTCGGGACCGCTCAACTGCCGAGAATGAGCTGGGCTACCTGCTCAGCGACCTTCCTTGTGCTGACCAAGGTGTGCGGGCGAAGGGACTCGAACCCCCACCCCCGAAGGGACCGGGACCTAAACCCGGCGCGTCTGCCAATTCCGCCACGCCCGCGTGGTTCGTCCGAGCGTACTCCCGACGGCTGCACGGCTTCCTGGTCCGCCGTGGGTCTGGGGCAACCAGCGGGTCCGGTAATCTGCGGTAGCGGTTCGGCCAATGTCGAGTCCGATGAGGAGGAACGTCATGTCCACCCGTCCGATCGCCGAGGGGATCGAAGCGGTGACCGTCAGATCGGAGTACAGCGCGGGCGATCGGGCCGGCGAGATCTACCAGCGCCTTTTGCGCGAGCGCATCGTGTTCCTCGGCACCCAGGTCGACCAGACCTCGGCCAATCTGATCTGTGCCCAGCTGCTCCTCCTCGAGGCCGAGGACCGGGAACGGGACATCTCCCTCTACATAAACTCACCAGGCGGATCGGTGACCGACGGCCTGGCGATCTACGACACGATGCAGTACGTCCGTTGCGACGTCTCGACAATCTGCCTGGGCTTGGCGGCGTCGATGGGTCAGTTCCTGCTCTGTGCTGGCGCCCCAGGCAAGCGGTACGCACTGCCTCACAGCCGGATACTCATGCACCAGCCGTCGGGCCAGATGCAGGGACAAGCCGCAGACATCGCCATCCAGGCGGAGCAGATCATCTACCTGAAGCGGATGATGGCAGAGCGGATAGCGCTGCACACTGGCCAAACGATCGAGCGCATCGAGGCCGACTCGGACCGCGACCGGTGGTTCACTGCCCAGGAAGCGCTCGAGTACGGCTTCATCGACCGCGTGATCGACCGCTCGACGCTGAAGGCGACAACTTGACCTCCCGAGTCGCCGCCGCCTAGTTCCCGCGGACCACGGCTGAGCCCGCTGTTGCCGGGTCCTGAGAGCGAGGGATCGGCCTAAGGCACCGAGCCAAAGGCGGTTATTGGCTCCGGGTCGGACTTTGCCGCTACTTCGCCGTATGAACGGCTGGTCCCGGCGCGAAGGACGCTGCCATTTGCCTCCGCCAGCCAGTAGTCGCTTCCAGAGGGGTCCGCGGCGATGCCGACGACCGCCGAGCGGACACTCTCGTGAGTCTTCGAGCCGTCTGCCCCAGCGCCGTACGAGTAGACGTCCCCGTCTTGCGCGGCGAGCCAGTAACCGGCCCCGTCGGGCCATGCCGCCATGGCGACGATCGGTGACGAAAGCTTGAGTCCGGCCGCCGAGCCCCAGCTCGGGGCATCTTCGGCGTAGACAGCGCCGCGGGAGGTCACAACCCAGTAACCGCCGGTCAAGGGGTCAACGGCGATCCCGACGACCGCTCCGTCGGTTCGCTGGCCACCGCGAGAGCCTCTGTATTTCGCATCACCGAACGCGTACACCGAACCGTCGGCCCCCACGACGAAGTAGCCCTTTCCATCCTGGGTCGTGGCAAGGCCAACCACCGGAGCTCCAGGCGGAACCGGTCCGCCGCGCCAGGCGCTGCCCCGAAGGTCCCCGTACCACCTGGCGTCCCCAAGGGCGTACACGGAGCCGTCCGCGAGCAGGAGCCAGTAACCGCCCCCGTCCGCGGTGGAGGCCATGGACACGACGTTCGAAGGCAGGACGTCAGTGTTCAAGCCACCGCAGTACGAGACATCTCCAAAGTCGAATATGGCACCGTCACTGGTCGCGAGCCGGTACCCCGAGTGGCTGGTGCTGATCGGAGCGCACGGCTTCTGCGGGGCAGGGAGCGGGTCGGCGATCCCGGTGCGATCCGCGTTCGCCCTCCATTCCGGCCACGCCGGCGGGTTGGACGCGGCCGGTGCCGTAGGAAATGGGTACGCGACAAGCTTTGCCGGGATGGTCGGACCTCCGCAGGCGAAGTAAAGCATCCAGCCGCTTCCTGGAGCGCCCGGGACGTAGGCGACGGCAGCGCTGCTTGGCGTGTCGCAGCCCGGTTCAAGGGCGGGTTGCTTGCTTGCGGAGATCGACAGGACTTTACCGGTGTTGCCCGCCAGCACGTAGAGCCCCCGACCGGCACCCACCAGCACGTCGTCGCCGTCGTTGGCGCCTCCCGTGAGGTCCGCAAGCACGGGAGACGACGTCGCCTCGTTGTGTGGGTCGAAGATCTGGGACCAGATCAGGTGGCCTGAGCCACTCCAGGCGCTCACGGCCGCGGGGCCGTTGATGCACCGGGCACAAGATGTCGAGACGACCGCCAGTTGGCCGTCGATCCGACCGATGGCCGGCGATCCGAACGTCGGCCCGCGAGCGGTGACGGGCCAGCCCGGCACGTTCTCGCCGTTGTCGGCGTAGACGGCGATCACCTCGTTGCTGGCGGCGCCGCTGTAGCCCGAGTAGAAGCTGGTTCCGACGACGACGGCGGGTCGTCCCGTGTCGTTGAGAATCCCGACCGTAGGGCTCGACCAGATCGTCTGTGCGGTGCAGCGTTGCCACATGAGCTTCGGCCCGGGGCCGACGTACCGGTAGTCGACGATCCAACCCCCGCGACAGTGATCGAAGCCACTCGCGTCGCCGCCCATGATGATGTCGTCGCGGCCCGTGTGGCTCGTGTCCACAAGCGTCGGCGACGACCAGATCGTGTCGGCGCGCTGGACCGGGAAGCCGGGCACGAGGTGTCCATCAGGTTGCAGCGCGTAGATGTTGTGGTCGTATGAGCCGAAGACGATGTCGAGCTGGCCCGTTCCGGTGATGTCACCGACGGCAGGTGTCGCGAAGACCGGGTCGGAGTAATCGTTCGGGGCGGTTCGCGCCCAGGGATTGAACGTGCGCTTGGTCTGAAATACGAATCGCACCTTTCCACTGGCGTAGAAGGCCTCGAGCCCACCTTGCTGGTCAGGGCGCCACAGCGAGCCCGCGCCCACGATGATCGACGGCGGCCGGTCCGGTCCGTCGAGATACGCGACGGCGGGGCTCGAGTCGACGGCCGTCGGCGACGTGCTGTTGATGTGCACCCACTGGGGCCAACCAGGCAGCTCGCGACCGGACCTCGCGTTGACTACGTAGATTTCACCGGAGAGCGTTGCGAGAACTACAGCCTTGACACCGTCGATCGTCGCGACGACCGGGGCGCTCATCCACACCGGGCCGAGCTCCTTGAGCGCCCACGAGGGACCTTGGAAGTCGAGGGCCCGTGTGACGCTTCGAGGAACGCCTTTGCCACTGGAGGTTCGCACGCCGGCGGAAGCTGCGGAGAAGGCCGGGATGGTGAAAGCAGCAACGAGGCTGGCAGCGATGATGCATGAGAGCAGGCCCCGGCGTTTCGTCACCCGAGTTCGGCCCATGTCACAATGGCCCCCGTGGCGAGAGTCCATGCACCCAGATTACCGGATTTTCACTCCTAGTGGTGACAGCAACACCCAAAGTGGCATTCGCACCCGATAAGGCTCGAATTGCCTTTGTCACACCGCGGTACGGAGACTCCGTCGTGGGCGGCTCGGAGGCCGTTATGCGCGAGGCGGCGCAAGGCCTGGCGGAACGCGGCCACGGGATCGATGTGCTTACGACCTGCGCTCAAGACCATTTCACGTGGGCGAACGAGCTCCCGCCGGGCTTGACCAAGGACGGCTCCGTGACCGTTCGACGATTCCCGACCGTGCTGAACCGGGACCACGCTCATTGGAACCGCGTGCAGGAGAGGCTCCTGTCCGGTGACGCACTCGACGACGTCGACGAGCTCGTCTGGAGCAACGGGCGCTTTCGCGTCCCTGACCTCTACCTCTACCTCGCCGGCCACGCCTGCGAGTACACGGCGATCGTGTTCTCGCCGTACCTGTTCTGGACGACCCTGTACTGCGCCGGGATCGCGCCCGAGCGGACAGTTCTCATGCCCTGCCTGCACGACGAGCCCTACGCCTACCTGCGGTCAGTGGCCGCCGCGCTTGCATCTGCCGAGGTCGTCTGGTTTCTCTCCGAGCCGGAGCACCAGTTGGCCCATCGGCTCGCCCCGGTGGCCGCGCACCACTCGGTGATAGGTGCGGCGGTCGCGATACCCGAGTCCTACGACCCGGAGGGTTTTCGCGCTCGCCATGACCTTCGTCGACCGTACGTGCTGTATGCGGGCAGACGCGAAGGTGGGAAGGGATGGCAGGAGCTAATGGCCGGCTTCGCCCTGGCGAGTCGCCGTCACGACCTTCCGTTCGATCTCGTGACCGTGGGCGTCGGCCAGGCTCAAGTCCCGCCGTCGCTCGAGCACAGGATCGTCGATCTCGGTTACCTTGCGCCCGCCGAGGTGCCGGACGCGTTCGCCGCCGCCGCCGCCTTCGTGCAGCCGAGCGCTAACGAGAGCTTCTCGCGCACGATCATGGAAGCCTGGCTCGCCGAGACGGTCGTCATCGCGAGCGGGGCGAGTGACGTCGTCACCTGGCACTGTGAACGGTCTGGAGGAGGGCTCGTCTACGCCGACGAGTTTGAGCTGGGCCAGTGCCTGCGCTTTGTCGCAGAAGCGCCGGGACATGCCGCCAAGCTGGCCCGCATGGGCCGTGACTACGTGCTCGCCAACTACAGGTGGCCGACGGTGCTCGACGCCATGGAGCGCTCGCTGGAGGTCCTCGCGTGAGATCGCAAGGACCGTCGGGGCGCGGGCGTGACAAGGACCGGTCGTGAGAATCCTGGTCGTCGGTTCGCTCCCCCCGCCGGAGTGTGCCCGTGCCGAGTCCCTGCGCGCGGAGGTCGTCGAGCTGCTCGCCGAAGGGCACACGGTCGAGGTTGTCGCGCCGGATCCGGTCGCGACCGCCCACCGTTACATCACACCGGGCGGGATACCGGCATGCGTGCGCCTTTGGCCGATGGTTTCAGGTTTCGACTCGATCGTCGTGCAGTTGCAGCCGGGCCTGCCGGTACGGGAGCGAGCCGGACGATTGGAGAGGGATCTGTCCCTGATCGCTTTGTCGCTGGCGTTGCGGAGGGGACGCCATGTCGTCATCCGCCTCGAGCACCTGGACGATCTTCCCGGTGGTCCCGGTGGCCGCGGCGCCCTCCTGCTCTGGCGAAGCGCTGACCGGATCGTTGTGGGAACCGAAGATCAGCTGGCTGCTCTCGTCGCCGCGGTGGGCGGCCCGACGGAGAGCGCTGTCACCGGTCCTCCCCGTGAGCACGGTGCGTCAGAGATCGACGCCGACGACGGCGAATGGGGCGAGGGAACAGACATTTCAACCGAGGACGTGCTCGAGCTGGTGCGCATACGGGCCGCTCGGGAACGGCGGGAGCTTACGGGCTCCGGGTGTGCACGCCTACCGGGTTGGGACAGGCTGCCGGCAGCCGGGGTCGCGTCGAGCGAGTTGGACCTGGCCCTGACTAAGCCTCCCCGCGGGCCGCGCACGCCGGGCGGTCTCGCTCGCTCAGCTCTTGCGATCGCCGACCGGCGACCGTTGCTCCGTCCGGCCGTCAGGGCTGTTCGTGTTGGATATCGGAGCGCCAGGGCCCTGCTCGAACCGGACCGGTCAGACTGAGGGCCCACCGCTGCCCGCAAGGCCCGGCGACGGTTGACGTCACCTGGCCGCGGCCGAGGTCGTCTCGAGAACGCCCAAGAGCGCGCGGGCTGCGGCCTCGAAGGTGTGGGTGCTGGCGAAGCCGCGCGCTCGCCTGCTGAGCGCGCCCCGCGCGTCCGGGTCGCCGAGGAGCCTCGCGCAAGCCTCCGCGAGGTCGGTAGCGGTCACGTCCACCGGGACCTTGGAGACGGCATCGTCGGGCAGTTCACCCATCCACCCGATGTCGGTCACGATCATTGGCACGCCGGCGGCAAGGCAGTCTCCGGCGGCAGCGGACGCCTCGCCCGAGAAGGAGGCCCGCAGCTGCACCGCGAGCTCGGCCCGGCGCAGCCAGTCCAGATAGACCTCGTCCTCGACCCGCCCGGTGATGAACAGCCGCCCCTCCAGGCCGAGCGCCTCACCGAGACTCCCGAGGCTGCCGGCTAGGTCGGTGGAGATGGGCCCGACGAGGGCGAGCACGAGATCAGGGTGATCCGCCGCCAGGGCGGCGAAGCACCGCAGGAGCTTGTGTGGTTGCTTGATCGGGTCGACGATGCCGAAGCTGGCAAGGATGCTGGCGCCCGGCTCGATGGGCGCGACCCTGGCACGGGAGTCACCTCGGGTTCGGAGGGCCTCGGTGGCGAACCCCACGACTCCGACCCGCGACGCGAGGCGCGGCCCCGCCTCGACGCGCGCCAGACGAGCCGCTGCCTCCGAAGTCACGAGGAAGCGGTCGGCGAGGTCGATGATCTCACGCGCCATGAGCGGGTCGTGGCGCACGGCGGCGGTCGCCGCGCCCTCATCCGGCGAGGCCGGTGCCTCAGCCAGCAACGGCCCGTAGATCCTCCGCAGCGTGCCGGCAATCCCTTCCGGAACGACCGCTCTCGAGTCTGCTGCCAGGCGGTACAGACCGCTGAACCTCACGTCGTGGGCGAGGACCGTACCGCTTCGGTGGCGAAGCAGCCCGAGTGCTGTCGCATGGAACTCGCTGTTGCCGAGGACGTAGACGTTGTCGTCGTAGCCGCCCGTGGCCGCTTCCACCACGGGAAACGAGCGTGCGTCGTAGATCGCGAGCCCAGCTGGCGCGCTCGGTGGCCCTGAGGAGAACTGGAGGCCGTCGGCGAAGCAATCGATGTCGAGATCGCCGATACCTGCAAGTTCCTCGACGAGGCGAAAGCTGTAGTTCGCGATTCCGGAAGCCACGGGCGGGAACGGGGAGATGATCGCGACCCGACGACGACGGCGCCACGACCGGCCAGGCCGGGCCAGCAGTGTCCCATAGACGGCGGCTGTGCGATTCGCAACGTCCGCCCACGTCGTTCGCGTGCTTGCGACGTGCTGGCGCGACGCTTCGCGGAACGCTTCGTCGTTCAGCCCTCGTTGGATCGAGGCGCTCATCGCCGCCGGGCTTGACGGATCGAAACGGGCTTCTGGCAGAACAAGGTCCGCCGAGGTGGCCACGTCCGAAACGATCGTGACGGCGCCGCAGGACATCGCCTCCGCTACGCCGTCGTCATGGGAGCTGGAGCCGAAGCAGACTAGCTCGGTCGCCTGGCAGAGCCGGAGCATCACCTTCTCAGACACAACTCCTGTGAACAGGACTCGTTCGGCGAGGCCCTGGGCGTGCGCCACGTCCTTGAGACGGCGGGCAGCCGGTTCTGGAATGTGGCCGGACACGACGAGCTGATGTGAGCTGCGCAAAGGGGCTGGCAGGCAGGCGAAGGCGGCGATCAACGCCTCGGCGTCGTCGTGATCGTCGCCTACGCTGGTGAACAGGACGAAGGCGGGCTCGAGATCTGGCAAGGCCGCCTGCGCCAGCAAGAGGGCGTTCTCTCCTGATTCCACTGGCACGAATCGTTGGTCCGTGCCAGTGCCGACGGCGTGCAACCTCCCCGGGTCGACTCCGAGGTCGTCCAGGAGCGACCGAGCGGCTGCCGGCGAAGTCGTGAGCAGCGCGTCGGCGGCGCGCAGCACCTCCCGACAGCCGGAGCGCCTGGTTCTCTGCCGGAGATCGTCGAGGGACGAGCCGCCGCGGTCCAGAGGGATCGGCTCGCACACCGTCGCGCACAAGCGCACACCGCGCGTGTGGGCCCATCGAGGCCATATTCGGCCTATCGGAACTCCTGGATCGAAGGGCGAGAGCACATGCAGCACGCGAGCCTCGTGGACGACCGGGTCGGACGTGTCCAGGTAGTCGACTTTGCCCGAGCTCAGGAGGGGACCGAGGTCGCCGGGCGGCACCAGGTCGGGATCCAGCAGGTAGCGGCCCACGAGCTCAGGCTGTTCGCGCTCGAGGGCGACTGCGAGCTCGTAGGCGTACCGGGCGACCCCGCGGTCTCGCGAGTCCGCGCTCTGAAGTGCCCGAAGGTCGAGTGCGACAGGACCGGTCGTCATGCTGAAGGGGCGCCCAGCCTCAGCGATGCGAGGGGTCCTCGGACGTGGAAGACGCCGCCGCGTGTTTGCGAGGCTGGGTCTCCGCGCCCTGGCCGGACCCGTACGCGGTCACCACGGCTGGTGTCACCCCGTCCGTCGTGATCTGACGGAGAGACTCTTCGACCGCGTCGAGACGGTCCGAAGCGGTGGCGAGGAGACGCCCGAGCAGCTCGGTCGTCTGGTTGCCCATCTCGACCTGCACTCGGACGAGGTCGGTCAGCTCGGCAACCTGGTCCTCGAGCTTCGTGACACGTTCGAGCACATCCGCTAGCGGCACGGTGACACGCTTGTCGAACTTCGTCGTCAAGCTGGTCTTCGCCTGGCGCCAACCTCGTCGGCCGATGGACGCCACGCTCAATCGTCTCCTTCGGTGCGCTCGCTCTGCGGTCGAGCTTACCGGGTCCCGCCCTCGCGAGGTGGTGACACCGGTTGCGTCAAAGCTTGCCGCGTCTGCCGGGAAGAGCCGTTCTTGGCTAGGGTGCGGGGGATGAAAGTTCCATCGACGGGGCCGCTGCTCGCCGCGAGTCTCGGCGACCAGCGGCAACTCCCTTCGCGTGTCGTCTCCGCGAAGGTGAGTCTCCGCAACCGGTTCATCGAGATTTGGCAGGCGCGCGAGCTGGTCATCTTCCTGATTCGCAAAGAGCTGAAGGTTCGCTACAAGAACAGCGTCCTCGGCTTCCTGTGGTCGTTCCTGAACCCGGCGTTGATCCTTTGCGTCTACTACGTGGTGTTCAAGTACTTCCTCAACAATCACATCACGTACTTCGCTATCTACCTGTTCGCGGGGCTGTTGCCCTGGAACTTGTTCAACAACTCGCTCCTGAGCTCGGCAGGCGTGCTCGTAGCCCAGGCGGGGATCGTGAAGAAGGTGTCGTTCCCTCGTGAGATCCTCGCCCTCGCCCAGGTGGGCACCGCGATGTGCTACTTCTTCTTCCAGGCCTGCATCATGCTGGCCTTCCTCGTCGGGTTCGGGGTCGTGCCGGCTTGGAGATACGCGCCAATCATGATCTTCGCCCTCGTTTGTGACGTCGTGCTGTCGGCCGCCCTCGCCGTCTTCCTCTCGGCGATCACCGTCTACCTGCGCGACGTCCAGCACCTGATCGAGGTCGCACTCGTGGCAGGGTTCTTCAGCGCACCGATCGTCTACCCGTTCGCCACAGTGGGCCACAAGCTGGCGCAGCACGGCATCTTGTGGTTGTACCTCTGCAACCCCCTCGTCACCATCGTGCTCTCATTCCAGCGGTTCATCTACGGCACGGTGGCGCCGCGCGACAATCCGTACCCGCTCGCCAGCTACGGGGAGTCCTGGTACCTGATCGTGCTGGGCATCATCTTCGTCGTCTCGTTGTTGCTCTTCCTGCTCGCGATGCTGATCTTCGGCAGGGTCGAGGGCAACTTCGCCGAGGAGCTCTGAGTACCGCTGCAAACCGCGATCGACGTTCAAACTGTCTCGAAGCGATTTCGCCTCTACAAGGAGAAGTACACCTCCTTGAAGGAGCGCATACTGCACGCAGGTCACGTGCCCTTCAATGACTTCTGGGCGCTGAGTGACGTCGAGTTCGAAGTCGGCACGGGCGAGACGTTAGGGATCATCGGACGGAACGGTTCTGGCAAGTCGACATTGCTGAAGTGCATCGCCGGCATTCTGCAGCCCACCTCGGGCCAGATCGTGGTTCGCGGTCAGGTCGCGGCCATGCTCGAGCTGGGGGCCGGCTTCCAGCCCGAACTGTCCGGAAGGGACAACATCTTCCTGAACGCTTCATTGCTGGGACTGTCGCGTCGCGAGATCGAGCGCCGCTTCGACGCCATCGTCGCCTTCGCCGAGCTCGAGGAGTTCATCGACAACCAGGTTCGCTTCTACTCGTCGGGCATGTATGTGCGCCTCGGGTTCGCGGTCGCGGTGAACGTCGAGCCTGACGTGTTGCTCATCGACGAGGTGCTCGCAGTCGGGGACGAGAGATTCCAGCAGAAGTGCATGGAGCGCGTGCACCAGTTCCAGAACGAGGGTCGGACGATAGTGCTCGTGTCGCACTCAGCAGACGTCGTGCGCCAGGTCTGCGACCGCGTCGTGGTGCTGGAAACGGGCAAGGTAGTGACGGTTGCTCCACCAGGTCAGGCGATCAGGGCGTTCCGCGACTGCTTGCTCGCCGGGGAAGTGCCCGTAGCCTTGCCAGCGGAGGAGGCCGACCCGACCGGAGCCGCCGACGTCGTCCAACCGGAAAGGCGCGTCGTGATCACCGATGCGGTCGCCCGTCATTCTGGGCCGGCAGGCCGTGCCTACCTTGTTCCGCGGGACTCTTTCCGCCTGGAGCTTTTGTTCCAGGTGAACGAGCCGCTCACCAACGTGGCGTTCGGCTGCGAGGTGATCAACTCGAGCGGCGCCCCTGTGTTCAACTGTGACAGCGCGATGCCCGAGATCAGACAGGTTCATGATCTGCTGCCGGGGCGTTACCGCGTGGACTTCGATTTCGACCAGCTGCCGCTGCTCGACGGTTCCTTCACCATCAACGCCCGGATCCAGGATGCCGGTGGCGGTGTCGTTCATGCCCGTCTCGAACCCGCCGCAACCTTCGAGGTCGTGAACCCTGGAGGGGCGACGGGATTCGTGTCGTTGCCGCTCAGGATCGGGCTCTCCTCGTCTCCCGTGTCCGGTTCGGCGGCGGCGGTCGCCGGATGACCTCCGAGGTCGTCGCGGAGATCGAGGATCAGGTGAGGCAAATGCGTGAAACGGGACAGGTCACGCCCGAGCTGGAGGACGAGCTCGACAGGTGCTTCGAGGAGGTCGCGGAGGCGAGCCTGGCCGAGAGGGCGTTGGTGACGGCTCGCGGCCCTGAGTCTGGCTCCGGTGACCCGATTGCCGGTCTCGCAGGTCGAATGGGCCTCTCGCAGCTTCGCAGGCAGGCCGCGGCGATGGCTCGCCGGCGGCTGGGGCCCTCCTTCCGCCGTCTCGAACGACGGGCTGCGGTCGGTGCAACCAGGCTGGGCGAAGCCTTGTCGATCCGGGTGCATGTCACCGCGGACCACCTGGAAAGGCTCGCCGCACGCTCACCGCGGGCTTCGCGCGTGCTTTCGGCTGCTCGCCCCGGTGAGTCTGCGTCGGTTGCCGGGACCATGCACCCGTCGATCGAGGGCCCGCTGTTGGCCTGGGTCGTGGAGCGCTTGAGCGCGGCGGTACCTAATGGGGCTCAGGAGGCCGCCGGTCTGGTGCTGCACGCCGAGTGCGGCGACGGGCGCGTCGTGGAAGCGCTTGCCGCCCGAGGCTTCCAAGCGCGGGGTGCTGATCCCGGTGCAGCGGCAAGAGCCGATGGCGACTCCAGAATCGTCGCGGCGGGTGCCTTGGAGTACCTCGGCGCGACCGTGAGCGGGACTCTCGACGGGCTGTTGCTGACCGGTGTGGTGGATCGTTTGCGGCCGGGCGACGGTCGTGTGCTGGCACAACTCGCAGCGCGCTGTCTAGCGCCAGGAGGAGTCGTCGTGCTCGTGAGCGCACGACCGGAAGCCGTCGTGGCCTTGGACCCGGTGGCGGCCGACCTCGCGCACCGCCGACCGCTGCACCCGGTCACTTGGTGCCACCTCCTCGCGCGTTACGGGCTTTCGGTGCTGGCCGTGTTCGAACCTGAAACCAGTGAGCCGGATCTCTTCGCCATCTCCGCGCAACGCCTTGCCCCGGCCTTGGTCGCCGGTAGGGGAGATGCATGAGGACCCGACCGGTTCGGATCGATCAGGTCATCCCTTCCATCGTCGAGCGTGACGCCGTCAGCCACCACACGCTGGAGGCCCAGCGAGTGCTGCACTCTATGGGTTTCGTCTCGGAGATATACGCCTGCAGCATGGGACCGGGGCTCGCCGGTCGGGTCCACCCACTTTCGCAGCTCCCTCGCGAGGAACCCGAGCGTCAATGGGTCTGTTACCAGGCCTCGATCGGCTCGCCAGCCGCGGACGCGGTGATCTCGCACCCGGGCCTGAAGCTCGTCGACTACCACAACATCAGCCCATCGGAGCTCATAGAGCGATGGATGCCGCAGCTCGCCGACGAAGTCCGGGTCGGGCGCAGGCAACTGGCCGAGTTGGCACCCGTCGTCGAACTAGCGTTCGCCGACTCCGAGTTCAACCGGGCAGAGCTCGAGGCGGCCGGCTATCGCAACACGATGGTCGCTCCTCTCATGGTCGACACCGCGAACTTCTACTCTCCCCCCGATCCGCAGGTGGGCCGTCGCCTCGAGGCCGTCCGCGCACTCGGGGGGCATGACTGGCTCTTCGTCGGGCAGATGCTGCCGCACAAGGCGCACCACGACGTCATCAAGGCGCTCGCGTGCGCCCGCAACCTGTTCGACCCGAAGGCGCGCCTGCACCTGGTCGGTCGCGAGAGCTGCGCGTCGTATGCGGACGCGCTGCGCCGGTTCGTGTCCGCACTGGAGTTGACCGCCGCCGTCGAGTTCGTGGGCTCCATCAGCCCCGGTGAGCTCTCCGCCTACTACACGAGCGTGGACGTGCTCGTGTGCTGCTCAGACCATGAGGGGTTCTGCGTGCCGCTGCTGGAGGCGATGCACCACCGGTTGCCCGTGGTCGCATACGGCGTTGCAGCTGTTCCCGAGACACTGCTCGACGCCGGGATCGTCCTGCCCTCGAAGTCGCCCGTACTGGTCGCTGCCGCAGTCGAGCGCGTGTTGACGGATCACGATCTGCACGACTCACTTGTCAGCGCTGGACTGAGGCGCACCCGTTCGTTCACGGTCGAGGGTGCGAGGCGCGCCTTCGCGCGGGCGATCGAGCAGGCGCTGCAGGCCGCTTGAGATTGCGGGGGAGCGACCGCGAGCAGCGCCGCCGCAGGCGACAGTCCAGGTCACGGCACTTGCCCCGGGGCGCGAAGCGATGAAGCTGAACGGGCACAGCACTAACATTGCGCACATCCGCAACATCAGTCGGTGTGCCGCCGCACTCGTGCGTGTGTCACTTGGCATTCTCGCCGGGCCGGTTCTGTTCGCCCCCGGTTCCGCAGCGACCGTGCGTTATTCGATCGCGCCGTTCCCGGGGCGCGACGTCGACTTCGTCGGGTACGGCAATGGCTCCGGCGTCGGAATGGGCCAGTGGGGAGCCTTCGGGTACGCCGCCCTCGACCACGAGAGCTACCAGTGGATTCTCGCCCACTACTACGGCGGGACGACGTTGTCCACGGGTGACAACTTGGTGTCGAGCGACCCGGCGATCTCAGTAGACCTGAACGAGAACGACGGAGATCCCGTCGTCGTCACCTCGCAGTCCCCGTTCTCGTTCGGAGGCGAGAGGTTCTCGGGCGGCCAGGCTGTCCGGGCAGTTCTGTCGCAGGGCACCTGGACCCTCTCGGAGGCTGCGGGCTGCTCATCGGCCGAGTGGACACCGGTCGTGTCGCAGCTCGTGAATCCCGTCGCGGTGCCGTCTTCGCTGCGGAGTTCTGCGGACCCGGGCCAGGTGCTGACAATCTGCGAGAACGACGGTGTCGGTCTCCCCGTCGACGGGACGGTCGAGGCGTACGACGCGCCCGGCGGAGCGGTCACGCTCAACATCCTCCCGATCGAGGAATACGTCCGCAGCGTGATCTCCGCCGAGGTTTCGTGGTCCTGGGGGCTCTTCGGAGGCCGTACGGGGTCGCCGCAGGGCCACACATGGGGCTTCCAGGCGCTCGAGGCCCAAGCCGTCGCTTCGCGGTCCTACGTCGCAGCCGAGCTTGCTGCGGGCGGCTGGGCACCGTACGCGACGACGTGCGACTCTTCATGCCAGTCGTACCCGGGCATGGCGGACCAGAGCCGCATGCTCGACGTCGCCGTCGCCGACACCGCGGGTCAGATCCTCGAGCAGGACGGAACATCCGCCACGACCGGTACCCCCGTGTTGGCCGAGTACTCCGCGTCCACGGGCGGCTACACCTTGGGCGGCCGGTTTCCCAGCGTCGTGGACCGCGGCGACTCGGTCTGCATCAAGAGCCGGTACTACACATGCAATCCGTGCCACAAGTGGTGGGCCTCGGTCCCGGTGCCAGCCGTCGAGAAGGCGTTCCCGTCAGTCGGCCGACTCGCCGCGGTGGAGGTGACGCAGCGCAACGGTCTCGGACCACTCGGTGGCCGGGTCGAGAATGTCGCGATCGTGGGCACGACAGGAACCGTGGTCTTCGCTCCCGTCGCCGCACTGGCAGCGTTGATCGGTGCGAACAACCAGGGCTACTGCGCCTCTGACTGGTACGGGGTCACCAACGGCCCCTGAGATCGCGGAGCTAGGCTCGTAGTGGTCCCACGGGGAGACGACTTGAACAGGGACAGGTTCTATATCGGCGGCACATGGGCGGTACCGACGTGCACCGACACGATCGCCGTCCTCGACTCGACGACCGAGGAGGTCATCGGCAGCATTCCGGGTGGCATCGCGGAGGATGCAGATCGGGCAGTCCGGGCCGCACGCGACGCGTTCGATCAATGGTCACGCACGCCAGCGACCGAGAGGGCCAGGTACACGTCGCGCATAGCCGAGGCCCTGGGCGCTCGCGCGACCGAGATCAGCCAGCTCATCGCCCACGAGGTGGGCACGCCGGTCAACGTCTCGACGATCATCCAGGTAGGCCTGCCCATCATGACCTTCGCCTCCATGGCCGAACTCGTAGGGCAGGTCCGATGGGAGGAGACAGTCGGCAATTCGACGGTCGTTCGCGAACCGGTCGGCGTCGTCGGTGCCATCACGCCGTGGAACTACCCTCTCCACCAGATCGCCGCCAAAGTGGCCCCTGCCCTGGCCGCCGGTTGCACCGTCGTGCTAAAGCCGAGCACAGTGGCCCCGCTGAACGCGTTTGTCCTTGCCGAGGTCATCCACGAGGTCGGCCTGCCGCCCGGTGTGTTCAACCTGGTCTCGGGGACGGGCCCAGATGTGGGCGAGGTCATCGTCCGCCACCCGGAGGTCGACATGGTGTCGTTCACCGGGTCGACCCGCGCCGGAATACGCGTCGCTGAGCTGGCAGCCGCGACGGTCAAGAGGGTCACGCTCGAGCTCGGTGGCAAGTCCGCCACCGTGATACTGCCGGACGCGCACCTGGATAGTGCCGTGTCGGCGGGGGTCACGATGTGCTTTTTGAACTCCGGCCAGACGTGCAGCGCCTTGACCCGGATGCTCGTGCCCCGTGATCTTCTGGCGGAGGCGGAGGCGATCGCGACGCGAGCCGCCGAGTCGTTCACGGTTGGCAACCCGTTCGACGACACGACACGTATCGGCCCGCTCGTCTCGGCAGCACAGCGGGAACGAGTGCGCGCCTACATCCGCAAAGGCATCGACGAGGGTGCCAAGCTCGTGACGGGGGGGATCGATGCGCCGGAGGGCGTGGAAAAGGGCTTCTTCGTCCGCCCCACGGTGTTCTCCGAGGTCCGGCGCGACATGACGATCGCCCAGGAGGAAATCTTCGGGCCGGTGCTCTCGATTCTCCCGTACGACTCCGAGGACGAGGCGATCGAGATCGCGAACGACTCGATCTACGGATTGGCGGGGGCGGTATGGTCGGGCGACGCCGCGCACGCGACCGAGGTCGCCAGACGTCTCCGGACGGGTCAGGTCGACATCAACGGCGGGAGCTTCAACCCGTTGGCGCCCTTCGGCGGCTTCAAGCAGTCAGGCCATGGGCGAGAGCTCGGCAGGTTCGGGCTCGAGGAGTATCTCGAGACCAAGTCGCTGCAGCTGTAGCACCTTGGCTCTCCGCCGTCGTCCAGCGCAGTTGAAGGCACAGGTCGCTCAGGACCGCGCCCAACGCCGTCGTCGAGTCGTCGTGCGGCCCGCTGGACCGACCAGGGGGCCTTCCCCGTTGTGACCGGGACGCGGACCGGCGCCTTGTCACCGAGGACTTGGAGCAAGAAGACCTGGTCGCGGATTCGCTTCGTCGTGGGGATCGCGCTCGGCGGCATCGCTCTTTGGGCGGTGAGCGGTCAAGGCGGCGAGCTGACGGGCGCGTCCACGGAGCTGTCCCACCTCGACGCGGGGTGGCTGCTGGGCGCGATAGGGGTCGAGGCACTGTCAATGGTGGCTTTCGCCCGCATGGACCAACGCCTTATGCGCTGCGGTGGCGTCAACTCCGGTCTGGGACGGTTCACGGCGATCTCCTTCGCGGCCGGAGCGATCTCGAGCTCGCTGCCCGCGGGGCCGCTGGTCGCGAGTGCCTTCGGCTTCCGGCAGTTCCGTCGCCTCGGAGCGTCGGAGACTCTCGCCGCCTGGATGCTGCTGGCGACGCTGGTGTTCTCCGCCCTGGGGCTTGCTCTGCTTGCCACCGCCGGCGTGGTCGTCGCAGAGCGCCAGGGCGCAGCGTTCGACCTCGTGGGGGTCACCGTTGCCGTCTTCGTGATCACGATCGCCGGGGCTGCCATCGTGTACCAGCGACGGGCGCTGTCCAGGGTATTCACATGGACACTCAAAGCCTTGCACAGGGTCACAGGGTTCCCGCGACGTCCGGCCGACGTGATCGTCTCATCCATCGCCGCCAGCATGAGCCACGTCAGCCTCAACAGGCGGGACCTGCTGGACGTCCTCGTGTGGTCGATCGCCAACTGGGCACTGGACTGTTGTTGCCTGGTGTTTGCCTACCTCGCGGTCGGTGCAGGCGTGCCTTGGCGCGGGCTGCTTCTCGCTTATGGGGCAGGGCAGCTTGCAGCGAACCTGCCGATAACGCCCGGCGGCCTCGGCGTGGTCGAGGGAAGCCTTGTGATCGCGCTCGTCGCCTTCGGAGGTGGCCAGGTCAGCACGGTCGCGGCCGTCCTCTTGTACCGGATCGTGAGCTTCTGGGGATTCCTCCCCGTCGGGTGGGCCGTCTGGGGTGGCCTCACCTTGAGCAACCGGCGCGCCGACAAGATGGTCGTCCTGGCCGAGGAGGTTCCGGTGTCGCAGACCTCAGTCCTGTTGCCGCCGGAGCGGACTGCGGAGCTCGAAGGATGACTCGCACCACGCGCTGGGTTGCAGGCGGTCGCGGCGCTGCCGATTATGGGAAGGCAGCTGGGTTGAGCCGTGCTCGTGAGGAGGATCGCTTATGAAAGCGAAGCTCGTCGCATTCGTCGCGGTCGTGACCGTGACCGCGTTGCTCGGTGGCTGCGCAACGGCCCGCAACGGGCTCGGCACGCGCGTCAGCGCTTGTTTCAGGGTCTATCCAGAGGCAGTGGCTGCGGTCCACGGCCACGGTCGGTTCGCGGGCGAGCGGTATCTGCCGCCTCGTGCGCTGATCATCGAGCTGCACGGCGTCGTCGTCCCCGATGCGCTGCAGGACGCGTCCCGGGTCGCCACATGCCTCGTCGCTTTCACGGGCCGGTTCACGACCTCGGACGTCGAACAGGGCTGGGCACCCATGGGGAGCCCGGGCCGGATCGCCATCGTCATCGTCCGCCAACGCGACCTGGTTCTCCTGGCCACGGTGGTCCTCAACCGGATCCCGCCTCATCTGGTCTTTGCCCGCGTGTTCCCAAGGTTGCGGTAACTGCGCGGCGCCCGGCTCGTCCTCAGATCCCCGGAGCCGCCGCTGATCGCTCGTCGGCTTCAAGTTCGACTACGACCGACAAGGCAGCGTCGCCGGCGTCGCCGGCGAGGTCGAGTTGTGTGATGGCACCAGCATCGGCAAGATCCCCGGAGGCGAGCGCGATCAGCTCGACGAGCGACGGTGGGCCCGTCACGAGGCAGCGGGCGACCTTGGCGCGCATCGAGCCCTTTGCCTCGGATTTTGCCCGCCGGAGGGCCACGAGAACCTGCGCGGTGGCGTCGACGAGTTCGGGATGCGCGTCAGGACCGGCCTGCGACGCCAGCTCCGACGCGGAGGGCCACTCGGAGATGTGGATCGAACCCGGCTGCCACCAGGACCACGCCTCTTCGGTGCAGTAGGGGAGGAACGGGGCGAAGAGGCGCAACATCACAGACAGGCTCAGCGCGAGGGCGTGGCGTGCCGACGCGGGGCCCGGCTGGGACGGATCGCCGTAAGAGCGGGCCTTCACGAGCTCGAGGTAGTCGTCGCAGTACGACCAGAAGAACGATTCGGCGACCTCGAGAGCTCGCGCATGGTCATAGGACTCGAACTCGGTCGTCGCTTCGTCGACGACGGCGGCGAGGCGGGCCAGCATGGCTGCGTCGACCGCCATGAGCCCGGTTGCCGGGGCCGGCGGCGGGCTCCCGGAACCGTCCACGCGTGACAGCACGAAACGGCTCGCGTTCAAGATCTTGATCGCGAGGCGCCTGCCAACCTTCATCTGCTCTTCGCTGAACACGGTGTCGGCGCCCAGGCGGGCCGATCCCGCCCAGTAACGCACGGCATCGGTGCTGTATTTCTCGAGGTACTCGAGCGGCGTGATGGCGTTTCCGAGCGACTTCCCGATCTTCTTGCGGTCAGGGTCGAGAATCCACCCCGAGATGGCGGCGTGGCGCCACGGGAGTTCGGAGTGCTCCAACTCCGAGCGCACGATCGTGGAGAACAGCCACGTTCGGATGATCTCGTGCGCCTGCGGGCGCAGGTCCATCGGGAACACTTTCGCGAAGAACTCGGGGTCCTCCTCCCACTTCCCGACGATCTGCGGCGACAACGACGACGTCGCCCAGGTGTCCATGACGTCCGGGTCACCGACGAACCCACAGGGTTTGCCGCGTTGCTCCTCGGTGTACCCGTCGGGGACATCGGTCGACGGGTCGACCGGCAGGCGCCCCTCCGAGGCGAGAAGCAGGTCGTCGACGACGACCTCGCCATCGTCGTCAAGCCGGTACCAGACCGGGAACGGTACGCCGAAGAAACGCTGCCGCGAGATGTTCCAGTCTCCTGTCAAGCCTTCTACCCAGGCCTCGTAGCGGGCCCGCATGTAGTCGGGGTGCCATTGCAGCTCGCGCCCGCGGGCGAGAAGCGCCTCGCGGCGCTCAAGGGTCCGGACGTACCACTGCGCTGACGTGACGATCTCGAGAGGCCGTTTGCCCCGTTCGTAGTACTTGACCGCGTGGGTGATCGCCCGGGGCTCGCCGAGCAGGTCACCGGACTCGCGCAGCAGCGCCACGATCCGCGTCTGGGCGCGCTTGACCGGCAGCCCTTCTATCTCCGCGTAACTCGCGTTCGCCCCCGCGGGGTCGACGGACTCCCAGCCGGGCGTTCCGAACGGAGCCGGTCCCAGTCGGCCGTCCCTCCCGATCACCGAGCGCGTCGGCAGGGCGAGGTCGCGCCACCAGGTCACGTCCGTCAAGTCGCCGAACGTGCAGATCATCGCGATGCCGGATCCCTTGTCTGGTTCGGCAAGCTCGTGGGGAAGAACCGGGACCGGCACGCCGAACAACGGCGTCAGGACTTCGGCACCGAAAAGGCTCCGATAACGGTCATCGGCCGGATGTGCGACGAGGGCGACGCAGGCAGGCACGAGCTCGGGCCGAGTCGTCTCGATTTCGACGGGACGGCCGTCATCCGACCGCACGAAGCGGAGCCTGTGGTAGAAGCCCGGGTCCTCCTTGTCGACTAGCTCGGCTTGGGCGACGGCCGTCTGAAAGTCGACGTCCCACAGCGTCGGCGCCTCCTGCCTGTAGGCCTCACCGCGTGCCAGGAGGCGTAGGAAAGCCCGCTGCGACGCTCGCCGCGACACCTCGCCGATCGTCGTGTAGTGCTGGGTCCAGTCCACCGAGGCGCCGAGCTTGCGGTAGAGCCGCTCGAAGGCCTGCTCGTCCTCGGTTATGAGGATGTTGCACAGCTCGATGAAGTTCGGGCGCGATATCGGGACCGCACGCGCATTCTTCTCGCGCTTTTGCTCGTGCGGTGGAGGGACGAAGTTCGCGTCGTAAGGCAGGGAAGGGTCACAGCTGACCCCGAAGTAGTCCTGGACACGGCGTTCGGTGGGCAGGCCGTTGTCGTCCCAGCCGATCGGGTAGAACACGTCCTTGCCGGTCATCCGTTGGTAGCGGGCGACGATGTCGGTCTGGGTGTAGGAGAAGACATGGCCGACGTGGAGCGAGCCTGAAACCGTCGGCGGCGGTGTGTCGATCGAGTACACCTCCGCGCGGCTGCGGGCGGGATCGAACCGATAAGTGCCGTCTTGCTCCCAGCGCGCGGCCCAACGATCCTCGAGGCCCTCCAGGGACGGTCGCTCCGGCACGCGGGGGTTAGCCATTGGCCTAGTACGGTACTCCTGTGTTGCGCCTTCATGACACGGCCCTGGGCCACAGCCAGGAGTTGAGGACTCGCGAACCCGGCCGGATAGGCCTCTACATCTGCGGTTCGACCGTCTACGGCCCGCCTCACATCGGTCATGGCCGTTTTTCCCTCGTTTATGACGTCCTCCGTCGCTTCCTCGAGTACTCAGGGTTCGCGGTGGACCACGTCTCGAACGTGACCGACGTCGACGACAAGATCATCGCCCGAGCGAACGAGGAGCACCGCCGGCCGGAGGAGATCGCCGAGCAGTACGAGTCCGAGTGGTGGGACGCGATGAACACCTTGGGATGCCTCCTGCCGACGCGGGTCCCGCACGCAACGGCTTTCATCGAGGGGATGGTGGAGCTCATCGCCGAGCTTGTCGCGCTCGATGCTGCTTATGAGACGAGCGACGGCGTCTACTTCGCTGTCTCCGCCGTCGACGACTACGGGCTCCTCGCCCACCAGAGCCTCGCCTCGCTGCGGTCAGGGGCGCGCGTCGAGGTAGACGAGAAGAAGCGTTCACCTTTGGACTTCGCCCTTTGGAAGAAGGCGAAGCCCAAAGAGCCCTGGTGGGCCTCGCCGTGGGGCCCAGGACGGCCCGGCTGGCACACCGAGTGCGTTGTGATGTCGCTCGCGTTGCTCGGCGAGGGATTTGACCTTCACGGTGGCGGTCAGGACCTCATCTTCCCGCATCACGAGAACGAACGAGCGCAGGCGGTGGCGGTCGGCAAGCCGTTCGCGCGCCGCTGGATGCACAATGGCATGGTCGAAGCGCGCGGGGGCGAGAAGATGTCCAAGTCGCTGGGCAACGTGCTCGCGCTGTCCGACCTCTTCGAGCAGAGCGACCCCCGCGCATACAGGTTGTTGGTGCTGCAATCGCACTATCGGGCGCCGATCGAGGTCACCCCCACGACACTGAGCGACGCCGTGTCTGCGCTGGGCCGGTTGGATGCTCTCGGCAGTCGGCTCGACGAGGTGGGCACTGTCGAGGGCCAGCGGACCGATTCCGAGGTGAGGGATGCTTTCCTGGAGAGGATGCAGGACGACCTCGACACCCCAGGCGCCACTGCGGTCCTGTTCGATGCGATAAGGCGGGCGAACGTGGCCTTCGACTCAAGAGAGGCTTCAAGAGCCGCCGAGCTGGCGAGGTCGGTGCTCGAGTGTTTCGGGGCCGTCGGGCTTGAGGCGAAAGGCGCCGCCGAGGTTCCCGAGGTCGTGCTCGAGCTCGGCCGGCGTCGCGATCGGGCACGTACTGCGCGGGACTTTGCCACTGCCGACGTGTTGCGTGCGGAGATTGTCGCGCTCGGCTACACCGTCGAGGACACTTCCTCGGGCACGAGGATCCGCCGCTGAGCCCTGTTGGCAGGCGTCCCGGTCGTTGGCCAGACGCCACTGCGTAGCTGCTTGACGACCGGTACAGATCTCGGGCTATCAGCCTCCTTTGACGCTCTGCTACGTTGTCGGTCGGGAGCAACCTGATCGTGGTGTCACGGGGGGTTGCCGACATGTCGGGCGGTAACCCGGTGTTCGGGGCGCCACCCCGGATATCGGCCGCCCCAAGTCGGCAGTTGGTTCAACAGCGAGAAGGGCTACGGCTTCATCTCGCAGTCCGACGGCGTGGACGTTTTCGTCCACCACTCGTCTATCCAAATGTCCGGTTACCGGACCCTCACCGAGGGCCAGGAAGTCGAGTTCGACGTTCAGGAGGGCCAGAAGGGGCTGCAGGCAGCCAACGTCCGGGCGCGCTGAGTCCGCGCACTCCCGGTGGGCCCGCTGCTTAGCAGCGGACCCTGCAATCGTCGGGCCACGTTCCGTGGGCCCGGCCACAATGTTCGGTTCCGCTTGTCGAAGCGTCTGGTTGTCGCGCCCGGACAAGCAGTCGGCGACGTGCGCCGTTTCGCGCACCTGAGGCCGGCTTGTCGCTCGGAGGCCACCGCCTTTTCCGGTGATCGTGCTGTGGCATGGGCCACCCGGCCGGCTTCGCCGGATGTGCCAGAAGTGGGCCGGGCCCAGATCCGAGGCGATGGATGGGTGAGTTCTCGATGGAACTGAACGATGATCAGGCGCAGGTTCTCCGCTGGGTGCACGACTTCGCAGAGAATGTGGAACGTCCGGCGGCCCACGAATGGGACGAGCGCGAAGCAACGCCGTGGCCGATCATCGAGCATGCCGCCACGATCGGGTTGTACTCGTTCGACTTCGTCGCGAACTGTTTCGCAGATCCGACCGGGCTGCTGCTGCCGCTCGTCAACGAGGAGATGGCCTGGGGCGATGCGGGAATCGCGCTCGCGATCCTCGGGTCGACCCTAGGCGTGGCAGGGATCGTCGCCGCCGGCACACCCGAGCAAGTGGCCGAGTGGGCTCCGAAGTGCTTCGGTCAGGCTGGCGACATTCAGCTGGCGGCGTTGTGCGTGTCCGAAGCCGACGCCGGTTTCGAAGCGGCGAGGTTTGGAACCCGGGCCGAGTACGACGGCAGGGGCGACAACTGGACCCTGAACGGGGCCAAGACATGGGTCACCAACGGTGGCATCGCCGACATCCACGTTGTCGCGGCATCAGTGGAGTCCGAGCTGGGCGCGCGTTGCCAGGCGAACTTCATCGTGCCGCCCAAGACGCCGGGACTGTCGATGGGCCGCAGGTTCGACAAGACGGGGGTCCGGGCGTCGCACACTGCCGAGGTCATCCTGCACGACGTCACGTTGCCCGGGGCCTGCCTCCTAGGGGGCAGGGACCGGCTGGACGAGAGGATCGCCCGTGCCAACGAGGTGGGGCATCCGAGATCCCCGGCGGCGATAGTGACATTCGAGGCGACTCTTCCCGCCATAGCCGCCCAGGCCGTCGGCATCGCACGTGCCGCGTACGAGTACGCCCTCGACTGTGCCAAGCAGCACAGGGCCTTCGAGCGTCAGGCTGTCGCGTTCAAGCTCGCCGACATGAGGACCCGGACCGACGCGGCGCGCCTGCTCTACTTGAGGGCCGCTTCGATGGCTATGACGGGGAAGCCCTTCACGGCCGCTGAGGGTTCCATGGCGAGGCTCTTCGCGGGCGAGACGGCGGTCTGGGTGACAGAGCAGGCGGTCCAGATCCTCGCAGCTTGCGGCTATTCGCGTGACCATCCAGTCGAGCGTTGGCACCGTGACTCGGTGGCTCATACGAGCTTCGAAGGGACGAGCGAGATCCAGCGGCTCGTGATAGCGCGCGCCATCTCCGGGACGCGCGTTCACTAGCGCGGGGCTGTGTCCCGCTACAGACGAGACGCAGGCGCATGGCCTCCAACCAGTCCACTCAGCAGTCGAAGTTGGCGGAATCGGGTCCCCATCGCGCGTATGCACGGGGCTTACTTGTGCGAGCTGACAGAAGATCAGGCGTCGACCTCGCCCGCGGGTTCGGTCTCGACGCCGAGGCGCGCTAACGCTTCGCGCACATCGGCGCTCGACTCGACCAACACGGCCTGCAGCCCGGCCGTACGGGCGCCGTCGACGTTCTTCACGGCGTCATCGAAGAACAAGATCTGAGAGACCCGAAAGCCGGTTTGCGCCGCGACGACGGCAAACGCCTCAGGATCGGGCTTGCGGAGCCCGAGATCGGACGAGACGAAGATGGAACGAAAGACGGACAACTCGTCCGCGTAGCGCGCGGCCCAGGCGTTGCGGTGGGTCGGGTTCGAGTTGGTGAACGCGTACAGGGGAAAGCGTCTACCTGCCGCGGACAGCAGTCCTGGCATTCCTGGTAACGGGCCCAGGTAGATGTCGTTCCAACCCGAGACCAGTTCCTCGTCGGAGAGTGGAAGGCCGAGATTCCGGCGCAATGCGGCGAAGTAGCCCGCGGCGTCGATCTCTCCTCGTTCGTGTTGCTCATAGAACTCGTCGAACGAGAACCGTCGCTCAATCTCGGCGGGGTCAAGGTGGGCGAGATCGGCCCAGATCCGGAAGGCTCGTCTGAAGTCGAACCCGATGACTACTCCTCCGAGGTCGAACAGCAACGCGCGGATCGAGCCAGGGTCATCAGGTGCTGTCCTCACAGCCGGCGATTCTCTCACCCCGCTCGTCCTGATCCAGGCAGGGCGTAGGCGGCCACGTTGCCGGAGAGACGCTCTTGACGCGGACCGTTTGCGAGGTAGGCGTCGAAACCGCCTGACTCTGCTCGCTACGCGCGAATCGCGGCAATGAGTGGTGTACCTTCGTCCACTTGAGAGGACGGCCGATGAGGGCGAAGACCGCTATGTTCCGCCGTTGTGCTGCGGCCTGTGCGCTGTGCCTGTCGGGCTTGGCGCTTGTCACCTTCGTGCCCGCATCTCCTGCCGGGGCCGCATGGGACGGCCCATGGTCAGCTTCGGCATGGTCCAGGGCAATGAGTCCACTCTCAGGCATCAATGTCCTCGGCTGGGGGTTCGATGACCCGTGGGCCATCACCTCCAGCGGCGCTTTCGTGTGGATCGTGAACAGTGGCGAGTCGGTCACAGAGCTGTCCGCTTCGACCGGCGCCTTCGTCAAAGTCATCCGGGGCTCAAAGTACGGGTTCGACGGTTCTCTCAGCATCACCTCAGCCGGTGGGCACGTCTGGGTGGTCAACGAGGGCGACAACTCAGTCACAGAGATCTCGTCCTCGACCGGCGACCTGGTCAAGGTGATCCGCGCTTCGAGCTACGGGTTCGACGACCCCTGGGCCGTCACCACGGACGGCACCAATCTCTGGGTCACCAACAAGAGCTCGGTCACAGAGATCTCGTCCTCGACCGGCGCCCTGGTCAGGGTCATCCGCGCCTCGAGCTACGGGTTCGACGACCCCTGGGCCGTCACCACGGACGGCACCCGCCTCTGGGTCAGGAACCAGGACTCGGTCACGGAGCTCTCGGCCTCGACCGGCGCCCTGCTCAGGGTCATCCGGGGCTCGAGATACGGGTTCAACGGCTCCTTGGGTGCCGAGGGGATCACCTCGGGCGGCACTCACGTCTGGGTGACCAACGAGTTCGCCAACTCCGTCACCGAGATCTCGGCCTCAACCGGAGCCCTGGTCAAGGTGATCCGAGGCGCGAGCTACGGCTTTGACGACCCCTCGAGCATCACCTCGAACGGTGCCGACGTCTGGGTCTCGAACACGGCCGGATACTCGGTCACCGAGCTCTCCGCCTCGACCGGGGCCCTGGTCAAGGTCATCGGCAGTCCGAGCTACGGCTTCAACGGTTCTCTGGCCATCACCTGGCGCGGCACCCGCGTCTGGGTGGCGAACTCCGCCGGCAACTCGGTCAGCGAGCTCTCCTCTTCGACGGGCGCCCTCGTCGATGCCATCAGCGGCTCGCGCTACGACTTCAACGACCCCGATGCCGTCACCTCGGACGGAACCCACATCTGGGTGGCGAATTCCTCGGGCAACTCGGTCAGCGAGCTCTCAGCGTCCACCGGTGCCTTGATCAAAGTCGTCGGCGGCTCGGGCTACGCGTTCGACGGCCCCTCGGACATCAGCTTGGTCGACGGCCACATCTGGGTCGCGAACAGGTACTCGGTCACTGAACTCGCGGTATCGACCGGCGCGCCATTCAAGGTCGTCACAGGCTTGCGCTACGGCTTCAACTACCCCGACGGCATCACAGCGGCCGGCACCGATATCTGGGTGGCGAACGAAGCCAACTCCGTGACCGAGCTATCGGCCTCTACCGGCGCCCTGGTCAACCTCTTCGACGGCCCGAGCTACGGCTTCAGCGGGCCTTCTGGAATCACCTCGGCCGGCACCCACATCTGGGTCGCCAACTCCTCTGACAACACTGTCAGCGAGCTCTCGGACTCGACCGGAGCCCTGGTCAAGGTCATCAGCAGTCCGAGCTTCGGCCTCCATGCCCCGTCGGCCATCACCTCGAACGCCACCGACATCTGGGTGGCGAACGAGGATGGCAATTCGGTCACGGAGCTCTCGGCCTCGACCGGAGCCCTCGTCAAGGTCATCCGTGGCTCCAGCTACGCGTTCGACGAGCCCGACGCCGTCGTTTCGGACGGCACCCACGTCTGGGTGGTGAGTTATGACAATTCGGTCACCGAGCTCTCCGCCTCGACCGGGGCCCTCGTCAAGGTCGTCAGCGGCTCCGGCTACGGCTTCGACGGCCCCTCGGCCATCACCTCCGACGGCACCCACGTCTGGGTCGCGAACACAGACGGCCAGTCAGTCACTGAATTCCCAGCCTCCTGAACCCCCGCAGGGTGCGATGTCCTCCAACTGAGCTGTGCCGAGAGCGCGAAGGCAGGTGAGGTTGATCGGCTCGGCACCAACCGATGAGTCAGGCACGTGCTTCTGTCATGGCGCGAACGACCCGTTATGCCGCAGCCCGCACCACACTCGCTCGCGTCGTGCTGCCACCCTCTTGTCGCCACAGAGGTCGACGGACCTGGGATCTCAAGTTGAAGGGCCAGTCCGAACGGGATGGCGCACGTCTTGCGTCGTCCCAGACCGGCCGGAGAGGAGCGCTACGCTTTGGCGGCGCCGACACACCTTGGTCCTTTGGCGTCTGGATGAAACATCGAGTTGAAGGGCGGACCAGCCGGCGCATGACCTCGACCCATGACTTGCAACTGTTGCGCGCGGTAGCGGACCGCACCCTTCGATTCCGCTTCGGCACCTGGTACTGGGGGGACGCGATCGCCGTCGACGGACTCCTCGGGGCTGGTCGAGTCATCGGTGGCTCCTACAGCGACGCTGTCGTCGGCTGCCTGGACCGCTGGGCCCGTTTGGCACCCATTTCTTTCGACGACGCCCTGGTTCCAGGAGGTGCCGTGTTGCAACTCGTGGCCGACGGCTCGCTCCCTGGAACCGCCGCTGACCGGGTCGTTGCAGCCTTGGAACGGCTCCCCTTGCTGGACGGGACGATTCCTGCGCTCGAACCTCACAAGCCTCAGTTCCGATTCGGCGTGTGCATCGATGCGCTCTACCACTTGCCGGCCATGATGTTCCTCGCCGGTGACCACCGAGGCGACCCCGACGCCGAGCGCAGCGCCGTTCGCGTTGCGTCGGCAATCCTCGAAGTCCTGAGGTGCCCCACCGGGTGGGCGCAGTGGTACGACTTCTCACTGTGTCGGAACAACGCCATCTCTTGGAGTCGCGGTCTCGGCTGGGCGGTCCTCGGACTACTTGATCTGCTCGCGCTCGTTGACCACGGTTCCGCCGGAAACCTGGTGGACGCAGCGGGAAGCCTTCTCGGCACTCTCGCGGGCGAGCAGGCTCCGAGCGGCCATTGGCAGGCTGTTCTTGGCGATCCAGGAGCGGACGAGGAAACCTCCACAGCGGCGTTCTTCGTCGCAGCCGCCCTTCATCCCCAGGCCGCGGTTGTCGGTGTCCCCAGCCGCGCGAAGGTCGAAGCCGCCACGGCGGCGATGTTGCGCGCCGTCACCGCCGATGGGACCTACAGCGGAGTCAGCGCCGATGTGCTCCCGACCTGGGACTTCGCCAGTTACGAGCGGTTTCCCGTCGAGCCGTCCCCTTGGGGCCAGGGCGCAGCACTAAGGGCCCTGGTAGCCCTGGCGACCAGTGAGGACTAGCTGGCCCGTGGCCTATCCCGCGAAGATCGGATGGGCGACAGAACCGCGGACCCGAATCATCCGCCGGCGATGTCTGGCTCCCGGCCGGTTCTGACCGAACCCTGAGACGTCACCGGATCGCCCATGTCCGTGCGAGTGAGCGGCCCTGACCCGAGTGACTTCTCGAACCAGTGGTGGGCATAGAAGTTGTCGTTGTACGGAGGGATCTCGCTGTAACCGCTGGAGCGGTAGAGGCCGACCGCCTCGGGCAGGTGGCTGCTGGTGTCCAGTCGCACGAGCAGGCAACCGAGGCGGGCCGCCGCGGACTCGAGGCCTGTGAGCAGCCCGCGGCCAAGACCGCGACCGCGCACCGACGGATCGATCCACATTCGTTTGATCTCGGCCGTGGTCTCGTCGAGCTTGCGGACCGCCCCGCATCCCACTTCGCGCCCATCGAGCAGGGCGATCAGGAAGCAGCCTGAAGGGGGGCGGAGCTCTGCGCTGGGAACAGCAACGGAACGGTCGCGGTCAAAGCCACCGGGGAAGCGGGCGGCGAGCTCGTCGTAGTACCGCGCGAGCAACCGGCTGGCGAGATCGCCGTCAGCCGGCGCTTCGAGCAGGACCAGGTCATCATCCGCCTGATTCGCCAAGGCCCTCTTGACTCCCGCTGCCGCGTGGAGGCGGGTCGTCTGGAAGACCGGCACCGGAGAGTCATCTGACCGGACAAGCAGCTCGAGCTCCGTACAGCCGAGGACGACCCCTTCCGCCCCGTCGGCCACCAACCGGCCGATGATCGCCCGGTGTGCCTCACGCGATTCCTCGCGGACGACGCCCAAGCAGAGCTCCTCGTAGATGGTCCTGTGGACGACGATCCGATCCGCTGGGGAGGGGACTATGACCTCGAGGCCGTGGGTGGCCAGCCGGTCCTTGTAGAACGACTGCTCCATCGTGAACGCCGTGCCCAAGAGCCCGACCCGGGCGATGCCTGCCGCGCGGACCGCCTCGGCGGCGACGTCGGCGATGTGGACCAACGGGATCGAGACCGCGGCCTCGATGGCGTGGGCCACCTTGTGCATAGTGTTGGTGCACAGAAGGAGAAGGTCGGCGCCTGCCAGCTCGAGGGACTGGCCCGCGGCGGCGAGCAGATCCTCCGCTTCCTTCCAGGCACCGGTGGCCTGGAGCCGCTCGATCTCGGCGAAGTCAAGGGAGTAGAGAAGGCATCGGGCCGAGTGCAGTCCTCCCATTTCCTCGCGGACGAGTTCGTTGACAAGCCGGTAGTACTCTGCCGAGGACTCCCAGCTCATGCCTCCGATGAGCCCGATGGTCTTCACGGCGCCATGTTCCCACCGAGGCGGCCAGGCTGTCGCTCGGCACGCCTTTGCGAGTCGTGCTGTGGCGTGTCACCTCTCGACAAGACCCGTCGGCGCGGCCGCCAATACGCAGCTGAGGGCGCCGGTCTCGTGTTTTGTGGATCGTTGGCGGATCGCCGATGATTGGACGTGAGCGGCCCGAGCAGGAGGACCGACTCACAGGGGAGCGACGGGTGCCATTCCCGAGGGCTGTTGCACGTCTGAACCGAGTGGGGCTCAACCGGGTCACGCGCCACATTGCCCCCTGGGTCCCGGGGCTCGGGGTGATCGTGCACCGGGGTCGGCGTTCCGGGCGCCTCTACGAGACACCCGTCAACGTGTTCCCGACCCCGGACGAGGTACGCATCGCCCTCACGTACGGCGCAGACAGCGACTGGGTCAGGAACGTCCTCGCCGCCGGCGGTTGCCAGCTGCGGACCCGGTGCCGGGAGTTGTCGCTGACGAGGCCGCAACTTGTGCACGATCCGAAGTGCATTGGCATTCGCCCGATCGAGCGGCGGGTCCTACGACTCTTGAGCGTCGCGGACTTTCTCACGCTGGTCGAGAGTCCTGAGCCGGCTGACCGTCCGCGGTAAGGGTGTCCAGACCCGGCGAGCGGGCGCTTTCGGAGCTCACAGTTCGTGCGAGCGTGTGCGCCTGCGACACCGGGGCAAGGCACTGGTCTTCGTGGTCCCGGTCACCTCAGGGACTTCGATGCTCCGCGAGGTAAGCGTCAAGAACGCGCTGGTTGGCGACGCGGATGGGGATGATCGCGGGAAGGGCATCAAGCGCATAGGCCCGTGCGGGACCTTCTGGGCCGTCGTCTCGGAACTCGCCACCAGCGACCCGGGCTATGTAGCCATGTGCCTTCATCGTGCCGGTAGGGGTCCCTTCCTGGATGAATGTGACGAACTCCCGCACGATCGTGACTTCGAGGCCGGTCATCTCCCTGACCATGCGCACCGCGGCGTCCTGCGGCATCTCCCCGGGGTTGCACGGGTTGCTCGGTAGCGACGCCGGTGCCTCGGGGGGGGCCTCCGGGCGGGTGGACGAGCACGATCCCTCCGGCGTCGGTCTCGACGACGACAAGTGCGCCGTGGTAGTCGAATGGCGAAGATGTGCTGGCCATGGCCTGACTGTAGGGACGCCGGGCGCGTTGCCGGTCCGACTGCCGTCCGTGCGCGAGCTGAGTAGAGGCGAGCCATCGCCGCCGGAGCCAATGCCGAACTCGGCGATCGCACGGGTTGTCGATTCCGACGGGGGCGTCACACGAGGATTGCCTTCCTCGGCGCCCTCGTCATCGGCGCACGGCGTGGCCTTACCCGGCTTTGCTCTAGTTACGCGCAGTGGGGACGTCGAGCGAAATCAGCAGAACGCCGTGCGGTCATCGCGCCGGAGTCCCGAGGCGAAATCGCGCCTCGGGACTCCATGGCATCGCTCGCGATCAACGACCGGTCGCGTCAGCCGCCGGGCGGTCGGTACGTCGACTCCATCCTGACCCCAGCGTCGACCTCGGCCGGAGTGAGGAGGACGACGGTCTTGACCTTGGCGCCACCCGCGGCGGTCACAGCAAGCACCGCACCCGCGGCAGTGACGGTGTCTGGATAATCGACGATGAGGTAGGCGTCGTATTCGCCAAAGGCGAAGTAGAACGATTCGACCTTTCCGCCGGCTGCTTGTGTGGCCGCGGTGACGGCAGCGACACGAGCTGAACCACCCTCGGCCCTGAGACCTTTCAGGCCGTCGAGGGTATATCTCACTTCGAGCAGGTACTTCGACATGATCCCCCCTTGTCTGTCGGAGCACTCACGGAAGTCGGAGCACTCCGCCTGGGCGAAGGGAGGTTTATGCCTGTGCCGACAGGAACCCGTGAGAGCGAGCCCGTGCAAACGCGCAGAATGCCAGGATCAGAGCCGGCAACGCCGTGTTTCTCGATGACGCCCGTCCGGCATGCTGGTCAGTGGTGCGGTCTCTTTGCGAAAGCCGGGACGCGTCCTTGTGACAGGGCAGCTCCCGCAAGGATGACGAGGCCACCGACTGGCTCGTACCAGGTGACGGCCTCGCCTAGGAAAGCAGCGCCGACGATGACGGCGAAGACGGGCGTGAGGTAGGTGACGGTGCTCGCCGTGGTGCCGCCCGCCCGTGACACGACGTCGAAGTTGAGGATGTAAGCCACTCCGGAGCCGAGGACGCCGAGGCCGAGCATGCCGAACGCCGAGGCTGCTGCGACGTGGGCGTGGACGTGGCCGGTGAGGACGGCGAACGGCAGGAGCTGCAAGGCACCGCAGAGCACTTGACCGGTGGCGAGTGCGACCGGCCCTTCAGCGCGTTTGGTGAGATGGCGGCGGGCGTAGGGGAACCCGATTCCGTAGCACACAACGGCGCCAAGGCAAGCGCCCACGCCGAGCAGCTCGGCCGAGCCGAGCCCGTTCCAGACCCCCACCACGACCAGGACGCCGGCGAAGCCCAGCGCGAGCCCGCCGACGCGTTCGGCACTCGGGCGCTCTTCGCGAAAGACCGCGAGCACCATGAGCAGGGTAGCGACAGGGGTCAAGGCGTTGATGATCCCGGCGAGCACCGCCGAGATGTGCGTCTCGCCGTAAGAGAAGAGAGTGAACGGGGCGCTGTTGAGCAGAATGGCGAGCACGAACAGATGTCCCCAGGTCGACCGTTCGCGCGGCAGCCTGGCGCGACTCGAACCACTGATGACGAGAAGGGCCACGGCACCCACTGCCAGTCGGCCGAAGGCGACGTCGACTGGGGAGAAGGACCGTAGGCCGAGCTTTATCCACCAGAACGAACAGCCCCAGATCGCCGCGAGCAGGACGAACGACACCTGCCATGGGAAAGCTCTCGCGCGGGCCGAGGTGAGGGTGCCTGATGCCGCGGCAGAGCGTGTCATCAGGCTGACGGGTTCGTTCCAGCGTCCAGGAGCGCGGTTTCGACCGGGATGTTTGAGCCGTACCCGCCGCGCGAACCATCGCGACCAACTCCTGTGTCGTGTGACAGCAGCATGACCGCCCTTGCCGGTTTGGACGTCCCAACGGCGCTTACGTCAACAGGCGCGCCGGTCAGAGGAGCCACGGGCCAAGTCTAGAAACGGCGACCGTTCGTCGGTCCGCAGCCAGCGTGGCGCTGCCCGTCGCCCATGAAGCGGGTCTCAGCCGGACTCGCCCCGTGGCGGATCGCCCTCGGACTTTCACGAGCGGCCTCAAGTAGGGTTGCTCCTCGATCGAACGACGGACTGGGGGGAATTATGCCTGGGTTTGTGCAGATCATGGAGATCAAGACCTCGCGGATCGACGAGGTGAACGCGTTGGTGAGGGAGATGGGGGAAGAGCGGGGCGACCACCTATTGGCCCGCCGGTCGCTGCACGCCGCGGACAGGGACCGCGCGGGGCACTATTTCGCCATCATCGAGTTCGACTCTTATGAAGAAGCGATGAAGAACTCCAACGATCCCGTGACCAGCGAGTTCGCCCAGAAGCTAAGCGCCTTGCTTGATGAGCCTCCCAAGTTTCACAACCTTGACGTGCTTCAGGAGTTGCGGAGGTAGCTGGCGTGCGAGCAGAAGAAGTGGCAGTCGGTCGCCATTTGGTCGGGTCTAGGGCCGCTTCTCATACCGTGCTGCCGATGGGCAGCAGCGCTCGTTAGGCGAACTTCCGGCTCCCGGGCGTGTGGAGGCCCTGTCAGCCCGAGCGGCGGTCTGCCAAGCGAGGACAATTCCTGGCGCCACACAGGCCAGGGGACTCCTGAACCTGTGCGTCGCTCAGGCGTCGAGCCGTGTATGGAAGGCTGGCGTCATGTCGACGGCGGGACCTGAGTTCCCGATTCGTGTCGCGACCCCGGTGGACTTCGCGCGGCTGCGGGAGATCGAAGCCGAGAGCGACGAGATCTTCGCCAGTGTCGGCATCGGTCCGTTCCACGACGACGACACCGAGCAACATCTGGGAGCGGCCGCGGTCGTGTTCGTCGCCGGCGAACCGCCCGTAGGCTTCGTGACAGTCGAGGTCGTTGATGGCGCCGCGCACATCTGGCAGCTGTCCGTCACGCCGTCGATGCAAGGTCGCGGTCTCGGGCGAGCTCTTGTTGCTCTCGTCTCTGACTGGGCACGGGCTCAGGGGTACACCGCGGTGACTCTGACGACCTTTCGCGACGTTCCGTGGAACGGGCCGTTTTACGAAAGGCTCGGGTTCTCCGAGCAGGACCGACTGACGTCTGGCTTGGCGGCTATCCGCCAGCACGAGCGCGACATCGGTGATGACGAGTTCGGACCGCGGATTGCCATGCGAATGGATCTTTAGATCAGCCACCTCATGCCAGCGCGGACTTGGCGACCTGGTGACACACAGAGGTACCCTTGGCGACGTCGTTGTGGACGATTTGACCCCGCACGACTGGGCGGTGTGGCGGGAGGGCAGGAGTCCGGAGCCTCGCAGCAGCTCACGTGCGTGCAACGGTACCCAGGCTGACATGTCCGGTCTCCCTGGGTCCGTGCGTACTATGACGGAGCGCAACGAAACCGCGCCGACGGGACCGACCGAGGCGTCGAGCAGAGGACTTGGCATGTCGCAGCTGTCTCCACTTCTGTTTCCTTCCGTCGACGAGATTCGGGCCAACAGGGCCCGGTTGGGCGACCTCGTGATCACGACGCCTGTCCGAGTTGTGACCGACGACGCTCTTGTTGCCGCCGTCGGCGGATCCACACGCGTCTGGTTGAAGGAGGAGCTGTTCCAGCGCACAGGAAGCTTCAAGCCCCGTGGCGCGCTCTCAGTGATGCTCGATCTGGACGCCGGAGCCCTCGCCAGAGGGGTGACCGGGGTATCGGCCGGCAATCACGCCATCTCGCTCGCCTACTCGGCGCGCATCTTGGGAACAACAGCCAAGGTCGTAATGCCGGAGACCGCGAACCGTTTCCGTGTCAAGTTGTGTGAGGATCTTGGTGGACTCATCGAGTTTGTCGGGAACGTTCACCAAGCCTTCGATCGTGCAGAGGAGATTGCCGCGGTCGAGGGACGGAGCTTCGTGCACCCCTTCGAAGGTCCGAAGACCGCCCTCGGGACGGCTTCGGTCGGCATGGAGTTCGTCGAGCAGGTTCGTGACGCCGGGGCATCGCTCGACGCCGTGATCGTCGCCGTGGGCGGTGGCGGGCTGTCAGGCGGAGTGGCGTGCGCCGTCAAGCAGATGGTCCCGACAGCGCGTGTCTACGCGGTCGAGCCGGAGGGAGCCGACAGTCTGAGCCGGAGCTTCAGGACCGGGTCACCGGAGGCTATTGATGCTGTGCGAACCATCGCTGATTCTCTTGGCGCGCCACGATGTGAGCCGTACTCGTTCGAGCTGAACCGCCGCTTTGTTGATGATGTGGTCCTGGTCACAGATGGGCAGATCCGCGAGGCCATGCGTGTCCTTTTCCGCTCGGCGAAGCTTGTCAGCGAACCCGCTGGTGCTGCTGCCCTAGCTGCCTTGATGTATCCCTTGCACGGGCGGCTCGATGGCATGAACGTGGGCATCGTCGTGTGTGGCGCCAACATTGATCCGGAGAGCTTCGCCAGGTACATCCTCCCCGGATAGGCTCCAATCCGCACAGCTGAGCCATGTTGACCGATCTGGGATCGAGGTCGGCACCACTAGGGAGCCGCGATCGGTAGACCCGAGGTGAGCGGACAGTCGCGATCTTCGGACCGGGCCAGGGGACATGGTGTCGGAGCACACGCTGAGCCGTGTCTCGTCTAGCGGAGGAGAAGTCCGACATGGCCCGCATCGAAGGCGTTAGGGCAGCGAATGCAGGGCCCTAGTGCGTCTCGTCTACAAGATGGCTCGTCGCCAGATGGGCCAGCTCGCAGGTCGCGAGACGGACCGGATGTTCGAGCCGATGGAGATGTACGCGCGCGTTCCGCGCCTGCTCTTCGGTTACGGCACGTTGGAATGGGCAGCAGGGAAGTCCCATGTCGTCGACAACCGGCTGAAGGACTTGGCCCAGTTGAAGGCGGCCACGCTGACCAACTGCGAGTACTGCATCGACATCGGATCCGCGGCTGCCAGGCGCGCGGGATTGAGCGACGAGCAGCTGCTCGCGCTCCCGCACTATCGCGAAAGCCAGCTGTTCAGTGACCTCGACAAGCCGGTCCTCGACTATGCGGTTGGGATGAGCCGCACTCCAGTCGCGGTCTCCGGCGAGTTGTTCGGCGCGCTGCGCAAGCACTTCGATGATGCGCAGCTCGTGGAATCGACGAACGTGATCGCGCTGGAGAACCTTCGCGGCCGCTTCAACCTGGCGCTCGGAATCGGTTCCTCGGGTTTCAGCGAGGGGATGGTGTGCGCCATCGCCGACCCACCGCCCGGAGCGCCTTGACTTGAGCGTCGCGCCGGGCAAGCCGGTCCGCGGTCCCGGCACCGCCGCAAGTGGGACCGCTAGCGTTGAACATCGTGGAAACCTGGGATGCCATTCGAGCTCGTCGTAACGTTCGTGCCTACGAGGACCGGGACATCGCGCCTGATCACCTCGACCGGATCCTCGAAGCAGGGTGGCGGTCGCCTTCGGCGTCCAACCGTCAGCATTGGGATTTCGTCCTCGTGACCGACCCCGCCCAGCTACAGGAGTTGTCGACGGTCTGGACGGCCGCCGGTCACCTGGCGAGGGCAAAGGCAGCAATCGTCCTCGTTCTTCCCGAGCCTGAGGACGAGCGCTACCGGACCATCGACCAGTACGACCTGGGCCAAGCGACCATGGCCATGATGTTGGCCGCCACGGACTTGGGTATCGGCAGCGGCCATTCCGCCGTCGGGAACCAGGAGGCGTGCCGGCGGATCCTCGGGACGCCTGCCGACCATATCTGTGCATACATGCTGGCCCTCGGCTATCCGGCCGATCGACCGCTCAAGCCGATAGTGAAACCCAACCGACGGCCCTTTACCGAGGTGGTTCACCGGGGTCGCTGGTAGGCGACCGATTCAGTTCGACCGACGGTGCCGGTCGCCCGGGTGCCACCGGGCCGCGCCCTATCGTGCCAGGGCGATGACGGGGGTGATGGCGTCGGCGAATGGTGGTTCTTTCGTTCCCACCCAGGGTTGGGCCGGCTCAAAGTCCTTCGTACTGTTGGCGAAGGCCGTGCAGGCGAGGACGCGAGTTTGCGCCTGTGAACCCTGGCCCACCTCCAGGGTCAGGCGGAACCTGCTCGCTTCCTCCACGGCGATGGCCCGAGTTCTCGCGGTGAACGTGCCGAGACCGACGGCTCTTGCCGGCACCCAGAAGTTGAACCCGGCCGCAGGAACCGATGCCGGGATTCTCGCGACGAAGGACTCCGCCACCGCATGAGTGCCGGGGGTCGCACCCAGCAGGAGCACCGTAGCCCTGACGTTGCCCGTGATCGGACTCATGTCGGCGAGGGCGGAGGCGACGCCTTGGGGGAAAGTGACCTCGGTACGGAAGCCCGACACCCGGAAGTGGTCGCCCGGGGCAGGCCCGGCTGGCGAGACCGTGGCGCTTGACCTCGCGTGCAGAACGATCGGGGTCTCGACCGGGTCAGGGCAGTACAGCTGGTAGGCACCGGTCAGAACCCTCGGCACCGACCCGGGAGCCGTTGCGCCGGACCCGGCGACGACGAGAGTCCCCACCACCAGGAGCGTCGCGAAGAGACAGACCCCAGCGAGGACACCGGCACTGCGGCGTCTGGGCATGGGACGACACTACCCGGCTTCTCCAGGTTCTCTTTGCCTGCCGTGGCGGTAGCCGCCATCGACGTGAGAAACGCCTCGGGAGGTGCGGCCGTCGCTTGTCGACTGGGCGAAGACCGACGGCTCCCCGCCGGTGGTTCCGCGAGCTTTCTCAGGTGTCGTTGGTGGTGGGGATCTGCTCCCGGCGCGAGCGCATTCCTCGGCCGCAGTTCACCTTACGAACCGGACGAGCTTCGTCTCTTCCCGGCGCGATTCGCGCCCGTCGCGGTCCAGTGAGGCGCACCAGGCGGCATTGCGGGCGCCGAGCCGTGCGACCTGGGGGAGCTACCATCCCTGCAGGGATGGTCGTGAGCTAGGGGCGGTCCGCGACGATGACCGCGAGATCACGGTGCGCCCATGTGACTCGGGCCTGAAGCCCGGCAGCTTGCAACCAACGCAGTTGGTCCTCGACCCGGCTCGGCTTGTCGTAGTCCCCGTCGTCGATCGGCGTGATCGCGTCGCTGGCGTCGTCAGGGATGACCAGATCCGCCAGCACGAAACGCCCTCCGGGACGGAGCCGCTCGGCGACACGCATGAACAGCTCAGCCTTTCCGTCACCGTCGAGGTGGTGGACGGCGAGCGCTGAGACGACGAGGTCGTAGGTGCCCTCTGGCAGCGCGTCCTCCAAGCGACCGACGCGTAGGTCAGCCTGAGGCAGCCGTTTCCGTGCGCGGTCGAGCATCTCCGCGCTCTCGTCGATGCCCGTGAGCCGCGCCACGGCGTGAACAGCCAGGACCCGCTCAGCAGTCTCCCCCGTGCCGACGCCGAGCTCGAGGATACGGGCTGTGTCAACACCGGTCGTTGCCTCAGCAGTCGCTTCCTGCAGCGCGAAATAGGCGGGCATCTCCGATGTGACAAGGTCCAGGTAAGTCTCGGGATCGAAGTGGTACTGACCTGCTGGGTCATCGTCCATGCCATGCAGCCTGCCTCAAGGCGCCCTGTCCCGCACGCGCGACCGGTCGGTCATTCCAAGTGGAAGCTGAACAGCCGGTCGGCGTCGATGCGGGCGCGGACGTTGGCGTCGAGAAAGTCCTCCCAGGTGTCACCGTAGACAGGCGTGTACAGGTCGAGCAGGATCTGTCGAAGGTTCGCGTTTTCTGCGGCGCGCATGTCGAGCAACGTCGCCGTGCCATGGACCGTTACCGAGAACTCCTCGCCGGGGACGTAGGTTGCACTGACGTACGGGCGGTGTCTGATGTGGCGGATGCGTACCGAGTCGGGGGCCGACCCGAAGTGGAAAGCTCCCCTGTAGAAGACACCGTCGACCGGCCCGGTCAGCGGACGGCCGTCCGAGGTCACAGTGGCCAGGGTCAGCAGGCGCATTCCGGTCAGCCGGTCGCACACCTCCCGGGCCGTGAGCCTCCGCTCCGGCGTGATCACCTCCCGGAGGTGCCGCCCTGCACTGGCGTAGCTATGGTCCAGGAGCTCCTGGAGCCTTCCCAGGTCCTCCTCTGTCTCGTTCACTTTCCCTCCTTGAGATGTCTGGCCGCACGGCGTTGCGGAAGGGACTTCAAAACAGAGGACTGGCCTTCGCCTGTCCGCAGTTCGGGGCGCTTGTTAGCTCGTCGACGGCCGCGGTCCTGGAAGCTGCGCCCAGAAGAGGATGCGCTTGAACGTGTAGAAGTAAGGCGCCTGCTCGCCGAGCACCTCACCGAGCCGTTGCCGGTAACGCTCCGCAAACAGGTCGAACAGTTCAGGGCTGAGCAGGCTCTTGAAACGTAAGAGGGTCGTGCCCCTCGTCCACTCGACGACTGCCGAAGTCGAGTCAAGGCGGTGGCCGTAGACCTGCAGGCGCACGTGCTGGTCGCAAAAGCCGATCCCGTCGAGAAGCTCGGCGTACTTCTCGGGTGAGCAGACCGGGTGTATGCCAGGCGCCGGATCGGCACCCATGTGCGCCAGGAACGGCTCTTCTCGCGCCACCTCCGTGGCGACTGCATGGGACGGATGGTCCCCATTGGCAGGGACCTGGACGGCCAGCTGACCTCCGGGGCGCAGGCCCGCGGCAAGTTGTCGCAGCAGCCGAGGATGATCGGGCACCCACTGCAAGCTGGCGTTGGCGAAGACGACGTCGAAGCCTGCCTCGGTTGCGAAGCGGCTGATGTCGCCGAGCTCAAAACGCAGGCCTTTGCCGGCGAGGGGACCGGCCTTTCTGAGCATGGCCTCCGAGGCGTCCATCCCGATCGTCGTCCCGGCCCGGGTGTGCTCGTGCAGCTGGGCAGTGAGCTCTCCGGTCCCGCAACCCAGGTCGATCACGTCGCCACCAGGGACCGGATCCACCATCGCCAGGAGGTCGAAGAACGGCTTCGCACGTTCGGCGGCGAACTTCGAGTACTGGTCGGGATCCCAACCGTCGCTGACAATCGTCTCCTCGGGCATCGAAATACCTCCCGGCATCGTGAGCGGGGCTCGTCTCGCCCAAGCGAGAATAAGGGCATGAAGCGATCGGGCGCCGATCCGCCCGGAGAGATCGTGCTCGACGGTTTCACGTTGCGGCGATACCAACGAGAGGACGCACCCGCCCTGGCAGTTGCGATAGGGGAGAGCCTGGAGCATCTTCGCCCCTGGATGCCGTGGATTGCACTGGAGCCGCTGACCTTGGCGGAGCGCGAGGCACTGTTTGAACGGTGGGACCAGGCTTGGGCCGAGGGCAGCGAGTACAGCTATGGGATGTTCCAGGGCACCCGCGTCGTCGGAGGCGCAGGCCTCATGCGGCGGATCGCGCCCGACGGCCTCGAGATCGGCTATTGGGTGCACCCGGCCTTTGTCGGTCGCGGGTTTGCGACCCGCGCGGCGGAAGCGCTGACTACGACAGGACTGAGCCTGCGCGGAGTGACCCATGTCGAGATCCATCACGACAGAGCGAACATCGGCAGCGGCCGAATCCCCTTCAAGTTGGGCTTCGAGAAGGTGGGCGAGCGGCACGTCGAGATCGCGGCTCCTGGCCATACCGGCCTGAACTGGGTCTGGAGGACCGATCGCGCTGGTTGGCGAGCAAGGACCACCGGCCCCGGGCCGGACACAACCGCGAACGACATGCCAAAGGCTCAGCTCGCCTGAGCCGTCGCGACTAATTCGCGCGCACCAGCCACTCCGCCAGCTCGCCGGGAAGCTCGGTAAGGGAGAAGTGCGCACGTGCGACTGCTTGATTGTGGTCGAGCAGTTCCGTGCTGGGGTCGGCCAGCCATGCGGCCAATGGCGCGGGATCCTCGATGTCGAACCATTGAAAGCCGAAGTGCCGGATCTCCTTGCCCACCGGGTACGGTCCGATCGCGAGAGGGCGGCGGTGGAGCGCGGACTCGATGCTCGGATTGCCGAATCCCTCCCAGGTGGAAGGAAGCGCCACCACGTCGCATGCCGCGTAGGCGTCTGCCAGCGTCGCTCCTGACCATGCCGGTCCCCGGAGCACGACGGTCCTGCTCCGGGCCCCCTCGACCAGCCGATCGAGCTCCCGGTCGTATCCGTCCTCGGGTGGTCCGAGCAACCAGTAGACGGCACCGAGGTCGATCGTGAGACGCATGCCACCGGCGACGTTCTTGCGCGCGATGGCCCGGGTCGGTTGGAGGACCACAAGCTCGTCCTCGGTCACGCCCAAAGCCGCCCGCCCGAAAGCGCGGTCACCTGACGGCGGGCTCGGGTCGAAACGGTTGTAGAACACCTCGGCGTCGATTCGCCTTGCCGCCAGCTCACGCTTTGACCGGGCGTTGATGCAGACGTGCCGCCATGTCGGATCGGTCGGGGGCGGACCGAGATGTGCGAGATGGGGCCGCTGCCAGGCGAGGTCGTGGTGACGCAGGATTGCGGGCCTGCCCCTGAGCGTCGCGGAGACGGCTTCGCCGGCCACCGGGTTCAACGGAAGAGAACAGAGGTTCTCCACCAGCACCAGGTCCGCGCCCGAGAGCGCCTCGGCGACCTCCAACCGCAACGCGGGGGCCTCGGTGACCACGGCGTCCATCGCCAGGCCCGGTATGAGCCGATCGGCATCGCCGCTTCCGGCGACAGTGGTCACCTCGAACCCCAAACGGCGAAAAGCCCACGCCCACTTGGAGGCCTCCACCGAGACGCCGTCCCGACCCCCGAGACGGTAGGGAACCACGGCCAGCGTGCCAGAGACCGGGAGGCGCACTCCCGCACCGTAGCGGTGGAGGCCCGGTCCGGGGGTCCTCAACGGCCCACCGTCGGCCGGCCTTCCTTGCGACCTCGGGCGCCAGGCTCTAGAACGGGGTGGTGCAAAAGAGGGCGTTGATCACCGGCATCACCGGACAAGATGGTTCCTACCTGGCGGAATGGCTGTTGTCGGAGGGGTACGACGTGGTCGGGATGGTCCGGCGCTCCAGCACTCTCAACTTCGAGCGCATCGCCCACATTCAGGACCGGTTGACCCTGGCGTCGGCGGACGTCCTCGACGAGGTCTCGATGATCGAGGTCCTGCGCGAGCACTGTCCGAGCGAGGTCTACAACCTCGCGGCCCAGTCGTTCGTCCAGACTTCCTGGGGCCAACCCGTGCTCACGGGCGAGGTCACGGCGCTCGGCGTGACCCGCATGCTCGACGCGATTCGGCTGACCAATCGGGAGATCCGCTTCTACCAGGCGAGCTCGTCGGAGATGTTCGGCAGGGTGCGAGAGGTCCCCCAGAGCGAGAGCACCCCGTTTTACCCACGTAGTCCCTATGGGGTGGCGAAGGTATACGGGCACTGGATCACGGTGAACTACCGCGAGAGCTACGGTCTGCACGCCTGTTCGGGGATCCTGTTCAACCACGAGAGCCCGCGTCGAGGTCTCGAGTTCGTGACTCGCAAGGTCACCAACGGAGCCGCGCGGATCAAGCTCGGTCTCGACCGTGAGATCAGGCTCGGCAACCTGGAAGCCAAGCGCGACTGGGGCTTCGCGGGTGACTACGTCCAGGCGATGTGGGCCATGGTCCAACAGGACGAACCCGACGATTACGTCATCGCTACCGGCGAGACACACTCGGTGCGAGAGCTGTGCGAGGTCGCTTTCGCGAGGGCGGGGCTCAACTATGAGGACCATGTCGTGATCGATGAGCGCTTCAAGCGGCCTGCCGAAGTGGACTTCCTCGTCGGCGACGCAGCCAAGGCACACGAGAAGCTCGGTTGGAAGACGCACGTCGACTTCACGGGGCTCGTCGAGATGATGGTCGACGCAGACATCGACCTGCTGCGCAGCCAGGTTTCCTGATCGCTCGGGCTCGCCGGCCCGGGCCCGGGCTGGTTGCATCAGGCACGGTGAGCCGTCAGCGATGTCCGCTGGCCCGTTGTTGGCCACGCGCGTGACCAGGGCGCCAGCAGCCCCGTAACATGGGCGTTCTTCATGCCGCCTGCTGTCCGTCTCCACGAGGCCGTAGCGCTCGCCGGTCGGTTCCCCCTCCTTGCAGGAGCTTGCTTGGAAGTTGGCCAAGGCGAGGTCGTGCATCTGCGCGGCCCGAATGGCGCAGGCAAGACGAGTCTTCTCAAAGTCCTCGCCGGGTTGTTGGCGGTGCACTCAGGTGAGGCGACCGTGCTCGGCTGGGACCTCGTGGCCGACCGCCGTGCCGTGCGCCGCGAGGTCGGCATGCTCGGCCACGAGTCCTTCTTGTACGAGGAGCTGACGGTGGAGGAGAACTTGCGGTTCGCGGTGCGAGCGGCCAGAGGTGCCGTGTCTGGGATCCGTCCTGCGCTCGAGCAGTTCGGCTTCGCAGGTCGTCTCGCGTCCATCCCAGTCGGGCGGTGCTCCGCCGGCCAGCAGCGCCGCGCCTCACTTGCGCTGCTCGTCGCGCGCGGTGCGCGGCTCTGGCTGCTAGACGAGCCGCACGCGGGGCTCGACCAGGACGGCCGGGATCTTCTCGACGAGCTCCTCGCCGGGTCCCGGACGGCTGGTCGCACCGTCGTGTTCGCCTCGCACGAGCTCGAGCGTGCCACGGCGATCGCCGACCGGACCGTTCACCTCGCGGGTGGCCGCGTGGTCGAGGCGCCCGAACCTGCCGCGACGTCTGATCCAGTCAAGGAAGCGCCCGCTCATGTTGCGTGACGCCGTGCTCGTCGCAGGTAAGGACCTCCGCATCGAGATCCGTTCCAGGGTCGGCCTCAATCAGATCGGTCCGTTCGCGATCGCCGTGCTGCTGCTCTTCGGCCTTGCACTGGGCCCCGACCGGCAGGTCCTCGCGCCGGCCTCCGCTGGTCTGTTCTGGGTGGCGGTCCTTCTTTCGACCGTGCTCGCTGTCCAGCGCAGTTACGCCGTCGAGTCGGCTGACGCCGCTCGGGACGGCCTGCGCCTGTCCGGCCTCGACCCGGCCGGGATCTTCCTCGGGAAGGCCAGTGCCGTCGCCGCCCAACTTCTGGTTCTCGAGGCGGTGCTCGCCGTCGGCGTCGCGCTGCTCTACGGGGCGCGCTTGTCGGGCGCTCTCGTGCTGATCGCCGCGTGTGTGGTCGGTACCCTCGGGCTCGCGGCGGTCGGCACTCTCTACGGCGTGGTCGCGTCGGGGGCGCGGGTTCGCGAGACGCTCCTGCCCCTGCTGTTCCTGCCCGTGGTGGCTCCGGTCCTGCTCGCCGCGACCAAGGCCTGGGACGAGGCCTTGTCGGGAACACCGGGCCGCGCAGGCGGGTGGCTGGACGTGCTCGTGGTCTTCGCCGCGCTCTACGTGGCCATCGGAATCGCGGCGTTCGGGCCACTCCTGGAGGACGCGTGAGCACGCCCCGTACCGTGCCGCCCAGGCGCGCGGCCGTCATGCTGCGAGCGCTCGGCGTGACGGCAATTGTCGGCGTCGCGGCGACGGTGTGGTTGGGCCTTTTCGTCACACCACCGGACGAGTTCATGGGCAATCTCGTGCGCCTGCTCTACGTCCACCCGCCGATGGCGTGGGTCGCGTTCCTCGCTTACGGTATCGCGAGCCTGGCGAGCCTCCTGTATCTGTGGCCGAGGACAAGAGCGGAGCACTTCGACCGCCTTGCCGGCGCGTCGGGCGAGGTCGGCGTCGTCTTCACAGGCCTAACTCTCGTTTCCGGGTCGATCTGGGGGCGCCCTACTTGGGGCGCGTGGTGGGTCTGGGATCCACTGCTCACGACGACGGCTCTGCTGTTCGTGCTCTACCTCGGGTATCTCGCGCTGCGGCGCGTGCCGGGCGAGTTCCACGTCCGCGCTCGACGGTCGGCGATCGGGGCCCTGATCGCCTTCGTCGACGTGCCGATCGTCTATTTCTCGGTCGAGTGGTGGAGAAGCTTGCACCAGGCGCCGACGGTGCTCAACCCGACCACGCACAAGACCTACGTGCACGGCTCGATGGCGTGGACTTTGCTGCTCGGCTTCGTGTCGTTCACGCTCGTGTACATCTGGATGACGGCGCATCGTTACCGTCTCGCGAAACTGCAGGACCTGGAGGACGCCGAAGGCCTCGAAGCCGCTATCGCGGAGCGCCGAGCCGAGGCGGTGGCCGGATGAACGGCTACGTGGAAGCCGGTTATGTCGTGGTCCTCGGCACGCTTTCGACCTACGGGGTGACCCTCGTCGCCCGCGAGCGCGCGGCCCGACGCCGACTCGGCGCCGCGCCGAACGCCGTCCCGAGCCAAGTTCCAGCCGAGTCACAGGAGCTGACCGCTCGCGGCGATGTCTCATTGGTGAAGCGCCGTGATAGCGGGGAAACAGAGCGGGGAACAGACTCATGACCGGTGTCCGCACGAGAACCGGCGGCACCACGTCTCCCCACGGCCCGCTCGAGGACGAGCCCAGCTCCGGAGACGCCGGGACAGCTCCGACCGGGCCGCGAAGGCAGCGGAATCTGAGCCCGGAGCAGAAGCGTCAGCGCCGACGCCTCAAAGTGGTCGGGCTCGTGATCGTGGTGGCGATCGGGTTCCTTGTCTTCAAGGGGATCACGTCGGCGATCGTGTTCTTCAAGACGGCCAACGAGGCGATCGCCCAGAGGGCGGCCCTCGGAAACAGCACCTTCCAGCTCGAGGGCATGGTCGTGCCGGGGACGGTCCGCACCTCACGGCGCGCCTCGGGGACGACGGTGGCATTCGTCGTCGAATCGAGCGGCGTCAAGGTGTTCGTGACCAACACCGGGTCACCTCCCCAGCTGTTCCAATCCGGGATCCCTGTGGTCGTAGTCGGCCATTTCGTCGGTACGACTGACCGGTTCGCCTCTGACCAGATCCTTGTCAAGCATTCCAACGTCTACATCGCGGCCCACCCGAACCGGGTGAGAGCACTGAACGGGACCAGCAGATGAACGCGGCCCTGGGGTTGATTGGGGTTGCGCTTGGCCTGCTCGCGGCCGTGTCGGGGGTCGTCACAATCGGAGTCGGCCTGGCAACTGGGCGGCAGTCCTTGTTCCGCCATGCCCGCACCTTCGCCCTATGGGTGCTCGCCGGGGCGGTGTTGTCGACCATAGCTATGGAGCGGGCGCTCCTGGTCCATGATTTTTCGGTCGCCTTCGTGGCGGCGAACAACAGTCGTGAGACACCGGTCCTGTACTCGATCACCGGAATGTGGTCCGCTCTCCAGGGTTCGATCCTGCTCTGGGCGCTCATCCTGGCCGGCTACCTGGCCGCCATGACCCACGTCTTCCGCAGGCGGGCATCGGATCCGCTCGTCGCATGGTCAAGCCTGGTCGGGCTCTGCGTGGCCGTGTTCTTCTTCGCTCTCATGGCCGGTCCCGCGAACCCGTTCGCGCACGTCATCGGTCGCGTCCCGGTCGATGGTTCCGGCCCGAACCCGCTCCTGCAGGACAACCCTCTGATCGCCTTCCATCCCGTCTTCTTGTACCTGGGCTTCGTCGGGTTCACTGTGCCCTTCTCCTTCGCCATCGCCACGCTGGTGACGGGGCGCCTCAACGAGGGGTGGCTCGGGGCGACCCGTCGTTGGACCCTGTTCGCCTGGGCGTTCCTCACGGTCGGCATCGTGCTCGGCGCCTGGTGGTCCTACCAGGTCCTCGGTTGGGGGGGCTTTTGGGGATGGGACCCGGTGGAGAACGCCGCACTGCTTCCTTGGCTCTGTGGTACCGCCTACCTGCACTCGGTGATGGTCCAGGAGCGGCGGGGCCTTCTGCGGGTCTGGAACCTGTCGCTCCTGATCGCGGCGTTCTCCCTCACCATCCTCGGGACATTCCTGACCCGCTCCGGAGTGCTGGTCTCGGTGCACTCCTTCTCGAACTCGACGGTCGGCCCGGTGCTGCTGGGATTCTTCGGCCTCGTCGTCGCCGTCAGCGTCGGGCTCGTCGCCTGGCGTGGCGACCGCCTGCGATCGCCGGGGACCATCGACGCCGCAGTCTCCAGGGAAGGTGCGTTCCTCGTGAACAATCTCCTTTTCGCGGGGTTCGCGCTCGTCGTGCTGCTTGGAACTGTGTTCCCTCTGTTCGTCGAGGCGCTGAACGGTCAGCAGGTCACCGTCGGGCGGCCCTACTTCGACACGATGACCCTGCCGATCGGTTTCGCACTTCTGTTCTTCATGGCTGTGGCGCCGGCGCTGCCGTGGCGCAAGGCCGGCCCAGGTGTGCTCCGCAGCCGGCTCGCGGTCCCGGCATGGGTCGGTGCCGCGGTCGTCGTGGTCTGCGTCCTCGCTGGCGTCCGCGGCTTCACGCCTCTTCTGGCCTTTGGGCTAGGCGGGTTCGCTGGCACGAGCGCGGCGCGCCAGCTGGTGCTCGCGGCGCTTGGGTCGCACCGCTCGGGCGCGGGCGCGTGGCGGGCGCTGTTCGGCAGGGCCAACGGCGGGATGATCGTGCATCTCGGCGTCGTCGTAGTGGCGGTCGCACTCGCGGCCGCCAGCTCTTATGGCCAGAGGACCCAACTCGTGCTCAAGCCTGGCCAGTCGGTCCGCTTCGACGGCCACAATTTCACCTACGTGGGCTGGAAGCAGTTCAGCCTTCCGAACAAGAGCGGCGAGATCGCGACCGTCCTCGTGGACGGGGCGCCCTTCTACCCGGCGATCAGCGTGTTCCCCGGAAGTGAGGGGATCGGCACCCCGGCCGTGGATTCGTCGCTGCGGGAGGACACCTATCTCACCGTCGCCGATATCGACGCCTCATCCCACGGCCCGGCGAGCATCGACGTGGTGATCCAACCCATGGTGCTGTGGCTTTGGGTGGGCGGGGCAATCACCGTCTTTGGAGCAGTGCTCGCCGCCACACCGGCCCGCCGCCGCCGTGGCTCCAGTCGGGGGTCCGAACCGCCTGCCCGCGCGGAGTCGACCGAGTTGCCCGATGGGCCGCGGGCCGGGGCACCCTTCGATCGGGAGGACCCGACCCCGGCGCGTGTCGGGGCCGGGACGGCTTGGTGAGCATCCGGAGCCGGCACGTGAAGCTAGCGCGTTGGGCCGCGTGCGGGGTCGGCATTGGCGCGCTCGTACTCGTCGCCGTGCTGGCGGGCCGCCCTGCCGCAACGCAGACCGCCTCAAGCTTCCTGATCGGCAAGCCGGCCCCACCGGTCGCGGGTCGCAACCTTGCCGGCGGCGTCTCGTCACTGGCGGCCTTGCGGGGCCGTTGGGTGCTCCTCAACTTCTTCGCAAGCTGGTGTCCCCCTTGCAGGACCGAGTCTCCGGAGCTTGTCAAGTTCGCCTACAGCCATCCCGCCGGCCGACGCGTCGCGGTGCTCGGTGTCGTCTACGGCGACACCGCTTCGAATGCGGAGGCATTCGAGCGAGAGGTGGGGGCGACCTGGCCGTCGATCGTGGACCCGGGCGAGCGGATCGCGATCAGCTACGGGGTCGACGATCCGCCCCAGTCGTTCCTCATCGCGCCCGACGGCCGGGTCGTGGAGCGGATCCTCGGAGGCGTGACGAGCGCCGGCTTGGGCCGCCTCGTCGAAGATGCCGTGGCGGTGCACGCGTGATCGCCGACGTCGAAACCACTACCGGGCGCAAGGCCGTGAGCGCCGGACGCCCGGTGCTCTCGGTTCTCGCGTCCCGACCGGCGTGGGTGGCCGTGGCCGTAGTCGTCCTGGTCGCACTGGGCGTCGGAAGCGTGCACCCTGCGCAGCCGAGCTCATCGGCGAGGATCGCCCACCTCGACAGCGTCATCAAGTGCCCGAGCTGCGTCGACCTCTCCATCGCGCAGTCGGACGCGCCCATAGCGGTCGGATTGCGCTCGGAGGTGGCGGCTTGGGTCCATCAGGGCCTCAGTGACGCGCAGATCGAGCAACTCGTCGTCGCCCGTTTCGGTGAGCAGGCACTGCTCGTCCCCTCCGGGTCGGGAGCTGACGTGTTGTGGGCGCTGCCGGTCTCTGCCGTCGGCGTCGCCTGCGTTCTCTTGGCTGCCTACCTGTGGAGGCGACGGCGCCTCGAGGTGACCCGGTGAGCCTCAGGCACGCGACGACCTGGCGGGGAGGGGACGGGTCGCGTCGTAAGAGCCTGGACGCCCTGGAGAGCGAGCTGGAGTTCCTGCGCCGGTCGATCGAGGATCTCGAGGAGCAGCGCGCGTCCGGCGAGGTCGACGAGGAGGACTACGCGGTACTGGACTCCCGCTACAGTCGGCGGCTTGCCGAGGTCGAAACGGCGATAGCCGAACTCGCCTCCCGCGACCTGGAGGCCGACTTCGAAGCCGGAGCCAGCGGCGACTCCGGAAGTCCCGAGAGGCGGGAAGTCCCGCGAGCGCGCCTCGACGGCGCAACGCGGCCCTCGCCTGCGCGTCGGCTGCGCCGTCGGCTCGGGGGCCGGCGGGTGCGTCTGGCGGTCGGGATCGCCGCGACGGCTTGTTTCGTCGTTGCGGCGACGTTGCTGGCGACCTCACTCGCGGGCGTCCGCCTCCCAGGCGAGTCCGCGACAGGATCGGTGTCCCTGTCGTCCGCGCAGCAGGAGCAGGAGACACTGGACCGGGCCGCGATCCTGGGCAGCCAAGGGCAGGTGGCGGAGGCTGTCCAGCTTTACAACCAGGTCTTGGCGACGGACCCGGACCAGCCCGATGCCCTTGCCTACGGTGGCTGGCTGGTTCGTCTCGCAGGGCTCTCGTCGAAGAACAAGCTCGTGCTCGCGCGTGGCGACGCCTCCGTCGCGCGGGCCGTGAAGGTCGCGCCCGGCTATCCCGACGGTCACGCCCTGTTCGGCGTGATCCTGTACGAGGATTTCGGGAGAGCCGAGTCCGCCTCCGTTCAGTTCCGCGACGCGTTGAGAGCTGGAGCCTCGAAGAGCCTGCTCATGTCGGTCGCCGCGATCGCCGTGAAGGCTTTCGCGGCCGCCAAGCAGGCCTTGCCGCCTCGCTATGTCGCAGCGATGAGGAGTGTTGCCGCGCAGGATCCGGCAGGCTGACCCGGGCGCGGCCGCAGTCGGGGCCACCACCGTCGCAGGGCATCGCTATGTGTCGGAGGCTCCGAGAGCGCGCAGGCGCTCCACCACCGGTCCGAAGCAAGCGGCGAACGCCTCGACGTCCGCCCCGGTGGTAGACCAGCCAACAGAAAGCCGCAGAGAACGGTCGGGGTCCACGCCCATCGCGGCTAGGACCGGGGAGGGCTCGATGGACTCTGACGAGCAGGCGGAGCCCGAGTGGGCCGCGATACCGGACCGGTCGAGGCCTAGCAGTACCGCCTCGGCCAGGACGCCTCCGACCGCGACGTTCACGATGTGCGGCGCGCGATGGACGGTGTCACCGAGCACGAGGACATCGTCGACGGACGTGGCCGCTTGGACGAGTGCACCGGTCAGGTGCCGGGCGGCGCTCTCCTCTCGCTGAAGCCTCCCCGGCTCGCCCAGCGCGGCTGCCGCTGCGCCGAATCCGACGATCCCGATCAGGTTCTCGAGTCCGCCGCGTCGGGCCCGTTCTTGCGCACCTCCGACGACGAGCGGCTCGAGGCGCAAGCCGCGACGGACGACGAGTGCCCCTATGCCGGTTGGCCCACCGAACTTGTGGGCGCTGACCGAGACGAGGTCGGCACCGAGTGCGTCGATCTCGACGGGCAGGTGGCCGACCGCAGCAGCGGCATCGACGTGCACGGGCACGCCCGCAGACCGGCAGCGCTCCACGACCTCGGCGACCGGTTGCAGCGTTCCGACCTCGTGGTTGCACCATTGGCAATTCACCAGCGCGGGCGGATTGGCGCGACTGGCAGCGAGCAGCGCCTCGAGATGGCCGAGATCGATGCGGCCCTTCGAGTCCACTTCGAGCAGCAGGACGGCTCCGTGGCGTCCGGCAGCCTCGCGCACGCAAGAGTGCTCGACGTCTGCGCAGATCATCGGTGCACCGCCGCGCGCCCGGCCGGCCGCGAAGATCGCCGCGTTGACGGCCTCTGTGCCACCACTGGTGAATACGACACGGTTCGCCGTGGTCCCGAGCAGCGCTGCCACTGCCTCTCGCGCACTCTCGAGGGCGTCGCGCACGACATGACCCTCGGTGTGAACGCGACCGGGATCGCCGGACCACGGTGCGTCGAGCCAGCTCGTCATCGCCTGAGCGGCCTCGGGCCTCAATACCGAGGTCGAGGCGTGGTCGAGGTAGTGGCGGTCGCTCAACGGCGCTCGCACGCGGACCGCTCTAAGGGTCAGCCTGCGACAGTGGCACAGACCTCGTCGCCGCGCGCCCGGGACGAGAGCTGAACCGGCACACCGTCCCGGCACAGGCCGTTCAGCAGGCCCTCGACAAGGCCACGGTCGGCGGCGCACAGCACGGGATGGTTGATGGCGGCGTCACCGAAGGGGCAGTGGTCGCGGACGATGGAGTTGGGCGATCCGCTGACACCGCCGTGTGCCGCGAATCCCTGTGCGGTCAATGCGTCCGCCACCGACTGCATGGCCGAGCGCAGGGACCTCGGCGCCTCGCCCGGCGCCATCTGCATGGCGAGCGAACGGCCGTACTCCGCCCCTACCTCGTGGGCGATCTGCTCGGCCTGTTGCGGGTCGACTATCGCAAGCAGGCGACCGAGCAGGGCCAGGAGAAGATCGTCCCGGAGCGCCGGAACCGAGGCCGTCGTGTCGACGGCGCCGGAAAGGTAGCGCTTTGACGGCCGTCCGACCCCGGCGTTTCCACGGTCGACATAGACGTCGAGATAGCCGCCTGCGGCCAGCTTGTCCAGGTGGTGACGGGCGACGTTCGGGTGAAGGCTGAACTGCTCGGCAACCTCGGTGGCGGTCACGCCCTGGCGCTCCCGCGCGAACAGGTAGATCTGCCGCCGGGTATTGTCGCCGAACGCAGACGTGATCGCGGCGACGGTCGCCGAGAATCCCTCGTCGGTGTACGCCGGTGGTTGTGATTGGCGCGTGCCTTCACTCACACCGTTATCGTACCGGTGGCCGCTGCGCAGGTGAGCAGGACGCCAAGATCCGCCAAGGACGTGAATGACCGGACTGCCGGCAAGCCGATGACGAATCCCAACACGCCGCTAGAGCAGGCCGTCCGTGGCGTCGTCGACCCGGGGCTGTTCCACAGCATCGGCGAGCTCGGGCTGCTTCGCTCGGTCAGGGCCCACAAGGGCCGTACCGAGGTGGTCGTCGCGGTTCCTGCCGCCGGGCACCCGGCACCACGCGAGCTGACTGACGAGGTCGCGAAAGCAGTTGCCGCCGCCGGGGGCGACCCCTCCGTCCTCGAGCTCGTCGACATGACCGAGTCGGAGGAAGCCCAGCTGCAAGCGAGGCTCCGCGAGCTCGCTTCGCCGGCTGCCGGGCCGCAGGGTCGCGACGGCCATGGCGCCGGTGCGCACGGGCACGGCACCGAGGGACCCGCGACTCGACCGAACCCCTTCGCCGACAAGGCGTCGCGTACCCGGGTGATAGCGGTCTCTTCGGGCAAGGGTGGAGTGGGCAAGTCGACCGTGACCGTGAATCTCGCGGTCGCCCTGGCGCGTGGGGGCGCTTCGGTGGCGATCCTCGACGCAGACGTCTACGGCTTCTCGGTCCCGTCCATGTTGGGTGTCGATCGTCCCCCGTCCTTGGTCGGCGACTTGCTCATCCCGCCGGTGGCCCACGGCGTGCGTTGCATCTCGATGGGCTTCTTCGTGAACGAGGACCAGGCGGTGATGTGGAGGGGCCCGATGCTGCACAAGGCCCTTGAGCAGTTCCTCGTCGATGTGCACTGGGGCCAGCCGGACTTCCTCCTGCTCGATCTGCCGCCGGGAACAGGCGACGTCGCGATGTCCATCGCACAGTTCGTGCCCCGCGCCGAGGTGCTGGTCGTGACGACACCGCAGGTTGCGGCAGAACGGGTCGCACAGCGTGCCGCCGTGCTCGCCCGTCAGCTCCGTCTGCCAGTGAGGGGCGTGGTCGAGAACCAGTCGTGGTTCACCGGTGACGACGGCAAGCGGTACGAACTGTTCGGGCACGGCGGCGGCGAGACGCTGGCCCACTCGCTGGGTGTGGCGCTGCTGGGGCAGATCCCCTTCCTGCCCGCACTGCGCCAGGCCGGCGACGTCGGCGTGCCGATCGCTGCCTTCGACCCCGAAAGCGAGGCGGGGCAGGCCTTCGCGTCGCTCGCCGAGCGGGTGGTGGCACTGGGTCCCGGGCGCGTGTACAAGTCGGAGCTCTCGATTGGCTGAGGCGGGCTCCCCGTCCGGGGACTGCGACACCCTCGCCGTAGATTCGGGATCGTGCAAGCGGCATTCTTGTCGGTGATGAGCGAGCAATCGCGCCGGTGGGCGTCGACCATGAGCGGGCATCTCAGCGACGACCCAGCCCTCAGGACCGCGCACCATCCGATCGTGCATCTCGCGGGCTCGTCGACCATCCTCGATCGCGAAGCCCGAGAGGCCGAGGAGGACTGGCTCCTGGCACCCGGCGCGACCCGGTCTGTGGGAGCGGGCAGCCGTGCAACCGAAGAACTCGCCGATCCGTGGCGGACATGTTTCGAGCGCGATCGGGACCGGATCCTGCATTCGACCGCGTTTCGGCGCCTCGCCGGCAAGACCCAGGTGTTCATCTTCCCGGCCGACCACCAGCGGACCAGGCTCACTCACGCCCTGGAAGTTGAGCAGGTCGCAAGTGCGATCTCGCGCGCCTGCCGGCTGAACGTCGCTCTGACCGAGGCCATCGCCCTCGGCCACGACTGCGGCCACGGCCCGGGAGGCCACGCCAGCGAGGAGGCGCTGTCGCCGTTCTTGGAGGAGGGCTTCGACCACGCGGTCTGGGGTGCCGACGTCACCGCCGCGCCGCTCAATTTGTGCGCCGAGACCCTGGACGGGATCCGCAACCATTCCTGGTCGCGCCCGTCGCCCGGCACGCCCGAGGGGGAGGTCGTCGCCCTCGCGGACCGTATCGCCTACTGCGCCCACGACCTCGAGGACGCCATTCACGCCCAGATCGTGACGAGCGAGGAGCTCCCGCCTCTCGTCGCCGAGCACTGCGGGAACACCAGGGGCCGCCAGCTCGACGCCTTCGTGACCGACGCCGTCACGACGACGCTCTCCTCGGGCGCGGTCGCGATCAGCGAGACGATGGGCGAGGCGCTCGAGGTTCTGCGTCGTTTCAACTACGAGCGCATCTATCTCCGTCAAGCCTCGCTCGACCAGTCGTCGGCCGTCGTCGAGCTGTTGCGCGCCCTCGTCGACCACTACACCACTCACCCCAGGACGCTTCCCCTCGGAGCCGAGCTCGTCCCGGGCGATCAGGCAACTGTCAGGGCCGCCGTCGGCTACGTGAGCGGGATGACGGACCGTTTCGCCTGCACGAAGGCGGTCGAGCTCTTCGGTGACCGTGCCGCTGCCCTCGTTAACGCCATGAAGCCGTTGTGATCGCTGTATGTCCCGCTCCTTTGTTCTCGGAGGACGCCGGATCGCGCTCGGCGGCGCCGAGCCGCGCTACTGACAGGGCTACTGACACGGCCGCTACGACTGCGAGGGGGGCGGGTCACCACAGGGCGTTGAGGCGCCGCGCGACCGGGCCGGCGCCGCACACGGTGGCCCCGGCATCGCTGTGAACCGCGGCGATCGGCCGGTCCCCTACGATGACGCGGGGAAGCGGAAGGAGCACTCGTGGACGTGCGCATCGGGATCATCCATTCATTGAGAGAGCTCGACATCGACCTCCCCGAGGGGACGGATCAGGCTGACGTCGTCGCGGACGTAGACAAAGCTCTGGGCCATCCCGACGGCGTGCTCTGGCTCACCGACAAGCGGGGCCGTCACGTGGCCGTGCCGACTGGCAAGATCGCCTACATCGAGATCGGCGGCGGTGGCGAGGACCGGCGCGTCGGCTTCGGAACGAACTGACGTCCGAGCTCGGTGCCCGAGCTCCTCGCCCATCGGCTGCTCTTCGTCACCGGTAAAGGCGGCGTAGGCAAGACCACCGTTGCTGCCGCGATCGCTCTGTTGGCGAGCGAGCAGGGTCGTCGCACCCTTGTCTGCGAGGCCGAACCGAAGGGAGATCTCGCCCGCGCCTATGAGTGCGGTCCGACCCCGTTCACCGGCCGCCGCATCAGCGACGACCTCGTGGCGATGTCCATGGACACCGAGGCGTCACTGCGTGAGTATCTCCGGGTCGTGGCGAAGGTGCCCACAATCGGCCACATCAGCCCGGTAGCCAGGGCATTCGACTTCGTGGCGACGGCGGCCCCGGGGATCAGGGAGATCCTGACGGTCGGCAAGCTCTGCTTTGAGATCCGCGCCGGCCGCTACGACCTCGTCGTCGTCGATGCCTCCTCGACGGGCAACGTTGTCGGCCAGCTCGCTGCGCCGACCGGGATCAACGAGCTCATCCGCGTAGGCGTGGTCCGGTCCCAGACCGACTGGATACTGGAGATCCTCGGCGACCCGGTCCGAACCGGGGCTGTGCTCGTCACCACGCCGGAGGAGATGCCCGTGGCCGAGGCGGTCGACCTGGCCGCGCGGCTCGCGAGCGAGACACCGGTTCACCTCGCGTGCGTAGTGGCAAACCGCGTCCTGCCTGAGCTCTTCGGCCACTCCGAGGAGCTGGTCTTCAACGAGCTCGCAAGCTCCGCGGCTCTCGACCTCGTGGCTCGCGAGCTCGGGGCATCACACGAGCTGGTGGAGGACGTGCTTGCCGCTGCGAGGCTTGCCGTCACCGTCCGACGCGACGGTGTAGCCCACTTGGAGCGACTCCGTGCCGACATCTCGTCGGACGTGCCGATCTTGTACCTTCCGTACCTTTTCGCACGCGCGCACGGGCTTCGTGCAGTTCGCCAGGTCGCTCGCGCCCTGTCGGAGGAGCTGCTGACGTGAGTCGGCCCGAGCGCCGTCCCGGTTCGGCGCCCGAGAGCCGTCAGGCCCCCGGGCGCGCCCCCTCGTCCGCGGAGCAGGACAAGACGCGTCACCTCGAGCAACTCCTCTTGGCCAAGGAGGTGGTTGTCGTCTGCGGCCCAGGCGGGGTGGGCAAGACCACGATCTCGGCCGCGCTCGCGGCAACCACAGCAGCGCGCCTCGGGGGCAGGGTGCTTGTGCTCACGGTCGACCCGGCGCGCCGCCTGGCGGACGCCCTCGGGGTCGGGGGACTGGGAAACGTGGCCCTCCGCGTACCCGACGAGGCGTTCGCCGATGCCGGAGTGCTCCCCAAGGGCGAGCTGTACGCGGCCATGCTGGACATGGGCGAGTCCTGGGACGCGCTCGTGCGCATGCACGCGCCCGATCCCGTCACGGCGAACCAGATCCTCGCCAACCCGCTCTACCGGAACATCACGAGGCGGTTCGCACAGGGCCACGACTACATAGCCATGGAGCGTCTCTATGAGCTCCACGAGGAAGGCGAGTACGACCTGCTCGTCGTCGACACGCCACCGTCGCTCAACGCGCTCGACCTCCTCGACGCGCCGGGGCGGATGACCGAGTTCTTCTCGTCGAGACTTCTCCGCTGGCTCATCGTGCCTTACCGCTCCAGGCTTGTGAACTTCGCTTCCCGGCCCTTTTACCAGGTAGCGGATCGCGTCCTGGGCAGCCAGTTCCTCGAGGACCTCGCCGGGTTCTTTATTCTCCTCCAGACCATGAGGGAAGGCTTTGTCGCACGCGCCGAGGCCGTGAACCGCCTGATCCGTGATGTGCGCACGACTTTCGTGGTCGTGACCACGCTCGAGGCGGTGCCGGCAGTGGACGCCGAGCAGCTCATCGAGAGCCTCAGAAACCGCCACCTGCATCTCGGCGTGCTCGTCTGCAACAAGGTGTTGCCGGAAGCGTTCTCCGATCCCCCTGTCGGCCGGACTGCCGAGCTCCTCGGTCAGCGCGCCGGCGAGTTGGCGAAGTCCCTGGCCGACCGCCTGCCAGCGTACCGGACGAGCCCGAGCCGGCCTTCGGGCGAGATGGTCGGGCGGGTGCTGGCCGAGGTGGCTCGCAGCTTCGCCAACTTCAGGCTCGTGGCGACGCGCGAGGCCGAGTTGTTGCGGGAGTTGTCGGCGGCGCACGAGGTGACAGCGACAGTGCCTTATCACCCGGGCCATGTCACCGACCTGCGCGGTCTTCTCGACGTGGGTGCCAAGATCTGGGGCGACGAGCTTGCACCGCCGGCCGGGAGGCCAGCCTCTCGCTCCAGGCGGAGAACCCGTGCCAGGAGTGGCTCCGCATCCGGTTCGGCGCCGGACACTTCTGAGCGGCACGACAGCGACCCGGCAACGGAGACCGGGAATCGACCTTCTCCTCAGCCCGAATCCGGCGCCGGCTCTTGACTGTCTTCACGGCACCGCGCAGGCGCGGCATGATCTCGTCGTCGCACGGTCCGGACGAACTCGGTGAGGGCTACAAGGGCGGAGACAAAGGATGCGCATCGTGCCTGAGACCATGACAACCGGACCCGCTCAGCGTGCCCGGTGCTACGCGCGTCGAACGACGCGGCCGGCCTGATCAAGACCGATGAACCGCTCCCTCGTCCCGCGTCCCGTCAGGATCGTCCCCGCTCCGGACCTGATTCGCCGGTATACCGCGTTCGACGGCCCTGAACGCCGCCATCTGGAGAGCCTGATGGCGTTCTGGAGCCTGCTCGCCGACCTGTCGTTCTCGGACCTGCTGCTGTTCGTGCGGGTCACGCGCGACCGCGGCGAAAACGACGAGGGCGGGGCGGCGTCAGAGTCCTCGCTGGTCGACCGCGGCGCCTTTGTCATCCTCGGCCAGATACGGCCCACGACGAGCCAGACCCTGTACGAGGTCGACCTGGTTGGCCAGGTTCAGTCTGCCGAGAGCCTGACGAACGTGGTCGAGGCTTACGAAGCCGGTGTGATCGTGCGTTCGGAGCAGGCCGGCGAGACTCCCGACGCGCTCGTGCGTGTCACGAACATCCCAGTCGGTCACCGTGGCAAGGTTCTCGGGGTGCTCTGCCGCGTCTGGTCACCGCGAACTACCCGGCGGCGGGGCACGCTGGAACGGGTCTACCTCGATCTCTTCGAGCGGCTTTCGGTCATGGTCACAGATGGCCTGTTCCCCTTCGTCGCAGGCCCCGCAGCGGCCGAGGAGGCGCCGCGGGTGGGCGACGGGGTGATCGTCGTCGACGCCCGGCAGCGCATCACCTACGCGTCACCGAATGCGGTCAATGCCTTGCACCGTGCCTCGATCACCTCCGCGATCGTCGGCTCGAGCCTGACCATGCTCGGGCTCGAGACCTCGGTGATCGACGATGCGTTCTCGGGCAGGCTTCCTACCCTCGAGGAGGTCGAGCGGCCTCCAGACGTCATCTTGATGATCCGGTGCATTCCTCTCATCGCCAGGGGTGAGGTGACGGGCGCGGCGATCCTGCTTCGTGACGTGACGGACCTGCGCCGCCGGGACCGGCTCCTTTTGACCAAGGACGCGACCATTCGTGAGGTACACCACCGGGTGAAGAACAACCTGCAGACGATCTCGTCCCTGCTCCGCCTCCAAGCGCGGCGTCTGGACGAAGCCGAGGCTGCAGGCCGTGTCGCCCTGCTGGAAGCCGAGCGCCGGATCCGCGCCATTGCCCTTGTCCACGACATCCTGGCGCGCGACGCGACCGAGCAGGTGTCCTTCGAAGAGATCGTCGCGGCTCTCGTGAACATGATCCGCGAGACGAGCACGATCTCGTTCCCGGTGAAGATCGAGGTCACGGGGAGCCTTGGAGACCTCGCGGCCGAAGTGGCGACCCCGCTGGCGGTCGCGATAGCGGAGTTGCTCCAGAACGCCGTGGAGCACGCCTTCCCCGAGCCCTCTTATGGCGCGGGCCCCTTCTGGGCTCTCGGACCGGGGCCGGCGCCGGGGCCGGCGCCCGGGCCTGCGTCGACCAGTCCTGTGCCGGGCGACCCGGCGGCGATGTCCGGGGCTGAAGCACGCGTGGATCTCGTTCTGGACGAGCAGCCGGACGCTTTGGTGGTCGAGGTGCGTGACAACGGCTGTGGACTCCCGGCGGGATTCGACATAGACCGGACCCGCAGCCTCGGGCTTTCGATCGTCCGGGACCTTGTCCGGAGTCAGCTGAGCGGCACGATCAAGATGGACACGGACGCCGGCACCGTCGTCCGTCTGGAAATTCCGGTTAGCGGGAGAGCCGACTGAGAAGCGGGCGGGTTACCAGGCGCGGCGGCGCTGAGCGGCCACCCACGCCTTGCGGAGCTTGCGGCGCTCCTCCTCCGAGGTGGCACCCCAGACGCCGGATTCCTGGTTTGTGGCGAGCGCGAACTCGAGACAGGCTTCCCGGGCCTCGCACGAGAAACAGACGGCTTTGGCCGCGTCGATCTGCTCAATGGCTTGACCTGTGGTGCCGATGGGGAAGAACAGGTCAGGGTCAGTGTCCCGGCACTCCGCAACCTTGCGCCAATCGTCACTGTCCCACTCGCTCGAGCGGGTCCAGGTCAGAGCCACTCTGCCTCCTTGCGGCTTGGAATGCGCGACAGATGTTCATGGCCTTCCAAGCGCGTCCGTGAACACGATCACAAATCTTGCATCCAGCAATCGAGCCGGTGCTACGGGCTGAACGCCGACGGAGAGGCGGTCGATTACTTGACTGCGATACCTAATCTTACGAGACCGTACAGGTTGCTGCAAGCATGTGATCACGATCACAATCGGAGAAAATCGATTACCGTGAGCGCGGCCGTTGCGCGGCCTTGCAGCGGGGAGGAACAGCCGTGACCGAGGTTTTCGCCCACAGGGGATCGTGGCATGTGGCCAGGGAGAACACCGTCGAAGCGTTCATCGCGGCGCGCGATCTCGGTGCGGATGGTATCGAGCTGGACGTTCAGCTCACTGCTGACGGCAACGTGGTCGTCCACCATGACGGCCAAGTGCCTGGGCTCGGCCCCTTCGCCCACCTGCGGTCGGCGGAGCTGCCGGCATGGCTTCCGTCGCTCGGCGAGGCGCTGGAAGCCTGCCGGGCGCTTCGCGTCAACGTCGAGATCAAGAACGACGAGACCGGGGCGGGGCCCGAGCGCGACGCGCAGCTTGCGATCGAGGTTGCGACGATGCTGTCGTCCCGCGAAGGGGCCAATCGGTTCCTGGTCTCCTCGTTTTCTCTCGAAGCGATCGACGCCGTTCGCGCATTCGCGCCCAGCCTCTCGACGGCGTTGCTCGTGGACTTCGACGAGGATCCGATGGAGGCGCTCGTGACTGCCCGCGCGCACGGCCACGACGGCCTGCATCCGTTCTTCCTTGCGGTGGGCCCGGCCTTGATGGAGCTCGCCCGCGACCGCGGCATGGCGATCAGGGCCTGGACCGTGGACGACCCGGCCCGGATCACCGCGCTGGCGAGGCTGGGCGTGGACGCGGTGATCACCAACGACGTGGGGGCGGCCCTCCGGGCGCTCGGGCGGTCCCACCCGCTCGCCGACCTGCAGCCTCCCGGCACCGGTTGAAAGCCTTCGTCACAGGTTGGCCACGGGGCGACCGGTCGTGGAGAATCGCCAAGTGAAAGTTGCCGTCTGTGTGAAGCAGATTCCGGACACGGCGGAGGCTCCCGCGCTCGATCCGCAGGACCACACCCTCGTGCGCGAGGGGAAGCTGATCATGGACGAGTCGGACAGCTACGGCGTGGAGATGGGCCTGCAGATCGTGGAGGCTGCCGGAGGTGGCGAGGTCTCACTCGTCTCGATGGCCCCGCGCCACGAGACGAGTGGGCTGCGCACCGCGCTGGCGATCGGAGCGGCGAGGGCCGTCTTGGTGTCCGACCCTGTGCTGGCCGGATCGGACGCCCTCGGGACGGCGAAGGTCCTGGCCGCGGTCATCCGCCGGCTGGATCCGGACCTGGTGCTCGCGGGCACCGAGTCCACCGACGGCTACACAGGCACGACGCCTGTCCAGGTCGCGGAGTTGCTCGGTTGGCCGTCGGTCAGCTTCGCCGAGCACGTCGAGATCTCCGATGGCCTGCTCACGGTCAAGCGCCAGACCGAAGCGGGCCAGGAGGAGGTCTCTTGTCCTCTTCCGGCCGTCGTGACAGTCACCTCGGGTGCCGTCGAGCCGCGGTATCCCTCGTTCAAGGGGATCGCGGCCGCGAAATCGAAACCCGTTGAGCAGGTGACGGTGAGAGACCTCGGGCTGGACCCGTCGCACGTCGGCTTCACCGGTGCCCGCCAGCGGGTGGTCTCGGTCGAGCCTGCCCAAGCACTCAAGGCCGGTGAGATCGTCGTCGACCAGGGTGACGCGCATGAGCGTGTCATCAACTTCCTCGAGCAGCTCAAGGTCTTGTAGAAGGGATGTCGCAGGTGGAAAGGACCTGGGTCCTCGCCGAGCAACATGGCGGGGTGCCGGCCGGCATCGTGCTCGAGTTGTTGACGGCCGCCCGTGGCATCACCGGTGCCGTCGAGGTCGTCACATGGGGTCCCGGTGTGTCGAGTGCGGCCGGTGTCCTCTGTCGCTACGGGGCGACCACGGTGTACGACGCGGGCGACATAGGCGAGTCGTTGCCCGGGCCCAAGCTGGCCGCCGCCATCGCGGCCCAGGTCTCAGGCGGGAACCGCCCCGACGCCATCCTCATCGGTGCCACCCACGACGGCCGTGACGTCGCGGCGCGGCTGTCGGTGCGCCTCGATCTGCCCGTGCTTGCGAACGTCGTCGGCCTCGACTTCTCGGGGCCGAGGCCGACCTCCGAGCACACCATCTTCGGCGGCTCGGCCCTGTTGCGAGCCGAGTTCACGGGCGGTACCCCGTGGCTTTTCCTCGTCCAGCCGAAGTCGTTCGTTCCCGAACCGGAGCCGGCCGGGCAGCGATCCCCGGAGATCGTCGCGATAGACGTTCCCGAGACCGGGGCGAGCGACAGGGCGAGAATTGTCGCCCGCCACGCTGACGAGCAAAGCGGTCCCAGGCTCGACGAGGCAGCCGTCGTCGTCTCCGGGGGCAGGGGTCTCGGCTCGAGCGGCAACTACGCGCTCGTCACAGAGCTTGCGCAGTTGCTGAACGGCGCTGCGGGCGCCACACGCGCCATCGTCGACTCGGGCTGGGTGCCGTACGCGTACCAGATCGGCCAGACGGGCAAGACGGTCAGGCCGGCTGTGTACATCGCCTGCGGGATCTCCGGGGCCACCCAGCATTTGGTCGGCATGAAGGACGCCGAGCACATCATCGCCATCAACAAGGATCGGGAAGCCCCCATTTTTGCTGTCGCAGACCTCGGTGTCGTCGGTGACGTCACAAGCGTGCTCCCCAAGCTCATAGAGGCGATCAAGGCTCGTCGCTGAGCTCGGCCCGGGTTTTCCAGCAGCCTGAAGGCTCACCGTTGCACCGCCGCCCGGTCCCGCGAACTCGCGACACGAGGCGAGCAGGTCGCAGGATCGCCAGTGTTTGAAAGGGATTTGGCGGGCTCCACACATTGAGGTCAAAGGATATGTATCGTCGGGCGGCCGAGGGCATACGCGACCCGCGTTGCCAGAGCGCAGATGAAGGACTCACCGGTTGCTCTTCCCGACAACTGATTTCGCAATCTTCTTCGGGATCGTCTTCATAGGCAACTGGCTGCTCGCGCCGTTCCCCAAGCGTTGGCGCGTGTTCATCCTCATCGCGAGCTACGTGTTCTACGGATGGTGGGACTGGCGCTTCATCTTCCTCCTGGCGATCTCCACGGTCTGCACGATCGCCGGGGGTCGCCTGGTCCACCGGGCTCGCGTCGCGTCGGCTCGGCGCGCATGGATGATCGTGACCGTCGTCGCAGAACTCGGTCTGCTGGGGTGGTTCAAGTACGCGGGGTGGCTGAGCGTAAACGTCGACAACGTGCTCCACCACCTCGGGATGGGCGATCCCCTCCCGTTGATCCAAGTCACGCTCCCGGTCGGGATCTCGTTCTTCACCTTCATGGGCCTGTCGTACGTGATCGACATCTACAGGGGGAGCCTCGAGCCCTCGCCGTGGTTGGACGTGGCCGTGTTTGTCGCCTTCTTCCCACACCTGGTCGCAGGCCCGATCGTGCGCGGCGCGGACCTGTTGCCCCAGATCCGCCGGGCGCACCGACGCGACCCGCGCCGGATCGCCCTTCCGAAGGCCGCCTACCTCATATTCGGCGGCTTGTTCAAGAAGGTGGTGCTTTCCAGCTACGTCTCGTCCCAGATCGTGGACCCCGTGTTCGCGAATCCCCACACGCACTCCTCACTCGAGGTGCTGTTGGCGATCTACGGCTACGCGGTGCAGATCTACTGCGACTTCAGCGGTTACACCGACATCGCCATCGGCTGCGCCCTCCTGCTCGGGTTCCGCTTCCCGGAGAACTTCAACGCTCCCTACACGGCCCGGTCCCTGCAGGACTTCTGGCGACGTTGGCACATGACCTTGTCGCTGTGGCTCCGCGACTACTTGTACATCCCGCTCGGAGGCAACCAGGGATCGAGGCGCGCGATGTACCGCAACATCATGATCACCATGGTCCTCGGCGGTTTGTGGCACGGCGCGGCCTGGACCTTCGTCGCCTGGGGCGCCCTGCACGGCATCGGGCAGTGCACAGGCCACTACCGTCGTGCGAAACGGGTCGCAAAGGGCCTCTCGCCTCAACGAGAGGGGCGTGGATGGGTCGCCTGGGAGCGGTTCGCGACTTTCCAGCTCGTGTGCGTGGGATGGGTCTTCTTCCGCGCCACGTCGTTCGCAAACGCGTTCGCGATGTTCGGCCGGCTGTTCACCGGCTGGGCTCAGCCTTCCCCGCTCGTGAACTTCGCGGTGTTGCTCGTCATCGTGGTCGGCATCGGGTCCCAGTACGTGCCGAAAGCCCTGCCCATGCGCGCACAGGAGGTGTTCTCAAGGCTTAGCGTGTTTGCCCAGGGAGTGGTGCTCGCTGCCGTCTTGCTGGTCATCACGACGCTGGGCCCTCCGGGCGTCGCACCGTTTATCTACTTCCGTTTTTGAGAATGGGACGAGCTTGTCGAAGGCGGCACGAGCTACTTGACGATATTCCGAAAGTCACCGAAGCCATCCCGCCGACAGGGCGGCCGCAAAGGTGACCAGCGCAAGGACGTCCGCAGAGCTCGCACGAGCTCGAACAGGTCGTCCAACGCCTCGACGCGGCGTTCGGGCACTTCGGCACGGACTCGCCGCGCCCGGCCGGCACGCACCCCGTCGGCCACCCGCGCTCGCGCGCCGAGAACCCAAACGCGCTCGCAAACCGAGGGTGAGCCGACCGACCAGAGGCGGCGGGCGTCTGCGGGCCACATAATCGCCGTCGGCCTGATCTGCTTCGGGGTCTGGCTCCTTTTTGACGCGAACCAGCTGTACCACTCCGCGGAGGCGGGCCAGATCGGGGTCCGCCGCACCGTCGCGGTGATGATCCTCCGCCCGATAGCCGCGATCACAGATGCGCTGCGGATCTCCGGGCCGGTGAACAGCGCCGACGCGGCGCTCGGGAGATGCGGCATCGGCGGGGCACCAGCGTGCGGCGGCCCTGCCCCCATCGTTCCGCCCGTCACCACAGCTGCGCAGCGGCCATGGGGCTACCTGGGCCTCGGTGCCGCGCCGCATCTCGGTCCCGGGATCCACTACATCCCGCCCCCGCCCCCGCCCGTGGTCCCGCCGGGACCGCCGTCACTAGTGTCCCCGACGGCTTCCCGACCGCTGACGCTGCTCTCTGTCGGGGACTCCATAGGCGAGGACCTCGGCTTCGGTCTTGGGGACGTGTTCTCGACCGACCCGGACGTCCGCGTCGTCCAGAAGGCGCTCGAGGACACCGGCCTCGCAAGGAGCGACTACTACAACTGGCCGACTGCTCTCGAAGTCGACCTTAGGCAGTACCACCCGAAGATCGTGGTCGTCATGATGGGAGCGAACGACATGCAGTCGTTCTCGATCGGAAACGGCCGCTACCTTTCTTTCTCCATGACGGCGGTGCCGTGGTGGCAGGCCTATGCGGCCAGGGTCGCGCTAGTCATGGAAGAGGCGACCTCGGCAGGCGCTCATGTGATGTGGGTCGGCCTGCCGCCGATGGGTGCCGGATCGGCCGTCCCGGTGGGATTCCCACAGAAGCTCAACGGCGTCTTCTACGCCGAGGCACGCTCCCACCCGGGTGTGGCGTACTTCCCCGCCTCGAGGGTCCTCGCCGACAAGCACGGAGGCTTCGTTCTCTACATGTCGATCAACGGATCGATCGAACAGATCCGTTCCACCGACGGCGTACACCTGCTTCCGGCAGGTTACGACATGCTCGCCCAGGCCCTGGTGCAGCCGATGGAGCGGGCCTGGCACGTGAACCTGCACGTCGGGTAGGCCTGCGGAAGAGCCACGGCCCACCCTGCGGCCGCAGCTCAGCCTCGGCCCAGCATCCCGGCGCGCTCCCGTGACCGCTCGATCTCCAGCTCGGCCGCCTCACGTCCGACCCACGTCGCCCCTTCGACCGACTTGCCGGGCTCGAGGTCCTTGTAGACCTCGAAGAAGTGCTGGATCTCGAGCCGGTCGAACTCCGGAAGGTGGCGGAGATCCTGCAGATGCTCCATGCGAGGATCGTGAGCCGGAACTGCGATGACCTTGTCGTCCGGTCCCTTCTCGTCGGTCATCCGGAACATGCCGATCGTTCGCGACCGGACGACGCAGCCGGGGAACGTGGGCTCCTCGACCAGCACCAGGGCGTCGAGCGGATCGCCGTCCTGCCCGAGAGTCCCGTCTATGAAGCCGTAGTCCGCCGGATACCGGGTCGAAGTGAACAGCATGCGGTCGAGGTAGATCCGACCTGTGGCGTGGTCCATCTCGTACTTGTTGCGCTGGCCCTTGGGAATCTCCACGACGACTTCGAACTCCATGGCAACCCTCATCCTTGGCGTGGTCGGCCGGACATCGGACCGGGACGCTAACAGCCTGCCGGCAGGCGAGGCGCAGGCCGACGCCTGAACGGCGAGCGGTGGACGCCCGTCCCGTGCGGACCGCTCAGCTCGAAACGGCGTTCCTTAGCAGCTCGACCAGCGGGCCTTCCAGGCCCGGAGCTGCGACGACAAGGGTAGGGGACCCGTCCGCCAGCCCTCCGACGTCGGTGAGCGTGGCCCCGGCTTCGCGCACGATGACCTCGCCCGCGGCACGATCCCACGGCCTGAGCCACGCCTCGTAGAAGGCATCGAAGCGACCGCATGCCACTCCGCAGATGTCGATCGCCGCCGAGCCGCGACGTCGGATGTCCCGTACGGCGGGCAGCACGACCGGGAGCATTCGTGCCTGATCGGCCCGGTCTTTGGCCACGTAGGTGAAACCGGTGGCTACGAGCGCCTCGGCGAGGGGACGGCCCGATGGCCGCAGTCGCAGCTCGCGACCATTGAGCGTCGCTCCGTCTCCCTCACAGGCTGCGAACATCTCCCCGTTCATCGGATTGTGGACGGCGCCCACGATGCTTCGGCCATCGAGCCTGGCCCCGATCGAGACCGCGAATTCCTCGATGCCGTAGAGGTAATTGATGGTGCCGTCGAGCGGGTCGATGACCCAGGTGACGCCGGTGGAACCTTTGCGGGAGCTGCCTTCCTCGCCGAGCACGCCGTCGTCCGGCCGTGCACGCAGCAATGAGCCGACGATCAAGGCCTCACTGGCCCGGTCGACCTCTGTGACGAGATCGGTCGGGCTCGACTTGGAGGAGGCGCCGGTGGAGAGCAGGACGCCCCCCGCGACGCTCTCCAGCCGTGAGCGGAGCAACTTGCCCGCCGCTTCGGCGATTTCCAGAGCGAGCTCGAGGAGATCGACCTTCCGATGACCGCCGAGTCCCGGCTCGGTCATGGCGTGCGGGCCGGGCGCCGCGCGCCGGGCGGTACAGCCAAGCGGGTGTGGGCAAGCTGGGCGAGGCGCGCCACGAGCACCTCGATCACGAGCCCGTCCGGCCAGTCCACGACTCCGCGGAGGTCGAGGTCGGCATCGGCGACCAGGCTAACCGCGCGGGCGATGCGATCCGTGCCCAGCCTTCGTCCCTGGGCAAGCACCTTGCGCGCCGGGTACGGCGACATGCCGAGCAGCGATGCCGCCTCGCCCGGGTCGGTTATGGCGCTCCCGTCAAGACGCAACATCGCCCCGTAGTGCTTGTGCAACATCGCGAGCAGCTGGAACGGGTGGCGGCCTCCGGGTCCGAGAAGCCGGCGGGCGGCTTGCACCGCTGTCGCCACGTCGCCGTTGTCGAGCGCGTCGGTGAGCTCCCACGGCGGTGCCCCTCCCTCCTCGCCGAGAAAAGGCTCCAACTCCGCCGGGCTCACTTTCCCGCCCTCGCCGTAGGCGGCGGTGAGAACGTCCAAGAGCGCGTGCAGGCGCGACACGTCCTCCCCGAGATGGCCCTCGAGCAGGTGTCTGGCGGCTGGGTCCAGGTGGACCGGCGCGCTTTGCAGCTGCTCGCTCAGCCACTGCGTGCGCGCTTTGCCGGACGAGCCGGGCGACGTGTCGATCTCCCGGCCGTGAGCCTTGACAGCTTTGGCAAGAACGGCCGGCAACGCCTTGCCGACCACAGCCAGCACGAGCACATTCGGCGCGAACTGCTCGCCGATGCGCGAGGCGAGCTCTGCGGCCTGTGACGCGTCGAGACGCTCTGCGTCGCGGAGCACGACTATCCGGCGGTCGGCCAGGAACGCAGGTGTGAACAGCGCGTCGAGCACCGGCCCGATCATGACCTCGTCCTCGCTGCTGGGCGCCCGGTGCTCCTCGATGGCGACAGCCGCGCTCAGGTCAGCCGAAGTCGCGTCTTTCGGCTCGGGGTTCGTTGCCTCCGGTGAGGTCAGCTCGGCGAGCAGTTGCTCGAGGCCCCGATCCACGAGGGCGGGATCACTGCCCTTCACGACAAAGACGACGGCGGAGTCGCCTTGGGGGGCATTCGTGGCGGTCACTGAGGCGCCCCCGCGCCGAGGACCGTCGTCGTTGCCGCGGCCGTTCGGAGCCCGTCCCCGGCTCCGGCTCCCGGCGCGGACTCGATGATCGCGGCCAGCAGATCGCGCACCTTGCAGGTCCCGGACACCTCGTGGGCCCTCACGAGCCGGCATCCGCCGGCGATGCCCAGCGCCGCGGAGGCCAACGACGCGTCGCGCCGCTCGCCGATCCCGAGATCCAGCAGAACCCCCAGGAAAGTCTTGTTGGACGAGGACAAGAGTAACGGGTAGCCGAGCGAGGCGAGCCGTGAGGAGCTCCGCAGGAGCAACAGGGACTGGCCGGCCGTCTTGCCGAGGTCGAGGCCGGCGTCGAGGATGATGCGAGTGGCCGGGATCCCGCTGGCGAGAGCGCTCTCGGCTCGCGTCAGCAGAAAGCGCGTGACATCGGCCACGACGTCGTCATAGTGCGGCTCGGGGTCGGGCACACGTGGCGAGAGCCGTATGTGGGTGGCGACGACGCTTGCTCCGGCTGCTGCGGCGGCGAGTAGATACCCGGGGTCGGCGAACCCGCTTATGTCGTTGCCGAGCACGGCTCCGGCCCCAAAGGCGGCCTCGGCGACCGAAGCCCGCCACGTGTCGACCGAGAGCGGCACGTCGAAGCGTTCGCGAAGTGACGCGATCACCGGCACGACCCGGTCGAGCTCCTCCTCCTCGGTCACCTCCGGTCCCGGCCCCGCTTTGACGCCGCCGATATCGAGCACGTCGGCGCCTTCTTCGACCAATTGCTCCGCACGCTCGAAGAAACGGTCCAGGTCGAAGTACGAACCGCGGTCGTAGAACGAGTCCGTCGTGCGGTTGAGGATGCCTATGACCAGTGCCCTCTTGGTCAGGTCGTAGCGGCGGGGCCCCAGCTCGAGCACAACGGGGTGGCGGGGCCAGAACACCGGGCTGTACGTCGCCACGGTCGGGCTCCCGAACGCGCCGGGATCAGAACAGCCGGGAGGCGAGGGCCCGCCGGTACTGTGCCCGTCTCGGGTCCGAGGGGTCCATCGTCTCGAGGAGATCGACAAGTTCCTGGCGGGCCTCGTCGTCTGTCTTCACCCGCTCGAGCAGGGCGCCCATATGCTCTTCGAGCTCCCTGCCGCCATCTGCGCCCCCGCGAGAAACCGGCGTGCCGGCAATTGCCAACCGGGCGAGCGCGGCGACGCGACGCGCCTCGCCGGTGTCGGGGATCTTCGCGAGCAGGCTGAGCGCGTCCTCGGGCTCTCCGCGGTCGACGAGGATCTCGGCGAGGCCGACGACGGCCTCAGGGCGGTCGGGCTCGAGCTCGAGCGCCCGGCGGAGCGAGGCCTCGTCACCGAGGGCGATCAGCTTGTCGGCTTCGCTCGCGGCAGGGAGGAGCCGCTCCACGAACGAACGGACGGCGGCCTCGCCGAGGGCGCCTATGAACTGGTCCACGACGCGGCGTTCCTTGATCGCGAACACGGCCGGGATGGACTGGACCTGGAAACTCTGCGAGATCCTGGGGTTCTCGTCGACATTGACCTTGACGAGCTCGACTGCGCCGGCGGTGGCCTCGACCACACGCTCGATGATCGGGCTGAGCGTCTTGCACGGGCCGCACCAAGGTGCCCACAGGTCGACGACGACCGGGACTGTGTCGGAGCGGACGAGTACGTCGTTGTCGAATGAGGCGTCGGTGGCATCCACTGTCATCGAGCGAAACCCTAACGTCTCACCGGCGCCCACACGCGATCGGTCGTGGGCTCCGGTGCAGGAGGCGACAGGCGCGCTGACGCGCCTCCCATCCCTACGGGATCTTCGTCGGAGTTGCCGGCAGTGTGAACTCGCCAGCCGGCACGCTCGTCGAGAAGCTCGTGATCTCGAAGCTGCCGGCCTGCGACGCCGTGGCGCCGGTCCACGAGACATAGCCGAGGACACCCTGGGATGTCACGCAGAATGTCCCCGTTCCGGTCTCGTTCTTCGCACCGGTCACAGAGACGCACGAAAGCGACAAGCCGTTGACCGACTTCGACGAGTAGCTGACCTGCGCCCCCTCGGCCTTGGCGGCCGCCTCGAAGTAGGGGAGGTAGTAGTTCGGCTGATAGAGCGCGAACAGATCCGCCAAAGACGCCTCCGCCCCCGCGCTGAAGCACGTCGCACCGCTGCCGCTCGCGCCGCCACTGCAGATGTAGCTCTTTGTACCGAGAGTTATGAGCTTGAAGGTGCCTGTAGTGGAGGTTCCCCCGAACAGCGAGTCAGGTGGTTGCTCCGCGATCGTGAGGCTCGTCAGCGACTTCGAACTGGCTGAGGTGATCTTGTAAGTCGCGATGAAGGTGGCGTGCTCGCCCGACTCGAACTTCGAGAGCAGGCTCGATCCCAAGAGCCCGCCCGGAACAGTCGTAGTTGTCGAGCTCGCGGCAACGGCAGTCGTCGTGGTCGACTTCGCAGGAGCTGCCGTCGTCGCCGTGGTCGAGCTGACGGGCTTGGTTGTCGTGGTAGTGGTCGTGCTCGCGCTGGAGCACCCCGCAGCCACGATCCCCACGGCAGCCGCCAACACTAAGCCCGTGACGACGCGACGCTGTTTGAAATTCCTCGCAAGCCTGATCATCTGGGTCCTCCCACCCTCGAGTCACCCGCTGGCCGGAGGCTCAGTGCCGCAAGAGTGGCCACCGGGGACCGCGTTGAAATGTTGCGTGAGGTTAGCTCACGGGCGGCCCTCAGTGGAGACTCTGGCTCCGGTGGTAGAGGCGTCTCAGACGACGAAGTACTTGGCCATCGGGTGATGACAGATGATCGCGAGCGTCGTCTGCTCGGGGTGGAGCTGGAAGCCCTCGCTCACCGTGACCCCGATTCGGCCGGCCTCGAGGAGCCCGACGACCTTCGCGTTGTCCTCGAGGTCCGGGCAGGCCGGATAACCGAACGAATACCGGCCGCCACGGTGCTGCTGGCGGAAGAGACCTGTCAGGGTCGGGGCGTCCTCGTTGGCGAACCCCCATTCCTCGCGGACGCGCCTGTGCCACATCTCGGCGAGCGCCTCGGTCATCTCGACCGATAACCCGTGCATGGCCACGTAATCCCTGTAGCGGTCCGCAGCGAACAGCTCGGCGGCGTGGGCCGAAGCGAGCGCTCCCACCGTCACGATCTGGAACGCGGCGTAGTCCCGCTCGGCCGAGCCCGCCGGCCTGAAGAAGTCGGCGATGCACAGGTGGGGCTCCTTGGCCTGGCGCGGGAAGGAGAACCGTTGGAGCTCGGCGGTGCGTTCGTCGTCGGTGTAGACGACGAGATCGTTCCCTTCGGAGTTCACCGGGAAATAGCCCCAGACGACCTGGGGAATGAGCAGGCCCTCGGCTTTCACCTCGTCGAGACGTGCCCGGAGCTCGGCTCGGACCCGCTCCTTGAAGTCGGCGTCGGTCTCGCCGGACTCCGGGCGATAGCCCCACTGGTTGCGGAACAGCGCCGTCTCGTTGAGGAAAGAGACGATGTCGTCGAGCGGGATGCCTTTGGCGACACGGGTTCCGAGGAAGGGGGGCTCGAAGAGCTCGTTGTCCTTGCCCACTTCGGCAGAGCGCGCCGGAAGCCTCGCCGGGTCGAGCTCTGCCATCTGCACGCTCCGCCTCGGGGGGAGTTTGCGGCCCGACGGCTCGGTCCCGAACCCCGGGTCTTCGACGCCGCTCCGCTTGATCTCCATCAGCCGGTCGAGCAGGTGCAGGCCCTCGAACGCGTCCTTGCCGTAGAAGACACGACCCTTGTACAGGGCGCGTAGGTCCTTTTCGACATAGGTGCGCGTGAGCGCTGCCCCTCCCAGGATTATCGGGTAGCGGGACTTGTCGAGCCGGTTCAGCTCCTCCAGGTTGTCGCGCATGATCAGCGTCGACTTCACGAGCAGGCCGCTCATGCCGATCGCGTCGGCCCCGACTTCGTCCGCCTTCGCGATCATCTCGGAGATCGGCACCTTGATGCCGAGATTGTGGACTTCGTAGCCGTTGTTGGTGAGGATGATGTCGACCAGGTTCTTGCCGATGTCGTGTACGTCGCCCTTTACGGTCCCGAGGACGATGCGACCCCGGCCGCCCGACTCGGAGCGTTCCATGTGCGGTTCCAGGTAAGCGACCGCCGCCTTCATCGTCTCGGCCGAGGCGAGCACAAAGGGCAGCTGCATCTGGCCCGAGCCGAACAACTCGCCCACGGTGCGCATCCCGGCCAACAGCATGTCGTTCACGACGTCCAGTGCGGCATGGCCCGCCCCGAGGGCCTCGTCGAGCTCGGCCTCGAGGCCGTTGCGGTCGCCGTCCACGATGCGCCGCTCCAGGCGCCGGTCGACGGTCCAAGCCGAGCGATCTTCGATCGCGGAGTGCGCCGCCGCGCTCTCGCCCTCGAACGCATCTATCAGAGCAGAGAGCGGGTCATAGTCCTCGCGACGGCGGTCGTAGATGAGATCGAGGCAGATGTCGCGGTCGGAGTTCGCGATCCGGTGCAGGGGCTGGATCTTGCCGGCGTGCACGATGGCAGCGTCGAGCCCGGCTTGGACGCATTCGTGCAGGAAGACCGAGTTGAGCAGTTGGCGTGCCGCGGGGGCGAGCCCGAAGGACACGTTCGAGAGGCCGATCACCGTGTGAACGCCGGGCAGTTCGGCCTTGATCCTCCGGATGGCCTCGATCGTCTCGATCCCGTCCCGGCGGCTTTCTTCCAAGCCGGTCGACAGCGGCAAAGCGAGCGGATCGAAAAGGAGGTCTTCCGGCTCCAGGCCATAGCGCCCGACGGCGAGTTCGTGGATCGCCTTGGCAGCGCGCAGTTTCCACTCTGCCGTGCGAGCCTGGCCGTCAGTGTCGATGCAGGTGCAGATCACCGCTGCCCCGTAGTCACGCGCGAGCGTCAGGAATCGGTCGAGCCGCGTACCCGGGGCGTCCCCGTCCTCAAGGTTCACCGAGTTGAGCACCGGCCGCCCGCCGATCCACTGCAGGGCGGCTTCGGCGACCGGAGCCTCCGTCGTGTCGATGACGAGGGGGATGGACGACTGCGTCGCGAAGCGCCGCGCCACCTCGTTCATGTCCCGCACCCCGTCGGCACCGGTGTAGTCGACGCAGACGTCGAGCAGGTGAGCACCCTCGCGTGCTTGGTCACGAGCCATCGCGACGGTCGTGTCGAAGTCGCCCGCAAGCATCGCGTCCCGGAAGCGCTTCGAGCCGTTGGCGTTGGTGCGCTCGCCTATGACGAGGAACGAAGCCTCCTGTTCGAAAGGCGTCGTCACATACAGCGAAGCGGCGGACGGTTCGTGGACAGGCGACCGGCGAGCGGGCTCGAGGCCCGCGCAGGCAGCCACGACCTTGGAAATGTGCTCCGGTGTGGTACCGCAACAACCGCCGACGACCGATACCCCGAGCTCGCGGACGAACACGGACAGGTGCTCGGCGAGCGCGTCCGGAGTCAAGTCGTAGTGCATCTTCCCGTCGACGACCGACGGCAGGCCGGCGTTAGGCAGCGCGGAGATCGGGGTTCGTGCCTGGCCTGAAAGGAACCGGAGCGCTTCGTACATCTCGACTGGACCCGTGGCGCAGTTCATGCCTATGACGTCCGGCTTCATCGCCTCGAGCGTGCAGAGCGCCGCGCCTATCTCGGTGCCGAGCAGCATGCGGCCTGTGAGCTCGATGGTCACCTGCACCTGGAGCGGCACCTGGCGGCCCGCGTAGTGCATCGCGCGACGGCACGCTTGGATCGCCGCCTTGGCCTGGAGCACGTCGTAGCAGGTCTCGATCAACAGCAGGTCGGCGCCGCCGCCGAGCAAGCCACGCGCGAGCACCTCATAGGCGTCGCGGAGCTCCTTGAAGCTGACCTGGCCGAGTGTCGGTAGCTTCGTGCCCGGCCCCAAGCTGCCGGCCACCCAGCGCTGCCGGTCTGCTGTCGAGTAACCGCTGGCGACCTCCTTCGCCAGACGGGCCGAGGCGCGGGCGAGCTCCTCGGCGCGGTCCGCGATCTGGTACTCCGCGAGCACGATGGGAAGCGACCCGAACGAGTTCGTCTCGACGACGTCGACGCCGAGCTCGAGAAACGACCGGTGCAGCTCCTGGACGACGGCCGGACGCGTGACGCACAGCATCTCGTTGCAGCCCTCGAGCGACTCGCCGCCGAAGTCATGCGCGCTGAGCTCGCGCAGCTGCAGGTTGGTCCCGGTCGCGCCGTCGTAGATCACGACACGCTCGCGAACGGTCTCGAGATAGCTTTTCGCAGCGCTCACTGAAGATAGAGACTACCCGGGAGCGCTTCCCACGCTGGAGAGGGCGCCCTGGCTAAGAGTCTTTTGGCACCTGCGACACGCCCCGTCGTGCCTGCTCTTCGACGGCCCAGGCGGCGCACTCAGTGGCGAGCACCGGGTGGAATCTCCATCTGCGCAGGTGCTGCTCGGTCGTTTTCTGATCTTCCCCTAGATCGACGAGGCTGAGCGCCAGCTGGTAGCCCCGCCGGCGGAGGTTCTCGGCGGCGGGTGCGGGTTGACGTGTCTGCTGTGCGGCCTCGTGCCTGGTTTGGAGCGATTCCGGTAGCCGGCGAAGGTGCCGTCGCGCGAGGGGAGGAAGCCAGCGCCGGACTGCGAGCAGTCGAGGTCCTCGCCACTCGGCCATGTCGAAGTCGACGCAGCGCTTCAGAGTCCGGGCAAACGGCGCGTTCGGGCCCAGACGCTCCCCGAGACCGAGTGAACGAGCCGTGTCCTCCACGTCGAGCTCGATCCCCTCCGGTGACTCCTCTAGCTTTATTGCGAGGTGGCGCAGCAGCCAGGTCGTGGAAGGACCTAGGACGGGCAACCAGAAAGTCTCCACGTAACCTGATCGCGGGTCGTGCCCGACCTCGTCGATGACCGGATCGGGCCAGGGCTCGACGCGGAGGTGGACGCGTTCATTTTCAGGCGGGCGTTCCCGTTCGCCGGGGCATGGTTTGGCGCTTGGGTCGGCTTGCACGAGCACCGGTAGACCTCCGTCGTGGCTGAGCGATGAGACTACCGAGACGCTGGCCCAGGGAATTCCCGTGCTACCTACCGTTTTGGGAAGTCGGACGCTTCATGTTCTCGACAGCCACGGCCGGTTTCGGAACCCTGCGACCCACGTCCACTACGGGCCTTTGGACGTGTGCGAGTGTTGCCTTGGGAGCGGAACTCAGATCCACCGGACCTGCACGGAGTGCAACTACCACGGGCAGAGGAATCACCCGTAAGACCATGAGGGTATTTCCCGGCTCACTCCTGGTCGGTTCGCGCTCGTCGGCATCATTTGGCAGGTCCGTTGGATTTCTGTCGCTTCCTCGACCGCCTCGCCCGTGCTGATGCCGTCCGCTCGGATCACTCTCGGCGTTGGTCACAGTCCGGCTAGCGCGCTCGTAGCCATTACCTATCTGAGGACAGGGTTCAGCGTTTGCGCGGACCTGTAAATGCCGCCACGAATGCGACGATGACGAGCACGGCGCCCAACGCGATACCCGCGTAACCACGCTTTGTGTGCTTGCTAACCACGTGAGCCGCGTACCCGGGGAAGAACGTCGGCAGCGAGTGTGCCGGCTGCGTGAGGTACAGCACACCAGCCACGATCGCAGCGACCCCGACGATCAGCACGATTATCGCTAATGCACGTCGCACGAGTCCACAATACCCGTTGAAGGCTCGCGCACAAGGCGCGTACTCGCGGATGAAACAAGGCCGATCGTCTTGCCGACAGAGGGCACCGTGGCTAGCCGACGAGGTGCCTTGGGGTTGGCGAGCCTGAACCGGGAGCCCGGGCACATCCGAACCAGACCCACACCCGGCGCACCAGGCGCCGTGCACCGCCTGTCCGCGTGCTCGCCGTTTCGCGGTCCCGTGCCCTCTTCACCAAGAACGCTTGTGGCGCCAGGTGGACAGATCGGGGTCCATGGCCGAGTACGGCGCGCCCGGGATGCCGGGCGCATGGGTGCCTGACCGGTTGGGACTGCGAGCTGGGCTGTCGCTTGGCGCTTGACGTTGGCCGGACGGGAGCCAGTCTGACCGTCACTGGCGGTGAGCCATGTGCCTGGAGGGTGGATGCAACGCTACACGGGTGGAGGAGACGTTGAGGTGAGTTGAGGAACTTATGGGTCATCCAATCGCGTAGCCGTGGATGACCCAGTTGGCCGGCCGCTGCAGCTGAAACGAAGCCAGCCGCCTGCGCTGGCCAGCTTGTCGAGGCACCACCAGACTGGCCTCATGGCAGGGGACCGTAGAGCGCGGGTTCGCCGGGATCGACTATGGCCAGCTCAGGTGTAGTTGGTGACCTTCCCACCGGTGGTGACCCGCCCGGCGGCTCCGTTCAACGCGCTGAGTGAAACGCACAGTCCGACCCCACATATGGCGACCGTCACCAGGCACCTTCTTCTAGTGATCATGTTCGCCCTCGGAGCGTCATCTAGGCGTCTTGACCCTAACGCTGCGAACCAGTGGCTCCGGCGATCGCGGTCGGCTGGCATCTCCGACCAGAGCCATGTGCGCCCGGTGCGCTCTCGGTCGAGTTCCACAACGCGATAATCATCTCCGCGGCCGTCTGCGTAGTGGGCGGCGTCGTTGCCGCCATAGGTGTCTGCAACTCGGGGGACCTCGGGCCCCAGCGCTCCGAGTCATCGCGTCACCCGCGCGCTCAGAACGCCCTCGATGAGCCACCGCTCGGCGAGGAGACCTGAGCCGGGAGGCCCGACCGAGAACCATGGGGTTCACCTCAGCGCGTCGTTCGGGTTGGCGCCCCATCAGCTGAGCACGCTCGAGAGCGTGATGACGACTGCGACGATGCCGATGAACATGAAGGCGATCAGTCCGGCGCACGCCCATGGCCAATGGCCCGAAAGCGGTGGCGGGCCCGGTCGGCGAGCGGCTTCTCAGGCTCGCACCCATCCCCCCTGCACCCATATCCGACATCGAACCCCCTTTTCCTCATCGCCTTTATCCGCACGGGTCTGGACGCCGTGGGACCCGTCGCCTGCCTACTGACGATAAGGAATCCCCGTTTCCTCACGATGAGCACAGTGTGAACAGCTCGTTAAGGAGAGCCGGAACGAACCCGGCGGCCAACGCGCCGAGCTGCGGACTCAGGGTCGGCAAGGATTGCGGCCGCCCGTTCTCTTTGCCGTACTCAGTCCGGCTAGCCGGTTCTAAGTTTGAGCCCGCTCTTGAGAATCAGACAGTTCTGAAGGGGCTCCGCGTCGACCCTCTGAACGTCGCAGCACTCTACGAGAACGGCTTGTGGACCCCAGGTCTCCGCGCGGCGGTCGTCGTTGTCGGTTCCAATCCGAAGCGCGAGTACAAGATCGCCTTGACGCTTTCGCGCTCGGGCTGAGGTTCGAGTCTCTTCACGACCTGTCGCAGATCCACGCCGTCGGCTCTCGGACGCGAACCTCCTGACATGCCCCCGGGAGGAGACCTCGGTCTATTGGTCAAGACGTGACATTCGAAGGGCCCAGGATGGGCAGCCAGAAGGTCTCCACGTAAGCAGGACGCGGGTCGTGCCCGGCCTCGTCGATCACCGGGTCGGGCCGGGGCTCGACGCGGAGACGGACCCGTTCATGTCCAGACGGGCGTTCCCGTTCGTCGGGGCATGGTTTGTCGCTCGGGTCGGCTTGCACGAGCACCCGTGGACCTCCGTCGTGGCTGAGCGATGACTGCCGGGACGTTGGGCCATGGGGTTCCCGTGCTACCTACCGTTTCCCGGCCGTTCGGTCCACTGCGGGAAGTGTCGGTCCCACTGTGCGGCCCGGCGTGCCGGGCGCCCGTGCCTTCGGTTGGCCACGCGGAGGGTGCGCGAGCCACCGTGGCCCGGGATGACTGTCTCGCGGACGGCGGATGGCAAAAGACGCGCACCGGCACGTGGCTCGGAGATCAGCCTGCCGCGCGGGCAACGAATCGGAATCGCGTATCGCTCCCCCTGTCACCTGATGACTCCGGATCAGGCGCAGGTGAACTTGCAAATGGCGCCATCCGATGTTTGCGTCTGCGTCAACGCGTCGGGCCTGCCTGGCTGCTTGCCGCCTGCGCCGGGCAGGGCTACTGGAAACGCTTGGCTGTGACCGGCGTCACGTGGACGATCCCGCACGTCAAGTGCTGGGTCGTGCCACCGTACGGCGTGATCTGAGCGTGGGCTCCGAGCAACAGGAGTGTTCCGGTGCCCTGCGGCAGGGTGAACTTCAAGGCGGCCGACGTCGGACAGGTCAAGTTCGCGTAACCGGTCTGGCTGGCGTACACGACGCCGAAGTATGCCGTCTTGCCAGGGGCCAGGACGACGGTCTTCTCTAGGATGCCGAAGGCCCCCGGAGCCTTCTGGTCAGAGGTCGACAGGTTCTGCCCAGACTTGTTGAGCATCTGGACGAGCGGGTACCCGTAGAGCGAACAGGTGCCCGCGGAGTGGTTGGTGAATCCGAACTCGGTGGCAACCGACCCAGCCGCTCCCTGGGTCGGCCCAACCCAGACCAGGAGCGAAGCGGCCGCGCAGCGCGGCACATTGGCGGGGGAGTCCGAATGTGCCGATGCGGCCATGGCAGTTGTATGTAGCAGGAGCGCCGCGCAGGCCAGAATGGTGCCGAGGGCGCGCGGTCGGGTGTCACGCCGAGTCAGCTTCATGGTGGTTCCTCCTCAGTCGGTTTTCCTCGCCGGGTTGCAGATCCAACGTGGCATCGGGCGGCAGCAGCAAGTGGGAACAGATGAGGTCGTTGCGTGACGCACCGCGGTTCGAACCCTCTTTGGTCGGTGCTCCCGCCATGAGACTTCCCATCCAAATAAACGCTCGAGCCGGAGATCGCGCTGCACTCGGCCTCGTTTGATCTGTCGACTGGACGAGAGCATCTGGCGGCAAGCCCGACGGGATCCACCCGAAGCGAAACGTCTTGTTCCTGCCCTGCCGGCAGGCATCATTGAGGCGCGGGCGACGTCGACGACGCCGAGCGGGACGGCCCGCAGGTCACTGGAAGGATGCTGCTGGTTACCGGATACCGAGTGAGCAAACGGGGCCTGGATCTGGTGTCTGGTGCAGGCGCTCAAGGGGCTCGGAGCCATCTACATGCAGAACTCCGGGGCACTGCACAGGTTTGATGCGGCCCCCGGCGTGCAGTTGGCGCGAGCGTTCATTTCCTCTGGGACTTCCCAATTGATGACGCTCCGGAGGTTCTCCTGACGACGCGATCGCTTTCGCTTTGCACTCTCACCGACTCGCGGCTGTGGTCGTGCTCCCACTCGTCGGGCTGGCCGGCTCGACCACGACCGTGTGGCGCGGGAGCGGAAGTCGGCGACAGGTTTTCGGCGGGCTCCACAGCCGCCGGAGACACCACGAGAGCCTGGGCGTGACCGAGACGCTCCACGCCAAGCTCGTCGATCGCGGGTGCGGGTCAGGGCAGACTTGGGCGTTCTTATCGACATGAACGCCCTGCTCGTCGCGCGACGGCGCGGTGCCCGGCTGCGCCGCGCGAAAGCTGTGGACCACCGTCGTGACTGAGCGATTCGATCGCCGATCCACTGTCCCGGGGTCCGCAGTGCTGCCGGCCATTTCCCCCAGGCGCAGTTCGGACTGCCGCGACGGCCGCAGGTGTCACTGCGTCTACGGTGTTTCGATCAGGTTATTGACGATGTTGGGGCGTGAGCCCACGATCGGAGGGGTCACATGCGCACGTCCCGTGTAGCCGTCCTTGTCGTGCTCGGAGGGATCATCGTCTCATTGCTGGCGGGCCCTGTCTCGGCATCGGGCGCAAGGCCACGAACAACGCCGCCAGTCGGGCTGCAACTGGGCGAGCTGAAAGGTTCTGACACCGTCGCCCAGGACGGTTTCGGTGTCTCGGTGGCGATATCGGGTACGACCGTGGTCGCGGGAGCACCGGGATACGCGAAGAGCGCGGGTCGGGTGTACGTCTTCGCAAAGACCGGGACCTCCTGGCACCAGGTGGCCGAACTGAAGGGCTCCGACACCATTGGCAGTGATTACTTCGGCTACTCGGTGGCCATCTCGGGCACGACCCTCGTGGTCGGCTCACCGGGGTTCGCCAAGGACGCCGGTCGGGCCTACGTGTTCACCGACACGGCTGGCGGCTGGCACCAGGCCGTCGAACTGAAGGGCTCCGACACTGCCACCAGTGATTACTTCGGTTACTCGGTGGCCGTCTCGGGCACGACCATCGGCATCGGCGCCCCGGGTCACGCGAAGGCGACCGGGCGGGTGTACGTGTTCAGCGACATGGCAGCCGGTTGGAAGCAGACCGCCGAGATCCAGAGCTCCGACACCGTCGCCGATAATGCCTTCGGCTACTCGGTGGCCGTCTCAGGCACGACCGCTGCAGTGGGTGCGCCGGTCTACGCCAAGGACGCCGGTCGGGCCTACGTCTTCACCAACACGGCCGGAGGCTGGAAGCAGATTGCCGAGCTGAAGGGCTCCGACACCGTCAGCGAGGACGGATTCGGGGTCTCGGTGGCCATCTCCGGCGGTACCGCCCTCGTGGGTGCGGACGGACATGCCAACGGTGCTGGCCGGGTGTACGTCTTCACCGGTACGGCCAACGGCTGGAAGCAGAGCGCCGAGCTCAAGGGTTCCGACACCGTCGCCGACGACGGCTTCGGCATCTCGGTCGTGGTCTTGGGCACTACAGCCCTCGCCGGCGCGCCTGATCACGCGAAGCAAGCAGGCAGGGCGTACGTGTTCACCAGCAGGGCCGGTACCTGGAAGCAAGTCAGCGAGCTGAAGGGCTCCGACACCACCGCCAAGGATGCCTTCGGTGTGTCGGTTGCTCTCTCGGGCACGACCGCCGTCGTGACAGCACCCGACCGCGCCAATGACGCCGGCCGGGCCTACGTGTTCAACGCCTGAGGTGTCGAGCGGGCTGAGCCGCGAACTGGCCTCTTCCCCTCGGGTCCAAGTCGCGGCACTCCTGGAATCGAGAACCCGGGGCTAAAGAGCCAACGGCTCGCTTCGTGAGGTTGTGAGCTCGCTGGGAGCCGGCGGACACGGGCGACAGGCGACACAAGAGGGCGGTAGTGCCAAACGGCCCTAGCGCGGCGTCGGCGAGCAGTGCAGCCTTGATTCAGAGGGGAGTTCGAGAAGAAAGGGGGGCACCGTGTCCCAGATGTCGTCACAAACCTCCGCGCCTGTTGACGAAGGAGGCTCGCACAGGTTCGAGGACATCGCAGCTCTGGTGGCGAGCCATCCGCTGCTCGCCGGCCTGCCGGGCGACATGGCCTCGCTTGTCAGCGGCTGTGCCCGCAACGTGGCCGTGAAGCCTGGAGAGTTCTTGCTTGTCGAAGGAGAACCTGCGAACACGCTGTATCTGCTGCGTAGGGGTCGGGTGTCTCTGGAGGCAAGTGCCCCGGGACGCCTGCCGCTCGTGATCGAGACCCTGGAGCCAGGAGCGGGGCTCGGCTGGTCATGGCTGTTTCCCCCCTATCGCTGGCAGTTCGACGCCCGTGCCACCGAGCCGGTCGGGGCAATCGCGGTGGACGCCGCGTGTCTCCGCTCAAAGGCCGAGGCCGACCCGGTCTTCGGTTACGAGCTGATCAAGAGGTTTGCCTCGGTGATGATGACGCGCCTGGATGCCGCACAGCTGCGCCTCTTGGACCTCTACGGGAGGAAGGCGTAACAGGCGGTGATGGGGCGCGGTCGCGTTCTGCGGCTCAGCGCGACCCTTTTTCGTGCCCGGGAGAGCTCGCGCCGCTGCGCGCCCAAGAGGCGGACTGCAGAGGTGGCGGTCGGACCTGGACCGAGGCTTGCCTTTCGAGTGTGTGCTGGGTTCGGAACCGGTCCACGCCGAGCCACCTGTCACAGACAAAGGCATCAACCGCAGGGGCTCAGTTCGATCAAGGCTGGGCGGATCGCAGCGCACAGGGGTGCCCCTTGGCGTCTGTTGGGACAAGGCGCCCAACCAGGATGCCCAGGTCTGCTGCACTAGCCAGGGGTAGGCTCGATTAGCAGAGCAAGCCACCGGGGCTGGTCCCAAGTTCGCGGGCCGTGGCAGTTCTTGCCCGGACCACGACCGGCGGCCGACCGCTCTCCTTTGGTCGGGTCTTTCGCCTCTGTTTGTGCGGCGAGCGACTGCAGACAATCAGATCAGAAGGAAGTTGTCGAGGGGATACCTCGAGACTGTTGACGTACGGGCATGGCCTGGGAAACCGGGAGATCGGGGGACGCGATGATCGCCGCGATGTCGAGAACTGAAGTTGCAACCCTGATTGGTGTGGTGCTCCTGGCAGCGGTGGTCGTGTTCGGGGTCGTCGTTGGGCCGAAGTGGTGGCACTGGGGGTCTTTCATCGTCCTGACCATCGTCCTGTCCATCCCGCTGGCGATGGCGTTCTTCATCCCGTTGCCAATCGTGGTCATCCTGAACGTCGCGATCAGCCACAGCGCCTGGTTGAAGAAGCAGGGCGGCTCCCCACCCGTGAAGGGTGCCACGGCCTTGAGGTGAGGATGGCGGGTCTTTCCGGCAGGCTCCGCCAGGATTGAGTTGTCCGGTTGCTGTCAGCATCTTGACGCCCCGGCTAGCTCGACAGCCGGGGTGTCGTCGCAGCAGTGCATTCGGGGTGGAGATCGTGGCGCGCGGAGAAGAGAAAGCCTCCGGGAACTGTTCGTCGCTAGAGAGCGGAGGTCCTTGCGGAGACGGCGCCCACGAGTAGGTGTTGGCGGTACTCGTGGCCGGAGTCACAACGGCTCGCCTCACCTGGCGCGTTCGAGGTTCCTTGTCGTTTACTGTTGGCTGCAGATGCATTGGAGGAGTAGCTGATGATCGCCGCCCTGAAGCAAGACGTGCGAAACGCCAATCTCGAGCTCGTCGAGCGCGGCCTCGTGTTCGACACGTTCGGGAACGCCAGTGGGATCGACCGAGATCTGGGTCTTGTCGTGATAAAGCCGAGTGGCGTTCCATATGACGAGCTGTCGCCGGACGACATGGCTGTTGTCGCGCTCGAGTCGGGGGAACATCTTGAGGGTCTCAAGCCATCGTCGGACACTCCGACACATCTCGAGATCTACAGGTCGTTCGCAACGGTGGGCGGTGTCGTCCACACGCATTCGACATGCGCGTCGAGCTGGGCACAAGCTCACCGGTCGATCCCGCCCTTGGGAACCACGCACGCTGACTACTTCAAAGGTGCGGTGCCGTGCAGCCGTGACTTGACCGCCGAGGAGATAACAGGAGCCTACGAGAAGGAAACGGGACGGGTCATTGTCGAGACGTTCGAGGCACTCGACCCTGACGAGGTGCCTGCTGTGCTCGTCGCGTCCCACGGAGTCTTCACTTGGGGACGCGACGCCGCGCATGCGGTGTTTCACGCCGCGGTCGTGGAGCAGGTGGCACGGATGGCACAGCTCTCACTGGAGCTGAGCCCGGATCTCGGCCAGATCAGCTCGCAGCTGCTCGATCGTCACTTCCTGCGCAAGCACGGAAGCCGTGCCTACTACGGACAGGCGAGCGTCTGACGCCGAACTCGGACCGGTCAGTCCCGGCGAAGGGTTAGGTTCGAGCACTGGTGCCGCCCACTGAGTTCGAGTTCGCGACGGCCGGCCGGATTGTTTTCGGGGCCGGCCGGGCCAGTGAGCTCGCATCGGTTGCCGGACGGTTGGGATCGCGCGCTCTGGTCTGCACCGGTGCGCAACCTGACCGGCACGGCGAGCTCCTAAAGGACCTCTCGGTTCCTTTCACCATATTCGCCGTACACGGCGAGCCCACGGTGGCGCTAGCCCGGCAAGCAGTAGCGACTGCGCGCGACGAGGGAGTGGATCTGGTCATCGCCGTAGGTGGGGGCAGCGTGATGGACCTCGGCAAGGCCCTGGCGATGCTGATCGGCAACGGGGGAGACCCACTCGACTACCTGGAGGTCGTGGGGGAGGGCCGTTCCATCGACAAGCCCTCGGTACCGTGCCTCGCCTTGCCCACGACGGCTGGGACGGGAGCGGAGGTGACCCCGAACGCGGTCCTCGCGTCGCCGGAGCACGGACTGAAGGCGAGCCTGCGCAGCTCCCTGATGCTTCCCACGGTGGCGCTGGTGGACCCGCTCCTCACGATGAGCTGCCCACCCGCTGTGACCGCGTCGAGCGGGATGGATGCCTTGACCCAGTGCCTCGAGCCGCTGGTCTCCATCCGTGCCACTCCGATGACCGACGCGCTGGCAGGCCAAGGCCTTTGCCGGGCGGCGGCTGGCCTGCGCCGGGCCTATGCCGATGGCGACGACCTCACAGCCCGGACCGACATGGCGCTGTGCAGCCTGCTCGGTGGGCTGTCACTAGCGAACGCCAAGTTGGGAGCGGTGCACGGACTGGCCGGCGTCATCGGTGGGACGGTGGACGTGCCGCACGGGGTTGCCTGTGCCGCGCTGTTGGTGGCGACTTTCGAGGCCAACGTGAGGGCGCTTCGCGCACGTCAGCCAGGCAGTGAGGCGTTGGCTCGATATCAACAGGCAGCCCGGTTGCTCACTGGTCGTGGCGACGCCACGATCGAGCAGGGCAGCGCCTGGCTCGCGGAGACGGTGAGACTCTTGGGGATACCGAAGCTCTCCTTCTACGGCCTCACACCAGAGCACGCCGACGACGTCGTCGAAAGGGCGTTCAAGGCGAGCAGCACCAAGGGCAACCCGATCGAATTGAGCGCGGACGAGTTGCACGCCGTGTTGGCGGCGGCGTTGTGACGACCGTTCTACCCTCGGTCGAGATGTTCGTGGAGGCCGCCTTGTTCCTGCGCGACCGTGGCGGGAAGGTCTTCATCCGGGCTCAGTAGCCGTGCTGCTGGAGCCGTGGTCATCGCGGGCCAGATGTCGTTGGAAGCCGCTTCGCGGGTGGTTCGTCTGTGCTCTGTCGTCTCAAAAGGTCGGTCTTTGCCTGCTGGCGGGCCCAGACCGAAGGGAGGTCAACCTGTAGGATTCCTCTCAAGAGAGGAGCAACAGATGACCGACCTTACCGGTGTCATCGACAGGTCTTCTCCGGTTCCTTTTCACCTTCAGTTGCGCAAGCTCCTCGAGCACGAGATCCAGACGGGTCGGTGGCCTCAAGACGGACGGCTACCCTCGGAGCCTTTTCTGAGCGAGTACTACAGCGTTTCGCGCGCGACCGTGCGCCAAGCCCTGCATGCTCTCGAGCAACAAGGGCTGATCCGCAAGGAGAAGGGCAGGGGCGCTTTCGTCAACCGGACCTCGCCCGGCTCCTGGTTTTTCCAGTGGGCAGGCGGGCTGTTCGACGACGAACTGTCCCGCAGCGGCGTGACAGTCGAGTCCACCGTGCTCCGCGCCTGCACAGAACGCCTGCCCGACTGGGCCGCCGATGCGCTGCAGCTCGCCCGTGGCGCCGATGGAGTGACCCTGGAGAGGCTCCGACGAGTCGACGGGGAGTTGGCTTCTTATGTCGTGAACCACCTACCCAACGAGTACGTCGCCGTCTTGACCGAGATTCAGAAAGAGGCCACGGCGTCGCTCTATTGGACATTGCGCGAGCAGTGCAGCGTGGAGGTTGCCGGCAGCAGTCGGACGCTCGAGGCAGTCGCCGCGTCAGCCTCGCTCGCCCGGCATCTGGGAGTGCGCAGCCGATTCCCCCTTGTGTACATCCAGTCCGTCACCAGGGACGCGGCCTCGAAGCCCATCGACTGTTATCGGGCGTGGCTGCGCACCGACCGGTTGCGGATCGCTTTGGAGACCGACACTTGGTCGACGTTGGCCGGGCGTGTCGTGAGCCACTCCTTCCTCGGGGTGCCCAACGACGACGCGTCGCCGTCCGCGCAACCTCCGTCGCCACGAATTCCCTGATCGGCTGAAGGATCCGAGAGCAACGCGCCTGGCGCTCGGTCGGATAACTTCCGGCGATCTGAGTGGGATCCGACGACATCCCGAGATCGAGGCGGTGGGCACGGTCGTTTGACGCAGTCCTGAAGTGTTCGCGGAGCCGGAAGGCCGGCCGATGCAGCAGGCGAGTATCGTGCCCTCGGGTGCAGCCAAGCCCAGGAACACGGTCGCGATTTCGCTGAGGACACAGGCAAGGAGGCCACGTGGAACTGAGGGAGAGGATCGACGCCGCAGAGGGTGTCCGCAAGGCAGATCTGGTGCTCACGGGCGGGCAGCTGGTCAACGTGGTGACGGGCGAGATCTATCCGGCGGACGTGGCGGTGGCCGGCGACATCATCGCGGCGGTTGGCGATGTCGGCCCGCACACGGGACCGGACACGACAGTCGTCGACGTGAGCGGCCGTTACCTCGTCCCAGGCCTCATCGACGGGCACCTGCACATCGAGTGCTCCAAGCTGTCGATCACGATGTTCGCCGACGCGGTTGTCCGCTACGGCACTACGAGCGTCGTTTCCGGTCTGGACCAGACATTCGCGGTCGCGGGGCTGGACGGGGTGAGGGACGCGCTCCTAGAAGCTGCAGCCAGTCCGCTGAAGGTGTTCTGGGCGGCGCCCTACAAGGTGCCCTACACGATCCCAGAGACGAACGTCGGGTTCCGCCTTGGCCCCGACACCCATGAGATCGCCCAGGAGTGGGACGACTGCTTCGGGGTCTGGGAGACCGTCACGGAGTTCATCACCAACAGAGATCCGGAAGTGCTCGAGGTGATCGAGATGGCCGCCCGGAATAGGTTGCCGGTCTTCGGCTGCGCCCCGATGGCGAGCGAGGCCACGATCGGCGTGCTGGCCGCGGCCGGGGTGCGCTTGGACCACGAGAGCTATAACGCCGAAGAGGTCCTGACGAAGATGCGCGCGGGCATGTACGTGATGGTCCGCGAATCGGCCGTAGCCCGTTTCATGCAGGAGAACATCCAGGTTGTGACACGCCTGGGAGCCAATCCCGGCAGGGTCGGCTTCTGCACCGACGATGTGACCGCGACCAGCATCCTCGGCGGCGGCCACCTCGACCGGCTCGTGCGGATGGCCATTGAGGCCGGGGTGCAACCGGTCACCGCCATCCAGATGGCGACTATCAACACTGCGCAGATGTACCGGATCGACCACCTGGTCGGTTCCATCTGCCCGGGGCGGGCCGCCGACGTTCTCGTCGTCGACGGCCCTGCGAGCTTCGTCGTGGAACGAGTCGTCTCCAAAGGGATCCAGGTGGCTGAAGGGCAACGCACCTCACGGCCGCCTCGGGCACCGTCGCGCGGTCCGGCACTGCTCAGCACGATGAGACGCGCGCCGCTCAACCCCGACGAGATCCGGCTCACCACGACGCTCACCTCGCCCGTGCGGGTTCTCGCGATGGAAATGGACAGGGAGGTCCCCTTCGTCCGCACTAGGCGCGACGTTGTCCTGCCGGTGGTCGACAACGTCGTGCAGCCGGACGTCGCCCAGGACGCGCTCTACGTGACCGTGATCGAGAGGTACGGGAAGACCGGGACTGTGGGGGTCGCCGTGGTCTGCGGCTTCGGCCTGCGCTCCGGCGCCCTCGCCACCAGTGCTGCTCCCGACGACAACAACATCATCTGCGTTGGCACGAACCCCTCCGACATGGCGCTCGCGATCAACGAAGTGATAGGGATCGGAGGCGGTCTCGCGGTCGTGGACCGCGGAACCGTGCTCGAGTCGCTGGCACTGCCGGTCGGTGGCATCGTCGCCGACATCGACGTCGAGACCATGGCGCTGGCCGAGGCACGGCTCGACGCTGCCGCGCGACGGCTCGGCTGTGAGCTGCCGTCGGCATTCGGCTACTTGATGTTCCTCGAGATCACGTCGATACCCGACTACGCGATCACGGACCTCGGTCTGGTGGGTGTCCGCGAACTGGCCGTGCTGGACTCGGTGCTCGGCCCGGGCTGAGACGCCCCAGCGGCTACTTCTCGCGCTTCTTGGCGGCCTTGGTCACGTGCTGTACCAACGCGTCAGATCCCGGGAAGAAAAGCCCCTCATGGCCATCGTCGGCCCAACGGACCTGGTACGGGGGACCTCCGTCTGTTCCCAGAACCTTCAGGACCTCGGCAGTCCGGTCGGGCCTGGAAACGGTATGGCCCCGGACCACGAGATGATCTCCAGCCTTCACATCCATCGTGGCACCTCCTCCACATCTTGGATCCGATCGAACATGGTTCAATCGCCGCCCACCAAGTGTAAGAGACGAAAGTCCCGAGTGAAGAGCGCAGTGTCCGTCAACGTGCCGGCTCGAGGAAGTACCACTGCTTCCGGTCGTAGGATCGCGCGGTGACCGGGCCGGAACCGTTCCTCTTGACTCCCGAGGACTTGAGGCAACACGGCTACCGCACGATCGACTGGGTCGCGGACTACCTGTCGAGCCTTGAGAGCTACCCGGTGCTCGCGCGGACGGTCCCCGGTGAGATCGCGGCGAAGCTGCCTCGCTCCGCCCCAGAGGAGCCCGAGCCGTTCGAGGCACTGCTCGCCGACCTCGACCGCGTGGTGCTGCCAGGGATCACGCACTGGCAGTCGCCGGGGTTCTTCGGCTTCTTCCCCGCTAACGCGTCGCCGCCGGCGATCCTCGGCGAGCTCGTCACGGCCGGCCTCGCGGTCAACGGGATGGTGTGGGCGACGAGCCCGGCGTGCACCGAGGTCGAGACTGTCGTGCTGGACTGGCTGGTCGAATTGCTCGGCTTGCCGGACCGGTTCAGCTCAGGGTCCCGAGGCGGCGGCGTGATCCAGGACAGTGCGTCGTCGGCGACGTTGTGCGCGCTGCTGGCTGCGCGAGAGCAAGCCATCCGCAGCGGTGCGGCCCTTTCGGACCTGTGCGTGTACTCCTCTGTGGAGGCAAATTCGTCGGTGCTCAAGGGCGCCCGTGTAGCAGGCTTTTCTCCGGCACACATCCGCCTGATCGCGGCCGACGAGACATTCGCGATGGACCCAGCCGCGCTCGAGTCAGCCGTCCGTGCCGACCACGCAGCTGGCCTGGTGCCCTGCTGCGTGGTCGCCACCGTCGGGACGACCTCCTCGATGGCTTTCGATCCCGTCAGCGCGATCGGCGAGTTGTGCCGCGCCGAGGAGGCATGGCTCCATGTCGACGCAGCCATGGCGGGGTCCGCGGCGGTCTGCCCGGAGCTGCGGAGCCAGCACGACGGGCTCGAGCTTGCCGACAGCTACGCGTTCAACCCGCACAAGTGGTTGCTCACCAACTTCGATTGCGACTGCTTCTACGTCGCCGACCGGGCCAAGATCATCGATGCCCTCTCGATCACGCCGGAGTACCTCCGCAACGATGCCAGCGAGTCCGGAGCGGTGATCGACTACCGGGACTGGCAGGTACCCCTGGGCCGGCGTTTCAGGGCACTCAAGTTGTGGTTCGTGCTCCGCTCCTACGGAGGCGAGGGGCTGCGGAGGCACGTTCGCGAGCATGTGCGGCTGTCGCGCCGCTTCGCGGGGCTCGTGGTCGCCGATCCCCGTTTCGAGCTCTGCGCCCCGCCTGCGTTGAACCTGACATGCTTCAGGCACGTCGGGGGCGACGACGCAACCGCCCAGCTGCTCGCGGATCTGAATGCCACCGGCCGGGTCTTTCTAAGTCACACGAGGCTCGCGGACCGCTACACGCTCCGGTGCTGCATCGGCGGGACCTGGACTGCGGAGAGGCACGTCGAGATGCTGTGGCGGCTCATCGACGAGCTGGCACCGGCACCTTGAACGGGCTGGACCTCCGCGTGCAAGTGCACAGGGCTGTTGGGGTCGATCCCCACTGTCGTCCGTGACCGGGCGACGCTGACAGGCCCCACGCCCGGACAGAGCTATCTGGGCTTCGCATCTTCGACCGCGGGCCACTGGATTGGCTGCGGGAGCAAGCTCTGGACGATCACCGATGGAGGGGAGCACTGGACGGCCAGCAATGTTTGAGAAGCCAAAAGCGGGACTGCGCATCCTCGTGATGGTGGTCATGGTGCTGATACTCGGAGCTGGTACGACTTCGGCGTCGGCACGGCCTGCGAAGACAACACGGACCGCGCAGGCCGTCCACCCTGCGACGCAGACCGAAGCACACGCTCATGTCACATGGCTCACCGTCACGGGTGCGGCAGGCAATCTGTGGCTGCTGGGGGACTACCCGTGCTCGTCGGGGACCTGCCTGGCGATATTCCGGAGTGAGAACGGTGGCGAGAGTTTCGTCCGAGTCGGGGTTCCCCCAGTTCATGCCCTCGAGCCGCGTGGACTCCCCACGGGTTCCCTCTTGTTTGCCAACAGACAGGACGGCTACGCGTACTCAAGCGATGGACCGAGCGGTGAGGACAGTTTCTTCTGGACCGGTGACGGTGGAACGACCTGGCAGGGCGTTCAACTCAGAGGTGCCCTTGCCGCGCCGATCGTGGTGGCGGACGGTCGAGCATACGCCGTGACCTACAAGTGCCGAGACCCAGCCTGCTCGTCCTATGACTTCGCCTCGTCGCCTGTCGCCGAGAACGACTGGACGACGACCAGGAACTTCCTTCCGGTTGAGACGAAAGGCCAGAACGTCTCCCTCTCGGCCTTCGGTTCGAGTGTCTGGTTGGTGCTGACGCCGCAGGGGGTGGCTCAGGGGGCCGATTGCTCGTCTCACGGGACCGTGGGAGGACCTGGTCAGCTCTCCCGCCTGACCAGATCGGGGGTGTGTTCTCCTGTTCGATCACTGCGACATCTGCCCAGACGCTCTGGGGCACCTGCTACGGCCTCCATTCCTGCGCGACCGTGCGCTCAACAGACGGCGGGCGTCGCTTCTTCGCGATCGCGGAGTCCTCCCCTCTCCCTGATACTTCGCTGTTCCCACTCTCGGACCAAGAGGCCGTGCTTCTGGATTCGTTCACGTTGACGTGGGACCTGGAGGTCACCATCGACGGCGGCCGCAGCTTCAAGTCCGTTCTTGCCGACAAGGACCTGCGCTCTGTTGGTTTCGCCACCGACACCACCTGGCTCGTACTAGGCGGTGCAAACAATGGTGAGGCGAGCACGCTGTATCGCACCACGAACGGCGGGCGTTCTTGGCAGTTCGTGAAGACCCCACTTGTCACCGCCACGACGACCGTCAGCCGTGCACAGCTGTCCCGATTGTGCGGAAAAGTCCGGTGTCCGTCAATGGGCATGCTCTAGAACCATCGTGCGCAAGCTCGGCATGCTCGCAATGATGGTGATGACCCTTATGCTGACGGCTTGCGCGACGAGCACAGTCAGACCGACTGGCGTCGTGACCGGAGTTGCTTACGCCTGTTAGGGACTTGTAGTCCCGCCTGCGGAGTTTCTCCACGTCAAGGTCAGGCTCTATTCAGGATCGAGCCTTGTCGCCTCGAGACGGTCCGTTCAGGTGCCAAGTATCGCTTCTCGGTCACGACTGGGTCGTACCGCGTAACGGGCCGGTGGGGTCCCAGGGGTGTGAAGGTCCGAACAGGTGCCACTGCGTTCGCCAACTCCCGAATGGCTGTCCGGAGCAGTAAGACGATTCAGGGTCCCGATTACGCGGAACCATCCCGTCTGAACTTCGGGCGACCCTGGTATTGGTGAGGCTGCGCGCCTTTGTGGCGGTGGTCCTGGCACTGACCCTCTCAGCGCGCACCAGCTCCCAGACCGGTGCCGGTCAGGGCTGGCCAGAGAACCGCGCCAGCACGTGCTCGGTGACCAGGCTCGTCACGAGACTCCTCTGGTCGGCCAAGAACAGGTCGTGCTGCAGACCAGCAAGGTGCTCTAGGCGGAGCTGCCCTGTTCTTTGCAGGCGCCGCAACCGTGTGGCTGTTATGCCCTGACGAATGGGCCTGATCTCGGAATCACCACAGACCAGCAGAGTGTCGGTGCCCTGTCGTGCTAACTCGCCAAGCCATTTGCCAGATCTCCGTCCGGGATGAGCGATGGCGCGTACCCTCCAGGCAATGTCAGGGAAGCGTGCGGGCAGGCTCGCGGGATGCTTCCTTTCCCTGTAGCTCGTCACCACGTCGTTTTTCGGAAAGACGATGCGCCGGCGGGCATCTAGCGGAAGACCGGACCGGCGCTCTTCCGGCACGAATGAGATGACGGGGTTGATGGCCACGACACCTCGGGCCCGGACCGCCAGTGCACTCTCGAGCGCCTGGTAGCCGGCCGAACACAGACCGACCAGGACCACGTTGGAAGGATCATCCGGTGACACCCAGCGGGCGACGTCCACGACATCATCGAACGAGTCAGGCTTGCAGGCCGCCCAGTGGCCGTGTTCGCCTTGCCTGTCCGGGCTGTCACCCAGGCCGCTCATGTCCAGCCGGAACGAGCGGATGCCCGCAGTGGCCCATTCGCGCGACAACTCGACCCAAAGCCGGTTTGGCCCGACGTGGTGCTGGTTGGCGACGTTGAGGAACACGGCTGTCGCCCCGCCTTGGGGGACGGGCGCGTTCTCTGGGTAGGTCAGGATGCCGAACAGGCCCACCGGCGGAACAAAGACGGGTGCTTCGACGATGCGACGGCCTGAGACGCCATTTCCTACAAGGCGCGGACCCCCGGGTTCGGGGGTCCGGATTGCAACGGTCCGCTGTCCGGCGTCCTCGCTGAGCCATTCGACGATCCGCGCTATTGCGACGTGCGGCAGCTGTTGGAACGGCGGATACCGGTCCATGAACTCAGCTTGACCGGCTGCCTCTTCGTGCGAGAGCGTCTCGCGCGCCAACGGCGCGCTGAGAAGCGAACGGTTCACGGGCCGGTCGGCCCTGGTGAGAACCAGTACACGTCGAGCGATTGGTAGCGGGCACTTTTCGATGCTGATTTCCTCGATCTCCTTCACCGTGGTCGCGTCGTACACGATGCCCGGAATTTCCACCGAACCGTCAGGGGCGACCGCGGAGCTCCCCAGGGTGATCGTGCTGATGGCACGTTGCTCTCTTAGGAATGTCCTGCCGGCACATGGGTCCCACAGAACAACCTGATCGATCCCGCGGTCCGTCGCGGCTGCCTCAGCGGCCAGCATGGCGCCCAAGCGCATGCCTACAACGCTGACTTCATCGACGCCGGCAGCTCGCAGAAGGCCGACTGCGCTCCGGACCGTGGTCATCCAGGCGTCGAGACGGCCAGGGTCGTCATTTCCGCCCGCGGAGTCGCCTGTACCGTCGTAATCGAAACGCACGGCGCAGAAGCCTGTCGCTGCCAGTCGCTCAGCCAGCAGCTTCAGGGCGTAGTGGCCGTGGAGGTAGTCGAAGCCGAGAGGTGGGCAGATGACAGCTCCGCCACGGGCCTGGCCTTCAGGAGGGCTGTGGAACCACCCAAAGGCAGGGCGCTGCTCGTCCCCGAACCAGACGGGACGACCGCTCGTCACGCCGTCGTCGCAGGGATGTTCCTGCGCTCTTGCTTCCTCTGGCTCCTCATATTCCCTTTCCCAGCTGGTGCTCGGTGCCGGGACACTGGAAGGCGCCCCGTGACGTCTTCCGGACCGAAGAGCAAGTTGGGTGGTTTGCCAGCCCTATGCACCGAGTTGTGCCAGGCCCCCTGTCTCTTCCTGGCAGTGGCGAGACGCGAAGACCTCCTGCATCCACGTGTGGAAACCCTACCGCTCACCGGACCCGGCCTTCTCGGGCTCGCGTGCCGATCGGATCGGTCAGATGAGAACGGAAAGCCAGCAAGACGTTGAGTCGACCACTCGCCGGCGAGATGCGAGACCTTCAGGTTTCGCGCGTATCGGCCGCGAAGCCGAGAAGGAGGCGGACACGCGGTTCAGGGTCGGCTCATGGCAGTCGGCGAGAGCCGGCGAGGTGCAACTGACAAGCAGGTCTCCAGCGGGGAAACGCGAGTCGCGCTCCTTGTAGTCTTGGGAGTCGACGGCGAGCGACCACCCACCCATCGGCCGGAGGAGTCCGAACGGGCCAGCGAACGGCACCACGGGGAGAGCCGCAGTTCTTGTGGGGCAACGAAAGCAGCGACGGGCGGCAAGGAGTCCGATGAAGACCGAGGAACAGATCACCCGGTTCATCGAGAGCGAGTTGCTCGAGGGCGCAGCGCCCAATGGCGACCCCTTGGCGCGCGGGTTGCTGGACTCGCTGGCCATCGAGTTCCTGATCGGATGGGTCGAGGAGGAGTTCCAGATTTCATTCAGCTTCAGGGATGTCGTTGCCGAGAACTTCGCCAGTATCGGCGCTCTCGCTGCTCTCGTCGACACAAAGCGATTAGGAGGGCCTCAAGTCGGTCATGAGAACGTGAGATGAGCGTGACAACGAGCCCGTCGACGCTTTGTGAGCTGCTGACCGAGTCAGCCGCCGGCGACAGGGGACGGCTGTTTCTCCACCTGGGCCATGAGACGATCGTCTTGCGGTGGGCGGACCTTTACCAACGGGCCCTTGCCAGAGCCGGCCAACTTGGCCGTGCGGGTATCGGCAAAGGGGAGATGGTGGGTCTCCTGGGGCCCAATTCCGCAGAATGGGCGGAATGGGCCTGGGGCACCTGGCTTGCCGGGTGCGTCCTCGTGCCGTTGCCCGCTCCGCTCAGGGTCCGTGACCCGGCGGCGTTCTCCTCCCAGGTGGCTTCGTTGGCCGCGGCGACCGGCTGTGCGACGATCGTGGGTGACAGCAAGTACTTAGAGCTCCTCGGCGGGCCCTGCCCGAAGTTGGACTGGGCCTGCGAGGCACTCCCGGCCCCCGGTCAAGAGCCCGCGCGAGTCTCGCCTTTGGACCTGGCGATGGTGCTTTGCACCTCGGGGAGCACGGCAACACCAAAGGGCGTCCGGATGACCCACGCCAGGGCGTTGGTGTGGGCCCGTGCAAACGCGCTGCAGGGCCCGCCTGGAGCCGCGCCCGCGATCGTCTCCTGGCTGCCCTTCTTCCACATCGGTGGGATGGGCCCCCTGCTCGAGGTTGCTGCGCCGGTGGATTGGCACGTACTTCCGATGGCACGTTTCGTGAGGGATCCCGCGGAGTGGCTCCGCCTGGTCGCAACGACCCGGGCTCGTGTCACCTTCGGCCCGTCGTCGGCCTGGGCAGCTGCGCTGCGCGGCCTCGCGAAGAGGCCGGAGGGTGTCGACCTGTCGTGCGTTGAAGGTGCTGTTTTCAACGCCGAGACCGTCGACCCCGACGTGGCAGGGCGCATCGCCGAGGTGTGCGTGCCTCTCGGTCTCCATCCGCGGTCGATCAATGTTCACTACGCGTCCTCGGAGGCCGGGAAGATCAGCCACACAGAGCCCTGCGAGGAGCTCCGCGTCGATGTCGTGGACCTCGACGAGCTCGCAGCCTCGTCAAGGGCACTGGAGCCCAGGCCGGGGCGCCCGTCCAAGAGGGTCGTCTCCTGCGGAGTCCTTTTCCCGGGCGTCGAGGTCAGCATCGGGTCGCCCGCCGATCCTTTCCCCGAACGCCACCTTGGCGAGGTGTGGGTGCGGGGTCCGGGTGTGACAGACGGCTATGTCAACACCACAGCTGAGGAGCTGTTCGCGGGGGACTGGTTCCGGGTCGGGGACCTCGGCTACATGGCCGAGGGCGAACTGTTCGTGACCGGCAGATCCAACGAGGTCATCGTTCGTCTCGGACAGAAGTACCACCCAGAAGACATCGAGCAGGCGATCCAGCGGGCGACTTCTATGCCTCCCGGGAGCTGCGTGGCTTTCTCACCCTTGCAGGGACGACAAGGGGACCTGGTAGTGGTGGTGGAGGCGGGCGCCGGCGCGGGCGGCCTCGCCGGCAAGGTGAGCGCCGCCGTAACCAACGCGATCGGGCTCACCCCCTCGCAGGTCCTGGTCGTTCCCAAAGGCACCATACCGACCACGCCCAACGGCAAGCTCCAGCGTGCCCGGGCGCGTGAGATGCACCAGCGTGGCGAGCTTGCCCTTCCTGCAGGAGATCCCGGCGTGCGGGGCTCGTGACGACCGGGTTCCTCGAGACATCAGGCGGCGCTGCGGCGCGGGCCTAAGTGCCGGGCCGCAGGGTAGTCCGGGACGATCCGCTTGTAGCCGGAGTCGAAGAGCGGCGAGGAGATGAGGAAGTCGGCTGTGGCGAGGTTGCACGCCACCGGGATGTTCCACACCGCGGCGATGCGCAGGAGTGCCTTGACATCTGGGTCGTGCGGCTGCGCCTCCAGCGGGTCCCACAAGAACAGCAGCATGTCAATGCTGCCTTCTGCCACTTTCGCCCCGATCTGCAGGTCCCCTCCGAGCGGACCGCTGTGCAGCCGGGTCACCTTCAACCCGACCTCCTGCTCCACCAACAGGCCGGTGGTGCCGGTCGCAAGGAGATCGTGCTTGGCAAGGACCCCTTTGTTGAAACGGGCCCAAGCTAGTAGGTCGTTCTTCTTGTTGTCGTGTGCCACCAGGGCAATGCGGTTGCGCGAAAGCGCCAAGATTGTTCCTCCGGTTAGGTCGGGTTCGGCACTTACCGTGCAGTCGTCGTCTGAGTGCCCACAACTGCCTCAGCTGGTCGGCCGAGGTGCCCGAGGGATGCCGGCGACGGGAGTGGAGCCTCCCGTCGCACTTCACGTCGCGTCGTCAGGACGTCACCTGGTTGTAGACCTCGAAGGTCGTCTCCTGCGGTGGCGCCATGAATCCGCCCTCGATGCCTTCCGTCATCTTGGGCATCAGGACGTCGTCGTGGAATCGCTCCCAGCTCTCCTGTGATTCGTGGACAGCGATGATCGTCCAGCCATCGGCCGAAGGTCCAGCCGCGTGGAACACCTGGCCATCCGGCAGGCTGCCGTCGCTGGGATGCACAGCGGCGAGCGACGCCTCGTACTGCTCCTTGGTGCCGTCAGCGAAGTGATGTACAACTCCGTACGCCATCTTGTGACCCTCCCCCGCTCGTTCGACCCGACTGTGACCGAGACATTGCTTCGTGTTACAGGCACCACCGAACCTTCGATTCGGGCGGCTTTGCCTCGCGCGTCGCCCAGGTTCGAGAACGATGGTACGGGAGCGATGTTAACAACAGGCGGCCTGTAGCTGACACGCAAGCGAACTCTTGGATGAAGGCTCTTGCAAGGGAGTCCCGTCGACGGCCAGTTGCTGTTGTGCTGCCGGCGGTCATGACAGGCGAGACGACCCGCTGCTGTGGTCCGCTTCGAAGCTGTGCGACAGGTTGGCACCGCGGAGTGCCGCCAAGCGCTCGCGGACCGTCGGGCCGGCTCGGTCGAATAACGCCTCGGTCTAGTCACCTGCTCTGACCTATCCGCGCCACACGGCGGCCGCGATCGTACAATCAGCCCGTGCGAACCTCACGGAAAGTCTCCTCCGGTCGTCGACAATCCAGGCGTATAGACCCCCGTTCGCTGTACCCAGTCGAGCCATTGACCCTCCGCGAAATCCGAGCCCTCATTGCAAGCCTCGAGAAGGCGTCCGGTGGATCACAATCGGCCGAGTTGTTCGTCAAGCGGGTCGCCTCCTCGACGAGCTCCAGTTCTGCATCCGCATCCTGAAGCGGGATTCGGTGCCCGATGTCGCAGTCCTTGTTCTGGTGCGGCACGCGACAACCTTCTTGAACTGAAGTTGACCAAGGGCGTTCCAGGAAGCCACGGGATTGAGCTTCAAGGCGTCCGCCTCATGTGTACGGGCGCACGCTCCGATCGGCGACATCACCCTCGGTCGCCCTTTAGTCTCTCGTGTCGAGGCTCATTTCGCCGGCTACACGACAAGAGCGTTTCACGCTCCGTGGCGGAGACGTGACGCATGGCAGCCACGAATCAGCGTCGCGCCTTCCGCGACATACCAGGCCCGTCTGCGAGGGAAAGAGACGCTATTACTCCTGCGCGTCGCTCTGCGTACTGGCGCGGGTTGCCTGCGAGGCCCGACCGAGAGCGTGCAGGCCCTCTTCGATCGACAGCAGGGTAGTGGTCTTGAAGGCGCGCACGTCGCCTCCGCTGCTTACGGCCATGGACCACGCCGCGACTCCTCGGCTGTCCGGAAAGTCGACCACTCCCATGAGGTCATAGTCGCCAAAGCAGAAGTACAAGCTTTCGATCGTCCCGCCCAGAGCCTCCGCCGATGCCTGCACCCGTTCGACCACCCTTTGCGGCCCACGGCTCATCGCTGCCCACGCCTCTGCGGTGTAACCGACTTGGACGAAGTACTTGGACATATGGCCTCCTTCGCTTGCACCCGAACGCTCAAGTGCTGGGTTCGCGGCGCGTGACTTGCGGCTCCAACACTACAGAGTGGACCTGGGCGACCAACAGTGCCAGATTGCTGACGGCTGGGCGACGAGCACGAAACACTCAGCCCGCCAGAAGCACGCCCAGCACCAGTGCTCCGACTGAAGCGAACGCCGTCACCGCACCCCATAGCGCGAGCCACAAGGTCGACTTCGAGCGCTGATGGAGGTACGCGGCCAGCCCGGCCACGACGACGACACCGATCTTCACGCCAAGCACCGCGTCCCAGGCGGTCGGTTGTCCATTCCTGGTGGCGGTGACATTCCAGATCCCTGTGACGAGGAGCACGGCGTAAGCGGGCCATTGGATACGCCCGAAGGCTCGTGCGACCCGTTTGGACGCGTCACCGCCGAGGGATCGCACGGTCGGGAGGAGCCCGGCGACGACGATCTGGCCGCCAACCCAGACGGTCGCGGCCAGAACGTGAAGGGACAATCGGATGGCATCCACGGTGTCGGCCAGCGCGGCGAATAGCACGGGAGCAGTTTCGCCGACCTACGACGGTCGTGCCAGGAAAACGACCGAAAGTTGACCTGCCGCTCGAAAGGAGCCTGTCGCAACCAGCACCGCCGAAGCTCCAACGGGCTCGCCGGGCCGAGCCGGGAGATGGAGGTGGTGCACGACCCTTGTCTGCCTTGCGAGGAGAAGCATTGGGGGCCGTGCACCTGTCTCCAGTCTGTACGAGAAAGCCGCCCAAAAGAGGGATGGTGGCACCAGGTTGCCGTATTCCTGGTCCTCAAGGGGTGTTCCCCGTTCAGGGTCGAACCGGCGTCGGTCCTCGGACGGGGCCGCGTGGAGCCGCGTCGCCAAGAGTCGTGCCGCGCAGGATCAGGAGGTGACGAACGAACGCCCAATCCGACTCCGTACACTCTGGAGCGACGATATTCGTAAGGCGAGTGGTTGCGGTCAACAAGTTGAAGCACTCTCTATTGGTTGGAGCCGGTTGCCTAGGTCTGCTGGCACTGGCTGTGCTCATTGTGCTCACGAACGCGGTGACGCTCGTGATCACCCTGGCCATCGTGGCCACGATCATTTTCTTGCTGTTCCGGTGGGGCCTGTCAGAGGGGCGTAAGACGAAATTCGGCGGATAGACACGCCGTCGCCGCAGCGCCCCGGCCGAGACGGGGATCCAGGACGGGCTCAGACGGCGCCAGGGCCGAAACGGCTCTGGCGCCGCTAGGGATCGTGGTTCGTTCGCGCTCCGAGGCCAACGGTAAGCTCCGAGACGGATGATCGACCTCGGAGTGCCGCGGAGCGCCCTGCCGGCTGAGGCAGTCCCCCCGCTGCGTTGAGGAGGAGGTCGAGGTTCGCTCACCTCGGCGGCGGGGGCGCTCAAGACCTTGGTGGAGCTCCCGGAGAAGAGGCGGGACCAGCCAGGATCCGCAGGCGCAGAGAGCGACCGGTCTGGATCGGCCCTGCGCTCCTGGTGGCTGGGGCGTTCTTCATGGAGAACCTCGACGGGACGATCATTGCCACTGCCGCGCCGCGCATGGCGCGTTCCTTCGCAGTGCCTTCCGTCGAGCTCAACATCGTCATCACCGCCTACCTTCTCGCCCTCGGAGTCTTCATCCCCGTCAGCGGGTGGATTGCGGACCGCTTCGGCGCCCGATTGGTGTTCTCGGGAGCGATCGCCCTTTTCACGGTCTCCTCGGGGCTGTGTGCGCTCAGCACGAGCCTCGGAGAGCTGACGGCGGCACGGGTCCTCCAGGGCATTGGCGGAGCGATGATGGTGCCCGTCGGTCGTCTCGTGGTGCTGCGCGCCGCCGACAAGGCTGACATCATCCGGGTGATCGCGTATCTCACCTGGCCCGCGCTCATAGCCCCCGTTGTTGCCCCCGTGCTCGGCGGGGCGCTTGTGACCTACGCGTCTTGGCGTTGGATTTTCGTCATCAATCTGCCCCTCGGCCTCATCGCACTGCTCGTCGCCGTGCGCATCGTTCCCGATCTGCGGCCGGGCCGCGCAGCGGGTCTGGACTGGCGCGGGTTTGCACTCACGGGTGTGGGGCTTGGCGCGTTCGTTTACGGGCTCGAGCTCGTCACTGACCCCGACGTCTCGTGGGCGGCGGTAGGAGGCGGCATCGGGGTGGGAGCGGTGTTGATCTGGTGGGCCGTCGGCCACCTCAGAAGGGCCACCGATCCTCTGCTCGACTTGAGGGTTCTTCGCGTCGCGACCTTCAGGGCCGCGAACCTCGGCGGCTCGTTGTTCCGGTTGGCGATCAGTGCCGCGCCCTTCCTCCTGGCGCTGATGTTCCAGGACGGCTTCGGCTGGAGCCCGCTGCGCTCGGGCATGCTCGTCATCGGGGTGTTCGTCGGCAACATCGCGATCAAGCCGTTCACGACGCGGATCCTGCACCGGTTCGGATTCAGGACGGTGATCATGACCGCGGCCGCCGCCGCCGGACTGACCCTCGCGCTCTGTGCCAGCTTCAGCGCCAGGTCCCCGCTCGTGTTGATCGTGCTCGTTCTCGTTGTCAGTGGGGTCTTCCGCTCAATTGGCTTCACGGCCTACAACACGATCGTGTTCGCGGACGTGGCGCCGGAGGGAATGGGCAATGCAAACACGCTCTCGAGCACGATCCAACAGCTGACGATGGGCCTCGGCGTGGCAGTGGGGGCCTTGGCGCTGCGAGCGGGGGTTCCACTCGACCATCTGGTCGGTGTCGCCAGCACCGGGGGAGGACCGTTCGCCGCCGCCTTCCTCGTGCTTGCCGTGGTGGCCTTGCTTGCAGCCGGCGAAGCCGCACTGCTCGCGCCTCAGGCGGGCTCGGCGATCGTGGTCGCGCGAGAGGCCGGTGAAGTCTCCTGACGGCAGTTCGGAACGGGCTGGGCAAGGCTGTTCCCGGACACCGCCGTCGAGAGCGATGACATGACGCTCGACAGTGCGCCGCCCCGGTGGAGGTGGCGCCGTCGTGCGGGTCGTCGCCGGCGGCCGATAGAGGTCACATCGCCGGGCCGGGGAGCCGCGGCAGTCGTACTGCGACCACGCGACTGGCAGGAGCCGGAGGTGCCCGCCGACGAGCCACCAGGAAGACAGTCCCCGTGGGCGCCTCACGGCACGCTGGCCCGCCCGCGACGAAGCCCTCGTTGGAACGTGTAAGCGCTCAGCCGGCCATGCGAAGGGTCGTTTGGAGTCGCTGCCCGTCTTGTTCGGCTGCGGCGCACACCAGGTTCGCAGTGTGCGTGTTGGACTGAAGGAGAGGGTCCTTGTGGTTCGGGTTGGCGAGGTCGTTCTCGATCTCGGTTTGCAACGAACCCATGTTTCCTTCGCAGATCGAGAGCTCGTTCGAGACTGCGCCCGCCTCGGTAGTGATCTGGCTGAACAGAGGTGTGCGCACGAGCGCCTTCTGCTTTGTGCTCGCGGCCGAGGAGAGCTGGTTCTGCAGACTCTTGACCTGTCCTGTCAATGCCGACGTCTGGGACTTGAGGATCGTGACCTCCGCGCGAGCCGATGCCAGATCCCTTGTGAGCACGCCATTACGTGTCGATAGCGAGAGATCGAACGCGGCTGCGCTGTGATCGTACTGACGCCATTGACGCGCTGACGAGCTCTGGTTCAGGGCCACGAAACCTGTTCCCAGTGTCGTAAGGAGGAACACCAAAGCGAGGACTCCAAGCCTGGCCGGAGAGATCCGGAGGCGACGGCGCGATTGTTTGGTCTCACCCACCGACTGTGCTGCACTCGTGAACGTGGAGGCTGCGGACGTGGGTGAGCTGTGCCCGGACGGTGACACCGTCGCCCCTGGTTCCCCTGATTGCCGGAAAGCCGGCGCCTGCCAAGACACCTGGACGTGTGGTGTCTCGGCGCCACTCATCTGACCGGCTGATCGGGTCTCGGGCGCGGCCTCAGAGGGCTGCGCCTCCTCGGCGGCGAGCTCGGCAGCGCCGAGGGTCCAGGGTCGATAGCGCACGTCGAGCTTCCCGGGCTTGTGAGCTTCGCGGACCGTCGTCGTTTCCGGGACCGTGGAGCCCGCGTGCGTCGATTGGCTGTCCGCGGACGCCGCGTGGTCCTCTGGCTGCTGCAGAGCTCGAGATGGCGCCTGCTGGGTCACTTCGACCTCAAACGTCTCGACACCACTCGGCCGTTCGGCTGACGGAGCCTCGGCTGTGGTCGAGCGGGAGTCACCCGAAGAAGGAACTTCGTCGACCGGCTGGGGTTCGTCAGCGATATCACGGAAGTTCCAGGCTCGATACCGTGCGTCGAACCTGGCTGGCCTGTTGGTTGTGCCGATCGTCGTCGCGTCCGGAACCGTCGGGCCTGGCTTCGGCGCGATGTCACCTGGTGGCGGCACCTTGGCCGCCTGTTCCTCCGGCTGTTGTGGAGCCGGTGTCGACGCCTGCTGGGTCACTTCGACCTCAAACGTCTCGACACCACTCGGCTGTTCGGCTGACGGAGCCTCGGCCGCGGTACGCGAGCTGAGGTCGTCGGAGGTCGGAAGTCCGTCGAACGGCTTCGCTTCCTCGGCGGCGCGAAGGACCCAGGCCCGATACCGCGCGTCAAGGTCGTCAGGTTCATCGGCAACGATCGTCGTCGCCTCCGGGACCGTCGGGCTCGCAGGCTCCCGTGCGACGGACGCCGTCGTCTGTCGCGTCAGCTCGCCACGAGCTGTCACGGCCTCAGTCGGCTGCTCGGTTGACCTAAGCGCGACTTGCGTGGTCGCAAGCAAGTCAGCGGAGGCAGGAGGCTCGTCTGCCGACTTCACTTCGTCGCCAGCAAACTTCGCAGGAGGCAACGTCCAGGGCCGATACCGTGCGTCAAGCTCGTGAGCCCTGTCGACACTTATCGTCGTCGTGTCCGCGACCGTTGGGCCCCAGGGCGCCGACGCGCTGTCCCCGGACGGTGACTCCGTCACCGCTGGTACCTCTGGCTGCTCGGGCTCTCCAGTGTCCAAGAGCTGCGGTGTCTCGGCGTCGCTCGCCTGATCACCTGACGGAACATCGGCTGGCGTGGTGAGATCAGCGGAGGCCGGGGGCTCCTCTGGCGCCTTGGTTTGGTCGGCGACGAGCTTGACAACAGGGAACATCCAGGGGCGATACCGTGCGTCGAGCTCGCCGGGCTTGTCAGCACTGGTCGTTGCCGCTGTTTCCGAGACCGTGGGGGTCGCAGGCGTCTCTGCACTGTCAACGGATTGCACCACCGTCGATGCTCGTCCGTCGGGCTGCTCAGGCGGCCAAGGCGCGGCCTCCTGTCGCGATTCTGGGAACTGCGGTGTTCCGGCATCGTTCGCCTGACCACCTGAGAGGACCTCGGCCGTAGTAAGCGCGCCAAGGTCGGCTTCGGCGGCAAGCTCCTCGGTCGGCTTGGCTGCCTCGGTGGCGAGCTCGGTTTCGTCGAGATTCCAAGCTTGGTGCGGTTCCTCCTTCAGGCGGGGTTCCCCGACGTCGGTCGTGACCGTGTCCGGGGCGGCGGGGGCCGCAGGCGTCGCTGCGCCGTACGCGAAAGGCCACATCGCGATCGCCTGTTCGTCTGGCTGCTCGGAAGTCTCGACCACCGCCTGCGACGTTCCTGGGATCTGAGCTGCATCCGGATCACTCGCCTGATCACCTGCGACAAGCTCGGGCGTGGTGGGCAAACTGAGGCCGGAGAACGGGGGAACCTCGTCGAGCGGTCTCGCCTTTGCACCTGCGAGGTCCGTGTCACTAAGGCTCCAGGTTTGAGGGCTCCAGGCCTGACGTGGGTCGTCGGTCCGGCCCGGTCCGGCGTCATCGGTGGTCGCCGTGTCCGCATCCGTTGGGACCGCAGACGTCGTTGCAGCGTACGCGGACGGCCAGACTATGACCGCCGGCTCCCCCGGAAGCTCGGAGGACGCCGACTGCCAGGTCGGTTCGAGTTGAGGTGCCCCGGCGCGAGTTGCCCCCTCGGGCGCATCGGGCGCGCCGGCGCCAGCAGCGCCGGCAAGTTCGTTGACCAGCTCCGGTTGCTCTGCAGCGGGCTCGGTGTCGAGATTCCAGGCCTGACGCGGCTCGTCGACCCGGGCGGGTTCGTCCTCGTCGACGGTCGTAGTTTCGACGACCGTGGAGGCCTCAGACGCGGTCTCGACGTACGCGGAGGGCCACACCGCCACCGCCTGTTGTTCCGGCGGCTCGGGGGCCGCAGGCTGCCACGTCATTTCGAGGTGAGGTTGCTCGGTACCACCCGTCCCGTCACCGTGGAGAACCTCCGGCGAGGCAGCCGAGCTGAGGTCAACAGAGCCCCCGAGCTCGCCAGCGGGCTCGTCCTCGTCGCCGAGCGCGGTGTCACCAAGAGTCCACGCCTGACGCGGTTGGTGGGCTTTGCCGGGCTCGTAGTCGACCGTCGTCGTTTCGGGGATCGCGGGGGCTTCAGACTCGGTATCGCTGTACGCGGAGGGCCACACCGCCGCCGCCTGTTGATCCGGCGGCTCGGCAGCCAGATCCGGCGCTTCCCATGTCGTTTCTACGTAAGGAGCCCGAGCATCACTCGTCTCATCACCCGACCGCGCCCCCGGCGTCGTAGGCGAGGTGAGGTCAGCAGCGGCAAGAAGCTCATCGAGCAGCTTCGCCTCCTCGGCGGCGAACTCGGAATCGCGACGGGTCCCGGTTCGGTACCGTCCGTTGCCAAGTTTGTCGGCGTTGATCATCGTCGCTCCCTGCCTCCCGCAAGATCCCCATTGACAACAGGCGCAACTTGCCTACCAAGATCTATCGGCAAGCAGGAGGACAAATTGAGTGCTGTCACAGCTCGGAGACGACGGCGGCACCACTGTCGCCCGCCGTACGGTGCGGGAGGTGTCTGAGAGGCAGCGGGCTAGAGGGCGCCCCGGACCTGGAGCCCGACTTTGCTGACTTGGATCGGGAGCACCCGGTAGCGCGTGTCCAGCTCGGCGATGCGGCGCTCGAGCGCCTCTTTCGCCCCCCGGGTGACGCTCAGGATCGTGATCGATCCGCCGTCCCCCCCGGCCCCGTTGATCTTCCACCCGACCGCCCCCTGCGCTGCCGCGATCTCGATCACCCGCCGGGCCTCCACGCCCACCAGGTCAGGGTGCAGGGTTCTCTGCGCTTCGGTGTTGGCGATCATCGCCCGACCGAAGGCGGCGAGGTCCTGGGATACCACGGCGTCGCGTGCCGCGACCGCGGCGTCGCGCAACCGCGAGAAGACCCCCGACCCGTGACGCCCGACACCATCGATCACCTGGCGGTGCACCGCCCAAGAGTCGTGGGCGCGACCGAGGAAGACCAGAGTCAGCAGGGAGCTGAGCTCCTCCCAGGCCGGCAGAGCATGCACCGTGGCCTCCGGGTACGGCTCGATCTCCAGGTAGTTGATCCCGCCGAACGCCGCGCTCAGCTGGTCTTGGATCCCGCTCTCGACACCGAGGACCTCGACCTCGAGCCGGTGGGCCGCGTACGCGACCTCGCGTGGTGACAATTCCTCGGAGCGCACCGCGGCGAGCCCACCGAGCAGAGCGACGGCCACCGAAGCGGACGTGCCGGTGCTGCAACCAGCCGGCACGGCGGAACGGACGCTGATTTCCACGGCCGGGCCTCCAGGGGGTGGGAATGCATCGATGGCGGCCTCCAGCAACGGGTGGCGGGCGACCCGGGCCGCCCCGGGGACGACGGGGTACCGCTCACCGAAGCTGTCCGCGACGAGCATGACTGGGTCCGGGCCCTCCGTCGCGCAGATCGAGACCTCCACTCCTGGGGTCACCGCGATGTTCAAGACCCGCCCCGGCGCGCCGAACCACGTGTCGGTCCACCCACCGTTGTCGCAGATCCGGACGGGAGCCGATGCCTCGATCATCTTTCAGCGCCGCCGTCACGCTTGGTGGGAATGAACGTCCGAACCGTCACGAACGTCGCGATCCGGGCGGAGGACGGGACCGAAGAGCACATGCGGCCTGAAGCTTGCCACGTCGGCCGTTTCGAAGGGCAGTTCGAGCTCTGGAAGCGCCCGGTGCGTGATCCCCCCAGCACCTCCTCTTCGTCCGCGCACGCGCCGGAAGCGGTACGCGCGCCCCATGCGTGCGACGGCACCTCCGGCTCATTCGCACTCGTAGACGACCGACACTTCCTCATGGAGGGAACGGTTGATCTCGAGAAGTGCCTCGTGGTCCCTCGACACCCCGGTCACCTCATAGACGTGGTGGCCGGTTCCCACGCGCCAGTCGACCACGTCTCCGGGCGAAGGTTCGAGAAGACCGAGTTGACCCCGGCGAGCTCGGCCAACCGGCCGAGACCGTCGACGCTGACAATGCGCCCGGGCGGACATCGGGAGCTGGAACATCAAGCGGCGGCCGACCCGGTTGCACGGGACCGGGCCGTCAACGACGACGGGCTCGCCGAGAGCGGCGCGCCTCACGCTGCAAGAACCTGTCAACAAGGCGCCGGGCCTCCTCGGGCGCTGTCTACCGTGTCGCCGCAAGACGGGCGACGCTGATCTCAAGCGGGACTTTGCGCCTGGTCACCCAGCCGGGACGCGACAGAGGGTGCACGACCCCGGTCGCCTTGCGAGGGAAGCCACAGGGCCGTGCACCCGTCCCGGCAGAGGATATACAGAAGGCAATCGGCCACGAGGCCTGACGTCGGCGGCGAGCACGTCGTTCGCGGATCCGCCCTTGGGCGTGTCGGGTCCGACCACAGAGGAGCGGAGACGTCCCGCCGGCGATGTCGGTCCCGCGTTGGGCCCTGATCGCGGGGGAGAGCTTGTAACAGGTGTTGAACACGATCGTCCCACCACCGTTGTCGAGCTCGACCGCCTGGGTCGCACCGCCGACGGTGCCGCCGCGGATCGCCGGGGAGATCTGCTCGAGGACCGAGTTCCGTCGTAGGCCTGGGTCGCGACGACGTTGCGCCAGTCGCTCGGTTGGGCCCGGACAGATGCGGAGCGCCTCGTCCGCGGGTCGTGTCCGACAACGACAAGCCGTGGAGCGAGCAGTCGAGACGAAGGCGTCCGCCTCGGGTTCATGCCGCGAGAGCCGGACGCCCGTACACGTGTCGACCCTATCCGACCTGCGGGTTTAGTGATCGTTTCGAAATGTCCTCGACATACGGACGCAAGAATGGCCTACAATCCGCGGGCTGGACCATTCGGTCCTGCACCGAAGAGCCGGCACGCACCGGCTAGCTCGGGTAGAGGGGAAAAAAGTGCCGGTTCCCGAACGGGGCCGAGGCAGGAGGAGAAGCATGCGAATCAGAAGAATGAACAGGATGGGGGTTACCCTCGTCATGGCCCTCGGCCTGATCGCGGCGACCGCCACGGCTATATCGGCC
>JBEKBX010000013.1:0-91219 GCA_050015175.1 Acidimicrobiales bacterium | reverse complement strand
GTGTCGCTTCCGCCCTGGGCGAAGGTGACGACCGAGCCGTCGGACACGACGTTGTCGTCGACGTCCTCGAGAGTCGCCGTGACGGTGCAGGTCGTGCCCGAGGTAAGGGTCGACCCGCAGCTTGTGGTGAGCACGATCTGGCGGGCCGGCTCCGGCTGGGCGTATGCAGGAGCTGCCAGGATGGGCACGAGCGCCGCGCCGAGAGCCAGCACTGCGGCGACGCGCAGAGTCAACGCCAACTTCCGCGAGAGTTTCATGTTCTCACGACCTTTCAAGGTTTTGCCCACGCGGCACAGTCAGTTGTACGCGACGACAGAGGACCCTGGGCCCACGCCCACCCCGCATGTTCGGGAAGCCGACTCGGTTTGTCTTATCCTCCAACCCTGTCAGAAGCACCAACTATATCTTCACCTTCACTTTTTTCCGGTGATTGAACGACAAGCGTGGACCTGAAGCCCCTGGCACACGATGGCTCGGATGCAAAACTGCCAAATTGCCGATCTATATACATCGGGAGTTTGCGTTGTTGACCTGAGGAAATAATGGGCAAGTTCATGGTGACCGGTCCCCGGAATTCGTCAAACCCCGCGCTGATCAACGAGGGTAGACATCGCTGCGCTGCCGGCCGTGCAGGCGAGTTGAGACCAGTGTCCGCAACGGACCGGTGATCACCCCGGCGGATCGGCCAAATCGCGAAGAACCCGAGGTCAGGTCTAAACCGAGCAACAGCGAGAGGGAGCTAGCTCGAGTGGGCCCGCCACCGACCTTCTCACCGTTGCGCCAGACTGGCGGCAATGGACAGACAGAGGCTTGCCACCCTCATAAACCGCCGTTGCCGGCTCGAGGGGACCTTCACCCTCCGGTCGGGTCAGGTCTCCGACCACTACTTCGACAAGTACCTGTTCGAGGGCGACCCCGAACTGCTCTCGGAGGTGGTGGCGCACGCCGTACCGCTGATACCCGCCGGCACCGAGGTCCTCGCCGGCCTCGAGCTCGGAGGTGTGCCCGTGGCGACTGCGCTCTCGCTGGCGACAGGGCTCGAGGCGGTGTTCGTACGCAAGGCGGCCAAGCCCTACGGGACCGCCAAGCTCGCGGAGGGTGCCGATGTCGTCGGCCGCCGGTTGCTCGTGGTCGAGGACGTGATCACGACGGGCGGTCAGGTCGTGATATCGACCGAGGACCTCCGCCGGCTCGGCGCTGTCGTCGAAAACGTCCTCTGCGTTATCGACCGCAGCGACGGCAGCCACGACCAGCTCCGGGCTGCTGGCCTCACCGTGAGGGCTGTCTTCACGGCGGACGATCTCAACGCCGCGGCTTGGGGGGCACCAGAGAGCCAGTAAGCGCCACGGCGTCAGTACGACTTCGCGGTCGACTGTTTGGTGATGTTCCTACCGACGAGCATCGAGAACACGTCGACCTTCTCGACATCGAGCTTGAGCTGGCCCCCGACGGCCGTGGTGTTCGGCCACGACGTAACCACCTCGCGTATGTCGCCGGAGACGCTGGCGAGCGCGGTCAGGAGATGGTTCAGGCCCGGATAGGCGCGTCGTGGCAATCCGGGCTCACTGAACGACACTATGCCCTCGGTGACGCCGGCGTGCAGGGGTTGGAGGCCGGTGGCGAGCTCCTTCTTGCTGGGGAGCCCCCCGGAGGTTCTCGCTTCGTTCAATAGCTTTGTCAGGCTGCGCTGGACCTGCTTCTCGTTCCGGTCGATTCCCCGGACGATCTTGTCGTACCGGCTGCGAACCGAGGCAGCCGAACGTGTCGCAATAGCACCGCCGCAGGCCGCGAGGGCCAACAACAGAGTGACCGCCAATAGGCGCAGCATCACTAGCACACAGCGGGCGCCATATGGAGGAGCAATCGAACGCCGGAACACTGCCGGAAAATAGCGTGTACGGTGCCGACAGGTCCAGTCACGCCGGTCGGTGCCTCACGAGGTTTCCGGATATATACAGGTTGTTAGCAGGCAATATGTCTTGAATATGAACAACTGGATATCCTAGAGATATCCTCCATTGAAGCCCTGAATACTTGCAGATATCCTCCGTCAAGATCCCCCACGATGGAGCCGCAAGCAAAGCCCATCGGGACAGGCGGAGGAGGTGACATGCGGGGTACCGGATCACCGAGCTCTCCGCTGTCGCGCTATTTCTCCACCGCACTGGTGCCGCCATCCCACGTGCCGCAAGAGGCAGAGCCGACCAGCTCCGCGTGATGCAGCGCGCGCGGCTCACCGATGTTCTGAATGGCTTGCGTCGTGCTCGTGTCTTGCTTGAAGCGTTCAGGGCAAGCTATCCGACAGCTCACCGATAATTTCTGGATTGGAGCCGGGGGATTCTGAGCCCGGGCCGCTGAACGACGGCTGGCGGACCTGTGGGCCTCAGGACGGATACCGAGCGCCGAGCTCTCTCTCGCCATGGTGGTTGGATGCGTTCACGGCGCGGTCTTGACCAGTTTCCAGCCATTAGAGAGGCTCGAAGTGTCGTCCATGTGTCCGACGCGCGACGCCGGAAGGCTACGCTCGAATGCGCACGGACCCGAGAGGTGGGCGTATGGAAAGCGAGGCCAGGACGACCGCGGAGAGCGGTTCGGGCGCGGCTGCCCGTCTCGAACAGAGCTCTCGGCCGTCCGCGAGCACCTTTGGCACGGGTCATTCCATCGTCGGCTCGGACAGCGCGGCGGTCGGCGAGATGCTCGCGGACCTGCGCCGCTCGGAGACGGACCTGCGCCGCTTTCTTCACGGCCTCCCCGGGGTCGACCAAGTCGGCGCCGAGGCGAGGGCGGCGTCGCTGGTCACGCGCTCGATCAAGACCTCCGCCAAGTTGTGGGCCCTCGAGATGGCAGTCAGCATGGTGGACCTCACGACCCTCGAAGGAGCCGATACACCGGGCAAGGTTCTGAGCCTGTGCGCAAAGGCGCGCCGGCCCGACCCCGCAGATGCGTCGGTCCCGCCGGTCGCCGCCGTGTGCATCTATCCCGACCTCGTGCCGATCGCCAAGCGGGCGCTCGTGGGCACCAGCGTGAAGGTGGCCTCGGTGGCGACGGCATTCCCCTCGGGGCGGGCCTCGCTCGCGGTGAAGCTCGCCGACGTGCGGGACGCTGTAACGGGCGGCGCCGACGAAGTCGACATGGTAATCGACAGGGGAGCCTTCCTGAGCGGCCGTTACGGTCTGGTCCTCGAGGAGGTGCAGGCTGTCAAGGAGGCCTGCGGGAGAGCGCACCTGAAGGTCATCTTGGAGACGGGCGAGCTCGTCACCTATGACAACGTGAGAAGGGCCAGCTATCTCGCGATGGTGGGTGGTGCCGACTTCATCAAGACCTCGACAGGGAAGGTCAGCCCGGCGGCGACTCTGCCCGTGGCGCTCGTGATGCTGGAAGCCGTGCGCGACTTCGCCGAGCTCACCGGAGCGCTCGTCGGTGTGAAGGTGGCCGGTGGAATCCGCAACGCGAAAGATGCCATCCGATACCTCGTAATTGTGAACGAGACCGTCGGAGAGGCCTGGCTGGACCCGTCCCTGTTCCGTTTCGGGGCCTCCAGCCTGCTCAACGATCTGCTCCGACAGCGTTCCAAGCAGCTGAGCGGCGCCTATGCGGGGAGTGAGGACTTCAGCATCGAATGACCAAGAGCTACCCAACCCACAAGCCCGAGGCTGAACCTGGGACTGTCCCGCCCCTCCAGGGAGACGTCGCAGAGGAGATCAGCCGACCCGACGCGTCCGGCCAGAGCCGAGGGAGCGACGACCCAGCGGGAGGGCTCGTCGCGACCCGACGTGGCGAGCAGGCATCCTTCACCTACGCCCCGGCGCCCGAGTCCCGCTCCATCGTGCACCTGCAGTCCTCCTACGGGCTGTTCATAGACGGGGCGTTTGTGGAGCCCGCCGACGGCAACGCCTACAAGACGGAGAACCCCGCCACCGAAGAGGTTCTCGCGGAGGTCGCTGCCGCTGGCCTGGCCGATGTCGATCGGGCCGTGGAGGTGGCTGGCCGCGCCCAGAGGGAGGTCTGGGGCCCAATGTCCGGCGCCGAGCGGGCGAAGTACCTCTTCCGGGTCGCCCGTATCATTCAGGAGCGGTCGCGCGAGCTCGCCGTCCTCGAGAGCCTCGACAACGGCAAGCCGATCCGCGAATCGCGCGACGTCGACGTCCCGCTCGCGGCGGCACACTTCTTCTACTACGCAGGCTGGGCGGACAAGCTCGAGTACGCGGGCTTCGGGCCCCACCCCGCCCCCATCGGAGTGGCCGGTCAGGTCATCCCCTGGAACTTCCCGTTGATGATGGCGGCCTGGAAGCTCGCGCCGGCGCTCGCGGCCGGCAACACCTGTGTGCTAAAGCCCGCCTCGACGACGCCGTTGACCGCGCTCCTGCTTGCCGAGATCATCCAGCAGGCCGACCTGCCACCAGGCGTCGTCAACGTCGTCACCGGTGCCGGGTCCGTCGCCGGGGCGGCCCTCGTCGCCCACCCGGGTATCGACAAGGTGGCCTTCACCGGTTCGACCGAGGTCGGAAAAGACCTCCAGCGCGCCATTGCCGGCACGGGCAAGCACCTGACGCTCGAGCTCGGCGGCAAGGCGGCAAACATCGTCTTCGAGGACGCACCCTTGGACCAGGCGGTCGAGGGAATCGTCAACGGCATCTTCTTCAACCAGGGTGAGGTCTGCTGTGCAGGCTCGCGCCTTTTGGTGCAAGAGTCGATCGCGGACACAGTCGTCGAGAGATTGAAGCGTCGCCTGGCGACACTTCGCGTCGGCGACCCGCTCGACAAGAACACCGACCTCGGCGCCATCAACAACGCCGCTCAGCTCGAGAAGATCCGGGAGCTCGCGGCTGCGGGTGAGGCTGAGGGCGCCGTTCGCTGGTCACCAAGCTGCACCCTTCCGTCCAAGGGCTACTGGTTCGCGCCGACGGTGTTCACGAACGTGTCCCAGGCGCACCGGATCGCCCAGGAGGAGATCTTCGGGCCCGTTCTCTCCGTTCTTACCTTCCGCACACCACAAGAGGCGGTGGCAAAGGCCAACAACACCGTCTACGGCCTTTCCGCCGGTGTCTGGACCGAGAAGGGGAGTCGCATCTTGTGGATGGCCGGCCAGCTCCGAGCCGGGGTCGTGTGGGCGAACAGCTTCAACCGATTCGATCCCACCAGTCCCTTCGGCGGCTACCGCGAGTCGGGCTTCGGCAGGGAGGGCGGCCGCCAAGGCCTGGGGGCATACCTCGATGTCTGACGAACGCTTGGCGGTGCGCAAGACCTACAAGCTCTACATCGGAGGAGCGTTCCCCCGCTCGGAGTCCGGCCGGTCCTATGTCGTTGAGGACTCGGACGGCGCTTTCCTCGCGAACGCGGCCCAAGGCTCACGAAAAGACGTGCGCGACGCGGTCGTCGCCGCACGCAAGGCAGTGCCCCGATGGGCCGGTGCGACCGCCTACAACCGGGGACAGGTCCTCTACCGCGTTGCCGAGATGCTCGACGGCCGGCGTTCGCAGTTCACCGACGAGGTCGCTTCGAGCGAAGGGGTGAGCCGGGACGAGGCAGCGGCAGGCGTCGATGCCGCGGTCGACCGCTGGGTCTGGTACGCGGGTTGGGCGGACAAGGTGGCACAGGTCGTCGGGTCCTCCAATCCGGTGGCGGGTCCGTTCTTCAACTTCAGCGTGCCCGAGCCCACCGGAGTCGTCGGCGTAGTCGCGCCGCAGGTCTCCTCGCTCCTGGGGTTGGTGAGCGTGCTGGCCCCGGTGCTCGTGACCGGGAACACAGCGGTAGTCCTCGCGAGCGAGACGAGGCCCCTGCCGGCAATCACCCTCGCCGAGGTGCTCGCCACATCGGACCTTCCCGGCGGCGTCGTGAACCTGATCACCGGCCGCGTCGCTGAGCTCGCGCCGGTGCTCGCCGCCCACCGCGATGTCGACGCGCTCGACCTGGCGGGAGCGCCTGCTTCCATGCTCGTGGACCTTGAGCGGGCCGCGGTAACGAACGTGAAGCGTGTCCTTCGCCCGGACGCGTCCGAGAGCGACTGGACCGCGGCCCCCGCGCCGCGCCGCATGCTGGCATTTCTCGAGACCAAGACCGTGTGGCACCCCATCGGCCTTTGAGGAGCACGGCCGAACCGCGTCGTCGGCACGCGGCCCATTAGCCTTGCGTTCCATGACGGCTGCAGGTCCCACGCCGAACCCTTACGAACTCGCAGCCCAGGCTGCCGCGGACGTGACCCGTTGGTCAGGCACTCCTCCTCATGACGTGGCGATAGTCCTCGGCTCGGGCTGGCAGGGCGTCGCCGACGGGCTCGGTACGGCGCAGGCCGAACTCGCGACGACCGATCTCCGCGGATTCGTGGCGCCGACGGTCGCCGGCCATCACGGCCAGCTGCGCTCGCTCAGAGTCGGCAAGCACAGGGTTCTCCTGCTGATCGGGCGTACCCACCTGTACGAAGGCCGTTCGCCGGCCGAGGTGGTCCATCCGGTCCGCACGGCGGTGATCGCCGGCGCCCGGGTCGTGATCCTGACCAATGCGGCCGGTGGCCTCGATCCGACCATGAGGCCCGGGCACGCTGCGCTGATCCGGGATCACATCAACTTGATGGGCGCCTCGCCGCTCAGCGGGCCGGCACCTCCGGCGGGTTACCGGGGGCGCTTTGTCGATCTCACCGATCTCTATCCGCCGAACCTGCGTGCGCTTGCCAAGCAGGTGGACCCCACGCTCAAGGAAGGCGTCTATGCGGCCTTGAGAGGTCCCCACTACGAGACGCCCGCGGAGGTCGCGACGCTGCGGCGTCAAGGCGCGGATCTGGTTGGGATGTCCACGGCGCTCGAGGCGATCGCCGCCCACCATCTGGGGGCGTCGGTCCTGGGCATCTCGCTCGTGACCAACCTCGCGGCGGGTGTGAGCCCGACCCCGCTCGACCACGAGGAGGTGCTCGCCGCCGGTGCCGCAGCTGCGCCGTACCTTGTCGAGCTCCTGGCCGGAGTGTTGTCGGCGCTGTGACGAACGGGCACGGGGAGACCGAGCCGGTGCCTGCCGCGCTGGCCGCCGAGGCCCAGGCATGGATGGCGGCAGACCCCGACCCTTCCACGCGGGCGGAGCTCGCCGCCCTCCTCGATGTCGGCGACGGCGCCGAGGTGCGTGCCCGGTTCGAGAGCCCGCTCAGCTTCGGGACTGCCGGGCTCCGGGGAGCGCTCGGTGCGGGGCCGGCCCGAATGAACCGGCTGGTCGTTCGTGCCACGACGGCCGGCGTGGCGCAGTGGGTTCTCGGCCAGGGCACCGAGGCTGCGCGGCGTGGGATAGTCGTGGGTCGCGACGCCCGCCACGGATCAGACGAGTTCGCCCGCGACGTCGCCGCGGTGGCCGCCGGCGCCGGCGTGCGAGTGCGGGTGTTTCTCCGGCCGCTGCCGACGCCCCTCACGGCTTTTGCGGTCAAGCACTTTGGTGCGGCCGCGGGCGTGATGGTCACTGCGAGCCACAACCCTGCGGCCGACAACGGATACAAGGTGTATATGGCCGACGGTGCCCAGGTGATACCACCGGACGACGGCCTTATCGCCGCGGCGGCTGCCGAGGCGATGGCAAGTGCCGTCGCCTCGTCGGTGAGGTTGACCACTGCGCCCGAGGATGGCGAGCTCCAGGGCGTCGAGCCCATCGACGAGGCGGAGCTTCTCAGGGCCTACCGGCGCTCGGCGTTCGCCTTGCTCGACCCGTCGGGCCCGCGGCGGCTCCGGATCGTTTACACGCCGTTGCACGGCGTCGGCGGTCAGGTCCTTCCCGAGCTCTTCGAACAGGCCGGTTTCGAGCCGGTCTCGGTGGTCGCCGCGCAGGGCGCACCCGACCCGGACTTCCCGACGGTGCCGTTCCCCAACCCGGAGGAGCCCGGGGCGCTCGACCTAGCCCTCGCCGACGCCGTGCGGCTCGGGGCGGGCCTGGTTCTGGCGAACGATCCCGATGCCGATCGCCTGGCTATCGCCGTGCCGGATCGCTTGAGCGGGGCCTGGAGAAGGCTGACAGGTGACGAGCTCGGTGTTCTCCTCGCCGACCACGTGCTCTCCACGACCACCGGCGGCGACCGGTTGGTGGCGACCACGATCGTTTCCTCGACGATGTTGTCGAAGATGGCAGAAGCGGCCGGGGTCACCTATGTCGAGACGCTCACCGGCTTCAAGTGGATTGCGCGAGCCGCGCTTCGCCGTCCGGGGTCCCGGCTCGTCTTCGGTTACGAGGAGGCGCTCGGCTACCAGATCGGCGAAGCCGTCTCCGACAAGGACGGGTTGTCGGCAGCGCTGGTTGCCTGTGAGATCGTGGCCGGACTGAAAGCTCACGGGGCCTCGGTGATCGACCGGCTGGACGACCTCGCGTCCCGTTTCGGTGTGCACGCGACCGCGCAGTGGTCACTGCGGCTCGAGGGTCCGCTCGCCAGAGCCGACATGGCCGAGATTGTCGGGCACTGGCGCACGCACCCGCCCACGACACTTGCCGGTTTGGCCGTGAACGAGCTCGTGGACCTGTCTCATGGGGTCGGGGAGCTCCCTGCCACTGATGCCCTCGTGTTCCGGCTCGCGAAGGGAGCCCGCGTGGTGCTGCGACCGAGTGGCACCGAGCCGAAACTGAAGGTCTACTTCGAGGTTGCGACTGCACCGACCCGACCCGGGCACCTCGCAGAGGAGCGGCTTCGGGCGGACAGGCTCCTGCACCTGCTTCAGGCGGAAGTCGTGGCTCGCTGTCAGTCGATGAGAGGGTCTTCGGCGAGCCTCCCCTGAGCTTCGGGGCGGTCCCTGGAGGACCCTGTGCGGGTATCCGGGTCCAAAGCCGCGAAACCCGGTTTGATAATGCCGTCTATGAGCGCCAAGCGGTCGTCGAAGGGGTAGAAGGCGCTTTTCATCGCATTGATCGTGAGCCAATTGATGTCCCTCCACGACCAGTCGAAGGTCTCTACGAGGCCTGCCAATTCGGAGGAGAGGCTGATACCGCTCATCAGGCGGTTGTCGGTGTTCACCGTTACCCTGAATCTCAACTTGCGCAGCAGCCCGATCGGGTGCTCGGCGAGCGAAGGCACCGCCCCCGTGTGCACGTTCGAAGTGGGGCACATCTCGAGCGGTATTCGGCGGTCCCTTATGTAAGCCGCCAGCCGGCCGAGCGAGACGCCACCGTCGGGATCAACGACGATGTCGTCGACGATGCGAACCCCGTGACCAAGTCGCTCGGCGTTGCACCACTGGATCGCCTGCCAGATCGATGGGAGCCCGAACGCTTCGCCTGCGTGCAGCGTGGCGTGGAAGTTCTCGCGTTGCACGAGATGGAACGCGTCGAGGTGGTCGGTGGGCGGATATCCAGCTTCAGGACCTGCGACGTCGAAGCCGGCGACCCCCACATCCCGGTACCGCACCGCGAGCTCCGCGATCTCGCGCGAGCGCGCCGCGGTCCGCATGGCCGACAGCAGCGCACGCACGACGATCGGTCGTCCTGCCGCGTCTGAGCGTGCCATGGCCTTGTCAAAGCCTGCGAGCACAGACTCGAGCACTTCCTCGAGCGTGAGCCCGCGCTCGGTGTGCAGCTCGGGGGCAAAGCGCACTTCTGCGTAGACGACCCCGTCTTCCACCAAGTCCTCGACGCACTCTCTGGCGACGCGCTCGAGCGCCTCGGAAGTCTGCATCACACCGACGGTGTGGGCGAAGCCCTCCAGGTAGCGCACCAGGTCACGCCTGGGAGCAGCCGAAACGAACCATGCTGCGAGCTCTTGCGGATCGGTCGTCGGCAGGTCCCGGTAACCGTGCTCGTCTGCGAGCTCCACCACCGTGGCGGGCCGCAGTCCGCCGTCTAGGTGATCGTGGAGGAGCACTTTCGGGGCATTGCGGATCTGCTCAAGCCCGGGCCTGGCACTCAAGAGATCACCTCCAGCACGACTGATGTGGGTACCGGGGGCTCGTCACCTATGGCGATCGCACCCTTGAGGGCATCGCGCGCCCAGCCAAGGCGCTCGGAGTCGTCTGTATGAAGCTCTAGTAGAGGTTGACCCTTGGTGACCTCTACACCAGGCTTGACGCGGCATACCACGCCCGCCGTAGCGCTCACGGCGTCCTCCTTTCGTGCTCTCCCGGCCCCGAGCCGCCAGGCGGCGACCCCGACCGCGCGGGCGTCGAGTCGCCCGACGATCCCCGGGCGGTCGGCGGCCACCAGTTCGATGTGGGCCGCGCGAGGCAGGGGAGCGTCCGGGTCGCCTCCCTGGGCGGTAACCATTGCCCGGTACCGCTCCAGGGCCGAGCCGTCTCGGAGCGCGACGGCGGGGTCGGCCTCGATCCCTGCCAGTTCGAGCATCTGTCGGGCGAGAGCGAGCGTGAGCTCGACGAGATCGGATGAGTCGTTGCCACCGGAGAGCACTTCGACGGACTCGGCCACCTCGAGCGCGTTGCCGACGGCCCTACCGAGAGGAGTGTCCATCGCGCTCAGGACGGCTTTCACTTTGAGCCCGTGGTCACGGCCGAGGCGAACCATCGTCCGGGCAAGCTCTGTGGCCCGGTCGCGGTCGGTCATGAACGCCCCAGAGCCGACCTTCACGTCCAAGACGAGCGACTGGGTCCCCTCGGCGATCTTCTTCGACATGATCGACCCGGCGATGAGTGGGATCGACTCCACCGTGCCCGTGACGTCGCGAAGCGCATAGAGCTTGCGATCCGCCGGGGCAAGTCCGGTCCCTGCGGCACAGATGACGCACCCGATCTCTTCGAGCTGAGCGAGCATCTCGCTCGTTGAAAGATCGGAGCGCCATCCGGGGATCGCCTCCAACTTGTCGAGCGTGCCACCTGTGTGGCCGAGCCCCCGGCCCGACAGCTGTGGCACCGCGGCTCCGCAGGCGGCCACGAGCGGCGCCAGGATGAGCGACACCTTGTCGCCGACGCCGCCGGTCGAGTGCTTGTCGACCGTGGGCCGCGACAGGCCGGACAGGTCCATCCGCTCCCCGGAGGCGATGATTGCGGCCGTCCACCGGGACAGCTCGGCCACCGAAAGCCCGCGCCAGAAGATGGCCATCAATAAGGCGGCGACCTGTTCGTCCGCCACCTCGCCGGCGACGTAGGCACCGATGACCCAGTCGATCTCGGCGTCAGTGAGCTCGTGGCCGTCTCGTTTCGAGCAGATGACGTTCACCATGTCCATCCGGCTTGGACCTCCTCGAGGTTCGCCAAGTCTCGCGCATCAGCAATGCGCCGACGGCCTCTCGAGCGGCGCGAAGTCACGTTGAAACAGGTGTCGCAGCTCAAGGCGCCGAAACCCCTCAGACGGTAGTGGGCTCAGCCGTTTCGTTGCCGGCCCATTCCTCGAACGCGGCGAACGCCCGGGGACCCCATACCGTTCCGGGGCCGCCGTTCATCATGATCACCACGCCCATGGCTTCTGCCACCTCGGCAGCGCTGGCTCCCGCCCGCAGGGCTCCTCGGGCGTGGGCGCCGATGCACCCGTCACATTCGCGCGTGGCCGCGATCGCCAAAGCGATGAGCTCCTTCATCCGGCCGGGGAGCGCTCCGTCGGCCATGGCCGCCCGGCTCATCTCCGCGTAACCGGAGAACACGCCACTGATCACTGCCCTCAGGGCGCGGGCCTTTGGCCTGAGTTCGTCCGACAACTCGTGAACATGATCCATTGCAATCCCCCTTCTGCTCCTCGGCCGACGACTTGCGCGCCCGATCGGCCTGACCCGCAGGCGACAATCTCAAGTGCCGACCAAGTTGAGTGCCCGCCTATTCTTGCCGTCCCGGAGGGCCGTCGTATGATCCCGGTGATGATCGACCATGTCTCTATTCAATGCGCCGACGTGAGCTCGAGCGCTTCGTTCTACGACCGCGTTCTCGCTCCGCTCGGCGGTGGCCGCGTGATGGACTTCGGCGACGTCATCGGCTACGGCGTCGAGGGAAAGCCCGATTTCTGGATAGGTCCGCTTGTTTTCGGTGAGCAGAATCGCGAGAACCACCTCGCATTCAGCGCGACGGACCGGGCCAGCGTGAGGGCCTTCTTCGACGCAGCCGTGTCCCTCGGAGCTCCCGTGCTTCACGAACCGCGTCCATGGCCCGAGTACCACGAGAATTACTACGGAGCGTTCGTGCGCGATCCCGACGGGAACAACGTGGAAGCCGTTTGCCACGACGCTGAGTAGCCGCGAGCACACGACCGGTGGGAACTGAGCCGCCGCTCTGCGACGCGCTCCGGCCAACGGTTGCGCTCGTGTCGCGCCGAACCGGACGTCAACATTGGATACCTCTTCGGGATAGCGACTCGCCATTTTCGAGAAGAAAGCTTGCATTTCCCGTGACTGGCTCCTCGCCAATGCCGTGCTCAACTGATCTGGACTGACCCGGCGGCAGAACACGACACGCCTGTCGACGACCGCGTCGCCGCGTTTGAACACCGCATGTAGAGCTCAACGTCGATGGCATACCGCCAGCGTTGATCGAACAGGGGCGTCGGAAGCTCAGCCCGGGCTCGCCCAAGAGGTTGGTGCCCGCTCGCGTGCACGCTCGTGCAATCGTGGGGCCGTCCACCATCGGAGTGCTCCCGACTTTCGCCAAGTGGCCGAGGCCTCGCGCCCTTATGAGCACCTTGCCGTGGGCGTCGAGGATTTGCCGACGCCCGCAGGCAAGGATCGCGCTCGGATACAGATGCAGCAGCTCCACCTGGATGGACAGGCAGTCCGGGAGTAGCAGATCGTCCTGACAGACGATCTTGACGAGTTCGCCTCTCGCAGCACTGAGGCCACGAGTCCAGTTGGCGTGCAGGTTGAGCCGCTCGGTCGGGTTCGGGAGGAGACGCACCCGTGGATCAGCGAAGGACTGGACAATCTCGATGCTCCGGTCGGTCGAGGTCTGATCGGCAACCACAACCTCGATGTTCCGGCACGTCTGACCGAGCACCGAGGTCATGCATGCCTGATCATGGCTCTCACCGTTGAGGACGGGGATGACCACGGAGACCAATGGTTTGCTGCTCAAAGTGACTTCGATCGACGCTTGTCAGGTATCCGCGGCACGCACACACGCCGACCCGCGGCCTGCGTCGATCCGGGAATCGCACACGTCTCGACCATATCGGTCGCAAGTAAATTTCAAACGGCGGCGGAATGAATAGCTCGGCCGCGCACGTGGAAACCTGTGGAAGGCAAAATGGGCCTTTCCCTAAAGGAGGCAGTGCCGTGACCATCGACGTTGCCAAGATCAGGTCGTCATATCCTGCGCTCTCTGACGGGTACGCCTACCTCGACGGAGCGGCAGGCACGCAGGTGCCCTCGAGCGTCATCGAGGCGATCGCGGGCGCGTACCTGACAGGGCTCGGAAATGTGGGAGGACCCTTCCCGGCCAGCCATCGTTCCGGGGAGATTGTCCGCGCCTGCCGGCAGGCAGTGGCCGATCTCGTCGGAGGCGAGCCCGAAGGAGTGATCCTCGGGCCTAACATGACCACCCTCACCTACCGGCTCGCGGAGACCATTTCTAGGAGCTGGGCCCGGGGAGACGAAGTGGTCGTGTCACGGTTGGACCACGATGCGAACGTACGGCCTTGGGTCCAGGCAGCCTCACGTGCCGGCGCGACCGTCCGTTGGGCCGAGGTCGACAGCGCCACCGGTGAGCTTGCGACGGGGCAGTACGACGAGCTCTTGTCGGAGCGCACCAGGCTCGTCGCGGTCACAGCGGCCAGCAACCTCATCGGCACGCGGCCCGATGTGGCGGCGATCACCGGCAAGGTACATGAGGCCGGAGCGCTCACCTACGTCGACGGCGTCCACGCGACACCGCACGCGCCGGTCGACATCGCCGCTCTCGGCGCGGACTTCTACGCCACCAGCGCCTACAAGTGGTCCGGGCCCCACGTCGGCGCCGTCGTCGCGAGCCCGGAGCTTCTCGAGAGCCTGCATCCCGACAAGCTCGAGCCGGCACCCGACTCGGTTCCCGGTCGGTTCGAACGAGGGACGCTGCCGTTCGCGGACCTGGCCGGGGTTGTCGCGGCGGTCGAGCACCTTGCCTCGGTCGACTCGGCGGCGACGGGCTCACGACGCGAGCGGATCATCGCCTCGATGACCGCAGTCGAGGCGTACGAGAGTGCGCTGTTCAGTTCGCTCGTGGGCGGACTGGAAGCGATGGGGCGCGTCAGCACCTACGGCAAGGCGCGTTTTCGTGCGCCCACCACTTGCTTCAATGTCGCCGGGATGAGGCCATATGAAGTAGCGGATCACCTCGCAGCCTGTCGTGTGAACGTGTGGAGCGGCGACAACTACGCCTGGGAGCTGGCCGGGGCGTTGCAGATCCGCGACAGCGGGGGAGCCGTGCGTGCCGGCGTCGTTCACTACAACGACGAGTCCGACGTGAATCGCCTGCTCGAAGCGGTCACCGGACTAGCCGGTGGCGATCTCTAGGTCCTGTCAGGTTTCAGAGTCTGGCAGTCTCAGTAGAGCTCGAAGGCTGCCGGTAGCAGCTCGTCCACGGTCATGGAGGTGAACCGTCCGCCTTCGAGGAACGTGACGAGAGCGTCGCGCCCAAACTCCGCGAGCACCTGACGACAGGCCCCACAAGGAGATGCCGTCTTCACCTTCTTGCCGGGGGAGCGCGCGTACACGGCCACGGCTTCGATCTTGATCCTCCCGCCTTCGGCAGCGATGGCAGCGAACACGGCGTTCCGCTCCGCGCACGAGGTGAGCCCGTAGCTGCTGTTCTCGACGTTGCAGCCCACGTAGACGCCTTTCGTTGTGCGCACGGCCGCGCCCACGTGGAACTTCGAGCTCGGCGCGTACGCCTTCAGGGAAACCTCGAATGCGCGCGAGACGAGCTCGCGCTCGTTCGGGTCCATGATCGCTGCGAGAACCTCCGGCGGTCGTACCACACCGTCACACTATGGCGAGCCCAACGGCATGTGTCGCAACACACCGCGTCGTACATATGTTCGATAGAATGCCCCGGTGGACGAGCACGGGGGACGGGGTCAGTTGCGGTGGCGCCTCGACGAGCAGGAGGAGGCGGAGAGACTGTTCCCTGAGGCGGCGCTCGGCGAACGCCATGTAGGCACTGGCGAATACAGCGGCATGGAGTTCCTCCACGTCCATGCGCGCACCATCGTCAACAAGGTGCCGGCGTCCTCTCGGATGCCGTTCAGCTACACGATCAACGCCTACCGGGGATGCAGCCACGCGTGCACGTACTGCTTCGCGCGCCCGACTCACACTTACCTGGGGCTCGGGATTGGCGAGGACTTCGAGCGCAAGATCGTCGTGAAGGTCAACGCCGTCGAACGGCTCCGCGCCGAACTGCGATCGCCACGGTGGAAGGGCGATCCCATCGCGATGGGCACCAACACCGATCCCTACCAGAAGGCCGAGGGCAAGTACCACCTCACCCAGGGCATCGTGAAGGTGCTCGCCGAGGTCGGCAACCCCTTCAGCATCCTCACGAAGTCGACGCTGGTGCTTCGTGACCTCGACTTGCTCGCAGACGCCGCGACCCGGACCCGTGTCCGGATCGGCCTGTCGATCGGCACGCTCGAGCGCGACGTGTGGCAGCTGACCGAGCCCGGGACGCCGCCTCCGGACAAGCGCCTGGGAGCGGTACGACGGCTCAGCGAGGCCGGCATCCGCTGCAGCGTGCTGATCGCCCCGATCCTGCCCGGGCTGTCGGACTCCGACGACCAGTTGCGCGAAGTGGCGCAAGCGTGCCTCGAGGCGGGGGCGGTCTCGGTCACGCCGGTCGCCCTCCACCTGCGTCCCGGGGTCCGAGAGCACTACCTCGGCTGGCTCGCTCGGGCCCGTCCCGAGCTCGTGGGCCTGTACGAGCAACGTTTCCGCAAGGGCTCCTATCAGCCGCGAGCCGAGCAACACCGCATCAGCGAGGTCGTGCGAGCGGTGGAGGAGTCCGCAGGGCGCGGCTCTTGGAAGCGCAGCAACACGGGGCACCGCCCGAGCGGGCACGCGCCCGAGATGCCGGCTGCGCGCGTGCGGCCGGCGAACGAGCAGCTCCGCTTGCTCTGAGCGTCCGGACGAGCGGTCTGCTACAACTCGGCGATGCGAAGCGTGGAACCTGGAGGCGCGACGGCCCCGGAGCCGGAGCGCTGCGGTTGGGCGGCCGGCGAGTTCCTGCAGCCCTATCACGACCAGGAGTGGGGCGTCCCTGTTCACGACGATCGACGGCACTTCGAGTTCCTTGTCCTCGAGTCCGCGCAGGCCGGCTTGAGCTGGGTCACGATCCTGAAACGCCGGGACGGCTACCGCGAGGCCTTCTGCGGATTCGACCCGGAGGCCGTCGCGTCTTACGGGCCGGCCGACGTCGAGCGGCTTCTCGGCGACCCCGGCATAATCCGCAACCGCCGCAAGGTGGAGAGCGCGATCACAAACGCCCAGGCGTTCCTCGAGATCCGCCGCGAGTTCGGCTCTTTCGACAACTACATCTGGGACTTTGTCAGCGGCGTGCCGATAGTCAACACATGGGGCGATGAGTCGCAGATCCCAGCCGAGACGCCCCTATCTAAACATGTGAGCGCGGACCTGAGACGTCGGGGATTCACTTTCCTCGGTCCGGTCGTCTGCTACGCCCACCTGCAGGCGACCGGTCTTGTCATGGACCACATGACGAGCTGCTTCCGCTGGAGCGAGCTCAAGGGTGCCGACGCCTGAAGACCGGGACCGTCGTTACGGTAAGGACTCATGGCGAACGAGATAGCTGCCGAAGACAGCGACCGCGCCGATTTCTTGGAAGCGCTGTTCATCCACCGGTCCTTCCTGCGCCGAACCGTGGGGGGCCTCACCGACTCGGAGGCACGCGAGCGCACGACCGCGAGCGAGCTCTGCCTCGGCGGGGTGATCAAGCGACGTGACACGTGCCGAGCAGCGCTGGGCCGACTTCATCGTGCGCGGTCCCACCGCCATCGGATCCGGAGACGAGACGTCCCTCGAGGCGCACGCAGCCAGCTTTCGCATGCTCGAGGGTGAGACGCTGGCGAGCCTGCTCGAGAACTACGCGGAGGTCGCTCGCCGGACCGACGATCTCGTGGCTTTCCTGCCTTCACTCGACGACTTGCAGCCTCTGCCCGCCGGACGTTGGTTCCCGCCCGGCGCCCGCTGGTCCGCCCGCCGGGTGCTGTTGCACATAATTGCCGAGACGGCCCAGCATGCAGGCCACGCAGACATCATCCGGGAGTCCCTCGACGGCGCCAAGACCATGGGCTGAGATGCTCGGGCACCTGAGGCGCGCCAAACGGGCAGCCGCGCCCGACAGATCTCAGATGGCGCCGCGACTGCTCCGGCTCAGGCGTCTCGCCGGACGAGGAGCACCCCGCCGATGACGAGCAACACGACGGCGTAGCCGAACAGCACGAGGAGGCCGATCCAGGGCGGCAGCGTCTCTTGTCCCATGTGGAGAGAGACGACAGCCGCACCGATGTGGTCGGGCATGAACATCTCTGTCTCGTTGGCGAGGGAGGTGGGCAGCGCCCGGATCACTACCGGCCCCAATAGGAGGATCCCGAGGAACGCGCTTATCGACCCGGCAGTATGGCGGATGATCGTCGCGAGCCCGAGCGCGAACAGCCCGATCAGGCAGAGGTACAGGCCGCCGCCCGCCACGGCCCGAAGCGCTCCCGGACTCGACAGCGTCGCATGGAACGCCGGCGCGGAAAGGAGCGCCTGGCCGAGGAGGAATGAGGAGAAGGCCACGACCTCCGCGACGACGAGCGCGACGACACCGAAGACCAATGTCTTTGCCAGGAGCACGAGCGGTCGTCGCGACGCGGCGGCGAAGGTCGCCCGGATCGTGCCGGAGCCGTATTCCCCGCTCATCACGAGCACACCGAGAACGCCGATCGTCAACTGCCCGAAGAACAGGCCGATGAGGCTCGTAGCGGTCGGGTCGAAGCTCGAGACCTGAGTGGACGACCAGTGCGCCCTGGTCTCAGCAGTGGCGAGGGCACTTATCCCGATGCCGAGCAGGACCGTGACGCCGAGCGTCCAGGTGGTCGAGCGGAGGGAGCGGATCTTCGTCCACTCCGAACGCAACAGATCCGATGTCCGATATCGTCCCCGCGGCAGGACCTTTGCCGGCCCGACCGCCGTTGGGATCGCGCTGGTGCTCATCTGGCGGCCTCCCGTGACACGACCGAGCCCGTCGTCAGTTCTCCGTGGTACTCGATGCTGTCTTCTGTCAGTTCCATGAACGCCTCTTCGAGCGAGGCTGACTGCGGAGCGAGCTCGTGCAGGACGACAGGGATCGAGGCTGCGAGCTCGCCGATCGCGATCTCGTCGGCACCCCGCACCGAGAGCGAGCCGTCCTCGTCGAGGACCGTCTTGGCTCCGGCGTGCTCGAGGGCGGCTTTCAGCCTCATGATCTCCGGCGAGCGGACACGAACATAACGCTGCGAGCTCTGTGCCAAGAGCTCGTCGATCGGGATCTGTGCTATCAGCCGGCCCCTGCCGATTATGACGACCTCGTCAGCGGTGAGCGCCATCTCGCTCATCAGGTGGCTCGAGACGAAGACCGTCCGGCCCTCGCGGGCGAGGCCCTTCAACAAGTTGCGCACCCAGCGGATCCCGTCGGGGTCGAGCCCGTTGACCGGCTCGTCGAACAACATCACCTCCGGGTCGCCGAGCAGTGTCGCTGCGATGCCGAGCCGCTGGCTCATGCCGAGCGAGAACTTCCCGGCGCGCTGTCCCGCGACAGCGGAAAGCCCAACGATTCCCAGCACCTCGTCGATCCGTCTGATGGGAATGCGGTTCGCCTCGGCGAGCATCCGCAGGTGTGCGCGGGCGCTGCGACCGGGGTGGATCGCCTTCGCCTCCAACAACGCGCCCACCTCGTGAAGGGGCCACGGGAGATCGTGGTAATGCCGTCCGTTCACCGTGACGTCCCCGGCGTTCGGCGCGTCGAGGCCCATGATCATCCGCATCGTCGTCGACTTGCCTGACCCGTTCGGTCCGAGGAAGCCCGTCACGACGCCGGGGCGCACGCTGAAGCTGAGCTGGTCCACGGCGAGCTTGGATCCGTAGTGCTTGGTCAGGCCCTTTGCCTCGATCATCGGCGCCCTTTCATGGCTGTTACGGCATCGTTCACTCGACTCACGTCCGCACCGCTGTGGCCGGCCGTCTCCCTCCAACAATCCTCTTCTGGTTCATGCCCGTTGTGTATCGGGGATGACCCCTAGGGGCCCTCAGGGTTGCCGGAGCCCGGGACTAGTAGCCGACGACATAGCTCACCCCCGAGAGCGAGTAGAAGTCGCTGGTGCCCGGTCCCTGGACGAGCGCCTGGCCGTTGGCGTAGATGTGGAGAGCGCCTAACGCCTGGGCGGTGTTCTCGGAGTAAACCGAGAAGCAGTCGTAGTAGCCCGGACGGGCCCCTTTCGGCATGACGAATGCGGGAAGGGACTGGTTTGCGGGGCCCATGAGCGAGCCCGCGAGGTACACGACACCTTCTGAGGACACGGCGTACTGCGGGGCGCCGGTGCCGTAGGACTGGGCGGACTTCGCGCCGTTCAAGAGCATCAGGGGGTGGAACACCAGCTTGGTGGCCGGCGTGGTCGGCGTGGTCGAGGGCCAGGTCGTGGTGGTCGTGGCCGCGGCCCTGGCCGGCGACGAGCCTCGGGTGGCGGCGTAGCCGACACCAGAGAACGTGCCTACCAGCACCGCTGCTGCGAGGATGAGAAGAGGGATCGGCCGCCCGAGAACGCGGGCGGTGGAATTGGGCATCGCAGGTCTCCTTTTCTTGTAGTTACGAGTGGTGAGCCCTGTGACGTCCGTGCCATGTCCCCGCGACGCCTCGGTCTGTCGCAAGCGTCACGGGAATGGTGGGCCCCCCCGCCAGCCATTGTCGCGCGGCCCGGCGCCGCGCTGGTCCCGCCTGCGGGGCGTCAGACCAGGGGTTCGAAACGGGCCGTGAAGTGGCGCAGTTGGGGCGCCTCTTCGACTATCCGGTACCCGCGAAGGGCGGAGGCTTCCTCGGCGACCGCCTGGCACACCTCGATGACGTAGTCGATGTGACTCTGGGTGTACGTGCGCCTCGGGATGGCCAGCCGGACGAGGTCCGTCGCAGCGGGCTTCTCGCTGCCGTCACTCTGACGGCCGAACATCACTGTCCCGATCTCGCACCCGCGGATGCCGCCCATCTTGTAAAGCGCCACCGCGAGCGACTGGCCTGGGTATTCCAGCGGCGGGATGTGCGGGAGCAGCCCGCGCGCGTCGAGGTAGACGGCGTGGCCCCCGATTGGCATGAACACCGGGATACCGCTGCGGTGCAAGGCCTCGCCGAGGTACGCCGTCGATTGGATCCTGTAGCGCAGGTAGTCGTGCGAGACGGCCTCGCGGATCCCCTGCGCGATGGCCTCCAGGTCCCGGCCGGCGAGCCCGCCGTAGGTGGGGAAGCCTTCGGTGAGGATCAACATGTTCCTGAACGACTCGGCGAGCGCGTCGTCGTTGCACGCCAGCCAGCCCCCGATGTTGGCGAGTGGGTCTTTCTTGGCGCTCATCGTCATCCCGTCGGCAAGCGAGGCCATCTCCCGCACGATGTCGGCGATCTCGCGCCCGGATTGGCCCTTTTCGCGCTCGCGGATGAACCACGCGTTCTCGGCGAAGCGACAGGCGTCCACGAACAGCGGCACCTGGTGCTTGTCACATACGGCCCGCACTTCGTGCAGGTTCGCCAGGCTGACCGGCTGACCGCCTGCCGAGTTGTTGGTGATGGTGACCATCACCACGGGCACGTGCTCACGCCCGCGAGCCTTGATCAAGTCGTCAAGCGCGGCGGTGTCGAGGTTTCCCTTGAACGGGTGCAGGCTCGCCGGGTCGCGTCCTTCGGCGATGACGAGATCGGCAGCCTCGGCACCGGTGAACTCCACGTTGGCCCGTGTCGTGTCGAAATGGGTGTTGCTGGGCACGACCTGTCCGGGACCCCCGATCACCGAGAAGAGGATCCGCTCCGCGGCGCGGCCCTGGTGCGTGGGTATCACATGGCGGAATGGGAACAGCTCTGTGACGGCCTCGAGGAAGATGAACCAGGAGGGAGAGCCCGCGTAGGACTCGTCGCCGTGCTGGATGGCCGCCCACTGGTCACGGCTCATCGCGCCGGTGCCCGAGTCGGTCAACAGGTCGATCAGCACGTCGCGGGCCGCGAGGTTGAAGACGTTGTAGCCGGCGTCGCATATTGCCATGGCGCGCTCTTCTGGAGTTGTCATCCGGAGCGGCTCCACCGCGTGGATGCGGAACGGCTCGATGATCGTGCGGAAGGTTCGTGGCGTGGCTGTCACGCTAGTTGGTCGGCGGCGGCACCGGGCTAGATCAGGCGTCGCTCGGTGGCCCACCTCGTCAGCTGGTGGCGCGACGAGAGCTGGAGCTTTCTCAGCACGGCCGAGACGTGGCTCTCTACGGTCTTGATCGAGATCGTGAGCTCCCGGGCGATCTCCTTGTAGGTGTAACCGCGGGCGATGAGACGCAGCACTTCGCGCTCGCGCGGCGAGAGCTGATCGAGCTCGGGATCCAATGAGCCCAAAGGCTCGAGGTCCGCCGGCATCGACGCGAACGCGTCGAGCACGAAGCCGGCCAGGCGGGGCGAGAAGACGGCGTCACCGCTCGCCACACGCACGACGGCGTCGATCAGCTCCGGGCCGGAGATCGTCTTTGTGACATAGCCACGGGCTCCCGCCCGGATGACGCCGATCACGTCCTCGGGCGCGTCGGACACCGACAGGGCGAGGAACTTGACGCCCGGATTGGCCGGCTTGATCGCGTCGATCACGGCCTTGCCGCCTCCACCGGGCATGTGAACGTCGAGCAGCACCACGTCCGGGAGCCGTTCCGAGATCAGCTCGATGGCCGCAGGGACCTCGTCGGCCTCCCCGACGACCTCGACCGCGTCCCCGAGCTCACTGCGGACCCCGGCGCGGAACAGGTGATGGTCGTCCACGAGGAAGACGGTGGGGACGCCGGTCGGTTTCATGATCGACCCCGTCTCGGGACGCTGAGCTCGACCTCTGTCCCCTCTCCGGGCACCGAGCGGATGACGGCAGTCCCACCGTGGCGCTGCATCCTGCCGCGGATCGACTCCGCGATCCCCTTGCGGTCGCCGGCGATGGCTTCGGAGTCGAAACCGGCGCCCCGGTCCCGTACGAACATGGACACTCGTTTCGGCTCTGCTTCGACGTAGATGGACACCGAGGACGCGCCGGACCACTTCGCCGCGTTCACCGTCGCCTCCCTGCCGGCGGCCAGCAGTGCCCTCAGCTCGTCGTCGAGCGGGGCGTCGCCGACGGTGACAGCGTCCACCGCGACACCGTGGGCAGCTTCGACTTCGCGCTCGATCTGCTCGACTCCCGCCGAGAGCGTCGCGGCTCCTTCCGCCCCGAACGACCCCGGCGTGCGGCCCTCGAACAGCCACGAGCGGAGCTCCCGCTCCTGGGCGCGGGCCAGCTTCGCCACCTCCTGAGGCTGGTCAGCGGAGCGTTGGATCATCGCCAAGGTCTGCAGGACCGAGTCGTGGACCCTGGCGGCCATGTCCGCCCGCTCCTCGGCACGGATGCGCGCCTGACGCTCGTGCACCAGGTCCAGTGCCAGCCTGAGCCACCACGGGCCCAGGAGGACGACGGTTCCCGCGATCATGAGCAACGTCCCCACGAAGGGCCGGAGCCAGGACCGGCTCAGAGCCCCATCCGACATGACGAAGATGCCGAGGACGAAGAGCAGCACTCCGGAACCGAGGCGGGCCATGAACGAGCGCCGCGACTGGCGCGGCTCGGAGCCCAGTTGCAACAAGGCCTTCACCGAATCGACGAGAAATGCCCGTTCGTAGTCGTCGGCATTGCGGACCACGAGGACGAGCCCCGCCGCGCTCAGCAGAAGTGGCGTTCCCCACGAGGAGACGAAGTTCGCGTGCAGCGCCGATGAGACGAGCAGGACGACCACCAGCGCCGGCACGAGGGCGAGAACGATGGTGATCCCCTGGCGGTCCGAGAGGGCGCGGGCGGCGATCGTCTCGGTCGATCCCTCGACGGGGAGGAACAGCCAGGCGAGCACATAGGCGGCGACGCCGAACCCGCTCACCAGGCCGAAGAGCACGAGCACTATACGCACGACCGTCACGTCTCTGCCGAGGCGGGCGGCGAGGCCCCCAGCCACGCCGGCGATGATCCGGTTCTCCCGGCTCCGCTGAAGCCGTCCGTGCCCGCGGTGGCGGCCGTACCTCCCTCTCCTGTAGGCGCGGTCCGAGTGCGTGCTGTCGAAGTAATGCTGCTGCCAGGGATTGAACTGATCGGCGATGCAACGATGATCGCGCCTTTGGGCCCCCACAACCATCAGGGGCTCCCCTGATGGTTGTGGGCCGATGTCAGGGCCAGATCCGGGACACCCCCGATTTTCATGGGTCCTTCGTGGGCCCACGATGGTCGCATGGATATCACGACGAATCAGAACAACCAGGAGGAGACCCACCTCCTCCGCAGATCGCGCGAAGGGTCGATGCTTGCAGGCGTCGCGGCCGGACTTGCGGACTACTGCGACGTGGATGCGACACTCGTGCGCATCGGCCTCGTGGCCCTCACGCTGATCGGCGGCGCCGGCGTGCCCCTCTACGTGGCCGCATGGCTGTTGATTCCAGAGGAAGGCTCCGAAACCGCCATCGCCGGCGAGATCTTGAGCCATTCGTGGCACCAGTGACCGCGACCGTATCGATCGAGCCCATTCGTCCTCCAGGAAGGAAACAAATGCAATCACGATGGGACGTCCCTTGGGGATCGCCCTCAAGGCCCAATGACAACGCCAACCTGCGCATCGGCGACGCCGAACGCAACGAGATCAGCGATCTGCTCTCCAAGCACTACAGCGACGGGCGTCTGGACGCCGCGGAGTTCCAGGAACGTCTGGACCGGGCCATGAGCGCGAAGACGCGGGCCGACCTCTCCGGGTTGCTCGTCGACCTGCCCAGGTTGCAAACCCCAGAGCAGCATGCGGCGGTTGCGGTACCGCCCCGCCGGCCCCGGGTTCTCCGGGTCGTGCTCTTCGCCGTACTGGCATTCTGGGTCCTCTCGATCGGCGCCGCCGTTGCCAGGGGCTTCTGGTGGTTCGGTTGGATTCACATTCCCTGGCTGTTGATCGGCCTGATAGCGCTGTTCCTTTGGTCACGGGACCGCAGGCACCGGCACTGGCGTTACCGGCGAGAGTTCCTCGACGAACGTCCCCAGTAGAGGGGCCCGTGACCTGCACGGCTGTGCAGGCGGCGCTTCGGGGATGCCGGTGTCGTCTGGCTCGCGAGGCTCGCCGTGGCGGGCTGGTCACCGCCATGCGAAGGTGCAGCGGTCCATCGGCCATCGGCCGAGTTCCCGTCGGCTAAAGCGATCACGGCTGCGCCACGGACCGCCGCTCCATCGGGCGAAGCGGCGGCCCGCTCCGAGGCGGCGAGACTGCGGGTAAGCGGGCGTGCGATGACGAGCGCGACAGCGCACTGAGCCACGCCCGCGATGATCAGTGGCAGGCGTAATCCGTGAACCGCGATAACGCCCCCGATGAGTGACCCGATCGGGAAGGCGCCCCACACGATGCCGCGATATGCAGAACCGACGCGTCCCATCAAGTCTCTAGGTGAGAGGCTCTGGCGAAGCGAACCCGCTATCACGCTCCCGGCGTAGACGGCGAAGCTCCCCATGGCAAAGGCCGCGCCGGCGAGCAGCCAATCGTGCGCAGATGCCATGACCAGATAGGCGAGCCCCGACACGAGCGCGCTGGCGATGAGCGTCGGAATGTTCCCGATCCGGGTCGCCACGCGGTCCGCAAGCAGTGCACCGGGGACATTACCCATGGCTCCAGCCGCCAAGAACATTCCGTAGAGGCTCTTGGACACCCCCCAGTCGACAGTCGCGATGATGACGAGAACGCCCATCACGAGACCCTGCAAACCGGCCAAGGCCGCGAGCAGGATCACGAGCAGCCGCAGTGTGCGGTCCTTTATGAGTTGCCTGGCGCCGTCCAGGATCGACCCGCGCGCTGCCCCTGGCTTCGGGCGTTGCGTGCGGAAGCCGAGCAGCGCCAGGCCTGCGACTCCGAGCGCCAGCGCGTCGGCGACAAATGGGAGGGCCTTGGTCACAGCGAACGCAAGGGTCCCCAGGATCGGGCCGCCCAGGTGTTCGGTGGCGGACTCGGTGCCGCTCAGGATCCCGTTCGCGTGGGGGAACTCGCGGGGTTCGACCAGCTCCGGAACGGTCGCCTGGGAGGAGGAGTAGTAGACAGCTCGCGCCCCCGCGTTGACGAATACGAGAGCGATCAGTAGCAGGAGGTTGATGTGGTGGGTCGCCACCAGAACTGCCAGTGCCGCCAGAACGAGAGCGCGCCCCACGTCCGCCACGGCCATGACCCGGCCTCGCTCGTAGCGATCGGCGAGGGCGCCTGCAGGCAGCGCGAGCACGAGCCATGGGAACGTGTCGGCCGCCGCGACCGACGCCACCGGCAACGGATGCGGATCCACGAAGAGAGCAAGCAGGGGAACGGCTCCGTAGCCGAAACCATCGCCGAGGCTAGACACGACGAAGGTCCCCCAGAGGTAGCCGAAGCGTCGCCCTAACGATCGGCCAACGCGGGGCGCTCCTTGAGGACCGTCCTCATTCGCTTTGCGGCCCGGCTCGACGCCCACGTTTTCATCATTGCTCGCATTTGGCATCAGCGCTGCGATCATCGCGATCGGTGTCGACCCGAAGGTCGGCCTCCTGGGACGACGACCGGAGAAGGGCTCTCGCCCGCGGGCTGACGCGGGAAACGGCAGGCGGAAACCCAATACCGCTAAAGGATTCCGCCTGCCGTTCCGATAACAAGTTAGAAGAGCCGCCGCAACCTCAAAATAACAGCGACTCCAGCTTTGGGTTCAAGCGGCTAGTGCCGCTCTAGGGTCCACCCCAAATCGGCCCAAGGCTGACCAAGTCGACCACCTCCCTTCAAGAGCAGGGGAACACGGTCGGGGGATACGAGGGCGACATACCGAGCTACCGGTGCCCTCAAGTCCCCCGCGTCCACAATCATCCCAGGTCAGGGTCTATAGCACAACAGTCACACTAAGCACGCTGTCAACGGTATGGCAAGGGGCTTGTGACCGCGGTCTTCTGGCCGTCAGCCCGGGCGTGTCGCCGGGACCGATCGCGCAGGAGTGAGCTCAACCTGTGAGGTAGGGCCCTCTCGACCCCGCTCGGCGGTCGCGATCGGTTGGGCGGTAGCCAGCTCAGCCTCTGAGCTGGGAGTCCTCTATCCTGTCATCCGGCTTGGGGTCTTCCAGCCGCCCGGGAATGATGCGAAGTGGTCGCGACGAAGCCAGCTCCCGAGAGAACCTGAGGCGGGGGTGAGTGGCAAGCCAACGCAAGAGATCGTCGCGACCCAACGGAGGCGAGAAGTAGTAGCCCTGGACGGCGTCGCAGCCCGCGTCGGCGAGGATTGCACAGGTGACCTCGTCCTCGGCACCTTCGGCGACCACCGACAGGCCCAGCGAGTGCGCCATCGCGATCGAGGATCGGACGATGATCGAGTTGCTCTGATCCGCGGCCACATTCGCGACGAACGATCGATCCAGTTTCAACTCGTTAGCGGGCAAGCGGTGCAGGTAGGCGAGTGACGAATAACCTGTCCCATAGTCGTCGACGGCGATCCGCACCCCGAGGTCGGCGAGTTGGCCGAGCACATCGCTCGCCTCGGCGATATCGGCCATGACCTCGGTCTCGGTTATCTCGAGCGTGAGCGAACTCGCAGGAATTCCGTTCGCTCCCAGGTGGGCAGTGATGTTGCGAACGAGGGTACGGTCCGAAAGGTCGCGGCCCGAGATATTGATCGCGAGGCCGATGTCGAGGCCTTCGCGCCGCCAGCGGGCTGCCTCGTCACAGGCCTGAGTGAGCACGAAGTCCGTGATCTGTCCGATGAGGCCCATCTGTTCTGCGATCTGGATGAACTCGTCGGCCGGCACTTGGCCGTGCACGGGATGGAACCAGCGCGCGAGAGCTTCGACACGGACGACCGAACCGGAGACCATGCCGGCGATCGGCTGGTACATCACACTCAGCTGTTGGCCGCTGGACAGAGCCTCCGCGAGATGGCCTCCAAGTAGGAGCTTGCGTTGCATGCTCTGGTCGTGCTCGGGCAGGTACAACTCGATGCCCGAGCGCTTGTCCTTCGCGTGGTACATCGCGATGTCCGCCCTCTGAAGCAGAGTCGCGACATTGTCCCCGTGCTCGGGTGCCAACGCGATTCCCGTCGTTGCAGTGACCGCGAGCGTTATCCCATCGATGTTCATCGGCTTGGAGATCGCCGCGAGCAGATCACGGACGATGCCCAGCGCCTCTTCGGGCCCGATGATGTCAGGCACGACGAGCGCGAACTCATCGCCTCCGAGGCGGGCGACGGTCGCCCGGCCGCTGCTCGCACGGACGAGGCACTCGGCGACCTCGCACAGCAGCCTGTCGCCGGTGTCGTGGCCAAGGGTGTCGTTGACTTCCTTGAAACGGTCGAGGTCGAGCAAAGCGACCGCGGCCCTGCCCGTGTCTGTCAGAGCGCTCGCCGCGCGATCAAGGAACAGCGTCCGGTTAGGGAGCCCGGTCAAGAGGTCATGAGTCGCCTGGTGCCACTTGCTCTCGGCCTCGAGACGGAGTTCCTCGACGAGCTGAGCGCGCTCCATCGTCGTGCTCGCGTGTGCGGCCAAGGCTTCGAATAGCCTCAGGTCATCGTCGTCGAACGGGTCGAAGCCCTCATCTCGGTCGAGGGCGACAAGTGCTCCTAGGGTTCTTTCCCCGCTGGCGAGCGGTACGACGATGGCACCCCGGAACTCGCCGAGGAGAGAGTCAGCGTCCGGTTCCCGTTTGTGGCTCCCGGGTGTGCCCAACAACAAGCTCGTCTGCTGGTTGTTGATGGCCCTGGCGATCACCGACGAGCTGTCGACGATCGTTCTTTCGACCGTTGAGCGAACGTCACCGCTCAAAGCGATATGCCGGACAGCTGGCCACTCGTCGACGATGATCAGCTCCGCCCGGTTCGACCGCATCACCGACTGCACCTGTTCGAGCACTGCCCAGGCAGTCCCTGTGGTCTCGAGGGAGGGACCGCTCACCGACCGGCTGAAGTCGTAAAGCTGCTGAAGCGCCCCGAACCGATCTGTGAGGCGCAGGTAGCCCCGGTAGGCGAAGACGATGAGGGCACCGACAGTCACGAGCGGGAGCATTGCCCAGGGGTCCCACCAGGCCGCGTCGAGGACGACCAGGGCGAGAGCAATGCTCGAGATGAGAACGAGTGCGACGGTTGTGAACTCGAACCCGTACTTGCGCTGCTGGGGGCGTCCAGTGAGGCGCACGACGATGGCGACCGCCGAGTGGCCGCACACGAAGGCGGCGCTGAGCGCCAGGGCTCCCGCTGCCCAACCGATGGGAAGGACCGCGACGCGCGATCCACCGGTGACGATGAACGGACCGAGGAGTTCCCGGTACACGATGATCGCTATCACCGATGACATCGCACCGGACGCAAGGTTGAAGGCGACCTTCAGCGGCGATTGTCGCCTGATGACGCCGAGAGCCAACGCCTGGCCCAACACGTAACAGATGACGAGAACAGCGGGCGCCGCGATCACGAGCCCCAGCAGCAGCGGCACTTCGCTCAACACGAACGAATAAGTCTGGCCCCGGTAGTGGACTGAGACCGGCCCGAGCGTCGTGGCCGCGAAAGCGACTATCAGCAGGACAGCGACCAGAGGCTGGGCGACCAGGTTTCGCACGGGCCCCAGACCCGCGATCGGCCCCCAGATGAGCAGGGCAGCCGCACCGGCAGCGAGGAGGCCTGTGAGTACCGGGATTCTCACCCGCGCGGCGCCCTTTGCTGCCTGCGCCGCGAGCGCGGGCGGCGTGTTCACCGAGGTGCTACCAGGTGTCGAAGGCTCCACCAAGTCGCGCGACTCGACCTGTCCGGGGGCAGTCTTCGACAAGCGCGGGGGAACGCGATTCTCGTAGCGGTCCTCTGAGGCCACGGAAAAAGTTATCGGCACCTGGGCGGCATCCTTGAGACATCTGCTCCCACCGACACGACGGTAGTGGCCCGGACAGTCCGATTGGGGTTTCTCGCTTGGTGCTGGCCGAGCCAGCTAGCATCGAACATATGTACGACGACGCCGGATGGGACGCCAACCTCGACGAGGCGCAGCTGGCCGCGGTCATCCATGGCGACGACCCGCTCGTGATCGTGGCCGGCGCCGGTACCGGCAAGACACGCACGCTGACGGCACGTGTGGCCCGGTTACTCGAGCGCGGGATAGCCCCCGAGAGGATCCTGCTCTTGACCTTCACACGGCGGGCTGCAGACGACATGCTCGCCCGGGCGGCCGCCTTGAGCGGCCACCGGGAATGGGGGCGACGGCTTCGTGGGGGCACGTTTCACGCTGTCGCGCACCAGCTCATCAGCAGCTGTGCGGAGCCACTGGGACTGCAACCGGGTTTCTCGCTTCTCGATCCGGCGGACGCCGCCGACGTGATGGACCTGTTGCGGGACGAGCACGGCCTCGATGCAGGGGATGTGCGCGTCCCGCGCTCTGCCACCCTCGTCGAGGTGTACTCGAGGTGCGTCAACACCCGCAGCCGCCTGAGTGAGGTGTTGGCGACGAATTTTCCCTGGTGCGAACCTCATGCCGAAGCAATTGCAGGCCTGTTCAGGGCGTACGTCTCCCGCAAGCGGGCGAAGGGCCAGGTGGATTTCGACGACTTGTTGCTCTTGTGGCGAGCGGCGCTCGACGACGATCGGCTCGGGCCGCACATGACCGCGATGTTCGATCACGTTCTCGTCGACGAGTACCAGGACGTGAACGCGCTGCAGGTCGAGATCGTACGCGCCCTTCGGCCTGACGGGCGCGGGCTCACCGTGGTGGGCGACGATGCGCAGGCCATCTATGGCTTTCGTGGCGCAGACGCGCGCTACCTGTACCAACTTGCGAGCTCGCTACCGGAGGCCACCGTCATCCCGCTCGAGCGCAACTTCCGCTCTGTTCAGCCGATCTTGAACCTGGCGAACATCGTCCGGCCCTCCCAAGCGGGGGTCCGCCTCACACTTCAGGGAGAAAGACAGGGTGGTCGCCGGCCGGTTCTGGTCCGGTGCCACGACGCGCCGAGCGAGGCCCGTGCCGTCGTCGACCGCATCCTCGATGCCCACGAACAGGGAATGCGTCTTCGCGACCAGGCGGTGCTGGTACGAGCCGCTCATCACAGTGACCTCATCGAGCTCGAACTTACGGCTCGCCGGGTCCCTTACCGCAAGTACGGCGGCCTTCGATTCGTGGAGGCAGCTCACGTGAAGGACTTCGCCGCCGCGGTCCGCCTGCTCGACAACCCGGCCGACGAGCTGGCGTGGTTCCGGCTGTTGCGCATGCACGATGGCATAGGCCCTGCCCGGGGACGCATGCTGCTCGGGCTCTTGGCACCTCTGGCCGGCGCGAGCGCTCGCGACTGGGGCGCGGCGGTGGCCGCAGCGCCGGCGAGATCGCGCGTGGCGCTCACCCAGACCCTGCAGGGCCTGGATGCTGCGCGCGAGCTGATCGGCACCGCTTCCAGGGTGACCGCGGTATTCCGGATCCTGCGCCCGCTCGTCCTAAGCCGTTACAGCGAGGGCGCGGCGAGGGTCGAGGACCTCGATCGCTTGTCAGGCGCAGCCTCCGCGATGGACGACCTGTCCGCATGGCTCGCCGAGATCACCCTCGACCCCCCGGTGTCAAGCGGCGATCTCGCCGGGCCGCCCCATCTTGACGAGGACTACGTGGTCATCTCCACGGTCCATTCTGCCAAGGGCCTCGAATGGTTGGCAGTGCACCTCCCGCACCTGGTGGACGGTGCGTTTCCTTCCGACATGGCGCTCACATCCGGGGCGGGACTCGCCGAGGAGCGCCGCCTCTTCTACGTCGCCACGACACGGGCTCGTGACCTGCTCACGCTGTACACACCCCTTCGGATGCCAGTCCACAGGCGAGCCCACGACGATCGGCACTGCCTCGCTCCGGCGAGCCGGTTTCTCTCCGATGACGTCCTTTCGGCCCTGGACGTCCAAGAGCTGGCGCCTGCGCGCCCGGGAGTCCCGAGCATCGGTGTCGCCCACGCGCCAATCAAGGTCGACCTGGATCACCTGTGGCGCTGAGATGACCCGTGCCGCTGAGCTGGCACCGGCTCGTCGATCCGCGCTTGTTTTCCGCGGCGCCGCAGTTGAGGGCAGAATCCTCGCATGAACAATGACCCGTCAGTCTCCGATGACCAAGCGCAGCCCGAACAGGCACAGCCCGCCCAGCGCGCCCTGGTGCCGGTCGAAGTAGCACAGGGGGGCGCCGTTGAGGAAGAGGAATTCGTCTCACAACCCGCCAAGCTGATGCGGATCGCTTCGATGGCGAAACAGCTCCTCGAGGAGGTCCGGATGGCCCCGCTCGACGACGCGAGCCGCACGCGTATGAAGGAGATCTACCACGAGTCCATTCGTCAGCTCGAGGGGACGCTCTCACCCGAGCTGGCAGCGGAACTCGACCGGCTTGCGATCCCCTTCGACGAAGGTCCCCCCACCGACGCGGAGCTCCGGGTCGCCCAGGGCCAGCTGGTCGGGTGGCTCGCCGGCCTCTTCCAGGGCATCCAGGCGACGCTCTTCGTTCAGCAGGTGGCCACCCAGCGCCAGCTCGAGCAGATGCGGGGCGTCGTGGTGCCCGCGAAGGGCCCGGCCGATGCCCCAGACGGTGCCGAGGGACGGACGCCCTACCTGTGAACTGGGGACGGATCCGCGCGAGCATGTCTGCGGCCGTTCCCGGAGCGGAGACCGGCGGGCTCCCATGAGTGCCGGGCCGGATCCGAGCCTCGAGGTGCCGAGCCGCAAAAGGGGGACGCGTTGGACCGCCGGACCGAGAGCGCGGAGATGGCCGAGGGGGCTGTCTGGCGGGTGAGCGCCGCGGGTCACCGCGTGCCAGCGACCATCGGGTCGTGGTCGCCGGATGCACAGCACCTGAGGTCCCGGCAGTGCTCTGACCTGCGACCGCTCTCAAGTCGCGGCGCGTTTGGGCCGATGTCTAGAGGCGTGACCACGGCGGATGTGTAGTCAGATGGCTTCCGGCCCCCCTTTCGAACCGCCGACCGCCAGAGCGGCGGCCGTCACCGACGCGATCGAAGCGTGGTCAGTCTTCGAGCAGTTCTTCGTGCTCTCCTACCGATCGGCTCCTGGGATTCCCGTTCTCATCAACGATCTCAGCATCCGCAGTGGCACGATGCTCGGGATCTCGCCTGACAGCGTCCTCAACGACTCGGAGCTGTTCTCGAGGCTCCTGCACCCTGACGACCGGGACCGGGTCCTGACCGAGCACTGGGAAGCGGCGGCCAACGCCCTGCCCTTCGTGAGCGAGTACCGGATGGTCAGCCAGGACGGGACAATCCTGTGGATATACGACAGGGCGGTGCCTGTGACCGACGCGTCCGGCGCCACCACGCTCTATGGGAACTGCCTCGACATCACGCTACGGGACAGGACCGGGGCCGACGCGGGCGACACGGAGGAGCACCTCCGCTCAGTTGTGGCCAACATCCCAGGTGTCGTGTATCGGTGCGCCTGCGACGAGACATGGGCGGTCGAGTACGTGAGCGACCAGATCCAGGATCTCGTCGGCTACCCGGCGAGCGACTTCGTCGGCAACAGCGTTCGCACTTACGACTCGATCATCCATCCCGATGACCTCTCGTACGTGGTCGAGGAGGTAGGCGACGCCCTTGAGCGCGGCTGCTCGTACTCGCTCGAGTACAGGTTGATCCATGTGAGCGGCGAGACCCGGTGGGTCGCCGAGCACGGCCGGCCGGTACTCGGCCCTGACGGCCGCAGACAGCGGACGGTCGGGGTGATCCTGGACATCACCCGGCAGAAGGCAGCGGAGAAGTCGCGCGAGATCGTCGAGCGCCAACTTCGCAATCAGGCCTTGCACGACTCGTTGACCGGGCTTCCCAATCGCACCCTCTTCCACGCAAGTGTCACCGAGGCGATCGCCGAGGCGCGCCGCGACGACAGCGAGCTGACAGTTTTCGTCATGGACCTGGACCGGTTCAAGGAGGTCAACGACGCGCTCGGCCACGTGAGCGGCGACCGGGTGCTGAAGGAGGTCGCACGCCGCATCCAGGAGGCCTTGCGCGAGGGCGACGCCATCGCCCGCTTCGGCAGCGACGAGTTCGCCGTGCTCGTGACCCAGGCACGTCGCGCGCAGGTTCTCGAGGTCGTTCGCCGGGTGCGTGGGGCAGTGGAGCAGTCGATCGATCTCGAAGGGCTGCCCGTCGACCTCGGAGTGAGCATCGGCATCTCCGCGTACCCCCGCGACGGAGCCGACGTCGAGACTCTCCTTCGGTGCGCGGACACGGCGATGTACGTGGCCAAGGACACGAACCTCGGGTACGCCTTCTACGACGCATCCGTGGACACCCGTGCAGCGACGCACCTCGGCCTGATTGCCGACTTGCGGCATGCGATCGAGGACGAGGAGCTCGTCCTGCACTACCAGCCGAAGATCGCGGTGCGAAGCGGACGCGTGGTGGGCCTCGAGGCCCTGGTCCGTTGGCACCACCCCGCTCGGGGCCTCATGATGCCGAGCGAGTTCGTCCCCGTCGCCAAGGAGACGAGCCTCATCAAGGAGCTCACGCTGCATGTGATCGACAAAGCAGGTCGCCAATGGCGCGCATGGGCGGACGAGGGACGCCGCTTGCCGATCGCCGTCAACCTCTCCATGAGGGATCTGGTCGATCCCGGCTTTCCGGGGGAGGTCGCGACGCTGATCGGCAAGTGGCGGATGCCCGCCACAATGCTCAAGCTCGAGGTGACCGAGAGCTCGGTAGTGGAGGACCCGAAGAGGACCGAGGACGTGCTCGAGCGCCTTGGTGCTATGGGTCTGCGGTTCTCGGTCGACGACTTCGGCACGGGTTACTTCTCCCTCGCGTACCTAAAGAGGCTCCCGATCGACGAGATCAAGATCGACAGCTCCTTCGTGGCTGCCATGGCAGTCCACGAAGAGGACGAGGTCATCGTCCGCTCGACGATCGACCTCGGTCACAACCTTGGCATGAGTGTCGTGGCCGAGGGGGTGGAGACGCGCTCGGTCATGGAGCGCCTCGGACCGCTCGGCTGCGACGTAGCACAGGGTTACTACCTGGGTCGACCGATGCCCGCCGAGGAGCTCGAGATCTGGCTCGACCACCATCCCGGCTCGGGGGAGCCCACGAACGCGAAGCGGAAATTCCGCGAGGGAACCGTCCTCAAGAGGGTCGCCTCGGCCTGAGACGGCGGCCGCTCCGGCGCCGACGCTCCGGCACCGGCCAGCCTGGAGCGCCGCGCACGAGCCCGGAGCGTTCCGGGAAGCACCCCGGCAGGCGCTCGGGTAACCTGCGGGAGATGTCACATTCGGGAAGGGGACTGCGGCTCGTAACCGAGCCGGCGAGGCACCCCTCAGCAGGGGGCCAACGCGTGCTCGTGGTCGACCACCCGATCGTCGCACACCGCTTGTCGGTGCTGAGGGCGGTCGAGACGGACAACGCGACGTTTCGGACGATCATGGGCGAGCTTTCTGCTTTCGTCGCCTACGAGGCTCTGCGGGACCTGCGCACGGCCGAGCACCGGATCGACACGCCCATGGCGACTGACGTCGCCTGCCAACGAGTGAGCGAGATGGTGCTGCTGGTCCCGATCCTGCGCGCAGGGCTCGGTATGATCCCCGCGATCCAGGAAGTGCTCCCGCTGACCGAGGTCGCACACGTCGGACTGCGCCGTGACGAGGAGACTCTGCTCCCCACGGTGTACCTGGAGAGGCTCCCCCGCGACCTGTCGGGCAGGCGAGTGATCATCTGCGACCCGATGCTGGCGACAGGAGGTTCGCTGATCAGGGTGTGCGACCTCGTCAAGGAACGGGGCGCCACAGAGATCCATGCGCTGTGCCTGATCGCGTCCCAAGCGGGCCTCGACCTGTTCTGCAGCCATCACCCGACGGTGAAGGTGGCCTGCGTGGCCGTGGACCCGGACCTCAACGAGCACGGCTTCATCGTCCCCGGGCTGGGTGACGCCGGGGATCGGCTTTTCGGTCCTCCTGCCTGACGCGTAGTTGCGCCCAGGCGCGAGAAGGGCGAGCATCGCGGTCATGGTCATCGCCGCAGGCACGTATCGGACGAAGGTCGGCTCCCAGGAGATCGACCTGCCGCTGATCCCGATCACCGAGGATCTGGCGATCGCGCTCCTCATAACCGTCGACCACGGCGTTCGTTTCGTCGAGCGGGCGGCGACCGAGCTCGCCCGACTCCTCGCGCCCTATGACATCGAGATCGTGGTCTCCGTCGCGACGATGGGCATCCCCCTGGCGATCGAGGTGACCAGGGCACTCGGCCTCGACGACTACCTGATCTTGCAGAAGACGCCGAAGCTGCACCTGCGCGATGCCATCACCGAGCCTGTGAAGTCCATCACGACCGGCGCGCAGCAAAGGCTGCTTTTCGATGCCGCGAGAGTTGACGCGGTCAAGGGCAAGAGGGTGGGCCTCGTCGACGACGTCATCTCAACAGGTGCCTCGATGCGCGCGGCGCTGAACCTCCTGAATCGAGTCGGAGCCGAGCCAGTGGCGATCGGCACCCTGGTCACCGAGGCGGCCACGTGGCGCCGTCTGCTCGGCGACTCGGTGGCCCTCGTGCATTCGCTCGGCGCCATCCCCGTGTTCCGCCGTGACCCGTCCGGGGCACTCGTCGAGGACTGGGACGGAGGCGGTGAGCCCGACGGCTTGGCGATCGCCCCGGTGAGCGGGACTGCGATGGCGGCCGAGCTCTAGGTGGTGCCTGACCCGACCCGGGGTCGGGGATCCTCCGGGAGCGTCTGAAGCGGATTGAGTCGGAGTCACTGTCGACGGCCCCGTGCAGGGATTTGCGGCAGCGGTTGCCACGGACTTGACGGCCGCCGGCGCGCCGGTGGCTCGAGATCATGCTCGATACCCTCGGGCCAGCCAGTGGCTGAGACGGCGTGAGGCCTAAGCTGCACTGGGGTGGGCGGAGTAGCGACACATCCCGACAGCGTGGTCCCTGCTGAAGTCCCCGCCTCAGATGTCGCCTCCGTGCCGCCTCTTCCGGCATTGCCGCGGGGCCGTCGTCTCGCCTCGCGGAGCGCGCGCTGGGGACCGGTCGGCGTCCTGACGTTGGCAGCAGCGCTGCTGTCGGCTTACAGGCTCGGCTCCTCACCGATGTGGAACGATGAGGTCGCTTCGGTGTCGATCTCGGTTCAGCACGGCCACGCATTGTGGAGCGCGGTCGCCAGCGACGGCGGGTCCATGTCGGCGTACTACCTGGTGCTGCACACTTTGTTCCTTGCTGGCATGGGGCAGTCCCCGGTCTCGGTCCGGCTCATATCGGTGGTGGCCTTCGTTGTGACGGTCCCGTTCCTGTACGGCCTTGTGCGGCGCTGTTGGGGCGCTCAGGTCGCGGCCGCCGCCACAGCGATTGTGATCGCTAACCGCATGGTGATCACCAAGGCCCAGGAGGCGCGTGGCTACGCGCTCGGGCTTCTCTTTGTCGTGGTGGCGGCATGGCTCCTCACCACTGCGGTCGAGCGGCTCTCAACCCCTCGTCTTTTGGCGTGGGCCGTCGTCGCGGTGCTGGCCTGCTACAGCCTGCTCCTGTCGCCGTTGTTCGCCGTCGCGCAGTTCGTGTCACTCGGCACGCTTCGGCGGAGGACCCACCTCGCGCGGGCGGCCGTGATCGCGGCCGTCGTGGCGGCGGTCCTTGTAGTACCGCTCGGTCTGATGGCCCTGCATCGGGGCACCGCTCAGATCGACTGGATCGCCCCCATCACCACGGGATCGGTGAAGGGCTTCCTCTTCGGGCTCGTCGTTCCCGGGTTCCCGACGTGGCTGCGCTGGCTGATGCTGGTGGTCATCGTGGTGGGCGTCGTGCAGACGGCCCTCGACGCCTCCCACAGCGACGCAGGCTCCCTCGAGCGTTGGCACCGCGTCCTGCTGCTGTGCTGGGCGGGGTTCCCGCTTGTGGCCGTGCTGGCGATCTCGTTCTCCGTGTCGCTTCTCCAGTCGGACTACTTGATCGCGTCGGTGCCCGCCTTCGCGGTGCTCGCAACTGTTGGGATCACGACGGTCGCCAAGTGGGCCGTCACAGGCGCTGGAGCCGTAGTCGAGGCGATCCGGGCAGGCCGGAGCTATGGCATGACGAGGGGCCCCGCTGCCGGTTCGGTGATCGTTGCCGTCGTGGCCGCCCTGATCGTCGTGAACCCGCTGGTGCGCTCCTGGAACCGATACGGGGCCGTGATCGAGAACGGTCCCGGCACCACGAGTCTCATCGTCTCCCTGGCGCGTCCCGGCGACGCAATCATCTTCGACCAGCCCGCGCAGCGGATGATCTTCAACTATTACCTGCTCGCCGACTTCGACAGGGCCGGCAGGCTGCCGCTGCTCCCCGCACCGGTCTGGCCGTCGGATGCCTGGGGTACGCAGCTGCCCTATGCCGCGGATCACCGGGTACCCACGCCGGCGGCCGTCGCGGCCCTCGACGGCCGCTTCACACGCATCTGGGTGGTCGACGGAGGCTGGGCGCCGCTCAGGCGGTACCTGGCCCAGAGCCGCGAGATGCTCGCGGCGCTCCATGAGGGTTATCCGGTGGCGGGCGAGGCGGACCTCCGGGGCGTGAAGGTGTTGCTGTTCTCGACCTCGGGGTCGCCACCGCCTGGCATGCACGTGTGGTCCGGCGGGACCTAGCGGCCCAAGACGTTCAAACCCCGAGGTGCACGTGCCAGACCGCCTCGATCTCCTTGACCGCGGCTATGGCGATGATGTCGCAGCCCCCGGGCGGGGCGATGTGGATGCCGTCGGAGTCCCTGGCGAGCACCGTCTGGCCCGAGCTGTTGGTGAGATAGGCGCTGTATTGACCTTCCGCGTTGGAGAAGAGCTTCCAGGTCGGGAAGAACGTGACACCCGGGTGCAAGCCGGCCTGGGTCTTGTAGATCGCGTTCAGCATCTGCATGGAGGCCCCGAAGGTGGGGTCCTGCATGATCGGCAGCCCGACCCAGAGCATCTTGGCGCCTGCTTTCAGCGTCTCTCTCATCATGAGTGCGACACGCTGTGAGTAGATCGTGTGCCACTGGGCGGTGCCGAACACGACCGCCTCGTTGTTCACGAGGAAGTTCTGCGCGTCGTTGCCGCCGATGAGGATGGTCACTATCTGTGGGTGGTACTCGCTGAGCTCAGCCTCGAGGACCGCAGGCCAGTTGTAGTAGTCCGGGCGGGCGAGGCCGCTGTCGCCGTGCGCCGCCTGAACGATGCGAACGAGACGGTTCGTGCCCATCGTGTACCCGAGGCCGAGTCCGAGATCCTCTCCGAGCGAGTCGCCGACATCGAGGATCGTCAGGGGTTTGGCAGCCGTCGGCTGGGGGAAGGGCATCGTGGTCGTCGTGGTCGTCGCCGAGGTCGAGGTGGTCGACCTGGCGGTCGTGGACGACGAGGTGCCGGGCACGGACGCGTTGGCGCCGCACCCTGCGCTGAGGAAGCTGCTCAGGGCTAGCACTACGCCGACGCCGAGCCGGGCTGAGATCAAGGCCTTTTTGGACCGGAGTTCGGGCACGTCGTGAAACTAGCCGCGCCGCGACCACAGAACAGGGCGGCGATACAGCCGGTCAGTCCGCGTTCTTGCCGGTATGACTAGCCGCGGTCGAGCCGCCCGTGCAGGTAGTCGTCGTAGGCGGAGAGGTCCAACAGCCCGTGGCCGGAGTAGGAGAAGAGGATCACCTTCTCCAGACCGGCTTGCTTGGCTGCGAGCGCCTCGTCGATCGCTGCCCGGACGGCATGTGCCGTCTCCGGTGCGGGGATCGTCCCCTGGGTGCGGGCGAACTGGACGGCCGCCTCGAACACCTTGCCTTGTGGATAGGCGACGGCTCGCATCCTGCCGGTCTTCACGAGCAACGAGATGATCGGAGCGTCGCCGTGGTACCGGAGCCCGCCGGCGTGGATCGAAGGCGGCATGAACTCGTGCCCCAGGCTGTACATGGGCAGGAGCGGCGTCATCTCGGCGACGTCGGCGAAGTCGTACTCGAACGTCCCCTCCGTGAGCGTGGGGCAGGAGGACGGCTCGACGGCGAGGAGGTCCACGCCGGCGTCGGGAACGAAGGGCAGGGAGATGCCCCCGAGGTTCGACCCGCCGCCACACGAGCCGATCACTATGTCGGGGAGCCGCTCCCCGGCTTGCTCCAGCTGGTCCTTGGCCTCGAGACCGATGACTGTCTGGTGCAACAGGACGTGATTGAGCACCGAGCCGAGCGAGTAGTGCGTGTCGGATCGCGACACCGCGTCACGGACTGCATCGGAGATCGCGGAGCCGAGAGATCCCGGACTGTCCGGATCGTCGACTGGGGAGGGGACGACCGATCCTCCCCAGACCTCCATCATGACCCGGCGGTACGGCTTTTGCTCGTACGAGGCGCGTACCATGTACACCTTGCATTCGAGCCCGAACAACGCGCAGGCGAATGCAAGCGCGCTGCCCCATTGGCCCGCTCCGGTCTCGGTGGCGAGCCTGGCCATGCCGGCCTGCTTGTTGTAGAAGGCCTGTGGGACCGCGGTGTTCGGCTTGTGGGACCCGGCGGGGGACACCGACTCGTCCTTGTAGTAGATCCGCGCCGGCGTATCCAGTGCCCGCTCCAGCCGCTCCGCGCGGATCAGCGGGGTCGGCCGCCACAGCCGCAGCACGTCGATCACCTCGCCGGGGATGTCGACCCAGGGCTCGGAGGTGACCTCCTGGCCGATGAGCGCCATCGGGAACAACGGGGCGAGGTCGTCGGGACCGACCGGCTGGCGGGTACCCGGATGAAGATCCGGTTGCAGGGGCTCGGGCAGCTGCGGCACGACGTTGAACCACGCCTCGGGCATCTGTCCGGGTGGAAGGTTCCAGCGCATCGAAGGACTTCCTTTCTCGGCTGCTCGAAACTGGATGCAGGCGCACTGTACCGAAACGGCGTGTGCCGCGCGCCGGGATGTCCGGGATCGACCGTCCTCACGATCCGACACGAGAGCCGCCACGACCGCTCTGGTGCCCACCCGGCGTGTCGCGGTCGGTCCGGTCGCGGGGAAATCGCCTTTCCACAGATAGATTGCGACATGGCTGGGGATCGGTGAGGTAATGGGACCTGGACGCGGCATGGCCCACGGTTCACAGGGGATGTGGTCGCTCATGAGAGACCGCTCCGTGACCAAAGAGAAGCTTCCTCCGGGCACCTTGGGGCGGATCATGAGGTTCGCCGCGCCCTACCGGAAGATGCTCGGGGTCTTCCTCGGCGTGATCGTGGTCGACGCCCTCATAGGGGTGTGGAACCCCTTGATCTACCGCGAGATCATCGACGGGGGCATCGTCAGGCACGACTCTCGGCTGATAGTCGAGCTCGGCCTCCTGCTCGCCGGGTTGGCGCTCGCCGATGCGTTGCTGTCGCTCGCCCAGCGCTACATCTCGTCACGCGTCGGCGAGGGACTGATCTACGACATGCGAGAGAAGGTCTTCGGCCACGTCCAGGAGATGCCGTTGGCATTCTTCTCGCGCACCCAGACCGGGGCCCTCATCTCCCGATTGAACAACGACGTGCTCGGTGCGCAGCAGGCCTTCACCGACACGCTCTCCTCGATCGTCTCCAACCTCATCACCGTGGCCCTCACAGTCGCGGTGATGGCGTTCCTCTCCTGGCAGATAACCGTGGCGGCCCTGTTGCTGCTCCCGCTCTTCGTGTTCCCGGCGCGCCGGATCGGCCGCAAGCTGCAGCAGCTGACGAGGGAGGCTTACAACCTGAACGCCCAGATGAACAACACGATGACGGAGCGTTTCAACGTCTCGGGTGCTCTCCTGGTCAAGCTCTTCGGACGCCCTGACTCAGAACACGAGCAGTTCGCCGGCCGCGCGGCTCGCGTCCGTGACATCGGCGTGCAGACCGCGATGTACGGCAGGGTCTTCTTCCTGTCGCTCGTGCTCACCTCCTCGCTGGCGACGGCACTGGTCTATGGCTGGGGAGGCGTGCTCGTCGTGGACGGCCGTTTCAAGGTAGGCACCGTCGTCGCGCTCGCCGCACTGCTCACCCGTCTCTACGGTCCGCTCACGGCCTTGTCGAACGTGAACGTGGACGTGATGACCGCCCTTGTGTCCTTCGACAGGGTCTTCGAGGTGTTGGACCTCCCTCCTCTGATCGCCGAGCGGCCGGACGCCGTTGCCATACCTCGTGGTCCCGTCGCGGTCGAGTTCGACCACGTCGACTTCAGCTACCCGACAGCGGAGGAGGTGTCGCTCGCCTCGCTCGAGTCGGTTGCCGTCTTGGACCAGACACCCTCCAGTCAGGTCCTCTACGACGTGAGCTTCCGCGCCGAGCCCGGTCAGCTCGTGGCGCTCGTCGGGCCGTCCGGGGCGGGCAAGACGACGATCAGCTACCTCGTCTCGCGCCTCTACGACGCGCGCAGTGGCGCCGTCCGCCTGAACGGCATCGACGTCCGCGACGCCACGTTCGCCTCGCTGCGGGCGTCGATCGGCGTCGTGACCCAGGACGCCCACCTGTTCCACGAGACGATCCGGGCGAACCTGCTCTACGCGAAGCCCGACGCCACCGATGAGGAGCTCCGCGAGGCTGTCTCCGGTGCTCAGATCCTGCCGTTCATAGAGTCGCTTCCCGACGGCCTCGACACCGTCGTCGGAGACCGCGGCTACCGGCTCTCGGGTGGCGAGAAACAGCGCGTAGCCCTTGCCCGCCTGCTGCTCAAAGCACCGGATGTGGTCGTCCTGGACGAGGCCACCGCCCATCTCGACTCGGAATCCGAGGTGGCCGTCCAGCGTGCGCTACAGACAGCCCTGGAGGGCAGGACGTCGATCGTGATCGCACACAGGCTCTCGACCGTGCGCGGTGCCGACCAGATCCTCGTCGTGGTGGACGGGCGCATCGTGGAGCGAGGCCGCCACGAGGAGCTGCTGGCGGCAGGTGGGGTGTACGCGGACCTGTACCACACCCAGTTCGAGCGACAGGCGGTCGAGGAAGCCGGTGCCGTCGCGACCTAGAGCAGCGTGAGGCACTGCAACGGACATACTGGGTACATGGCCGAGCACGACCTCGACGAGCTGTTGGCTCAGCTCTCGGTAAGTCGCCGCCCCGGGAGCTGGTGCATGGTCAGCGACATGACGGTTCCCGCCGGGATCGTCGTGGCGGCCACGATCGTCGAAGACGAGGGCACGACCAGCGTGCTGTCTGTCGCCGACGCCGAGCGGTTGGGAGTCAAGCCGGAGTTCGTCGCCGCCTGGCTCACCGTTAAGGTGCACTCGGCGCTTGACACGGTCGGCCTGACCGCAGCGCTTGCGTCGGCCTTGGCGGCCGAGAACATCGCTTGCAACGTGCTGGCCGGGCACTACCACGACCACCTCCTGGTCCCGATCGAAAAGGCCGATCAGGCAATCGCCGTCCTCGAGGAACTGCGCGGGCCACGGCCGCCGCTCAAGGTACCTTGGAGTAGCTCGTGATCAGGGTTCGTCTGACGGACGCGGCCCGCACCGATCAGGAAGAGAGTGAGCCGTGACAGGCAAAGAGCACTGGAAACCGGAACCGGACGATCACGATTATCCTGCAGCCGCGAGCTACCTCTCCCTCCTCATGCCAGGGCCGTCGGTGGACGCCCTGGTAGCAGAGCTGCGCGCTGCGCCAATCGGGCACTGGAAGGCCAAGGATCTCCTTCGCGCGAGCGGCCTCGCACTGTTGTCCAGCGAGAACCCGCACGTCGCCTCGGATCTGAAGAAGGTCAAAGACGGCGAGAGGCTCTCACCGGTCCTTCTCGTAAGGGGGAGCATCAACAAGTCGGCCCCGTTGCAGATCGCGGACGGCTATCACCGTATCTGCGCGAGCTACCACCTCGACGAGAACACCGACATCCCTTGCAGGATGGCCGGGGACCCGACGGCCTGATCATCTGACGTGCTCTCATCAGGCGTTCACAGGTGTTGATCCCTCTTGTGCCCTCAGAGGTTCCTTTCAGGCATTCGGATGTCTGAGGTCGTTGTTCGTCGTACGGACCGTGCGCTCGGAACTTCGGTCTTGATCGAGCCGGCATGAGACTTTCGACCCGCCCCGCCCGGGTCTATCCGGGGTATGTCTTCGACCTCGACGGCACCGTGTACCTGGGTGACGCCCTTCTCCCGCATGCCGCCGAGACGATCCTGGAGCTCCGCCGGAGGGGGTCACGCGTCGTCTACGTGACCAACAAACCCTTGGAGACGGCTGATGATTACGCCCGGAAATTGACGCGACTCGGTTTGCCGACCGCTCGGAGCGACGTCGTGACCTCCGTGGACGCGCTGGTGGACTACCTTCGCCGGGAGCACCCGCAGGCGACCGTGCTCGCGGTGGCTGAACAGTCCACGACCGACGAGCTCTCCGCCGCCGGGTTCACCGTCACCAGTAAGCCCCTCGAGGCCCGGGTCGTCGTCGTCTCGTTCGATCGCACTTTCGACTACGAGAAACTGAACGCTGCCTTCCAGGCCGTCCGTTACGGCGGCGCCGCCATCGTTGCCACGAACCCCGACCCATACTGTCCGACCCCCGAAGGCGGGATCCCTGATTGCGCCGCCATGCTGGCGGCGATCGAGGCCTGCTCGGGCGCCAGGGCCGAAGCCGTGGTCGGCAAGCCGAGCATCCACATGGCCCGCGCGCTGCTCGGGCGGCTCGGGATGCCCGCGAGGGACGTCGCTGTGATCGGCGACCGCCTCCTCACCGACATTGCCATGGCGCGTTCGCTGGGCATGACCGGTGTGCTGGTGCTGACGGGGGCGACGGCCGCCGACAGCATCGACGCCGCGCCCGTGCAACCTCACTACGTGATCGAATCTCTGAGCGAGCTCGTGCCTTCGGGCGCGGCCCACAGTTGACACTCGTGAGCCGAGAGGCCAGGAGGCCGGTTCCCTGATGGCGTCCGACGATCAGGCTCGTTTCGGGCCCGGCAGCCGTGCACGCGCTCTGGAACGCTGCGCTTCCGAGACCTTCGACGTGCTCGTGGTCGGAGGCGGAGTGACCGGCTGCGGCGCGGCGCTCGATGCCGCCAGCCGCGGCCTTTCGGTGGCCCTGGTGGAAAAGCGCGACTTCGCAGCGGGGACCTCGAGCCGCTCCAGCAAGCTGATCCACGGAGGCCTGCGTTACCTCGAGAGCTTCGACATCGAGCTCGTGCGCGAGGCGCTCCACGAGAGACGGCTCCTGGTCGAGAAGATCGCCCCGCACCTGGTCCATCCGACGCCGTTCCTGTTCCCCCTCGAGCACAGGGTCTGGGAACGCTTCTACATGGGCTCGGGGCTCTTCCTCTACGACGCGCTCGCCGGTCTGCACCCGGCGATGCCGCGCCACCGGCACCTGACGCGCCGCTCGTGCCTGCGGGCGGTGCCGGCGCTTCGCGACGACTCTTTGACCGGCGGCATCCGCTACTTCGACGCCCAGGTCGACGACGCCCGGTTCTCGCTCGTGCTGGCGCGAACCGCTGCGAGCCACGGTGCTGTCTGCGTCTCGGCGCTCGGGGTCGTCGGCTTCCTGCACGAGGGCGACCGGGTCGCCGGTGTCCACGCGCAAGACCTCGAGTCGGGTTGTGAGCTCGACGTGCGCGCCGGCACCGTGATCAATGCAACCGGCGTGTGGACCACCTACACCGAGCGTCTCGCGGGCGTGGCCGATCCCATGGTCGTGCGGCCGTCCAAGGGCGTGCACCTCGTTGTGCCCAGGGAGCGCATCGACTCGGAGTATGCGCTGATCCTGCGAACCGAAAAGAGCGTGCTTTTCGTCCTGCCCTGGGGAGACCGCTGGATCATCGGAACGACCGACACCGACTGGCACTACGGCCTCGATCACCCTTCGGCGACCCACGCCGACATCGAGTACCTGCTCGACCACGTCAACGGGGCGCTGCGCGAGCCGCTGGGGTTCCAGGACGTCATCGCCGTCTTCGTCGGCCTACGCCCTCTGCTCGGCGGCACGGCGGAGGAAACGGCGAAGCTTTCTCGCAACCACGCCGTGCGGCGCAGCGCTCCCGGGTTCGTGAGCGTCGCCGGCGGCAAGTACACGACCTACAGGCTCATGGCGCGCGACGCCGTCGACCTGGCGGTACGCGACCTGCGCTTCCCGGTCGACTCCAGTCGCACGTCCGATGTGCCACTCCTCGGTGCCGTCGGCTTGTCGGGCGCCGAGCTCCGGTTGGCCAGCCACCCCGGTGCAGGCCATCTGACGCCCGCTCAGCTGGACCATCTGATAGCGCGTTACGGCACGCTGGCGTCCGAGGTGCTCGACCTCGTTGCCGGCGACACCGGCCTGGCTGCCCCCCTCGTGGGAGCCGAAGGGTACGTGGCTGCCGAGATCCGCCATGCCGCGGCCTACGAGGGGGCGCTGCACGTCGACGACGTGCTGACTCGCCGCACCCATATCGCCTTCGAGGTGCCTGACAGGGGGCGGTTGGCGGCCGACGCCGTGGCCCGGCTGATGGCACCGGTGCTCGGCTGGGACCAAGCCGTGGTCGATCGCGAGGTCGCCCACTACCGGTCCCGGCTCGAGGCCGAGTCCGCCGCGCAAGCTCTGCTCACCGACGCCACCTCCGACTCGGCCAGGGCCGCGGTCCGCGACCCCCGGCTCGACCACTTCCAAGCACGAGGGGAGTAAAGGCGCCGCCATGGTGTCGCGACGTGCAGACATCATCGTGAGCACGAGCGGACGACAAGGCAGATGAGGTCATGAGCCGAACCGTGTGGATCAACGGAAGGCTGGCGCCTGCTGACGAGCCCGTCTTGACCGTCACCGATCGCGGCTTTCAGGTCGGCGACGGGATCTTCGAGACGATCCGGGTTGTCGGCGGACGGGTCCTCGAGCTCCAGCTTCACGTCGGCCGGTTGCAGGCCTCTGCCGCGGTGCTCGAGATCCCGCTGCCGGACGATCTCGGGCGGTGTCTGGACGCGGCCATAGGCGATGTCTTGAGGGCCAACCGGCTCGACGACTCGGGTTCCCAGGTCGCGGTCCGGGTCACGGCGAGCCGCGGGCCCATCGACGGACGCGCACTACGCCCGGCCGATGAGGTTAGGCCGAACCTGGTCGTCCAGGCGTGGCGGGTCGAACCACCGGCGCCGGACCTGCTGCGAAGGGGAGTCCATCTCGTCGTGTCCAACGTGCGGCGTGACCCGTTGAGCCCGCTGGCCACGGTGAAGACTACAAGCCGGGCCGAATTCGTCTACGCACAGCTCCAAGCCCTCCACCGCGGTGGCGACGACGCCCTGTTCCTCACCACAGACGGGCACTTGGCCGAGGCGACCTCGGCCAGCATCTTCCTGGTCGACGGCGGGGGACTCAGGACCCCGTCGCTCGACTGCGGCATCCTCGTCAGCACCACGCGCGAGTGGGTCATCTCCAAAGGCGCGCCCCGGCTCGGGCTCGCCGCTCGCCCCGAACGGTTGTCCTTGGATGACCTGTTCGCAGCCGAAGAAGCCTTCCTCGCGAGTTCGGTGGCCGGCATTGTCCCGGTCACCCGCGTCGACGGCCGGCCGATCGGCGCCGGAACGTCGGGCGTGTGGACCTTGCGCCTGCGGGCGCTGCGGGAGAGCGCAGCTTTCGGTTCGCGCGAGTAGGCAAAGCGTCCAGGTCCTGAAGAGCCGGGCCTGAGACCTGGGGTGGCGATGTAACGCCGAAGCGGCGGAGCGAGACTGAGAAGCATGTTGCGATCCAGGACGTCCAGGAAATCCACGACCGAGAACGAGGCGCCACGAGAGGTCTCGCTCCCCGATGACGAGTGGCGCGTGCGCCTGACACCTGAGCAGTACCGTGTCCTGCGCAGGGCCGGAACCGAGCGCGCCTTCACAGGCAAGTACGTCGACTGCCACGTCGACGGCACCTATCGCTGCGCGGCCTGCGGCGCCGAGTTGTTCTCCTCCGATGCCAAGTTCGACTCGGGCTCGGGTTGGCCGAGCTTCACCGAGCCTGCCGTGGCCAGTGCCGTCGAACTTCACCGCGATCGGTCGTTTGGGATGGAGAGGACCGAAGTGCTCTGCCGAGCGTGCGGGTCGCATCTCGGGCACGTGTTCGACGACGGGCCGTTGCCGACCGGTCAGCGCTACTGCATCAACTCGTGCTCACTGAGCCTCGAAGAGGAGAGACGATGACCTGGTTCAAGCACAAGTCGGAGATGATCGGCTCCGACCAGGCACTGCCTGGCCGGGCGACCGAGATGGTCGTTCCCGAGCGCCACCTCGTGCTCGGGACGCCCCTTCGCCCACCGGTGCCTGACGGCTTCGAGCGGGCGGTATTCGCCATGGGCTGTTTCTGGGGCGCCGAGCGGAAGTTCTGGCTCGCGGACGGCGTGTACACGACCGCAGCCGGCTACAGCGGGGGCTACACGCCGAACCCGACCTACGAGGAGGTCTGCTCGGGGAGGACCGGTCACGCCGAGGCTGTGCTGGTGGTGTTCGATCCCGGGAAGACCTCCTACGACAAGCTGCTGTCGATCTTCTGGGAGAGCCACGACCCGACCCAGGGCATGCGTCAGGGAAACGACACCGGTACCCAGTACCGGTCCGCGATCTACACGACGACTGCCGCCCAGCAGGTGATGGCCGAGCAGTCGCGCGACGAGTACCAGCGGGCGCTTGCCGCGGCTGGTTACGGTCGGATCACCACCGAGATCGAGCCCGCCGGCCCCTTCTACTACGCCGAGGGCTATCACCAGCAGTACCTCGAGAGGAACCCGAACGGCTACTGCGGCCTCGGCGGTACGGGGGTCTCGTGCCCGGTCGGACTCAGCCCGCCCGAGGGCTGATCAGGCCCCGCATGCTCTGCTAGCCGGATCCCGGGCTGAGTCAATAGATCAGCCCAGGCCGATTCTTGCAACCGGCGGTTCCTACACTTCCCATCGTGGTGTGGCTCGCTGCTGTCCCGTTGATCATCTGGGCCTACTTGTTGTTGTTCCGGGGCGGGTTCTGGCGCACCGGGGTGCGGTTGCCGATCGCCCCGGACCCCGGTTCATGGCCCTCGGTAGCTGTCGTCGTCCCGGCTCGCAACGAGGCCCTGATGTTGGGTTCGAGCCTCCCTACGCTGCTCGATCAGGATTACCCCGGTCCGCTCCGAGTGGTCCTGGTCGACGATCACTCGACGGACGAGACCGCCAAGGTGGCCCGCCGGCTGGGGGCACAGCCCGGTGGGCGGGTGGTCCCCGAAGTGGTGGCCGGCGATGAGCCGCCACCGGGCTGGTCAGGCAAGCTCTGGGCGCTCGCCCAGGGCATCGGAGCCGTGTCGTCGTCCGGCTCGGCCGTGGAGCCGACTGGCGGTCTTCGGGTGCCGGAGTTCCTCCTCCTGACCGACGCCGACATATCCCATCCCCGGTCGTCCGTGCGGCAGTTGGTCGCTTGGGCCGAGGCCGCCCGGCTGGACCAGGTCTCCCTCATGGCCCGCCTGCGGGTGCAAACCGGCTGGGAACGGCTCATCATTCCCGCCTTCGTCTACTTCTTTGCAGAGCTCTACCCTTTTCGCTGGGTCAACCGGCGCGGCCGGAAGACCGCGGCGGCGGCGGGCGGTTGCGTCCTGGTTCGCCGCAGGGCGCTGGAAAGCGCCGGCGGGATACAGGCGATCCGTGGCGCGGTCATAGACGATGTGGCCATGGCCAAGGCGCTGAAGGGGAGCGGATCGTCCATCTGGCTCGGCCTCGCCGACGAAGTGCGAAGCGTCCGCCCTTACGCGGGGCTCAAGGACCTGTGGGACATGGTGGCCCGCAGCGCCTACACCCAGCTCGGCTTCTCGCTTGTCTTGTTGCTCGGCACCCTTGCCGGCCTTGCCGTCACCTTTGTGGGGCCGCTTGCCGCCCTGGCAGCCGGGCTTGCCACCGGTGCCTCGGCGGTCGCCCTTGTCGGGGCAGTGTCCTGTCTCGTCATGGGACTGACGTACATTCCCATGATCTGCTATCACCGGCTCGGTTGGTGGAGGGCCGCGGAACTGCCAGTGGTGGCTTGCCTCTACGGGGCCATGACGGTCACCTCGGCCTGGCGTCACTACCGAGAGGGCGTTGCCTGGAAAGGCCGGCGCTACGGGCCGGTGAACGAGTAAGGCGCGGCGGGCCGAAGCGTTTTGCTCAGAACCGCCGGCTGAGCCTGCCGAGACAGACGCGGCGCCCATCGTCGACGACGGCTCGCCGGATCACCGCGGTCCGCGACGGTGTCGTCTCGAACCGGGTGTCACAGCAGGCAATCGGACTCGCCTAGCGTCGTGCCCATGGAAGAGGGGATGGAAGTGATCCAGGACGGTGACACGGTCTGGCGCTTCGAGAGGGGCTTCCTCGAGTCGAGGTGGGCTTGCCTTTGGGGTCGAGGCTGTCTTGGCATCGGCCCCGAGCCGGCGGTGCATCTCGGCCTTGGCTGCTGTTCGGTCGGCGCCGAGCTGTGCGACGTGGACGAAGCCCGGATGATCGCCGCGCTGGCAGCGACTCTCGATCCGGACCGCTTCGAACATCACGGCGAGGCAAGCGAGCGTGGCATTTTCAGCGACGCAGCACGCAACCACACCCGCGTCGTCGACGGCGCATGCATCTTCCTCAATCACCCCGGTTTCACCGGCGGTGCCGGCTGCGCGCTCCACCTGGCGGCCCTCGACTCGGGCGAGCGACCGATCGACTGGAAACCGTCGGTGTGCTGGCAGCTGCCCATCAGGGTGGACTGGGAGCCTGGCGCCGACGACACCGAGGTGGCGACGCTGCGCCGCTGGACACGCCGCGACTGGGGCGTGGAGGGGGAGGAAATGGCGTGGTGCTGCACTGAGGGCGAGTTGGCCTACGTGGCCGACCGCCCCGTGATCGACTCACTGGGCGCGGAGTTGGAGGCGATAGTCGGCACTGATGTCTACGTCGAGTTGCACCGGCGGATCACTGGTGAATAGCTGGCCGATGAGGGCATCGGTCCCATTCGACCGGGACACGACACCGGGACTGGTTCCGGCGTCCCCAAGCGCCCGCTGCGCTTTCGCCCAGGTTCGGTGACGGCAAGGTAGCGACATTCATCGCTGGCCGCCTGTCGAACACCGAGATTGGCGAGCAATTCTACCTTCTTCTGTCAAACCCATGTCGACCGGGTCGTAGAGACCGACGTTCGAACCGTACCCAAGCTGTGGCACGTCCTGACCCGCGGGTACGAACAACTGGCAGTACGTGGCCGTGGCGCTCGGCTTGGAGCAAGCGAAACACGCCCATTCCAGGGCTGAGCACTCCTGTACTGAGAAGGAATCAGTACAGGAGTACTGCCAAATCAGCCCAGGCACACGCGCGAGGCAAACCTTGTACTGAGAAAAAATCAGTACAGCATTACTGCCAAATCATGCCTACGATCGTCTACACTAATAAATAGTAAGTCGAGCCCAGACCCTGCTCCTCGATCCGGACCTGAGCGCCGGAGGCAAGAAAGGCAGGGAGGCTGGGCAATGGGTCCTGCAAATCGACCATCACTTCCGCGTCTCGCAGACGATCTCCTCAGGCGACCGAAGCTTGAGCAGCGATTGAGCGAGTGGGCCCCGATAACGGTGGTGCGAGGGCTTCACGGGTACGGGAAGACCACAACCGTCGCGGCCTGGCTTGCACGTCAACGCTCGGAAGAAGTCATGGCAGCTTGGGTGACGGCTCACGCCGTGAGCGACGACGTTCAGAGCTTCGACGAGTGCCTGAGTCAGTCGCTGCGGAATGCCAGCCTGGTGAACGAACCGGTGCGGAAGGACTCGGCCCTAACTGGGTTTGACGAGCTGGGCGCTGTGCTGCTCAAGATGTCTCCCGAACGGAGATTCGTCCTCGTCATCGACAATTTTCACCACGTGCGCGACGAGCGGGTCATGGCGGAGCTGATTGGCCTGGTGGAACGCAATCGCCATTTCCACCTCTTCGTGTGCTGTCGGGGTCACCATCCCATCGAATCGTCGGCCGCCGGGATGATGCACGTCAACGTCATAGAGGCCAAGGAACTGCGGCTCGGAGTCGACGAGATCCTCGAGCTCGCCCAAGTCATGGGCACGCCGCTCGATCGACCCGGGGCTGAGCGCCTGTACGGGCAAGTCGGTGGTTGGATCTCGATGATCCGGATGGCGCTGACCGGCACCGACGATTCAGGGACCGGACCTGCCGGCATCGAGGAGTACCTGCGTACCCAGGTCCTTCCGGATCTCGGCGATGAGGACCTGACGGGTCAGCTGATGCGCTTCTCGCTCGCAGAAACGGTGAACTGGCGACTGTTCCGCGACCTGTGCGACGACTCCGACCCGAGCGGGCTCCTCGACTCTTTGGAGGCGACAGGGTTGGTGGAGCGTGTCTGCGGTTCCGACGAACTGCTGTTCACGATCCCCGACCCGGCCCGTACGGTACTTCGTGATCAGTACATGTCGAGTGCGCCGGATGGGTCGCAGGAGTTCCACTGCCGCCTCGGCGAGTGGTTCACCGCGCACAGCGACGGGAGCCACATCGCCCTGGCGTTCCATCATGTTGCCAAGGGCGAGAACTGGGAGCTCACTGACCGGCTGTGGTCCGAGAACCTCTCGGTGATGCTCATGGACAATTCCCGTCTCTTGCGCGAGACCCTCGACGGTTTGCCGGCCGCGACGCTCGCCACTCGTCCCTCCATGCAAGTCTTTCGTGACACCCTGCAAGTCGCGGCCGTGGACACGGACGCGGACGGTCGCCGGGCGACCGCACGGGCGTTCGCCGAGGCGTGTTCCCGCTTGGTCAGAGTGCACTGGGACACGATGTCTTTGAGCGACCTCCTCCTCGTCGCCACCGGTTACCTGATACAGCTCCGTATGTTGGGGCGGTTTCAGGACTCGGCCGCGTTCGGTGACCGCGTGAACGCCCGGGCGAGCGCGCTGGCAGTGACGGAGCGGGCGTCCAAGGACAGGTTCGCCTTCTTCCACTTGCACCGCGGCCTCAACTACACATTGCTTCATGACGACGCCAGCGCCATCCGGTCGTACAAGCGGGCATGGGACTACGGGACGGGATCCGGAGCCGACTTCCTCCAGTCCCAGGCAGCTGCGAACCTGGCTCTCACTTACGCGATCGCAGGCAACACGGCGCGGGCGCACGAGTGGCTGAACCGTCACCGCAGCTTCGACACCCGTGACTGGCCGGGGAACTACGTGATCGGCATCGGGGGTCACCTGGCAGCAGGGTTCCTGGCCCTTGACCGACTTGATGACGTCGGGGTCCGCTCGGAGCTCGACTACCTGGGCGACGGCTCAGCGCCTCTCGAGCTCTGGCCGTTCATAGCATTCCTCTACTCGCAGCACGCGCTGCATTCGCACAGTGCCCCTGAGGCATTGGTTCGCCTCGATCAGGTGCAAGCGGCCTGCGAGGACGGACAGCTCACAAAAGGGGCTGTTACGGCGCTCATGTCACGGGCCAAGGCCGACCTGCTCATCGCTTGCGGGAGAGGAGAGAAGGCGAAGCAACTCGTCGTCGCCCTGGGCAACGGCAAGCCTCTGAACCGCGTACCGGCCGCGAGGATCCGCCTCTTGAGCGGAAACTGCACAGCTTCGGTGGACATCGACCCATTGACGTGGGATCCGGCGACCTCAACTCGTGACCGGCTCGAGATGCTGCTGCTCGGGGCGGTTACAGCCTTGCGCGGAGAAGACACGCGTAATGCCCAGCGCCTCGTCAACCAAGCGATCGACCTCTATGGGGAAACCAGGATCCTGCGGCCGTTCTCCACGATCCCGGCCACAGACCGCGCCCGACTCCTTGAGCTTGCCGAGCGGGACATGGACCCAAACGATGCAGACATCCTCGCCCGAGAGGGCCCGGTCTACCCCGAGGAACTTGTCTTCATCGATCTGAGCGAGCACGAACGGTCCGTTCTGGAAGCCTTGGCCGGAACCGGTTCCAGGCAGTCGATCGCCGACTCGCTATTCGTGTCGGTCAATACCGTAAAGACTCAACTGGAGAGCATCTATCGAAAGATGGGAAGCACCACTCGCGCGGAGACGCTCGCCAAGGCTCGTGAGCTCGAACTTCTGCCGGCAGAAGAGCCTGATTGAGACAGGACGGGGGCGGGACTCTCGTCCCGCCCCCGTCTGGCCCGATATAGCACTGCCTCGCGGTCCCCGAATAGTTTGGACCTTTCCCTACTTCTTCTTGGGAACCGTGGTCGTTGTGGTCGACTTCGCAACAACCGGCAGGCTGGACGCGACAGTCACTTTCCAGCTGCAGGTCGTCTTCATCGCAAAGCTGTAAGCGCCCGACTTGGTGAACGGCCGCTGGCCGCCTCCGCCCAGCCCTGTCTGATTGGCGACGGTGATCGACGGCTGTCCCTTCTTGGTTGAAGTCAGCACGTACGTTCCACGCTTTACTCCGCAGTCGAACCTCCAGATCAGGTACCACTTTGATGGGAGCGCAACGGAGGAAAGGACCTCATTGCCCGTTCCAGACTTCTGCAGATAGTACTTAGGAGCGGCCACAGCGACAGTTGCCGCGCCTGAGGATGTCATGGTCGAAGACCGGGATGAGGGAGCCCGGGTCGCGGCAAACGAGCTGGATGTAGCAACCAGCGTGGCAAAGAGCACCACTGCCGTTGCTGCAACCAAAATCCTTGACGCCCGGGGCCCCGCGGCCATTGCAGGGCTCTTACCGAAACCAACACTAGATGCCTTCATACGCACCGCCTTTCTCGGCTGGCACACTGCCAGCGTAAAGCAGTCCCAGTGGCGTCATCTCTACACGATTCGGCACAGATGTTGGCACCGATCTGACGGGGTCCAGGATCAGAAGGTGTTGAGGACCGCAGTGCGAGTGTATCACAAAGAATCAAAGATGTCACCGCTGTTTTTTTGTGTAGGAGACGGCACGCGTGCCCTCCGATTGTGCCCGACGTGGGGGGTGAACACGAGGGTGATTGAGAGGGTGATACACACCCGACAGGGTGATCGGCAGGGTGATTGAGGCCCCAGCGGGGTGAGCACGAGGGTGATTTGGCCTCTTGTGCTTGACCTGCTACGGGGCGGTGCCGATGCTTGAATCGCAAGTCCCATCCGCGGTTTCCGCACTATAACGACGGAAAAGAGCGGAGCCAAAGTCTCATGTCCAGCACGTAAGGGAGCGGACAGTGACTGAAATGCTCAATAACGGCACCTCACCATTCGCGGCTCTGACATACGTCGCGCCAACTGGAAGGACCCGAGTGGAACGTTCGCGCCCCGATGGTGCCAGCAAGCTCGACAGGGTTCTGACCCACTGGACGACGCGACTTGTGGTCGTCACCTCGATGCTGCTCGCCTTGACGGCGAGCATCGTGGGCACCGCCGTTCCAGCTGCCGCCGCGGCGCCCGGTCTATGGACCCAACTGAGCCCGGCAAGTCCTCCTTCCGCGCGCTCGGGAGCCTCGATCGCATATGACCCCGGCACGGGACAGACGATCCTCTTCGGTGGTAACGCCAACGGAACAGCGGAGGGCGACACGTGGTCCTGGACGGGCACGACATGGACCGCGCTCAGTCCGGCGACCAGCCCTGCGGCGCGCTATGACGCCGCCATGGCCTATGACCCGGCGACGAGCCAGTTGCTCTTGTTCGGCGGCTACGACGGCACCAACTACTACGCCGACACGTGGGCCTGGACAGGTACCACATGGACCGAGCTCACCCCGACCGCCAGCCCGACGGTGCGCGCCGGCGCTTCCCTCGCTTACGACACGTCCAGCAGTCAAATGATCTTGTTTGGCGGCTACAACGGTTCCAGCTATCTGCAAGACACCTGGACATGGAGCGGCACCACCTGGACCCAGCTCACGCCCTCGACCACGCCCCCCGTACGCGACGAGGGTTCCTTCGCCTACGACAGCTCCACAAGCCAAATGATCCTGTTCGGCGGTTATGCGGGTAGCGACCTCTCGGACACCTGGTCCTGGACCGGAACGAACTGGAGCCAGATCAACCCGACTACCAGCCCGCCTGCGCGCTTTGGCGCGCCGATCGCCTACAGCCCGGCGATCGGAGAACTGGCTCTGTTCGGGGGACAGGGCACCGGCTATGACGCCGACACCTGGGTCTGGACGGGAGCCAACTGGAACCTGCTCAACTCCTCCAATAATCCCTCTGTCCGCACACTGGCCGCCATGACCTATGACTCGGCCACGTGCCAAATGGTCCTGTTCGGCGGTTACAACGGCACTAGCTATCTTGCTGACACTTGGCAGTGGAGTGCCGTCGCCGTCACAGCCGTCAGCCCGATCGCAGGACCAACATCAGGTGGGGGCTCGGTGGCGATCACCGGCATAGGGTTCAACGGGGTCACCGCAGTTCAATTCGGCACCACCAACGCCACTTCTTACGCTGTCAACTCCTCCACCCAGATCACCGCCGTCTCGCCCGCCGAGTCCGTCGGCATGGTCAATGTCACCGTGACCAACGCCAGTGGTGCGAGCGCCACTTCTTCGGCTGACCAGTTCACCTACGAGGCGGTGCCGACAGTCACCGCTCTCAGCCCCACGTCGGGGCCCTTGGCCGGTGGCACGTCGGTGGCCATCACCGGCACCAACTTCACCGGAGCCACGGCGGTCGACTTCGGCGTTCTCGCGGCCGGCAGCTACACCGTCAACTCGGCCACCTCGATCACCGCGACTTCCCCGGTGGAAGCCTCCGGCACCTCGGTCGACGTCACGGTGACGACGCCGAGCGGGACGAGCGCCACCTCTGGCGCCGACCAGTTCACCTATGAGGGCGGCGTGGGCATCTTCGGCAGGGTCCCCGACGCGCCGACCAACGTCTGGGCCACAGCGGGCAACGTCTCGGCCGAGGTCACCTGGCAGGAGACGGCAGACAACGGCAGCGTCATCGTCGGCTACCGGGTCACCGCACTCGACTTGACCACCTCCGCCAACGGTGGGGAGACTTGCTTGGCCACCGGAGAGGGAACGACCTGGTGCAACGTGGCCGGACTCACGAGCGGTGACAGTTACACCTTCACCGTCACCGCGACTAACGGGGTTGGCACGAGCCCCGTTTCTGGCGCCTCGAACGCGGTCACCCCGATGACGCTTCCCGGCGCGCCGACGGGTGTCTCAGCGGTGAGCGGCAACGCCTCGGCAACGGTGAGCTGGACGGCGCCTTCCTCGGACGGCGGCTCGGCGATCATCCGCTACGTCGTGATCGCGTCCGGCAGCGGCGGGCAGGCCTGCACGATGGTGGGTGCGACCTCCTGCACGGTGACCGGCCTCCAAGACGGCACCGCCTACACCTTCACCGTCACGGCGGCGAACATCTTCGGCACCGGCCCCGCCTCCAGGACTTCGAACCAGGTCACGCCGATCGCAGGGTCCAGCATCGCCCTCAAGCTGTCCGAGACGCAGCTGACCTACGGCAACGAGCAGGTCGAGCACGTCTCGGTCACCGTCTCCTCGCAGGGTGCTTCTTCGATGCCGAGCGGGACGGTCCGCATCGGCGAGTCCCGGGTCACGCTTTGCACGATCACGCTGTCGTCCGGTGCCGGTTCGTGCGACCTGGGCGCCACACAACTCAGCGCAGGTCGCTACCGCATCGTCGCCGCCTACCGCGGCGGCAAGTCCATCGCTCGCTCGGTCGCCCCTGCAAGCCTCACGGTGGTCAAGGCGGCGACCAGCACTGCCTTCAAGCTGTCTGCGACGACGCTCGCCTACGGCGACGAGCAGGCCGAGAACATGACGGTCACGGTCTCGCCGCAGTACGCGGGTCCGGCGCCAACCGGGACCGTGACGATCAGGGGGTCCTCCGTCCTGCTGTGCACGATCACGCTCACAGCCGGCTCCGGATCTTGCTCCCTGCCTGCCACGCAGCTCGCCCTCGGCACCCACACGATCTTTGCCACCTACCACGGCAACAGGTCGCTCGCCCGTTCGATCATCGGTGCGAGCCTCACCGTGGTGAGGCCGCCTTCCAGAACCGCCCTCTGGCTGTCCAAGACCACCATCTCCTACGGGGACGAGCAGGTCGAGAACCTCTCGGTCACGGTCTCCTCGCAGTACGCGGGTTCGACGCCGACAGGGACGGTCAACTTGAGCCAGTCCGGGATCACGCTCTGCACGGTCACGCTCATCACCGGCACCGGGTCGTGCACGCTTGGTGCCACCCAACTCGGCGTGGGCAACTTCCATATCGTCGCTGCTTACCGCGGTGACGATATGTTCGCCTCCTCGGTCACCGGTGCCAGGCTCCTCGTCACGGCGGTATCGAGCACCGTGCTCAACCTGTCCGCGACGGAGCTGATCTTCGGGGACGAGCAGGTCGAGCACGTGTCCGTCACGGTCTCCTCGCGTGACCCGGGCTCGAAGCCGACCGGGACCGTGACGATCGGCGAATCCGGGGTCAGGCTCTGCACGATCGCGTTGTCAGCCGGCACCGGGTCCTGCAGGCTTTCCGCCAGGCAGCTTCGGGTGGGCGCCTACGACATCGTCTCTTCGTACGGCGGAACCGAGTTCTTCGGTCCCTCTCTCACGAGCGACGCGCTCACCGTCATCGCGTGACACGTTCCCGTCCGGGCACGGGGCAAGCAGTCGAGGTGCGATGCCTCGGCTCGTGCGCCTGGCCGGGCTCAGCGGTCTCCCCGCACGCGGATCACCGCGGCACCGTTCACGGCGTCGCGGGCCAGGTCCTCGAGTGCGACGGCGGCCTCCTCGAAGGGGTATTCCACCGTCGTGGGCCGGATCGGTATCTCGGCGGCGAGCGCCAGGAATTCCTCGCCGTCGCGCCTGGTGTTCGCCGTCACGCTGACGAGCTCACGCTCTTGGAAGAGGAAGTCGTCGTAGTTGAGGGCAGGAACGTCCGAGAGGTGGATGCCGGCGATCGCGAGCCGGCCGCCACGGTCCAGAGCTGCCATCGCCGGGAGGACGAGGGTTCCCACCGGGGCGAACAGGATCGCCGCGTCGAGCGGCTCCGGCGGGGGATCGTCGGCACCCTGAGCGGACGCGCAGCCGAGTGAGAGGGCGAGCTTCCGGGCGTCGGACGCCCTGGTCATGACGTGCACGGTCGCGCCCTCGTGGAGGGCCACCTGGGCGGTCAGGTGGGCGGAACCACCGAAGCCGTAGATGCCGAGTCGGCCGCCCGGCCGCAGGCCGGAGCGCCTGAGAGCGCGGTAGCCGATGATGCCGGCGCAGAGCAGTGGGGCGGCTTGGGTATCGGTGAACACCTCCGGGATCGCGTAGGCGTAGCGCTCGTCGACGACCGCGAGCTCGGCATAACCGCCGTCGGCGTCCCATCCGGTGAACTGCGGGGCGGTGCAGAGGTTCTCGTCACCACGCACGCAGAAACGGCACGCGCCGCAGGTCCAGCGCAGCCAGGCGATCCCGACGCGCTCGCCCTCGGCAAATCGCTTCGCGTCCCGGCCCTGCGCGACCACGTGGCCGACCACCTCATGGCCCGGGACGACGCCTGGGCGGCGAGGGGCGAGATCCCCCTCCACGAGATGCAGGTCCGTGCGGCAGACGCCGCACGCGTGCACCTCCACGAGGATCTCGTTCGGGCCGGGCTCTGGGACCGCGCGCTCGACAAGGCGCAACGAGTGCTCGGCGGCCGGCGCCGGGTGGTCAAGCGCCCAGGCCCTCACGCCGCGGCCGATCCCTTCTTGGAGACGGCCGACCTCGTTGCAGGTTCGAGAGCCGAGGCGACGAGCTCGGCGACGTCGGTCACGAGACGCACATTAAGCCCTTCGAGGACGTTCGCGGGGACGTCGTCGAGGTCAGGGCCGTTGCGGGCCGGCAGGAAGATCTCGCTCAGCCCGGCGCGGTGAGCCGCAAGCAGCTTCTGCTTCACGCCGCCGATCGGGAGCACCCGACCGTTCAAGGTGACCTCCCCGGTCATGCCCACCTCGGAGCGCACCGGTCGCCCGGAAGCGAGAGACGCCAGGGCGGCGACCATCGTGACGCCCGCGGACGGCCCGTCCTTGGGCACCGCGCCCGCCGGGACGTGCAAGTGGACCGCACCGTTGGCAAGGCGTTCGGTGTCGATGCCGAGCGCGTCCGAATGCGAGCGCAGGTACGACAGGGCAATCTGGGCGGACTCCTTCATGACGTCGCCGAGCTGGCCGGTGAGCACGAGACGCGGCTCGCCCTCCATCACGGTCGCCTCGATGAACAGGACATCGCCGCCGGCGCCGGTGACGGCCAAGCCGGTCGCAACCCCTGGGACGGCGGTGCGCTCGGCGGACTCGGGCGTAAAGCGCGGACGGCCGAGGTATCCCTTCAGGTCTTTCGTGCCGACCTCCACGGGTTTGGCCTCCGACTCGCCGGCGAGACGCGTCGTCACTTTGCGGAGGACCTTCGCGATCGCCCGCTCGAGCTGGCGGACTCCGGCCTCATGGGTGTACTCGGTCGCGATCGTACGCAGGGCCTCCTCGTCGATGGCGACCTCTTCAATAGAGAGCCCCGCGAGCTCGATCTGGCGAGGCACCAAGTGGTTGCGAGCGATCGCGACCTTCTCGTCTTCCGTGTAGCCGTCGAGGCGGACGAGCTCCATCCGGTCGACAAGCGCAGCGGGAATCGTCTCGGCGACGTTCGCCGTGGCGAGGAAGAGCACGTCTGACAAGTCGAGCTCGATCTCGAGGTAGTGATCCCTGAAGGTGTGGTTCTGCGCCGGGTCGAGCACCTCCAGCAGCGCCGAGGTAGGGTCGCCCCGGTAGTCGCTGCCGAGCTTGTCGATCTCGTCGAGCAGCACGACCGGGTTCATCGACCCGGCCTCACGGATCGCCCGAACGATGCGTCCCGGAAGGGCGCCGACATAGGTGCGACGGTGGCCGCGGATCTCGGCCTCGTCACGCACTCCGCCGAGCGACACGCGGACGAACTTGCGTCCCAACGCCCTGGCGACGGACTCGCCGAGTGACGTCTTGCCGACCCCCGGCGGGCCGACCAGCGCGAGAACGGCTCCGGACCCGCGACCACCCACGACCTCTAGGCCGCGAGCCTGGCGGCGGCTGCGGACGGCGAGGTACTCGACCATCCTGTCCTTCACATCTTCGAGGCCCTCGTGGTCGGCGTCCAGCACCTCGCGCGCGCCCCTGACGTCGTTGTTGTCGTCGGTGCGGACGTTCCAGGGCAGTTCCAGCACCGTGTCCAGCCACGTGCGGATCCAGCCCGCCTCCGGGCTCTGATCGCTCGCGCGCTCGAGCCGCCCGACCTCACGCAGCGCCGCCTCCAGCACCTTCTCGGGAAGCTCAGCGGCCTCCACGCGGGTGCGGTAGTCGTCGGCGCCGTCCGGCTCGTTCTCGCCGAGCTCCTTGCGGATCGCAGCGAGCTGCTGGCGCAGCAGGAACTCGCGCTGGCTCTTCTCCATGCCTTCATGCACGTCGCTGCGGATCCGCTCGGCCACGTCGAGCTCGGCGAGATGCTCGCGACCCCACTCGACGAGCTTCGTCAGCCGCTGGCCGACGTCCACGGTCTCGAGCAGCCAGAGCTTCTGTTCGATGGACAGATAAGGCGCGTAGCCCGCCATGTCGGCCAGCTCGCCGGGCTCGGAGATTCGCTGCACGGAGTCGATCACCTGCCAGGCACCGCGCTGTTGAAGGATCGATACGACGACGTTCTTGTACTCACGCGTGAGCTCGCTCACGACCTCGCCGCCGCTGACCTCGTCGAGCACCTCGGCCTTGACCCAGAGCGCCGATCCCGGCCCGGTCACCCCGGAACCGACACGCGCCCTCGAGACGGCCCGCAGCACTGCGGCAGGCTCGCCGCCGGGGAGCTTGCCGAGCTGCTCGACTGTCGCGACGACGCCTACGAGGGCGTACTTGCCGTCGAGGCGCGGCACGACGAGAACCTGTTTCTCACCTCCCGCGTTGGCAGCGTCGATCGCCGCCTGCCGCTCCGCCTCATCGAGGGTGACAGGCACGACCATGCCTGGCAGCACGACCACATCGGCGAGCGGCAGAACGGGGAGCTGTTGAGTCTTTGACACCAGTCAATCTTCCTCTCAGTATTGAGTCTCAAACACTCAACCGTCTTGAGCCTCCTGATGTTCCCAACTCTGGTTGGGCAGCTCAGGAGCATTGAGCGGCTATGATGAGGGCGATGGATGATCCGGGGCAGAAGACCGAGCATTTCATCGTCGTCGGCGTCGACGGCTCCGAGCCATCGCTCAAGGCACTCGGATGGGCCGCGCAGCAGGCTCGTCTGACGGGAGCGAAACTGCGGGTCGTCACCACCTGGGAGCTCTCGACCGGCACAGGATGGGTCCCGACCTTCCCGGTCGACTACGACCCGGAAGCGCTGGCACGACAGGCTCTCGACGAGGCGATCACCGCCACGCTCGGCGCCGATCCTGACATCGTGGTGGAGCGGGTCGTCAAAGAGGGCCACGCGGCTCCGGTCCTGCTAGCTGCCGCGCGGGATGCGGATCTGCTCGTCGTGGGGAGCCACGGACACGGCGCCTTCACGGGCATGCTCATAGGGTCGGTCTCCGAGCATCTCGTGCGTCACGCACCTTGCGCCGTCGTGGTCGTCCACTACGAAAAACATGCACACCACTGAGTCTCGTCCCGCTCGCCGGCCCCGGTTCGGCCAGATCGGCCGCACGCTGCGCGAGACTTCCCGCCAATGGCGCCGAGCGAGCGGATACCGGAGGCTGACGCCGAGCCCACGACTGCCTTCGCGACGCTGCTCGACCGAGCGACCGTCACGACTCCTGACGGCAGGCGCTTGCTCGGACCGGTGTCGCTCGCGATCCGCATAGGCGAGCACTGGGCGGTGCTGGGCGCGAACGGTGCAGGCAAGACCACGCTGCTGCGCGTGTTGGGTGCCGAGCGTCATCCTTCCTCGGGGACGGCGATCGTGCTCGGAGCCCGTCTCGGTGCGACCGACCTGCGCCAGCTCCGCTCGCGCATCGGGGTCGTGAGCCACGCGGTGGCCGACCGGCTCCCTCCGGGCGCCGCCGCGCTCGGGATCGTGCTGACAGGCGGACGTGGTGTGCTGGCGCCGTGGTGGGCGTCGAGCGACGAGGCGGATCTGGTGCGGGGGCGCCAGATCCTAAAGGCGCTCGGATGCGAGGGGCTCGCAGAGCGCCCGTTCGGCTCCTGCTCACAGGGCGAGCGCCAGCGGATCCTGCTGGCCCGGTCGTTGTTCGTCGAACATCCCCTGCTGCTGCTGGACGAGCCGTGTGCCGGGGTGGATCTTCCCGGCCGCGAGGCCCTGGTCCTCGCGCTCACGGCGCTGGCGCGCTCTTCGGATGCCCCGACGACCGTGCACGTGAGCCACCTCCTAGAGGAGCTGCCGGCCACGACGTCCCACGCGCTACTGCTACGCGAAGGGGAAGTGGTGGCGATGGGCCCGATCGAGGACGTGCTGACGGAGCGCTCGTTGGAGCAGTGCTTCGGACTTGCGATCACCTTGACCAGGAAGGAGGGCCGCTGGACGGCACGCGCTTCTCCCTCGTGGTGATCTCTTGCATACTGACAAGTAATCATGTAATCTACGTCTATGACATTTCACGAACATCAACACGACCCTCGCCAGCGCGGCGCAAGGCGAGGTCCGGGTCCCCGCTGGGCGCGGGGCCGTTGGAGCTCCGGATCCGAGGAGCGTCCTTCCGCAGAGCAGCGAGCCGAGATCAGGGCCTGGTTCACGGGCAGGCTCCCTGGCGACTTCTTCGTCGGGGCTCCGGAAGTGACCGTCGACAATGACGAGATCCTGATCATCGGCGCGCTCGATACCGTCGAGCTGGATGAAGGTGCCACGGCCGGGGAAGCCGCGACCGCCGAGGAGGCGCGGATCGAGCGATTCCGTGAGGACACGAGGGATCACCGGGTCCGCATCGCCGAGGAGGCACAGGCCCGTTTCGGGCGTGTCGTCTCTTGGGGCGCCAAGGCCGGGGGCACCACGCGCCTGTTCACGACGGCCAATGTGCCGGTCATGACACGGTTGCGCATGTCGCAGCGCCAGGTCCTCGACACCCTCATCGACGCCGGGATCGCGCGCAGCCGCAGCGAGGCGCTCGCCTGGTGCGTCGAGCTGGTCGGGAGGAACGAAGCAGCGTGGATCGACGAGCTCCGCTCCGCGTTTGCCCGCGTCGAGGAGGTAAGGGCCCAGGGCCCGAGCTCGAGCCGCACAGAAGACTCGTAAACGCAAGCGGGCGAGCCTCAGCAGCGCCGACGCTCGCAGGTTCACTGCCGCTGCGCACGCCAGTTGTGCGCGGCACGCTGATGCCTTCGAGCTTCTGCGAACCGGACTTCGTAAGGGCGAGCTGCTCGCGCTCCGGTGGAGCGATGTTGACTTCGAGACCGGCTGGCTGTCTGTCTCGGGCTCGCTCAAGCGCGCGCCGGCGCCCGACCGCTTCGGCACGGTCCTCGTGCGAGGCGACACCAAGACGGAGCGGTCCTCGCGGCCCGTACCGATGGGCCCTGCCATACGCGCTGTGCTCCAGCGGCAGGCGGCCGGTCGTGGCGCGCTCATCGAGGCCGCTCGGGCAGCGGCGAGAACCAAGGGCAGCTACTTCTCGGCGCAGTACTCGCGCATCGCCCGACGACGGGGACCGAACAAGGCAGCGGTCGCCGTCGCCCACTCCATCTTGACCTGGCGCCTCTGACCACGGGCGCCATTTATGATGACCCCGGTGCCGACTACTTTGCGCGTCGACACGATCCCGCCATTGAGGCGAAGCGGCTCCAGCGGCGGATCGAGGCGCTCGGCTACGAGGTCACCCTCACGGAGAAGGCCGCGTAGCTCACACCTGCCGACCCAGTCCCTATTTCATCGCTCACCGGCTGCGGCCTCGTTCCACGCGCCTGCATCCCGCGTGGGGGAGGGCATTTCACCCCAGCAATGACAGACACGCCGCCGAACGGTCCTGCAGCAGACATGCTTTGGAGTGAAGCACTGCGCATGCTTGTCCGCCAGGAAGCCGTCTTGATTACGATGCGCAATCAGGCGGTTGCCATGCTCTCGGCTGGCGCCGTAGCCGCGGGTCTATTCGGTTCACACTTGAGCACAGGGCACGGTCGTTGGTGGGTCGTGCCAACAGCAGGGATAGCTCTTGCGCTCTTTGCTGCGTCGGCCGTTTTGGCGGCCATGGTCGCAGTGCCTACGAAGTGGCTGTTCTCACATGACCTGACAAGGCAAGTCGAGCGTCTATCTCAGGGCCAGCCGCTACGCGCGTATGACCTTGCTTTCACGTGGGCGAAGGGCTTCGAGACGGCGCGGGCCACGAACCAGGTCAAACTAGACCGGTTGACCCTCTATTACCGTTGGGTTTGCGGACTACTGATCGCCCAAGTGGTGATTTGGGGCCTAGCCGTACTCTGAGCGATGTTCACTCCTCTCCATCGATTTCCTCCCAATCCATGCCCGGATCGTCAGCGACGTTCGAGTAATTCGGTACCACCCCTTCATCGAGCTGCTGCCAATCCATGCCCAGATCGTCCGCGGCGTTCGGGTTATTTGGATCTTGATCTGGGACCTGATCCGGGGGGGCTTCGCCCTTTTCGTTCTTGCCCTCATCTTGCTCAGACATAGAGCGAGCGTACGGCTGTCCGGGCGGTAGCGCCATGGGAGAACGGCGTTACCGACGCTGACGTTACGCTGCAGCGGTCCGGCAGGGGTACCTCTCGGCCTGGGAGAGCCGGTAGTGTCACAGCTCCCGGCTTTCATTCGTATCAGAGCCGCGAATCTGATACGAAAAACCTGGTTGCTGACCTGCGGTTTCGCACGAGGTCTAGGAAAGAAAGCGCAGGTCAAAGGCTATTTTGCTACCCGTCTCGGCGTTTGTGTAGGAAACAGTCCTCATGGTCTGGGTCGGCTTTACGGTCGGTGTGATCGTCGTGGTATTCGCCACGATGAGCCTGGTCACCACGTTCGTGCTCCCGCGCGGTGGCTCAAAGTTCCAGGCACTGCCAATGCTCGTCGGCCGGGTCGTGCAGCACGGCTTCCTGCTCGCAGCTCGTCCCGCGCGCAGCTTTGCCCGCAAGGACGGCCTCTTGGCCGCAGTCGGCCCGGTGTCGTTGATCGCCCAGCTCGCGGCGTTCCTCGGGTTGTACATCCTCGGCTACGGCCTCATGCAGTGGCCCTGGACGCAGTCGTTCCCCGCCGGCGTCAAAGAAGCGAGTGCTTCCTTGTTCTCCGTCGGCCTCGTGCACGCGAGCGCGACCGGCAACGACGTGATCGTCGTGCTCGCGGGCGCCACCGGTGCGATAGCCGTGGCGCTCCAGATCGGGTACCTGCCCGCCATCTACCAGGCTTTCAACCGGCGCGAGTCGCTCGTGACGTTGATGGAGAGCCGGGCCGGCGTGCCGGCATGGGGTCCTGAGGTCCTCATGCGCCACCAGCTCGTCCGGATCACCGACGCGCTGCCCGCGCTCTTCGGCGACTGGGAGCTGTGGGCTGCCGATCTCGCGGAGAGCCACATCTCCTATCCGGTGCTCCTCTGGTTCCGCTCTCCCGAGCCCGGCTTCTCGTGGATCATCTCACTGCTCGCGGTATTGGACGCCGCCGCGATGCACTTGTCGCTCAACCCCACCAACGCGCCTTCCGAGGCGAGGATGTGCCTGCGGATGGGCTTCACGGCGCTTCGCCGGATCGCCCAAGTTCTGCACTGGCAGTTCGACGCCGACCCGGAACCAACGAGCGACCTCCAGCTCAGCTACGCGGACTTCGTCTACGCGGTGGACCTCGTGAAGGAGACCGGCTTCCCGGCCGAGCGCACGACCGAAGAGGCGTGGCGGCATTTTCGGGGCTGGCGCGTGAACTACGAGGACCTCGCGTACCGCTTGGCGGACCACATCGTCGCGCCCCGCGCCCCGTGGTCGGGCGAGCGACGCCACCTCCCTCTCGAGTTGATGCCGCCCAAACGGCCCCCGCACCGTAACCCCGACGGGAAGATCTTCTACGACCAGAAGTTCCGGCCCGACTGAGCCAAGGCGTGATCCGCGCTCGGCACTGTTCGCCGCCACCGACGGGCCCTGGCCCGTACACTTGGCCCCGAACTCGAGGAGGCACATCACCCTATGGCGACCGTGGAGCTCGACGCCGAATTCCTGGCTCTTCCGCTTGAGGCGGTCCGCAGCGCCGTGCTCGAACGAGCCCGCGCGCTCGGCTGTGAGCATGCCGAGGCACGCATCGAGAGGATCCGCTCGCAGGTCGTGAGCCTGCGCGACGGCCGCCTCGAGACTTCGGCCGACAACCTCGAGCTCGGCCTCGGGCTCCGGGTAGTCCACGACGGCTCGTTCGGGTTCGCGGCGACCGTCGAGCTCGACGTGGACGCCGCGGCCGCGCTCGCCGACCAGGCGGTCGCGACGGCCCGAGCCACCGCCCCCGCGGTCACCGAGCGGGTTGAGCTCGCCGACGAGCCGTCGCACGGAGAAGCGGTGTGGGCCTCCTCCTACGACCTGGACCCGTCCGGGGTGCCCATGGCGGAAAAGGTGGCCCTGCTCGAGGACTGGAGCGGGCGCCTCCTTCGCTCGCCAGGTGTGGACCACGCGACGGCGTCCGTGCTCGCCGTCGTCGAGGACAAGCACTATGCGGATCTTTCCGGCACGGTCACGACCCAGCGCCGTGTCCGCGTGCACCCCGACGTGGAGGCGATCGCGGTCGACAGCGCGGAAGGAGGTTTCGAGACCATGCGCAGCCTGGCTCCGCCGGCCGGTCGTGGTTGGGAGTACCTGCTCGGCGAGGGCTGGGACTGGGACGACGAGCTGGCCCGCATACCAGATCACCTTGCCGCTAAGCTCCATGCACCCTCTGTCACCCCCGGCGCGTACGACCTCGTCATCGATCCTACGAACCTGTGGCTGACGATCCACGAGTCGATCGGGCACGCCACCGAGCTCGATCGGGCCATGGGTTACGAGGCCGCCTACGCGGGAACGTCTTTCGCCACCTTCGACAAGCTCGGCACTCTCGTCTACGGCTCGGGGATCATGAACGTGACCGGCGACCGCACCGTCGAGCATGGCCTGGCGACCGTCGCCTACGACGACGAGGGAGTAGAGGCGCAGAACTTCGAGCTCATCCGCGACGGCGTGCTCGTGGGCTACCAGCTCGACCGCCGGATCGCGCGGCTCATGGGCTTCGGCCGGTCCAACGGCTGTGCTTTCGCCGACTCGCCCGGCCATACGCCGATCCAGCGCATGGCCAACGTCTCGTTGCGACCGGCACCTGGCAACGGCCCTACCACCGAGGAGCTCATCTCGTCGGTCGAAGACGGCTTCTACGTAGTCGGCGACAAGAGCTGGTCGATCGACATGCAGCGCTACAACTTCCAGTTCACGGGCCAGCGTTTCTTCAGGATCGAGAAAGGCAGGCTTAACGGGCAGGTGAAGGATCTGGCCTATCAGTCGCGCACGACCGAGTTCTGGGGGGCGATGCAGGCCGTGGGCGGCGAGCCCACCTACCACCTCGGCGGCGCGTTCAACTGCGGAAAGGGCCAGCCCGGCCAGGTCGCCGCTGTGAGCCACGGCTGCCCGTCAGCGCTTTTCAGGGGCATCAACGTGCTGAACACTCGTGCGGAGTCGGGGCGATGAGCGCCGGGGTGGGCCGTCTCACCGCAGCGGACCGCGTCGTCGATCAGGTCCTCGAAGCCTCCCGGTCAGACGGCTGTGTCGTGATCGTGGAGGAGCTCAGCCAAGCGGAGGTCCGCTTCGCCAACAACACCGTGACGACCAACGGCATCCGCCGCGACCGCGGCGTAAGCGTGATCGCCTTCCGGGAGACCGAGGGGGGCACGGCCGTCGGGACGGCGAGCAGCAGCGGCGCTACCGACGTGATCGACGTTCTCCGCCGCGCCGAGGCGAACGCGGCGACGGCCCAGGCCGCCGAGGACGCCTCGCCGCTCATCACCCCGGGACGATCCACCGCGGCGGGTGACTTCGCCGACCCTCCCGTGATGACGAGCCTGGCCGGGCTCGGGAACGTGGTCACGGGGCTCGGCGACGCCTTCAAGAGCGCCGGGGCGGCGGGAACGAGGCTGGCCGGCTACACCGAGCATCAGGTCTCGACGGTCTACCTCGGTTCGTCGACCGGCCTGCGGCTGCGGTACGTGGAGCCGACAGGCAAGCTCGAGGTCGTCGCACGATCAGATAGGGGAGAGCGGTCGGCCTGGGCGGGAGCCGGTGCCGAGGACCTGGCCACGGTGCATGTCGAGGAGCTCAAGCAACGGCTTGACCGCCGGCTTTCCTGGGGCAAGCGAAAGCTCGATCTGGAGGCCGGTCGCTATGAGGTCGTGCTCCCGCCCGATGCTGTCGCCGACCTCATGGTGCCCCTCGGGGACGCGACCTCGGGCCGGGAGGCAGAAGAGGGCCGCAGCGTGTTCTCCGCGCCGGGCGGCACGACCAGGGTCGGGGAGTCGCTCTCGTCACAGCGGTTCTCGTTGCGCAGCGACCCGTTCGCCGAGGGCCTCGAATGTACACCGTTCCTCGTTGCGGGGGCTTCCGGCCAGGACGTGTCCGTCTTCGACAACGGCCTAGCGCTCGAGCGCACCGATTGGATCTCCGACGGGCGTCTTCGGCGCTTGCAGTACCACCGCGCGGGAGCCAAGCGGTCCGGCGTCGAACCGGCGGCGCCCGCGGACAACCTCATCCTCGAGCTGCCAGGGGCCGCGAGCACCCTCGAGGAGCTCGTCGAGCGCACCGAGCGGGGACTGCTGCTCACTTGTCTTTGGTACATCCGCGATGTGGACCCCGAGACATTGCTCCTGACAGGCCTGACGCGAGACGGCGTCTACCTGGTTGAGCACGGCGAGATCGTCGCATCGGTCAACAATTTCCGCTTCAACGAGAGCCCCGTCGACGTGCTGTCCAAGACCATTGAGGCGGGAAGGACCGAACGCTCGCTCTCGCGGGAATGGAACGAGTGGCTCAACAGGACCGCGATGCCGCCGTTGCGAGTGGCCGAGTTCAACATGAGCTCGGTCAGCCCCGCGATCTGACGCCCTCAGCCTGCTGCGAGTCCGGCAGCCAGCTCGCCGAGCAGCGCAGCGCATCCGGCTTGGACGAGATCGAGGCAGGACTCGAATTCGGCCTCGTCGCCGTACCAAGGGTCAGGGATCTCCAGTGAGCCGCCCTGGCCGTCACGACCTGTCGGGTAGCTGAGGAGGAGCCTCACCGCTGCCGTGCGCCCGGCTCTTGGGGCACGTTTCTCCAGCCACCTCACGTGGCTCATCTCCATAGCGACGACAAGGTCGCGCTCATTGAGCCAGACCGGTTGGAACTGGCGCCCCCGGTGACTGACGGGGCCGTAGCCGCGGCGCTCCAGTGCCCTGCGGGCGCGACGGTCGATGTCGAAGCCGACGTCGGCCGCGGTGCCGGCGCTGTCGACTGCGAGTCGGTCGGCGAGACCGATCCTCGCGGCCTCGTGGCGGAGCACCACCTCGGCCATGGGCGATCGGCAGATGTTGCCCGAGCACACGAAGCAGATCCGGGAACTCACGGCGCCATCGTCGCATCCTCGGGTCAGCGAACGGTAACCGGGCCGCGTGAGCAGAGGGCCGCGCGTGGCTCGCACCGGCCTACGCTTGGCCGGTGACCGGCTCCGCCCAGCCCGACTGGCTCTCCCGGGCCGTGCTCGAGATCGTGCCGACCGGCCCGGTCGAAGGCATCCTCGACGCCCCGTCCTCCAAGAGCTTGACCAATCGCCTGCTAGTGATCGCCGCCTTGGCGGAGGGAAGGTCCTTCCTCAGCCGCTTGCTGGAGAGCGGCGACACCTTGGCGATGGCCTCAGGGCTTCGTGAGTTGGGAGCCCGCATCGAGGACGTGGATGGCTACACGGAAGTGACAGGGACCGCGGGCCGGCCTGTGGCAGGGGAGAGGCAGGTGAACGCCGGGCTTTCGGGGACGACGCTCCGCTTCCTTTCAGCCGTAGCACTGCTTGCCAGAGGGACAGTCGTGCTCGACGGCGAGGAGCCCCTCCGCCGGCGTCCGATGGCGCCGCTCCTCGAGGCGTTGCGTGCGGCCGGGGCGGAGGTGCTCAGCGACGGAGGCAGGCCTCCGCTGCGGATCTCGAGTCACGGTCTTGCCGGTGGCAGGCTCAAAATTGACGCCTCGGCCAGCTCACAGTTCGCGACGGCGCTCCTCCTCGTAGGCCCCTATGCCGACGATGACCTCGTCGTCGAGGTGGGTGGCCTTCGCGAGTTCGGCTATGTGCACCTCACGATCGGTGCGATGGCCCGCTGGGGCGCATCAGTCGCCGAGGAGGTGCCGGGCCGCTTCCGGGTGAGCGCCGGCGCTGGCTATGTCTCGAGGGCGGAGTCCGTCGAGCACGACGCCAGTGCCGCGGCCCACCTGTACGCCCTCGCTGCCGCGACGGGAGGGTCGATAACTGTCGCCAACGCCTTCGAGACGGCGCAGCCGGACGGTGGTCTTGTTGATGTCCTCGCCGCCATGGGTGCCAGGTTCTCCCGCGGACCGGGCGGCACCACCGTTGAACGGCAAGGCGAGCTCACCGGCATCGACGTCGATCTCGCGGCAATGCCGGATCAGGTTCCGACCGTGGCCGTGCTCGCCGCCCTGGCACGGGGAGACAGCGTGATTCGTGGTGTCGAGATTTCGCGCGGCCACGAGAGCGATCGCATCACAGCGGTCGCGACCGAGCTGCGGCGCCTGGGAACCCGTGTCACCGAGGCGCGAGACGGCCTGGTCGTGCACGGGGGCGCGTCCTTGCACGGCGGCCGCATAGACACCCACCGTGACCATCGCATCGCCATGGCATTCACCGCGCTCGGGGCGGTCGTGCCCGGCGTCGAGCTCTCCGACCCTGGCTGTGTCGCCAAGACCTATCCGGGCTTTTTCGGCGACGTAGCCCGTCTCGGCGTCGGGATCCGCTGAAGGGGGCGATGCGGGATCACTGGGCCGAGACGTGCCGCGCGACGACCTCCTCGAGGAGGTCGAGGACCTCGGACCGCGCTCTGTCCGGCCCGAACTGCTTGACGAGGCTGACAAGCTCGAACCCGGCCATGGCGATCTGCTCGGCGGCGTCGCCGACGATGCACAGGATCGGCACCCTGCCGGCCACGTGAGCGACCACGCCGCCGACGACCTTGCCGGAGAAGGACTGACGATCGAGGTAGCCCTCCCCGGTCATGACGAGGTCGGCGACGGCAATGTGTTCGTCCAGTCCGACGAAACCGGCGACGAGCTCGAAACCCGAGACGATCTCGGCTCCGAGAGCGGCGAGCCCTCCGGCAAGGCCGCCCGCGGCGCCGGCCCCCCGGAGAGCGGTGACGTCCAGGCCAAAATCTGCCCGATAAGTGTCAGCGAGACGCGCCAGGCGGGCGGTCAGCTCCTCTACTTGCTCGGGCGTGGCGCCCTTCTGCGGAGCAAAGACCCTTGCCGCGTCCAAGAACCCCGTCGTTACGTCGCAGGCTGCCACGAGTTCGACGCCGCGGAGCGCCTCACGCGAACCGATGACCCCGAGCGCCCCCGCGCCCCCGTCGGTCGTCGCCGAGCCCCCGCAGCCGACGATGACGCGCTTGGCACCGAGATCGATGGCCCGAAGTATGAGCTGACCGGTCCCTACCGTGGAGGCCCTCATGGGGTCGTTGCCGAGATCCCCTCCTGCGATCAAGAGCCCCGAAGCATTTGCCATCTCGATCACCGCAGTCGGGCCGTCGTGGCGAGCGGTCGCGGGGAGGAGCTTCCAGTCCGCTGTCACCGGCGAACCGAGCGGCCCGGTGACCTCGTCGTGGCGAAGCTCGCCGACGAAGGCGGAGAGCAGCCCGTCGCCGCCGTCGGCGAGGGGTACCTCCGAGGCCGTCCAGCCCGCGCGACGTGCCCCGCGAGCAGCAGCCGCCGCCGCTTGTGCCGCGTCGGCCGTGCCGCGGAACTTGTCAGGCGCCGCGACGAGATGGCCCACGAAGCGCGAGATCCCCGGCAGCTAGGAGCCGGATCGATCCTGCAGTTGAACGGCCACCTCTTCGATGAACAGGTCCATGTTCTCCCGCTTTTCGCCGGCGTTCCGGCCGAGCGAGTGGTCCGAGACGACGAACTCGTCCACCCCGACCTCGGCGTAGCGGCCCATGACCTCCGCAACCTCCGGCGCAGTGCCGATGATGCGGGGCTGCACCGAGTCTTCGGACCGCCAGGCCTCGAGCTGCTCGGCGTCGTCGCTCATCAGCAGGACCGCTTGGGCCGAGCGCCTGATCGAGGCCGGATCGCGGCCGATCTCGAGGCAGTGGCGCTCGAGAACCTCGACCTTGTGTGCCATGAGTTCTGGCAACCCCCAGCAGTTCCACTCGTCGGCGTAGCGGGCGGCGATTCGCATGGTCGTCCTCTCGCCGCTTCCCCCGATCAGCAGAGGAAGCGGCCGCTGAACTGGCTTCGGCTCGCACGGGGCGTCGACGAGCCGGTAGAAGCGGCCCTCGAAGTTGCTGCGCTCCTCGCTGTGCAGGAGGCGGATGACTTGGCAAGCTTCGTCCAGGCGTGCAAGGCGCTCGCCGACCGCGGGAAGCTCGATGCCGTACGCCTCGTGCTCGTTCACTTGCCATCCGGCGCCGAGGCCGAGCACCAGGCGCCCGTGGGAGAGGTGGTCGACGGTGGCAGCCATCTTCGCGAGCACCGCAGGGTGCCGGTAGGTGTTACCCGTCACCAGCACGCCCACGCGCACACGATCGACGCGTGCCGCCACGGCCGCGATCGTCGTCCAGGCCTCGAGTCGTGGCATCGAGCTGCGCTCACCGTTGGGCATGAAGTGGTCCGCGACCCAGATCCCGTCCCACCCGGTGCGTTCAGCCTGCTCTGCCGAGCCCACGAGTTCGTCCCAGGGCTGCTCTGTTCCTAGCCAGACACTGAACCGCATGTGCACGACCTCCTGATCCGAGCTTAGGACCGCTCAGTTCGCCAGTGCGGGAGCGAAAAAGGGCCGGGCATCGCTTCTACGAAACCCGGCCCCTGTTCGGAATGTGTCAGCGAGCATGCAGCGAGATGGGGCACCGCGTCGCGAGAACGCCGAAGGTTATTGCAGAGTTCTGCCGTCACTCACTTGACGACAACTCGATGACGATGCATGCTCCAGAGCTCTAGAGCCCGAGCTCCGCACTGCAAGCCGGCCACTGCCCCCAACCCGCCTCGGATTGCAGCCGCTCGGCCGCTTGGTCTTGCACGGCGGGTGGCGCGTCGCTTGGCAGACCCGAGTAGCCGAGCCCCCACCATGTCGCCAGAGCGAACTGGTAGGCACCGTAATACCCGTTTCCTGTGTCCTCTCCGTAATTGTCGCCGGATTCGCAAAGCCGGAGCTCCAGCCAAACACCGCCGGGGTCAGATGTTGTCGGAGCAGCTGCCACAGGACGCTTGGTAGTTGAGGTTCTTGTGGTTCTTGTGGTTCGTGTAGTTCTTGTGAGTCTTGCTTCCCGCGTCGCTTGTGCAGCTTCAGCCGCCTGTACCGCCTGTGCCGCCTGTGCCGCCTGTGCCGCCTGTGCCGCCTGTGCCGCCTGTGCCGCCTGTGCCGCCTGTGCCGCCTGTGCTGCTTGTGCCGCTGCTCGAGCGGCTGCGGCCGCGCGGACGGCTGCGGCACGCGCTCTTGCCTGCTGCACCACACGCCACCTCGAGGGGAGCGGTATCCCTGCCGGGCGCCCGCCGTCGTGAATGGCTACACGGTCGGCAGCAAGGCCCTGCCAGAACGGCGAGTACTTCTCGCGCGCGACCAGGGCCGTGAGCTGCGTCGCAGCGTAAGCACGCTCGCGGACCGTCGCTGCGAGCCACCTGAGACTGGTGGCAGGCATGGTCGACGGCTCAACTCCGCCTTGGCTGAGATGGGTTGTGGCGCGAACAGGCACTGCGTTGATACTGCTGGCGCCAGCTGCGCCGATGAATATGGATGCAGCAACAAAAGTGAACGCGATGAGCGCGATCAGGGGGTGCTTGCGCATCTTGCTCCTCCTTGGAGTGTCGAAAACCCGGTGGGTTCCAGGTGGATGCGTTGATGCGGGCAGGCCGTCTATTGCATGCGACTCGCGAAACGGTGCCGGAAGGGCTGGCCGAATCTGGACGTTGGGACGTCCGTACGGGGTGCAGACGGGTCTCGCCCTGTCTTCTTTGTTGTCGCGACTCCTTTTCGCTCCTTCAGGAGCACAGGTCGGGACGAGCAACGCCGCTCGCGCGGTTCGGCTCGCAGGCGCCGAGTCATCCAGTTATGCCTGCGGGGAGGCCGCAGCCTGACCCCGACCCGGCGTGACTGCTCCGGGCGTTTCGGCACCGCTCGTCGTTGACAGTTGGTGTGGCGCAAACCCTACGAGACGACTCACGCCTGCGCAAGTGGCTGAGGCCATCCAGATAACATCTATCGTCAATTGAGATGACGGCAGTCTTCCTCCGAGGCCGGCGCGCAAGTGGCTATGCATCGCCAACGGTGTGTCCAAGGGGGCTCGCGAAATGCCCGCTCGGTGAACAACAGGTATCGTGACCCATCTGCCAACTGGGTGACCTTGCCTCTTGGCAGCAGCGTGCCAGTGGGCCATGTCCTGCTCGATGGTTGTCGTGAAGCGTCGTGCTTTGATCTTGTGAGACGGTCCCGGTTCGCCTTGGACGGAGGGTCACTTCGAGGTTGCGCGAGCCATCTCCAGGCTCTCGGTGGCGGACGCCATCACAGCTGCCACGAGTTCGCCGATCTCCGGCCTTCGGTCCTCGGTGACACTGGTCAGTGGGGTCACCACGGCCCATCCGAGCTGTGTCAAGGTTTCGTCCGACTCGTCACCGTCGGGCTGCAAGGCGCCGAGGTCGAATCGAACCCTTGGGCCGCCTTCCACGGCTTGTGCCGCGAGAATCAGCCCGGAGGTTGCAAGACCAGCCCGACGGATGCCACGGATCTCGCCAAGCGCAAGGTTGGGCACGTTCAAGTTGAGCACCGTGCGCGCGGGGGCTCGCTCGAGGTGAGCGGCGAACGCCACCGCGAGCGCGGCCGCGCTCTCGAAATGCGTGCGAGTGCCGCAGTCGTGCTCACGAGTAGCGGACGGGGGAGCCACCCGGATGCTCGTCGCAAGCCCCTTCAGGCCGAAATGGACGGAGGTGAGAGCGGCGCCCACCGTGCCCGAGTGCAGGACCGCCCGTCCCACGTTGCGACCGGGGTTGATGCCCGATGCGACCAGGTCCGGCGGTGGCCCGAAGGCACCGAGGCAGGCGGTAATCACGATCAGTGCCGGGAGCGCGTCGGCTGCGAGAACCTTTATCCCGTCAAGGCCAGGCGGTGCGACGGCCTCGACGTGTATGCCGCCACCCATGGCGCGCAATGGGCCGATGCCGGCGCCTGAGCCACTCGCCTCCGCGAGAGGTGCGACCACGAACACTTCATGTCCAGCCTCGGCAAACGCGGCGGCCAGGACGGCGAGTCCGGGCGCGTCGAATCCGTCGTCGTTGGTCACCAGAATCCGCATGCCCGCCCGCTCCTTTAGGGAATCGCTTGCTCGGCCGAGACTTGAGCCTGTCTCCGGCCCGCCTGTTGGACGAGCTGCGTGAGGGGGCTTGCAGGTACGATATCGCCATGTTCCCCCCCTCCGGTGAGCAAGTCGCGCTCGTTCACGGCGATCTTGAGGCTGTGATAACCGAGGTAGGTGCGACGCTGCGTTCGTTCAGGAATGACTCCGTGCCCGTCATCTGGGAGTTTCCTGAGGGCGAGATCTCATCCGGCGATCGCGGTCAGGTCCTCGCTCCCTGGCCGAACAGGCTCGAGGACGGCTCGTATCGGATGAGGGACATCGTCGGCCACGCCGCGCTCAACGAGCCGGAGCGGTCCAACGCGATCCACGGTTTCGTCCGGTGGCTGCCCTGGTCGATCGAGGAGCGTTCCGCAGACAGGGCGGTGCTGTCCTGCGTTGTCCACCCCCAGCCTGCCTATCCGTTCCGCATTCGGCTCGACCTCGACTACAGGCTCGGCGACGACGGGCTCGCGGTCGCTTGCGCGGTGACGAACGCCGGCAGTGGTGTGGCACCCTTTGGGCTCGGCTTTCATCCGTATCTCCTTGCCGGCCCAGGCGGTATCGACGAGGCCGAGATCCGCCTGTCGGCACAGCGGCGACTGGTCCTGGACAAGCGAGGCCTGCCTGTCGGCGACGAGGCCGTGTCCGGTTCGGCTTTCGATCTCGGCAGGCGGATGCTGAGGGGCCTCGAGCTGGACGACTGCTACACGGGCCTCGCGATCGAGCCGGACAGCCGCTGGCACGCTCGCCTTTACACGCCCGGTCGTCACACGGAGATCTGGGCCGATGCCGAGTTCGCGTACGCCATGTGTTATACGGGTGACACGCTCGGCGAGCCGGACAGCCGCCGGCGGGCAATCGCCATCGAGCCGATGACCTGCCCGCCGAACGCACTCCGTACCGGAACTGGCGTGATCGAGCTCGAAGAAGGCGAACGGTGGCACGCGAGCTGGGGGATCGCGACCGCCCTAGGTTGACTGGCGAGGAGCCTGGACCGGGCTCGGAAGGACAGTGACGAGGGTTCCGAGCGGCGTGAGCGGGAACATGGTCTCCGCGCTCGCGTAGGTCATCTCGACGCAGCCCAGGCTCTGAGGGAACCCGTAGTTCGCCCTGACATACCCGTGGAGAGCGTCACCGCCGTTGAAGTAGCTCACCCACGGGATGCCGGGGTCACTGTACGGCTCTCCGTCAGGCTCCTTGCCGGTCATCGTTGTCACCAGGTAACGGGCAAAGACGGGGTAGGTGCCGGGGGCGGTCGGTGCCACTGCGATGCCGGTGTTCACGAACGTTGTGAAGATGATCTGGCCGTCGCGCCAAACCGAAGCAGTCTCCGGAAGGGTCTGACTGACAACGACGTAGTCGTAGGGCGCATTGGTCACCTGGCGCCGCGCGACCGCCTGGAGAAGCTCGGACCAAACCTTCGGTCCGGCTTCGCCGTCGACCGTCAGGCCGTGGTCACTTTCGAACGCCATGACGGCTCCGGTCGTGATGACGTTGAGTTGACCAGGCTGCCAAAGCGCCGTGAGCGACGCTGGAGTATCGCCGAAGCGCCACACGAGTCTGCCCGCCAAGGCCTGGACGGGAACCTCGGCCGCGACCGAAGGCTCGGAGTCGATCGCCGGGACGGACGAGGGCGATGTCGTGGTCGTGGTCTGGTATGCCTGGTGGGAGGCCGAGGACAGGTGGGCCACGTCGACAGGGATGTCTGGCGACACCTCAGGCGTCGCGGGCTCGAACTGGAAGGGAAGGTAGCCCAGCTCCGACAAGAGCTGTTGGAGCCGCAGCTCGGAACCTCCCTCGATCACGAAGTTCTTCCGGAGGGTGGTCGAGAGGTCCTGACCGGAACGGCTGCGGATCCCATCGGGCCCGCCGGGCACGCTGAGCTGCACTGTGCTGAGAGGAGAGAAGTAACCGTCCGGAACAAAACGGACAGCCGCCGGTGCCGTCCTCACCCAGTTCCCGGGCGGTGCCGGCGAGAGCGTCGGCAACGGACTGTTGGCCGCGAGCGGCTGGGAGAAGTCCACCGACACGCTGGTGTCGAAGGCGGCGTCGGAAGTGCCGGGTGACGGCGTCACCGAGGTGATCGTCAGAGGTGGAGGCGGGACCGTCGTGGTCGTCGGGTGAGCGGCCGGACCGTTCGTCGAGGGGGTGTGAGCTCGTTGCAGGACGATCAGGGTTCCGGCACCGCCGATGGCGACGATGAGGACGAGGCTGGTGACAATGGAGAAAACGCGTCGCCGGGGGCTCTGCTCGGAGCTCCTCGTGAGTTTTCCCAGGCCCATATTGGGCTCTCCAGCCTCTTGACGCGTCCTTTCCCTAACTATAGGCAGGGTCTTGAGCGGCTCCGGACGCGCCTTGGATGTGTTCTGGAGCCGCCGGCCCTCAACCCGGAAGGCTCTTAACGAACCGCGGAACCGCTGCTCGGCAGCTGGCTCAGGGAGACGACCTCCGTGGTCCGCTGAGCGGGGGTACGGTTCACGGGAGGAGGTTTCATGATCGAGCCCACATCCAAGCAAGAGCGGGGGCTGCGGCCCGGGCACAAGCTGACCGTTGTTGCCGCTGCCGTCGTTGCAGTGCTCGTGGCCTACGTGGCGTTGCACGCGATCGTCGGCCTGATCGCTTTTTTCATCAAGACCGTCGTTGTCCTCGCTGTGATCGGTGGTGTGCTGTACCTCGTGTTCCGTCACGCGGGAAGGCGAAGGCACTGAGGTAACGGCGCGAAGTGCCGTGCTGTCGTCGGCGCGCTCATTTAGATGCGACCTGCACCGGTCTTACGTGGAGCGCTTCAGAGTCCGGTCGGCACGATGTTGTTGCCGTCCCGTAGACTGTGGGCGGAGCTGCCGTCCCTCGCGAGAGGCACTCCGTGACCGCCCCCGGTACCTCGGGTCCCGGGGGCGGCTCGCGCGGAGAGGCGCCCCGAAGCTCGCGATCGCGGTCGCTTTGAAGTCGCGGTCCGAAGGAGGCGCAATGGAGATCGAGGGAAGCCGGGCCGCGCCGCTTACGACTGCAGCCGGAGCCGGTATCCGCGGTCGTCTCTGACCAGGCCGGCGAACGGCGGCCCCCGGTGTCGTTGGTGTCTTAGGAGCACAGGCCAGCGCTTCGCGTGGAGCCGACCTGTCAAGTTCCGACGGAGATCAAGACGCAGGGTTCTCGACCATGGACTCGAAGAGGATCGCACCGGTCACGTCGTCCCGCAGGAGGAACAGGAAGGGGTGGTCGATGACGATCGGTTGCTCGGGAACCGGCGTCGCAGTGGCGATGACGCCAATTCCGGTGGCTGCCGCCGCCGTGGTGCCCTTGGGCGTGACCTGGAGGTAGGCGTGCTGTTCGACGGTGCCAACCTCGAGGGGCACGGTGGCGTTGATCCTGGCGAAATCGGCCCCGGTCTCGAACGCCTGGGACATGCCCATCGACGACAGCGTGTGGTTCAGCTGATTGTCCGAACGCAGCGTGAACGTTGGCATCGAGAACTGGACGCGCTCGGGGTACAGGCCGCTCACGATCCGGCCGAGCGACCCCGCGGTGAGCGAGGAGACGAACTGCGGCAGGGATGACCCCGTCGGCATCACCACGAGCGCGCTCAGCTTCTTTCCTGCGTAAGCAAGCTCGACCGCCACGTACTTGCCGGTCGTCGACACGGGCGCCGCCAGCGCCTTGGTCGAGCCGAGTGGTTCCGAGCTCATGAACGGGACGTTTTCGCTTCCGCCCGCCGCGAGGTAGAAGGGTTTCCGGCTCGTAGCGCTCTCGAACCGAGCGGTCCAGTCGGCGTGGAAGAAGACGGCATCGGCAAGCACGAGAACAGTGGTCGGTGTGAGCCCGCCTGGGCTGAAGAGCTGCTTTATCAGGCCTTTGGTGTGCTCGCTCGTCCACTTGTTGATGGCGCCGACGGCGGCTGCGAGATCGTCCCGGAAGTTGACCTGCCACACCCCGCTCCGAAACTCGCTTACCAGCGCGCGCACGAAAGCCGGCAGCACGGCAAAGTCCTGCTGGACCCAGAGCGAATTCGCGACATCGAGCTCGGGCATCCGCTTCAGGTTCGCCGCGGACGTCGACGTCTCACGAGCCAGCAGCGCGGCGAGGCTGTACCACCCTTCTGCCTGTTCGCTGGCGGACAGGCCTGCGGTATGGAGTGCCGAAGCAATGCCCTGCTCTGTGGAGCCCGACGCGCCCAGCTCCAGCATCGCGAGCGCAGTCGCCAGGCTGGACGGTGAGACGAGCTCGTTTGTCGAGCCGTTCGAGTCGCTCGAGGCCGCCAAGTGGTTCAACAGATCGAGGGAAAAACCAACCTCGGCGTTCTCCACCGCCTTGGCCACTGCGCGTGATGCCGGTGAGGCCGGCGGCTCGTCGGCGCTGAGCTCGTAAGCGCTTCCGATGCGGTCGGCAACGAAGATCTTGCCCGGTTTGTTGTTCGACTGCTGTGGGCCTGCACTGCCGCTCGGTATCAGGGCGCCGCCCAGCGCGAGTGCAAGCACGATCATCAGCGATCCACCGGCCCCGAACAGGCGGTGGCGTCGCCTTGCCGCGCTGAGGTGCTTGGCTCGGACGAGGAGTTCCTCGATCGGTGTGGGCGGGTGGGGCCGCTCAGTCGGTTCAGGCGCGGAGCTCATGGACGTGTGCCTCCTTGATGTCAAAGCCAATGTTGGCGCGAAGCGCTGCAAGCGCGCTGCGGAGATGAGTCCTGGCGGTCCTCGCGGACATGCCGAGTGCCAGCGCGACGTCTGCCTCCGGAAGACCGCAGACGTACCGTAGGACGAAGGTTTCCCGCTGGCGCCTCGGTAGGCGGAGAACGGAGGCAACGAGTTCACGCCGCAGCTCGGCGTCGTCCGACCCGTTCCCATTGTGGCCGGGAGCCGGTGTGGGCGGGTGGCGTCGGACGTGGCGGAGTGCTTGTTTCGAGGCGACATTCAGCACCCAGGCGTCGCGCCAGGGCAAGGGCGCGATCCGCGCCCAACGGAGGTGTGCCCGGGCAAATGCTTGCTTCGCGACGTCTTCAGCTGATCGGGGGTCTCCGGTGAGTTGGCGAGCGGCGCGGAGCGTTCGAGGGAGGACATGGGCAAAGAATCGGTCGAACCCGTCGCCGTCGTCGGGTGTGCCGTCAGGCACGCTGCCAGAGCCGCCTGGCCTCCCAGCGCGGGGCGCGCCGCCGGTGTCAGCCGTGGGCCCGTTGAGAAGTCCAGGCGAGGGTTCTGCCGATCTCGACCACGGAGGGACTCGCGCCGAGTCCACCACGCTCACAGGTCTAGCGGTGATTGACATGCGTGCCTCCTCAGCTGAAACCGAGCTCGCGCTCGACCAAGGGAACAAGGCCGTACCCGGAAAGCTCCGGCTGCGCCACGTGCCCGAAGCGCTGGACCTGGACCTCTTCGCAGCCGCCGACGTCGGCCAAGACAACTGCAAAGGGCCTGGCTCGAGCGTCCTTGCGGAAGCTGATCGTGAGGTACTGGTCGAAGTCGATCGGGCAGAACCTCACACCCGGAGCTATGACGCTCAGATGGTTCACGAAGTCGCGGATCGCCTGGATCTTTGTCAGATCGGTGGTGGTGACGGGAGGGTGGCCCGGCTCGCTCGGATTCAGGCCTGCCGACAACACCGCCGTGAGGGCCTTCGCTCCTGCGGGAATGACGTCACCGGCGGGTTTCGCCGGCAGCCACGTCACCTGGGCATCCACGCGGATCCCGCTGCGATGGTCCGGGAGGGCCGCAATCGAGATGACCAACACCCGGGAATCCAGAAGCGCCTTGACCGGAAGCCAGCTGTATGAGACGAACCATTCATCGGTGTTCCCGTACACGCCTGAGGTACCGAAGCCGTTGTAGCCTTCTCGGTTCGTGGACTCTAGTGGCGGGTGACTCCGTTCGTACCGGAAAAGCTTCCAGGCGCTCGCCGGAGCCACGAAGAAGCGGTGCAGGTCGACGAGGTTCGGGTCGCCGATGCTCTGGGCCGCCGTATGCAACAGGTGCGAGTCGCCACTCGGCTCCTGCGCCAGTCTCTCGGATCCCTTTGGGAGCCGGACCAGGGTGAGTAGGAAAGCCGCGTCTCGTAGCGCGAGCTCGCGTCGGGACAGTGAAACGTGACGAGCAAGCGTCACCAGAACCGCCCTCGACGGCGCCACCATGGGTCGCCTGGCCTGTGTCTGCACCTGGCCGCACGCGGCGAGCATGCCCGCCAGGACGAGGCTCGCGGCGAGAACCCCACATAGGGTCCGGCGCGAGCGCACCGCAGCGGAGTTTGACACCCGGATGTCGCGAGCCGTCCTCTGTGTCGGCAGTCGAAGTGAAACAAGTCGCTCCCCGCCAGAGGGGACCGGCGCGAGGTTGGCCATCACGACTCCAAGAAGCTTCCTTCCGACGTTTCGCGTACTCGCATCGGAGGAATTCGCGATTTCGACGAGGTCACGGGAGCATCAGTTCTGGCTTGCGCGCCGGTCGCGGTCCTGGAGGCTACCGGCGGTCGCCCCGTGCAGAGAGTCCCAACGTGGCGTCAGTTCGTCCCTTCGCGGCCGCTCGTCGGTTCCTCCGCCATTGCACACGGTGATGAAACGACTACCTTCAAAGGCCTCAAGCGTCGCTCGAGAGCAGCTCACCAGCTGCGGACACGAGCGTCGCTTCGAGCCGTCCGAGCAGGTCATCAGCGCACTGCGAGTCGATCAAGAGGGGAGGGGCAATCAGGAGCCAGTCGCCGAAGCGCCCGCTGTTTTGGCGACGCGAGTAGAGGAGGAGCCCGTGGTCGAGGCCGTGACGAAGAACGACGGCCCCCGGATCGACCTCCGCGGGAAACCGCGCAAGGCTGCCCTTGTCTGCGACGAGCTCTATCGCGAGCAGCAATCCCCGCCCGCGGACGTCACCTATGAGCGGTGAGCTCTGCGCCAGCGTGTCGAGTCCGGCTTTCAGCCTCGCGCCGATCCGCTCCGCATTGCCCATCAGATCGTGCTCGACGATCTCGTCGAGCACCGCAGCGCCGGCAGCACAGGCGATCGGATTCGCGTCGTAAGAGTGGGAGACCACGAACCCGCTGGTTGAGGCGAGCTCCTCCACGAGATGAGACGGCATGAGCGCGGCGCCGAGCGGCGCGTAGCCGGCGGCCAGACCCTTCGCAAGCACCGCGACATCGGGGAGCGCGTCGGGGGCGAGATGGGCCGCGAGGAACCGGCCCGTCCGGAAGGCGCTGACGCTCTCGTCGAACACGAGCCGGACACCGTATCGGTCGCAGATGGAGCGTGCACCGGTGGCGAACGAAGGGTGCGGCACGTTCACGCCAGAGGCCTGACCGCCGATCGGTTCCATGACGAACGCCAGGACGCGCTCGGGTCCAATCCGATCGATAGCCTCTTCGAGCGCAGCGAGGCTGGCCGTTGCTGCCGACTCCGGGCTGGAAGCCCTGAACGTGAGCGGCGCCGGGATCTTCTCCGAGTACACGGTCATGGAGCCCCACAGTGCGGGCGTGCGGAAATCGCCGTTGAGACCGAGTGTCTCAAGCGTCGCCCCGTGGTAGCCGGGCATCAGCGAGATCACCGCCTCACGCCGCTCCTGTCCCGTCGCGACGGCATGAGCTCGCAAGAACTTCAGCGCCATCTCGACGGCTTCGGAGCCGCCGGATGTGAGGTGGACCCGCTCGAAGCCTGCGCCGGCGAGATCAGACACCCGTTCGGTGAGCGTTGCGTTGGCGGAGTGCCTCGTGGTTCGCGAATACGTGTAGGTCAGTTTTCGTCCCTGTTGCACTATGGCCTGAAGCACGCGTTCGTTTCCTTGCCCAAGCGCCGCGAGGAACGGGCCTGAACAGACATCGAGAAGGCGCCTCCCGCGATCGTCGATCAAGTAGACGCCCTGTCCCGCGACGATCGTCGGCAAAGTGCGTGCCGTCGCACGGTCGAAGAACACGTCCTGGGTCCCACCCGCCTCCGGATACCGCCAGTCGTTCATCGGACCACCCTTGTGACTGTTGGCGACGACGCCTCGACGCGTCGATCACAGGCAAGTTAGCCGTCCCACGTCGTGTGCTCAGCTACGCGAACTGACCCCGTCAAGGCTTCGTGGGGCATGACAGCAGTCAGACCGCGCGTTCTTTCCATAGCGGCCCTGGCACTCACGCTCGCCGTCTGCACTGCCTCCCAGACCGTCACTCCCACCAAGCCGTTGTCCGTGGTGGAGCTGTCGGGCGTAGCGACGGCATGGATTCCGGTCGCCTATGGCGATGCTCAGGTGTCCGTGCCCACCTCATTCTCTGTCGTGTATCCGGGCGAGACCCGGTTCTGTGCACCCTTGTCTCCGCCCGGAGCGCTTTTTGTCGCGCCGACACCCGCGACCGAGACAGGTTCCGGTTGTCCGACCCAGGCTCACAGCACGCTGGTGAGAGTCGTCCCGGTACGCCACGTTCCGTCGAAATATGCGAGCGAAACGCCCATCATCCTGAACGGCGTGACGGTATATCTTGGTCCGACCGACCAGCTGCTCTCGAGCTACACGTACTATGCGCCCTCCCTGGGCGTCGAGGTCACCGCCGATGGTCCCCTGGCCCACCAGGTCATCGAGACCTTGTCGCGTTCGCCTCGTGCCATAGCACTCGCAACTGGCATTGCACCCTCGGTGCCATCATCGTGGCACTCAGTGTCTTTCGCGGGACTCCGCCTCTCTTTCCCGGCGGGCTGGCCCGTCGAGCGAACAGAGACGTGGGACCTGTGCGGGCCAGTTCAAATCGCGATCGTGCAAGGTGTGACCCTCGACACCGACAAGGAATTCCTGGCGCTGCCTTGCCCGGCTCCGGTCGCGTTCCCGGTCACGCCATCGAACGGGGTGCGCGTTGACAGTGGAGCACAGAGTCCAACCGGGTCCTATTCACCGGGAGGTGTTTGTCTTCATATCGGCGGTCTCATCGCGTGCCCGAGCAGCACGCCGGACTACAGCGTCCTATTGCTCAGCGTGACGGTGCCAGGGCGTGAACAGCCAGTACTAGTGTCAATCGGACTGGCCGGCAACGGCATGGTCGCGAGGACCATCCTGCACTCGTTGCACGACGCATGACCCGCAGGGCCAGCCGTCCAGCAGCAGTCTTGTCATGGCGGTGCGCGCTGTCGTCGACATCGGCGTCAAGGTCGTGGCAGCCATCGTGAACTCAAAGGTCGACCGCCTTCCCACGGACTTCGAGGTCGGTGTCACCAGGGCGGGTGCAGGCGAGCAGAACCTGGCGAAGCCCAGCTCTCGCACAGGGGCCAATGCGCATGTCGTGGCTCACAAAGGTGGGAACCCGCTTGTGTTCAATGCCGAGGGGACGACTCTCGCAGCCGCGCAGCGCGCTGGGGGCGACGAAATCCCCTGAAGTAGAAGGTGCCCGGATGCGCGGTGCTCGCGAACGCGGGGAAGAACGGATTTGCCTGGCTGCGTTTCACGCTCACAATGCCCTAACAACTACGAAGCCCCGGACTGTACGCGGTCAGGACCAGCACAGAAGAACTGGGCGCGTACATGCTGATCATGTTGCTGCCGGCCGAAGCCCGGTGCGCCGAGATGTACCTGAGCCCGGTATCAAGCTCTGATATCGGGGACACTTCTGCCGCGAGTCGAAAACCGCCGCCGATTCCCATGTAGCTGTCGTGGTTCGACGAGTAGAACACTCCACTTCCGGTCAGCGCTGTTTGCAGGTTCGACTGAGCAGGTTCGGCGGTTGCAGCCAGCGGGAGACCGGAGGTTCCGCACCCGACGCAGAACACGACCAGGAGCCCGAGGGCGAAGGCGAGGTCGACTTTCCCGGGTCCCCGCCGGAACCGCCGCACACGACAAGGCTACCGCTGGTCGGACATGCCAACCCTGCTCGGTCAGGACTGGCAGGTGTCAGCCGTCCATCTGTCGGGACATCCGGCCACAAGGTCGGTTCGCTCGACCAGCTCCGACGTTGTCGAACATGCCAAGGTCCTATGGCCCTATCCGCCGCGACGGCGCCGGTAGCAAGATGGCGGGATGGCCTACAGCAAGTGTCGTGTAATCATCGCGGGAGCCGGCGGGCGCGATTTCCACAACTTCAACACCGTGTTCCGCCATGACGACTCAACCGAGGTGGTGGCCTTCACGGCCGCCCAGATCCCGGGTATCGAAGATCGTTCGTATCCGGCCTCGCTCGCCGGTCCGCTCTATCCCGAGGGCATCCCGATCGTGGCGGAGGAGGAGTTGGCAGGCCTGATCGTCCGCGAGAGCATCGACGAGATCGTCCTCGCGTACTCGGACCTGTCTCACGTCGAGGTGATGCACAAGGCATCGGCCATCTTGGCTGCCGGAGCGGACTTCCGCCTCTTGGGGCCGCGCGCCACAATGCTGCGAAGTGTCAAGCCGGTCGTGGCGATCTGTGCAGTGAGAACGGGGTGTGGCAAGAGCCAGACCACGCGTCGGGTGGGCCGGATCCTGCTCGACACGGGACTCCGGGTCGCCTTAGTGCGCCACCCGATGCCTTACGGTGACCTCGAGGCGATGAGGGTGCAGCGTTTCGCTTCGGTGGCCGACATCGACGCGTCGCATCCCAGTTTGGAGGAACGGGAGGAGTACGAGGAGCCCGTGCGCATGGGCATGGTGATGTATGCCGGGGTCGACTACGAGCAGATCCTGCGCCGAGCCGAGGCAGAATGCGATGTCGTCATCTGGGACGGCGGCAATAACGACTTTCCTTTTTTCGTCCCCGACCTCCAGATCACAGTCGTGGATCCGCTGCGCCCGGGACACGAGCTCGCCTACTACCCGGGTGAGACGTGCCTGTTGAGGGCCGACGTAGTGGTCGTCAACAAGATCGACTCGGCCGCTCCCGCCGACCTCGCCCAGGTCATCTCCAACGTGCAGGCTGTGAACCCGAGCGCCCAGATCGTGAGAGCGGCCTCGCCCGTCACCTTGGGGCAGGGCCCGCCGCTTTCGGGCAAGCGGGTCCTGGTCATCGAGGACGGCCCGACCATCACCCATGGCGGCATGCCCTTCGGTGCCGGCACCGTCGCCGCCCGCCGCAAGGGCGCTAGCGAGATCGTCGACCCGCGTCCGTACGCAGTCGGTTCTATCGCGGGCATCTATGCCCGCTACCCCGGCATCGGCGCCGTACTGCCGGCCATGGGTTACGGGGACGAGCAGCTGGCCGAGCTAGGCGCCACAGTTCGCCGGGCGCCATGCGACGTCGTCGTCATCGGCACCCCCATGGATCTGGCGCGCCTGGTGGACCTCGGCCATCCTTCGAGGCGGGTCTCCTACCAGCTGAGTGAGATCGGCTCGCCGACGCTGAAGGACGTGCTCGACCCGTTTGCCCAACGCTGGGCACCGGCTTGACCGTCGACCGGTTGGCGCTGCTGCCGCAGCTGCGTCACCCGAGTGCGTAGTGCGCGAGATCACCGAGACGGCACTCCTCGGGACACTGCAACCGCAGCGGCTTTCGTCCAGGGCTTCATCGAGATCGGCTGCAAGGTGGCCCTTGACGACTTCGACTCCGTGTACGGCGGTTTCGCTTGTTTGAAACGTCCCCGTCTCGCATCTCAAGAACGACCGGGAATTCGGCGACCTCCCAACCGAGATGTCGAGCCGCCACGTCGTGTCGGCAGTCGTGAATTTGGCCGAGGCGTTCTCCGTGCATGCTGTCGGAGGGTCCGAAGGACGACGCAACCGTCGAGCTCATCACCGAGCTTGGCGTAGCGCGCGCAGGGCGAGGTCATCGCCCGTCCGGACCAACTGCCGAGATGCTGGCTTCGAGGTCCGTTTTCTGATCACCAGGGAGGGCCGGGACCGGGTGCCTACGAAGCGGCAAGACGTTGGTTGCGCGACTGCCCCGTGCCTGACAGGAGAGTTCGGGCACCGGTACGCACCAGCTCGCTCCACCTGGCGTCGGCGACGCGGCACAACTGTTGGAGTTGCCTTCGTTCACGGCTCCGGAAAGGCGGTCCGTCACGACCTGCCACGACCACGAGACCCGATGAGTCCAGCGGCGACCAGGCAACGTCCCGGGGACCGACCAGCCCGGCGCCGCTACCGGTGGAGAGCGCAAGGCCTGCTCGAGCTCCAGCCGCGAACGCGCCCAGCCAGGCGGCACTCGGTGCATCCCCCGCCTCGGCCAGCACCACGGCCCGGGCGTCGCTCATGTCGAGCACCGTGCACCAATCGCAGGTGAAGGAGGTGCAGACGCCTCGAGCGAGCACGCTCGAAAGCTCGGTCGGGCCGAGCGCTTCGGCGAGAAGCACAGCCGCATCGAGCGGGTCGCGACCCGCATAAGGCACTTCGGAGACACGGTGGCGCAGATCCTCTACTTCGACGCCCGAGAGCTCCGATAGAGCGTTGGCGAGAGCCTCAGGGCTGTAACCGTCAGGGAGTTCGACCGTGAGCTCGTCCACAGCTCGGGCGCCGTCTCGCTCGAGGATGTCGATGCCTACGAGATCGCCTCCGAGTTCCCCGATCCTGGTTGCGATTTGACCAAGCGATCCAGGGCGGTCAGCGAGCCAGAGCCGGACGACCACGTAGCGGAACATGACGACACCGTACGCAGCAAATGTGAACGCACGGTTTCCGCAGCACGAACACCTGAAGAACCCGACGCGACACATCCGAGCATGGCTATTGCTTCGAACAGCTGTCGCGGCGTCCGCCAAGCCAGTGCTAATCGAAGGTGTTCGTGACCGGGGTTGAGTCTTGTCATTCATACGGGACAAGGTCTTCAGCCTGAGCAGTTCCTGGTAGCCCTGGTTGCTTCGACAGACGACGCTATAGCCGGCGAGACGCTCGACGGGGTGGTGGTGTCCTGGAACGCCGCAGCCGAGCGCCTCTATGGATACAGGGCTGCCGAGATGATCGACCACTTTCTGTTGTTACTGCATCGCGTCCGGCGAACCCCACCCATCGGTCCGGCCTTGCGTGACGCGCCTCGAATTGAGGAATGATGTTCAGTTGTTGCGGGTCATCCGGGTGGTTCGCCGAGACGGGAGGACAGCAGTGAGGATTGTCGACGTGGCTGTCGAGCGGTTCCGGACGGACCTTCGTGAGCCTTTCGTCACGGCACTGGGCGTTGAGACGACAGTCGACGGACTCCAGGTCCGGATCAGCGACAGCGACGGGCGGGTCGGCCTAGGAGAGGCTGTCGCTGCCACCACGGTTACAGGAGAGACGCCGGGAAGCATCGAAGACGCTGTTCGTGGCCCGCTCCGGTCAGCGGTCTTGGGCGGCCGCCTGGATGAACTCGAACAGGTCCTTCGTTCGATCGAGTTGGCGCTTCCCGGAAACCCAAGTGCCAAAGCAGCGCTTGACATTGCCGTTCACGATCTTTGGGCTCGCTGGCTCGACCGGCCACTTCATGTCTTGCTGGGTGGCGCTCGGACCGAGATAGTCACTGACATGACCATCTCGTTGGACGAGCCCGAGGCCATGGCGTCCGTCGCGGCGAGGAGGATCGCCGAGGGCTTCGGATGTTTGAAGGTGAAGCTTGGGGGTCCACCTGACATGGACCTGGAGCGAGTTCGCGCGGTGCGAGCCGTCAGCGATCCCACGGTCGCGATCCGCGTGGACGCGAATCAAGCCTGGTCCACGAAGCAAGCGTTGATGATCATCAAGAGGTTCGAAGAGGAGAACCTGGGCGTCGATCTCGTGGAACAACCTGTGCGAGCCGCCGACCTGCAAGGTCTGGCTCGTATTACAGCGAGCGTCGCGACTCCCATAATGGCCGATGAGAGCTGCTTTTCTCCTGAAGACGCGCTCAGGTTGGCAGGTGAGCACATGGCGGACGCTTTGAACATCAAGCTCATGAAGTGTGGCGGTCTACGTTCCGCACTGGCGATCGTCGCCATAGCGGAAGCTGCAGGCATCAAGTGCGCGGTGGGCTGCATGATGGAAGGCATGGTCTCTGCGACTGCGGTTGCCTGCCTGGCTGCGGGAAAGTCGAGTATTTCCTCGATCGACCTTGATGCGCCCCTCTGGTTGAGGACCGCGGAGCGATCCGGAGTCGCAACATGGAACGGGGAACGTATCCGCCTCGGCGATGCCGCAGGGCTCGGCATTTCCTAACTCAGGCAAAGCTAGGAGACTGCTGATTTAAGCCGTCTACCTCAGGATTCGCGATTTCGGCCCGGGTCTAGGAGAATTCCGGGATGCAAGGTTCTTCCCGGCCGGACCGCAAGCTCGTCGACGCCGCCTCGCTCTGCAGCCATCTCGTCAAGCAAGGTTCGGTGTATGCCTTCTTGGCCGAGCATCGCCAGAAGCCGTTCCCCGATGACAGGTTCGCCGATCTGTTCCCCTCCGATCGGGGCAGGCCCTCGGTGCCGGCCGACGTGATCGCCACGGTCATGGTGCTGCAGGCTCTGGAAGGGGCGTCCGACAGGGAGGCCTGCCGCCAGCTCGAGACCAACATCTCCTGGAAAGTCGCCTGCGGCCTGGGTATCGGGGACGAGGCCTTCCACCCGACGGTGCTCGTGTTATGGCGCAACAAGCTGCGGGCATCAAAGCGCCCGCAGCGCATCTTCGAGGCGGTGCGGGAGGTGATCAGCACCTCGGGCGTGATCTCCAACAAGACGCGACGGGCCCTCGACTCGACCGTGCTCGAGGACGCCGTCCAGCGCCAGGACACGATCAGCCTCCTGCAGAGCCAGATCCGCCGGGTGAGAAAGCTCATAGGAGAGCTGGCCGAAGGCGTCTACGTCCGCGAGCACAACCTCGGGCCCGGGCGCCCGCCCTGCGACTTCGAGGACCAGGACGACATCGATCGGCTCATCTCCGAGCTCGTGGACGACGCCTACGAGCTCGTCTTCGCGGCCGAGGACCTCGGCTTTAAGCTCGACGAGCAACAACAAGACCCTCTCGCCCTCCTCGCTCTGGTGGTCGGCCAGGACGTCGAGCACGGAGATCGCCCAGGCCGCTTGCGCATCGCCGAGCGCACAGCCCCGGCCCGCATCGTCTCTGTCGTCGACCCCGAGTCGCGCCATGCCCACAAGACCCAGCACTCCTACCGCGACGGCTACAAGGCGCATGTGGCTGCCGAGCCCGAGACGGGGCTCGTCACGGCCACCGATCTCGGCCCCGGCAACACCGGCGATGCCGAAGCCGCCCCCTTGCTCATAGAAGACGAGCCGGCCGGGACCGAGGTGCTGGGCGATACCGCCTACTCGGCCGGCGAGTTCCGCAAGCACCTGGAAGACAACGAGATGAAAGCCGTCATCAAGCCCATGCCGCTCCGCCCGGCCGTGGACGGCGGCTACACCATCGAGGACTTCGAGATCGACAGGGACGCCAGCACCATCACCTGCCCGAACGGCATCACGGTGGAGATCAACCCGAACGGCCGGGCCCGCTTCGGGAAGAGCTGCGCCACCTGCCCGCTCCAAAAGCGCTGCACGCAGTCCAAAGCCGGGCGGACGATCGTGCTCAACGAGCACCACGACCTCCTGGTGGCTGCCCGGCACCTTGCCGCCACGGTCGAGTTCGACGAGACCTATCGCAGCTACCGCCCCATGATCGAGCGCACGATCGCCTGGCTGGTGCGCGGCCCGAACAGCAAGCTCCGCTACCGCGGCATAGAACGCAATCGCCTCTGGCTCTCCCACAGGGCGGCGGCCGTCCACCTGAAACGCCTCCTCGGCCTCGTCCTCGCCCACGAAGGCAAGAGCTGGGTGATGATCACCGCGTGAGGGCCGAATCGCCCAAATGCGACCCGGACTGGCGTTCTTCAGGGCTTTGTAGCCCTTCAAGGAAGCACTTTCCCTTGTAATTCCCGCCCAATCGAGCTGTCGTCAGCCGATCTGCCCCGGCCCGTCTACACCGCTCACTCCAGAACGGCGTTGATCAGCGGACTCCTAGTGACGTGTCAGCGTGATTGTATAAAGAATTAGGCGGAATCGGGAATTTCCCTACGCGCCAAGCGTTGTGCCTGGTAGAACCCCCTCGAGAAGGAGCTGCCATGGCGCGTCGCGGACGA
>JBEKBX010000012.1:0-96705 GCA_050015175.1 Acidimicrobiales bacterium | reverse complement strand
GCTTGGACACCACAAGCCTCGGAAGGGGGCCACCCTCGGTGGTGGATTGTCAGTCCACCGAGAGCTCAGGACTGGAAGATTTCAGTGAGCAGGTCTGGCAGGTTCTCAGTGAGCGTGGTCAGCGTAGACGGTCAGGGCGGGAAGGCCGTGTGCGGGGGTTTCTTGGCGAACGGAGCAGAGAAAACCTTCGCTATCCTGCGTTTAAGCGAAAAGATACCGCGGAGAGTAGTCAGATAACCGCGTAGAGTGCTACAATGACCGTATGCGAGGAAACCCAGAAACGCAGTTACGAAGGACAGGGTTCAGGGTCCGTCTTAAGGTCGCAGTGGGGCTTGGGGCTGTGCTGGTCGCTTCGATGGTATCCGCCCCGCTCGCTTCCGCCGCGGTGCCACATAGTGCGCTGGCGGCGTCCCATTCCGCGAGGGTCGGCTCCAGCCGAGACGTCCTGGTGCCCCTGACGGCTTCCAGCAGTCGGCAGGGGACCAGGACACTAGTAGTCGTCTACAAGACACCGGTTGCGCTGTGGCCTCACTGGGGTGGCCCGACGGAGCCGTTCGTCGCCACCCGGGCACCGACCGCGCTGTGGCCTCACTGGGGTCACGGGATAGGTCCCCTCGTCGCCACCCGGGCACCGACCGCGCTGTGGCCTCACTGGGGTCACGGGAAAGGTCCCCTCGTCGTTGCCACCCGGACACCGGCGGTCCTGTGACCTTCGCCGGGTCAAAGGAAGCCGTAGCTCCCTGGCAAGAAGGTTGAATCTCGGAACGGGCCATCAAGAGTGAACGACGCCGTCGAGGACGATGCCGATAGGCAAGTCCTCGACGGACCAGCGCGTCAGGCGGTGTCCGGGGGCACGTCGGACAGGAGCTCCAAGCCGTCGCCCGCATGGTCGCCGGCTTGCGGGACAACCGCGTCGCCGTTAGGCGCTGGGACCGGTGTCACGGCGGTGCTCTGAACAGTTGCTGCGGCACCGTTCTCATCGGAGATGCTGGAAGAGTCTTCTGTTGCTGGTGCCCGCCATGGATCGCCAAGCGCGTCGTGAGCCATGCCGCGGGCTCTCCACAGGAGCCAGCCTGCAAGGGCGGCGCCAACTCCCACGAACGCGAGAGAAGCGATCAAGACGGCTATGTCCCCACCCGTGTTGTGCGGTAAGAGGACGTACTCGTCGTTGAACCGGGCGGCACCGTACAGCGTGACGGCAGTCGTTGCCACGATCCCGATTGGACCGCCTCGGCGAGCAATTCTCCGTTCAACCCACAATGCGATGACGTAGACAACCGAGTCCTCGAGAGCCTGGATGATCGGCACCGGCACGCGCTTTCCGGCTTGGCCTGCGTAGGCCATGCCATACCAGGCGTGCGTCAGGTGCCCGCCGCCCTGGTACATGAGCTGGGGCCCGAGTAGGCGGCCCATCGCCCACGCAATGACAAGGACCGGCGCGATCAGGTCGACAGCCACGCTCAGCCGGAGTTGTGGGCACCAGCGCCGCGCGCAGATCAGCCCAGTTGGCACACCGCCGAGCAGTCCGCCGTAACTCGACAGTCCGCCATGCCAGATCGCGAGGACGTCACCTGGATTCTGCAAGTAGCCCTGCGCGCCTTCCAGGTTCGCGACCACGTGCACGGCCCGGGCGCCGATGATGGACATGATGACGATCCATATGAAGGCACGCGCGAACCAGCCGTCGGGATAGCCGTGGTCTCGGAGCCGCTTGGCGAAGTAGCGGTACCCGAACCAGAAGGTGAGCGCCAGGCCGATTCCGTAGGTGTGGACCTGCAGCGGTCCAAGATGGAAGACGACTGGTATTGGCTTCATGGCTTCCCCATGGTGGCGACAACGGTATCGCCATCGGGCGTCGGCCAGGTGCCGGCCGGACCGGCTCGACGAGAGGAGGACCGCAAGCGGGAGCAGCAGTGCCAGCCCGCTCGCGTCAGCTCGCGCAGTCGCGGCGAAGCCGTCGGAGCAGTGGAAGTCCGTTGGCAGATTCGAGAGGTCGGCCCAGCCCTTAGCGAAGACGTCCTCGCCAACGTCAGCGCGGGTCCGGACGCTCAGGACCCAGACGCGGAGGGACCCCGGGTAGCCGGTCAGCTTGCGCCTCCGTACTTCCCGGGGTCATCCCCTGGGCGGCTCGCCCTCCTGCCTGACGGCCGGGAACCTTGCGGCCCTGCCGGCGCCTGGGCCTTGCGGCTTACCCCGAGAGGTAAGCCTTGGGGCGGAGGTCCGTCCACCTCTCCGTTGTCGGTTCGGGCCTCGCACCAGACACTCCGGACTCCCCTGCGGGCTTCCCTCGCCCCTGGCGTTCGAACCGTACCGCTTTCGGTTAAACGAGAGCTTGCGCCGTCGGCCAGATTGCGTCAAGCGTTTTCGCGAAATCCACCGTAAGTTCACAGAACTTCCAACTTTTCCCCCCTCCATCCCCAGATCTATCCCAGACTCATCCACAGCTCACGTCGCTGTGAGCAGACCTAGCGGACGATCCCGAGGCCATCGAACGACATCCCTGTGGAGAGGCGGATGACTGACGCACGAAGAAAGACCCTGTCAGTGCCCTCCGGGTCCCGCCATGGGGCTGCTCCTAGGCAACGCCGGGTGGCCAAGACATGAATTCGACACTGAACTGTCAAGAAACCTTGGTCACGGCACCTGCCGGCGATCCCGATCGGCTTCGGCGCGGTGGTAGGGTCCGCTCGGCGGTGCGGTCTGGAGGCGCAATTTCGATGACTACTGACTGGGACGGGCAGGGTCTCCCGCCTGCGGCATTGGCCAGGATGGAGCGGGGCCGCTCCTCGGCCGTTCGCAGCAGCTTGCTCTCTGTACCGGGCCACGTGGGCGTGGAGGCCGGCGGCTTCTCTGTGGTCGGCGAAGTGATGGGCTGCATCGTCGAAACCATCGGGTTCACCGGGTGGGCGGGTTGCGGCTACGGCGGTTACGGGCTTGCCGGCGGCGGTTCCATGTTCGGTGGCTTGGGCGGGGTCCGTACTGTGACGAGCGGACAGGCGACCGGATGGGTGGGCTACGCCCCTTACGTCGATGCGCTTTACCACGGCTTCGACACCGCCTTGTACCGCATGTTGCTCGAGTGCCAGTCGCTCGGCGGAGACGGAGTCGTCGGGGTGCGTCTGGAGCAGCGGCACCTGGGCCAGGGCAACCGTGAGTTCGTGGCGCTCGGTACAGCCATCAGGGCAGCGGGCGGTCGGCGGCCCGCTCGCCTCTTCTCGACGACGTTGAACGGCCAGGATTTCGCCAAGCTGTTGCAGGGCGGTTGGATACCGGCCTCGGTCGTCGTCGGGATCTCCGTTGCGATCCGCCACGACGACTGGGCGACCAGGAGTCAAGCCAGCGCGTGGACCTACAACACGGAGGTCTCGGGCTACACCGAGCTCGTCAACCACGTCCGGGCCGACTCGAGGACTCAGCTTGCCCGGCGCGTCGTCGCGATAGGCGCAGACGGGGCGATCACGAGCACGATGCAGCTCAACATCCACGCTCAAGAAGTCGGAGAGAACCACACCGACCACGTCGCCGAGTCAAGGCTGATCGGTGACGCCATAGTCAGGTTCCACGCCGAGGGCGCAAGCCCCACCACGAGTCTCAAGATCCTGCCGCTGTCGAGCCCACAAGGGAGCAAACGATGACCATCGAAGCCAACGAGCTGGGAATCCCTGAAGATGCGATGCGGCGCCTGGCCGAGATGCGGCCTGGCCAGCCGGGAGCGCTATTCACATCGGACCTGAGCGTGAACGAGTTCCTCCTGGTTCGGGAGGCAGGTTTCCGCCCTCTTGGCCTCGTGCTCGGATCGAGCATCTATCACGTCGGTCTCCAGATCGGCCGTTGGAGCCAGAACATGGAGCTCGACACGCTGTCGCAGGCCATGTACCACGCGCGCGAATTGGCCATGACGCGCATGGAGGCCGAGGCCGACGCCCTGGGTGCGGACGGCATCGTGGGAGTTCGGCTCGAGATCGAGTTCAAGGAGTTCGGAAACGACCTCGCCGAGTTCATAGCGGTGGGCACGGCCGTCAAATCCGACGACAAGGGGAACTGGCGCAATGACGAGAACAAGCCCTTCACCTCCGACCTCTCGGGTCAGGACTTCTGGACGCTGATCCAGGCCGGTTACGCGCCGCTCGGCATGGTGATGGGCAGCTGCGTCTACCACATCGCCCACCAGGGGGCTTTGAAGGCCATGGGCAACGTGGGTCGAAACGTCGAGATACCCAAGTTCACCGAAGCCCTCTACGATGCCCGCGAGCTGGCGATGAGCCGGATGCAGGCCGAGGCGGAGCAGCTGAAGGCCGAAGGGATCGTCGGCGTCCAGCTGTTGTCGCTAGCACACAGGTGGGGTGGCCACACAACCGAGTTCTTCGCCATCGGCACCGCCGTCCGGCCGCTGCGAGCCGATCACATCATCGCCAAGCCGCAGATGGTCCTCCCGCTGACCGACCGGTGAGCTCCGAGGTCGTCCCGGGCGCCGGAGGCGCCGACGCCGGAAGCGGGCAGAGTCCCGGCGAGCTTCCGGCAGAGCGTGGCGGTGACGCCGCTGTCGTCGACCTGGTGGCCGCGGCGATCCGCGCCGACACCGCCGACCTCGACTCGTACCACCGCGTCCTGTCGGCGACGGTCTCCGATCTCCTGCCGGTAGGAATGGTCGAGGTCGACCGTGAACGGACGATGAAGGACCGGATGGCAGGCAGGGAGGGACGCGCGACATCGATCCGCATCCGCCTCGGCGAGCGCACGCTCGAGCTCGTCACGCGACACGGAGGCCTGGTCGCGACTGTCGCCCGCGAGGTGAGGGGCGTCGTCATCAGCCGTCAGGAGATCAGCATCGCGGAGTGGACCCAGCTCCTGGCTCAATACCTCGCGCAGCTGGCGGCAGAGAACGCGGACGCGCGGCTCGCGCTCGCGAAGCTTCTCGGCGAAGTCTGAACGGCACTGCCGGCGAGGCGCCTGGCTACGCAGGCAAGCGTGCCGTGGTGCCGCGCTAGCGGCCAGCGTCGATGCGGCGCCTGGTCTGGCGGGCGGCGGCGAGGTCGCCGGGCAGACCGCGACGCTCGAGCGCGGCGATGACCGCCTCACGGTGAGCGACGTCGACATTGCCTCCGTATTTGAACTTCGCCCGGACCTCCTCGATGACGATCCGGATAGCGCGTATGGTGCGCAGCTCCGCCTCGTGAGCACTGAGGGGATCGGCGATGTCGACACCCGGCTGGAGCGCCGCGAGCTGCCGACGAAGGACGCCGGCGACCTCGGCGGGATCCGCCATGATCGTGGCCCCGCCCTCCATCTGCACGGCGGCGTAGTAGGTCGTCGGGACGCCCAGCAGTGGATCCTCTGCACCGATTGCCTTCCACGGGGACGGTATGAAGGCCCAATCACCCGCGACGCTCATGACAACCCGGGGCTGCTCCTCGATCGCCTCGAGGATCGGGTTCTTGCCCACGAGGTGGAGGATGATCTCGTGGTCGTCGAGTACGAACTGTGTCGGAACGACGACAGGGATCTCCCGCCCCCTCCCCGCGGCGACGAGATGGCCGAATCCCTGACTTGTGACGAAACCGCGCCACTCGTCCTCGCCGAAGCCGCTGTCAACCTTCGCGATGTACACGTCTGTTCCTTGCCGGGTCGTCCGAGATCACAGGCTACGGCGGGGAGCGTCAGTCGTGGTCGGGAGACGGGGTCTTACTTCTCACCTTCACCTCGCCCATGATGGGGAACGCCCGGATCAAGATGCGCGGTGAGCCCCGCAGCACCGCGACGTCGCGCATCTTGAGGCTGCGCTGCCCCATGATGGACAGGCCTGTGAGCTCGACGTCGATGCCCTCGGGGACGACGATGTCGACCGAGCCCATGATTCCTACCGCCGTGATCACCACCTCGGGGCCGTCGATCTCGGCACGGCGCAGATCCATGTGGCATTCGCCCATCACTGCGACGACTGATGTGTGTTCAGAGGGCCTCCATCGTCCTTTGGACTCCGACTGCCCCATGACTGCCACGATCCAGCGCCGGGCGCGTCGCCTTGCCACTTGAGGCAGAGGCTCTGAGGCGACAGGCAGGTCAGCGAGCACCGTGTCGAGGTCTCCCCGGGTGCGAGCCGTAAGGGCGGAACCGGTTCGTTCCGAGAACTCGTCGAGGGTGAGCCGACCGACTGCGAGGTGATCGCGTAGCAGGCCGACGACGCGGTCGCGATCCGAGTCGCTCACGCGCTCCGCGGCTTCGCCGACGTGCTGGGGCGGACCCGGGACAGCCGGTTCGACAGAATGCTCTTCCGCCATGTCGCCAGTCTCTTCCATTCTGTCCTGACTCGCCAGGGGTTCTCGCCGACGCGCCGCTCAGGAGTTCGCAGAGTCGGCCTGAACTAGGGTCGGTACGTCGCGGGATTCAGGAGAGCAGCGAGGAGAGGTTCAGGATGAAGGCTCTCGTCAAGGCCAAGCCCGAAGCTGGTTTGAGCTACGAGGACGTGCCCATACCGGCGATCGGCCGGGCCGACGTCCTCATCAAAGTGCTACGAACCGGCATTTGCGGCACGGACCTGCACATCTATGAGTGGGACCCGTGGGCTCAGGCGAACGTGCCGGTCCCGCTCGTCATCGGCCACGAGTTCGTCGGCCAGATCGTGGAGCTCGGCGTCGACGTCGAGGACCTCGAGATAGGCGACCTCGTGAGCGGCGAAGGCCACCTGGTCTGTGGGCGGTGCCGCAACTGCATTGCGGGACGCCGCGTGCAATGCGCCCGGACCAAGGGGATCGGGGTGAACCACCCCGGGGCATTCGCGGAGTACATCGCGTTGCCGGCCATGAACGTGTGGCGTCATCTGTCCGGGATAGACCTCGACGTGGCGGCGATCTTCGACCCGTTCGGCAACGCCGTGCATACCGCTCTCACGTTTCCGGTCCTCGGCGAAGACGTCCTCATCACCGGGGCGGGCCCGATCGGGATCATGGCGGCTATCGTCGCCCGTCACGCCGGCGCCCGTTACATAGTCATCACCGACGTGTCCGACTACCGGCTCGAGCTGGCGCGCTCGGTGGGCCTGACGCTCGCGATCGACGTGTCGCGTGCCCGCATCGCCGACGCGATGGGTCAGCTTGGCATGCGTGAAGGATTCGACGTCGGTCTCGAGATGTCCGGCCGGGCCTCGGCGCTGCAGGAGATGCTCGCCAACATGGCCCACGGTGGCAAGGTCGCCATGTTGGGCCTGCCGAGTGAGCACTTCGGGATCGACTGGTCGCACCTTGTGATGAACATGCTCACGATCAAGGGCATCTACGGCAGGCAGATGTTCGAGACGTGGTACTGGATGTCGGTGCTCGTGCACTCGGGCGTCGACATCTCCCCTGTGATAACGCATCGCTTTGCTGCCACCGACTACGAGGAGGGCTTCGAGGCCATGCGCACCGGGCGTTGTGGCAAGGTCGTGCTCATCTGGTCCGAAGGCTGATCGGAGGTCCGCCATGTTCACCCAAGTCCGCGACGAGCTCCACGCCCAGCTGGAGGAGATCCGCTCGGAAGGGCTATTCAAGTCCGAGCGTGTGATCGTCACGCCGCAACAGGCCAGCGTCAAGGTGTCGGACGGCAGGGAGGTCCTCAATTTCTGTGCGAACAACTACCTCGGCCTTGCCGATGACCAACGCGTCGTCGCCGCTGCGAAACAGGCACTCGACCGCTGGGGCTATGGCATGGCGAGCGTGCGCTTCATCTGCGGCACCCAGGAGATCCACAAGGACCTCGAGCGACGGCTCTCAGGCTTTTTGGGGACCGAGGACTCCATCTTGTACTCGTCGTGTTTCGACGCGAACGGGGGTCTGTTCGAGACGCTGTTGGGCAAGGACGACGCCGTCGTCAGCGACGAGCTGAACCACGCGTCGATCATCGACGGCATCCGGTTGTGTGCCGCGCAGCGTTACCGCTATCACAACCGGGACATGGCGCACCTCGAGGAGCAGCTGCAGCGGGCCTCCGGAGCACGACGCCGGTTGATAGCGACAGACGGCGTGTTCTCGATGGACGGCTACGTGGCGCCCTTGCGGGAGGTCTGCGAGCTGGCAGAGCGCTACAAGGCCATGGTGATGGTCGACGATTCCCACGCCGTCGGCTTCATCGGAGAGCACGGGCGCGGGACGCCCGAGCTGCACGACGTCGCCGACCGCGTCGACATCGTCACCGGCACGCTCGGCAAGGCGCTCGGTGGCGCGAGCGGCGGGTACGCGAGCGGCCGTAAAGAGATCATCGACCTCCTGCGCCAGCGTTCCAGGCCGTACCTGTTCTCCAACTCAGTGGCTCCGGCGATCGCCGCCGCCTCGCTCGTCGTGCTCGACCTGCTGGACGAGAGCGACGACCTGAGGGCAAGGCTCGGGGAGAACACCGCTTGGTTCCGCGAGCGGATGACGGGTCTCGGTTTCGACATCCTCCCGGGCGATCACCCGATCGTCCCCGTGATGCTCGGCGACGCTGCGCTGGCGACCCGTATGGCCGATCTGCTCCTGCAAAGGGGCATCTACGTCATCGGGTTCAGCTACCCGGTGGTACCCATCGGCAAGGCGCGCATCCGCGTTCAAGTGTCCGCAGCACACACACGCGAGGACCTCGAGCGCGCCGCGACGGCCTTTGACCAGGCCCGGGCGGAGCTGAACTGAGGACCTTGACCGCTCTTGGATCGATCGGCGGAGGCGCCTGAGGTGCGGGCCGTCGTGCAGCGGGCGGCCTGGGCCCGGGTGACCGTCGACGGAGAGACCGTCGGGTCACTCGACGGCCCGGGCCTCGTCGTGCTCCTGGGAGTGGCCAACGGCGATGGGGAGGCGGAGGCGCTCGCCATGGCCTCCAAGATCTGGACGCTCCGGATCATGCGCGATGCCGAAGGACGCATGAACCGCTCCGTGGCCGACACCGGAGGCAGCCTGCTCGTGATCAGCCAGTTCACCCTCTACGGCGACACCTCGAAAGGGCGGCGGCCGTCCTTCGTGGCCGCAGCGCCGGGCGAGGTAGCAGAACCGCTCGTGGACCGCGTGGTCGAGCATCTCCGAGTCCTCGGGGCGCGCGTCGCCACAGGGCGCTTCGGCGCGGACATGCTCGTCGAGCTCGCCAACCAGGGCCCGGTCACCGTGATCCTCGACACCGAGCGGTGAGCACCACACGAATCTGAAAGGCTCTGAGCATGCGTTATGTGATCCTCGGCGCAGGCGCGATCGGCTGTGCCATAGGCGGGCGCCTCTTCGAACACGGCCACGACGTGGTCCTCGTGGCGCGGGGTGACCACCTGGCGGCGCTGGCTAGCGAGGGGCTGGAGCTTCGCGACCCCGAACGCACCGTCAAGCTCGCGATCGCCACGGCCCCGACCCCGGCGGCGGCGGATTTTCGCAACGGGGACGTGGCCGTCCTCACGTCCAAGACCCAGCACAGCGAGTTGCTCCTCACCGAGCTGGCGGCGTGCGCACCGCCGAGCACACCCGTGGTCTGTGCACAGAACGGGGTGGAGAACGAACGTCTCGCCCTGCGGCGCTTTTCCAACGTGCAGGCGATGTGCGTGTTCATGCCCGCGACTCACCTCAAGCCGGGAGTGGTCGAGATCCCGGTCTCTCCGCTGACGGGACTGCTCGACCTCGGCCGTTACCCCACAGGCGTCGACGACGTGAGCGGACAGGTGGCCGCAGACCTGAACGCGAGCAGTTTCGGCTCGGTTCCCGACAAGAACGTGATGGCTCGCAAGTACCTGAAGCTGCTTTCCAACCTGGGGAACGCGCTGCAGGCCGCCTGCGGCACACGCTCTGAGGATCCGGCGGCTGAAGAGCTCTGGAGACTCGCGCGGGAGGAGGGCTCCCGGTGCTTCGAGGCGGCGGGGATCGAAGTGGCAGATCCTGACCTGGACGCCGAGCGCCGTGCGTCCCTCGGATCCCTGCGACCGGTCGGCGGCCACGACCTCTCTCTCGGCTCCTCGTGGCAGAGCCTCGCCCGCAGGACCGGCAACATCGAGGCCGACTGGTTGAACGGCGAGATCGTCCTTCTCGGCCGCCTGCACGGGGTCGCAACGCCCGTCAACGAGCTGCTCCGTTCGACGGCGAACCGGATGGCCAGGGACCGGACCGCTCCCGGGTCGATCGCGGCCAAGGACCTGCTCGATCAGCTCTGAGCGGCCGCGACCAGCCCGCAGAGCTCCGAGGTTCGCTCGTCCGGCGTCACGCGCTCTACGACGATGTTGTCGGTGTCGACCCAGGCCGCGGCTTCAACCAGGGCAGTGGCGACGTAGGAGGCCGCGTCCCTGGTTTCGAGGGAGACGTGCCTGGCGACGAGGGTGTGACCACGGCGGCCGGGGTCCACGAGGCCGACGAGCCGGTCACCACCGAGAACCGGCATCGAGAAGTACCCGTGGACCCGCTTGTCCCGTGGCACGTAAGCCTCCAGGCGATGGCGGAAGCCGAATAGCCGTTCGGTCCTCTCCCGGTACCAGGTCAGGGAGTCGAAAGGAGAGACGAGAACCGCACGGCCTCTCATTCGGCGCCCGAGTACCCCGAGACCGGCCTCCGAAGTGAAGGCCGGCTGGTTCCAGCCTTCGACCTTGGCCGGGAGCAGCGCTGTTCTCGTGAGCGCCCGTTCGACCTGCGGGCGCGTGAGGCCATGGTATGCGGCGAGGTCGCCCGCCGTCGCTACTCCGAGGGCGCCTGCCGCCGCCTCGACTAGGCGCACATGGCAGGCCTCGTCGCTGAGCTCGGTCCCGAGCAGCTCGGCAGGGATGGCGCGTTCGGCAAGGTCGTAGACGCGCTGGAAACCCTTACGCCGACGGCAGACGAGCTCACCGATGTCGAGCAGCCTCTCAGCCGCGATCTTGGTCTCGGTCCAGTCCCACCAGGGACCGCCCCTCTTCGCTCCCCCGAGCTCGCGGGCCGAGAGCGGCCCCTCGGACCGGAGGCGATTGCGGACATACGAGCAGCTCTTGTCCGCGTCCTCGAGACGGTGCCAGCGATGGCCCCGGGCGATGAGGGCCCGACGTCGGAAGCCGTAGGCGGGCCAGTCCTCGAGCGGCAGGATGCACGCGGCGTGCGACCAGTACTCGAAGGTGGCACTTGCCGGCCCCCAGTACTCCTCGTCGATCCGGGCCCGGGGCATCGGCCCGAGGCGGGCGAAAGTGACCAGCTCGTGGGACCTGGCGAGCACCGATATCGTGTCGAGCTGCACGGCCCGGAGGCGGCCGAGCATCGACGTGGGCCCACCGCCGAGGCGCGGCCCGAGGAGGGACTGTGCAGCGAGAGCGATTCTTCGGGCCTCGCGAGCGCTCAAGGAGATCTCCGGTTCGGGCATCGCTTTCTCCCCGGTGCCCGTGTCAGGCAAGATCGGGTCCCGCGACGTGGCGGAGCAACGTCTCCACGTCCCAGTCGGGCTGGGCGCTTGGGCCGGCTTTGACGTCATCAGGCGCGACATGGTCGGCGTTGAGGTGTTCAGGCCCGACATGAGCCAGCTCGTCCGAGTACCGGCCGGGATGCAGCATCCGGCAGATCGTAACGTGCCAGGCTTCGTTTGATGGAAGACGCGTCGTATGAGATCCCGAGGATTCCGGCGTCGGCTGGCGTGCTCATCTTTGACGAGTCCGGCCGCTTGCTCATCTTGAAGCCGACTTACAAGGCGGGTTGGACCATCCCCGGCGGGCAGGTGGAAGCCGGCGGAGAGACACCGTGGGAGGCCTGCCGACGCGAAGCCCGCGAAGAGAGCGGGGTCGATCTCAACTCCGGTCGGCTCGCGTGCGTCGACTTCCTTCGGCCACGAGAGGGCCGACCGGGAGGCATGCGTTTCCTGTTCGACTGCGGCGTGCTCGATGCCGAGAAGTCGAGACAGTTGCAGGTGCAGGCCGGAGAGATCGCCGAGTTCGGCTTCGTGCCGGTGCACGAGGCGCTCAAGCTCCTGAGTGGCCCACTTCGCCGTCGGGTACGTGCCGCCTTGAGCACCCGTACGTGCCAGTACCTGGAGGACGGCAGACCGGTCAGCGGTGTGAGCGATTGAGCCAGGAGTCCGGAATCGTTGACGTGAGCGCCGCCTTCGAGGCGGCGATCGAACACGAACTGGGCGACGCCCGGCGCCGAGACTTGCGCGGTCCGGCCTCGGTGCTGTCGGAACGGTACCGAAGCGGGGAAGAGGCTGATGACTCCCACGGTTTCGCCTCCGGGCAATTGCACGCCTACCTGGCGACGCGGGCTCCCGCCACGTTCGCAGCAACCCGCAGAGTCCTGGCCGAGCTCGGCGCGTTGAGGCCCGGTTGGGCACCCCAGAGCATCCTCGACCTGGGCGCGGGCCCGGGGACCGCCACTTGGGCGGCGGTGGCAGTGTTCCCGTCGATCGAGCACGCCGAACTCGTCGAGCGTGACCCGGACATGGCCGCGCTCGGTGTCCGGCTCACCCGGAGCGGCGCGCCCGACCTGTTGGCCGATGCCGTGTGGGCAATCGGCGACGCCTCCCAGGTCACATGTCCGAACAGCGACCTCGTTGTCGCCGCGTACGTTCTCGGGGAGCTGGGAGGCGCGCAGGAGCGCCCGGCGCTCGAGCGTTGGTGGGCGGCGACCCGAGGCGAGCTGGTACTCGTCGAGCCCGGCACCCCGGCAGGCTTCGAGCGGCTCCGGGCCGCCAGGCGAGCGCTCATCTCCTGGGGCGCGCAGGTGACTGCCCCTTGCCCACACGACGACCCCTGCCCCATGGCGGGCCCCGACTGGTGTCATTTCGCCGCGCGCCTGGAGCGGTCGAGCCTGCACCGCGAGCTGAAGGGAGCACGACTCGGATACGAGGACGAGAAGTACTCCTATCTGGCCGTGTCGGCGAGCCGGCCGCCCGGACCCGTAGCCCGGTTGGTGCGGTCTCCGCGCCCGCGCAAAGGTCACGTGCGGGTGTGGCTATGTGAGGCGGGTGGCCTCACAGAGCGCGTCATCAGCCGGAGCGACGGCGAGATCTACAAGCGCGCCCGTCGAGCCCGCTGGGGTGACCGCCTCGACTGAGCCCGCCTCATATAATGCTTGCTAGCAAGCAAGTAGATGGGTGACTCAAAGGTTGGTTACGCAGGACGGGGTCAGCGACAGTGGGGTGGCGGAGCTGAGCGCGGCGCGTCTTCGGATCGCAGTCGCAAGGCTTTCCCGGCGGCTCCGGCCTACCGAAGCCGCCGGCTCGCTCACAGCTACCGAAGTGGACTTGCTCGTGGCCGCCGAGCGTCGCGGGCCGATCCGTTTGTCCGACCTGGCGAGCTTCGCCGGGCTGAATCCGACGATGCTGTCGCGTCTCGTCCCCAAACTGGAAGCGGGCGGGCTGATCCGCCGGCTCGCCGTCGAGGGGGACCGTCGCGTCTGTCGCGTGGAAGCCACCGCGAAGGGGCACCGCCTGCTCGAGCGAATCCGCTCCGAACGCAACGACGCGCTGTCCAAGAGGCTCGCGGAGCTCGATCCCGCGGAGCGCGAAGCCGTACTTGTGGCGCTACCGGTGTTGGAGGACCTGGCCGAGCGGCTCCTCCCGCGTGAGCCGGGACGGCCGGGCGGGAGCACCCGATGAGCCGCGTGTTCGCGATCGGCCGTCGCACCTTCTCGGCGTTGTCGGTCCCCAACTACAGGCGGTACTTCTTCGGCCAGTCCGTCTCGCTCGTGGGAACCTGGATGCAAACCGTGGCCCAGTCGTGGCTGGTGTACACGCTGACGCGCTCCGCCACGGCGATCGGATTCGTGGTCGCGTTGCAGACGCTGCCCGTGCTCATCCTGGGGCCCTACGGTGGCGTCATCGCCGACCGCGCCGACAAGCGCAGGCTGATGATCGTTCTGCAGTCGCTCATGGGCCTTCAGGCTCTGGCCCTCGGTTTGCTCGCCGTTACCCACGTGGTGCGCTTTTGGGAGCTGTGCGTGCTCGCGGTCGTGCTCGGCCTCAACAACACTTTCGAGAACCCGGCTCGTCAGTCCTTCGTGCTCGAGATGGTGGGCGCCGGTGAGCTCCGCAACGCTGTGAGCCTCAACTCCACGATGGTGAACGTGGCTCGCGCGATTGGACCGGCCATTGCCGGGCTGCTGATCGCCAGCGTGGGCGAGAGCGTGTGCTTCCTGATCAATGCCGCGAGCTTCGTCGCGGTCGTGTACTCGCTCGTCTCCATGGACACGAGCGCGCTCAGTCCGACCGAGCCGACGGGCAGAGCGAAGGGCCAGCTGCGCGACGGGTTCCGTTATGTCAGGAGAGAGCCGCGGCTCGGTGTCCCCCTGCTCATGATGGTGATCGTCGGGATGCTCGCCTACGAGTTCCAGGTAACCCTGCCGGTCGTCGCGAAGCAGACCTTCCACGGGGGCTCGGCTACCTACGGCTTCCTCACGGCAGCCATGGGCATCGGTGCGGTGTTCGGTGGTCTCGTGACGGCGGCCCGCGGTCGCACAGGGCTCCGGTACTTCACATTGGCCGGCACAGCATTCGGGGCCGCGATCGGCCTGGCCGCTCTAGCTCCCGTGCTGGCCGTCGAGCTCGTTGCGCTCGCGGCCGTGGGGTGGACGAGCGTGACGTTCATCGCGACCGGGAACACGACGCTGCAACTCCAAGCTGAGCCCACTATGCGTGGTCGCGTCATGTCGCTGTGGGCGGTCGCGTTTCAGGGAACGACACCTATCGGAGGTCCTCTGATCGGATGGGTCGTCGCGATGGCAAGCGCGCGCATCGGCCTTGGCGTGGGCGCGGTCGCCTGTTTTGCGGCGGCGGGCGTCGGGCTGATCGCCATGGCCAAGCTCGGGGATCTCCACCGCCGAAACCGAAGCGGTCACGAGGCCGCTGATCGCGAGGGGCCCGTTGCAGGGGCCCCTTTGGGAGTTGTCACCGAGGGGGATTGACGCCCGGTCGGATGAGGATCGTGGCGCGGGTGGCGTGCCGGGAGCAGGATGAGGGAATGGCTGACAACGACAAGTACGAAAAGGCCCTTCTCCGGCTGCAGACCGAGTTGGTGAGCATGCAACAGTGGATACGGGACGAGGGCAAACGCGTGGTCATCGTCGTGGAGGGCCGCGACGCCGCGGGGAAGGGAGGGGTGATCAAGCGGATCACCGAGCACCTCAATCCTCGTTGGTGCCGGATCGCGGCACTGCCCGCCCCGAGCGACCGCGAGAAAACCGAGTGGTATTTCCAGCGCTACATCGCCCACCTCCCTGCAGGAGGGGAGATCGTCCTGTTCGACCGCAGTTGGTACAACCGGGCCGGAGTCGAGCGGGTCATGGGATTCTGCACCGAAGAGGAGTACCACCGCTTCTTCCGCCAGTGCCCGGCATTCGAACGGATGCTCATCGACGACGGCATCATCCTCGTCAAGTACTGGTTCTCGGTGAGCGACGAGGAACAGGAACGAAGGTTCAAGGACCGCCTCAACGATCCTCTCAAGCGGTGGAAGCTGAGCGACATGGACCTGGAGGGCCGCAAACGCTGGGTCCAGTACTCCAAGGCAAAAGACGAGATGTTCGCCCACTGCGACCTGCCGGACTCGCCGTGGTACGAGGTCGAGGCCGACGACAAGAAGCGGGCGCGACTCAACTGCATTGCCCATCTCTTGTCGGTGATCCCCTACGCGGAGCACAAGCTGCCCAAGCCCAAGCTGGCTCCGCGGGCGCCGGTGGGCGATTACCAGAGACCGCCGCGGGACCGGTACCGCTACGTTCCCGACTACGCCGCGACGATCACCTGACTATCGGCCGTTCCGGCATTGCTCGCCGCCCTGGTGAGCTTCCGCCACCTCGTGGTGGGCTTCACCAACCACCAGCTCGTCGAGCTGGTGGGAGCCCTCCTCGGCGAGGACTACCGCCGCCAGCAGGCCACCTATGACCTGCGCCGGCTGCCCGCAAGGGGCTGATCATCCGACGCCCCCACACTCAGCGCTACGACCTGACGCCGACCGGCAGGCGCGTCGCCGTCCTGTTCACCAAGACCTACGGCCGCGCCCTCACTCCCGGTCTCGCCGTCATGGACCTCACGCTCACCCATGAAGTCGCCGCCCGCAGCCCACTCTCGCTGGCGTGGCATCAGCTACAACAGACCCTCGACCAGCTCATCGACGACGGCGTTGCGGCCGCGTGAAACCCGACCGAAGGTTGACCGATTCTTGAACATAGGCTCCGCCTAAATGACATAGTGACTTCATGCCCCTCGAAGGAGAATACGAACCGAGCCCGCAAGCGTGGGTCAGGGACCAGGTTGCCGAGTACGAGAGCTCGGGAGGCCAGCGAGCGAACACTCTGCGCGACACGGGGCTGCCCATCATCATCGTCACCGTCCGAGGCAACAAGACCGGGAAGATCCGCAAGATAGGCCTCATGAGAGTTGAGCACGACGGGGAGTACGCCCTGGTTGCCTCCAAGGGCGGAGCCCCGACCCACCCGGTCTGGTACTACAACCTGATTGCCGATCCGGAGGCCGTGACGATCCAGGACGGGCCGGAGCCATTCGATGTGGTCGTCCGGCAGGTGAGCGGTGACGAGAGAGCGATCTGGTGGGACCGCGCAGTTGCGGCGTACCCGCCCTACGCCGAGTACCAGGCCAAGACCACCCGGAAGATCCCCGTCCTGGTCGCCACGCCGAAGCGCCATTAGTCCGAGCTCGCGGGAACCGAGATCACCGAGGACCGCCGCCCGTGTTCAGCGGGGGCGATCCTCGGTGGCGGTTGCTACGTGAGGCTCCCGGGTGCGCCCCGCTCAGCTACGACCGTGACCTCCGCGGTTGCCGTGACCGATAGGTAGCTGAACCGCGGGCAGAACCGCGACAGAAGCCGCCGTTAGCGTGCCGTCTGCCACGGTGCCGATGGCCCTCACGTTTGTACCGACACAGACGTCAGCGAACGAAGGTGTCGCCGGCGAGACTACGGCGGCGTCCGTGAACGTCGTCGACGACGTGACGTCAACTGTCGTGACCAGCCGCGAGCCGATCGCGAGCACCGGCAATGGCGTGATGCCGGCCAGCGTGAAGCTGCCCGTTTCGCCCGTCTTGCCGCAGGTGCCCGGGGCCGAGCTGGCGGCGCCTCCGTCCACGGTCACAGAGGCGACGATCCCTTGAGCCTGGGCGGGCACGATCGTCACCGCGGTCGCAGCCAGCGCGCCGGAGAAGAGGGTTCCGAGGGCCTCGACCTGGCCGCCGACGCAGACGTCAGCGAACGAAGGTGTCGCCGGCGAGACTACGGCGGCGTCGGTGAACGTCGTCGACGAAGTGACGTCAACCGTCGTGACTGGCCACGTGGCGATGGCGAGCACGGGCATGGGCCAGGCGCTGCCCAGCGTGAAGCTGCCCGCCTCGTCTGCACCGCCGCAGGCGCCCGGGGCCGAGCTGGCGGCGCCGCCGTCCACGGTCACAGAGGCGACGATCCCTTGAGCCTGGGCGGGCATGATCGTCACCGCGGTCGCCGCCAGCGCGCCGGAGGAGAGGGTGCCGAGAGCCTCGACCTGGCTGCCGACGCAGACGTTGGCGAAGGTCGCCTTCGTGACAGCGGCGTCCGTGTAGGTCGTCCCGGTACCGACGTCAACTGTCGTGACCGGCCGCGAGGCAATGGCGGGCACCGGTATGGGCCAGGCGCCGCCCAACGTGAAGCTGCCCGCCTCGCTCGCGGTGCCGCAGGCGCCCGGGGCCGAGCTGGCGGCGCCGCCGTCCACGGTCACAGAGGCGACGATCCCTTGAGCCTGGGCGGGCACGATCGTCACAAGGGTCGCTGCCAGCGCGCCGGAGGAGAGGGTGCCGAGGACCTCGACCTGGCCGCCGACGCAGACGTCGGCGAAGGTCGCCAAGGTCGGCGGCGTGAGAGCGGCGTCGGTGAAGGTCGTCCCGCCGCCGACGTCAACGGTCACGATGGCACGGTGTCCGCGGCCGACCAGCGTGAAGCTCTGCGGGGAGCCCGCAGTGCCGCAGGAGCCTTCGGTTGTGCTGGTGGTGATGCCGGCTGTCACGGAGCTGACGATCCCTTGAGCCTGGGCGGGCACGATCGTCACTGCCGTCGCCGCCAGCGCGCCGGAGGAGAGGGTGCCGAGGACCTCGACCTGGCCGCCGACGCAGACGTCGGCGAAGGTCGCCAAGGTTGGCGGCGTGAGAGCGGCGTCGGTGAAGGTCGTCCCGCCGCCGACGTCAACGGTCACGATGGCACGGTGTCCGCGGTCGACCAGCGTGAAGCTCTGCGGGGAGCCCGCAGTGCCGCAGGAGCCTTCGGTTGTGCTGGTGGTGATGCCGGCTGTCACGGAGCTGACGATCCCTTGAGCCTGGGTGGGCACGATCGTCACTGCCGTCGCCGCCAGCGCGCCGGAGGAGAGGGTGCCGAGGACCTCGACCTGGCCGCCGACGCAGACGTCGGCGAACGAAGGTGTCGCTGGCGAGACTATGGCGGCGTCCGTGTAGGTCGTTGTCGATGCGACGTTGACGGTCACGATGCCCTGGCGTATGGCTCCGACCATCGTGAAGGTGCCCGTGTCCGAGGCGACGCAAGCTCCCAGTGTGGAGGTGTTGCCGTTCACGGATGTGACGATCCCGTGGACGCCATTGTGTAGGCCTGGGGAGATCCGGTTCGCGGATGCGGCGCCAGCGGCGGCCACAGATCCTGCGAGAATGACGACGACCGCCACGGGAACAATTACCCCGAAGTGCGGTTTCCTTATCTTGTCCAACATCTGCGGCCTCCTTTTCGGGAGCGCGCAAAAACGCCCTCGCAATTCCAGTGTATCGGCGCGTGGGGCAGGTTGGTTTAGCGCGACATCCCGCCTTTCTCCTAAGTCCCCTGTACTCGGGCTTGAGGCGAGCTCGGTCATGCTCCCGCCGCGGGCGGAGCAACTCGGGAACTAAGGTCACCCCGGGACCGCTTGGCGCGGACGCCGATGGACGAAGCTTGATGGAGGCTGGGCCGGACATGCCGACAATCCAAGCCCGCGGGTTGACGAAGCGTTTCGGCGCGAACGTCCTGGCCGTCGACCATCTCGACTTCGACGCCATCCCGGGCGGGGTCACGGGTTTCCTTGGGCCCAACGGCGCCGGCAAGACCACCACGCTTCGGATGCTCCTCGGGCTCGTGACCCCGACATCGGGCTCGGTGCTCATCGACGGGCATCGCTATCGTGACCTGCCCAACCCCACCATGCGCGTGGGCGCCGTGCTCGAGGCGTCGGGATTCCATCCGGCCCGGACAGCGCGCAACCATCTGAAATTGACCGCAGAGGTGGCAGGACTTCCTTTCAGCCGGGTCGATGAGTGCCTGGACCTCGTGGGCCTGTCCGAAGTCGGGGACCGGACCGTCGGCGGTTTCTCGCTGGGCATGCGCCAGCGCCTCGAGCTAGCCCGAGCGATGTTGGGCAAGCCCGACATCCTCGTTCTCGACGAGCCGGCGAATGGTCTCGACCCTCAGGGCATCGCGTGGCTGAGGGACTTCCTCAGGCTCTACGCCTCCGAGGGCGCGACCGCGGGTGACGGTGGACGCATCGTCATCGTGTCGTCACACCTGCTTTCCGAGGCGCAGTTGATCGTGGACGACGTCATCGTTCTGACGGCCGGCCGGCTCGCTGCACAGGGGAGGCTACAGGACCTGCTCGCCGGGTCCAAACGGTCCGTGAGGGTACGGACGCCGGACGCCGACCGCCTCATTCAGGCGCTGCACGACGCGAAGCTCCCCGCGGTGGCGCGGGACGGATTTGTCGTGTGCGATGGCGCCACACCGGAGACGGTGGGCCCGATAATGGTCGAGAACCGCATCGAGGTGCACGAGATGGGCTCGTCTACCGAGTCGCTCGAATCGCTCTTCTTCGCGTTGACGGGCGGTGAGGGCATGCAGCTCGTCCACACTGCGGCGCAGACGGGCGACTACCGCCGATTCAACGACGGCCCACCGGCTTCGCCAGGTCCGTCCCGCTCTGCCGAGCCGATCGGCGGTCAGTGATGAGCAGGTTGCTCAACGCCGAGTTCCGCAAGCTCTGGACGATCTGGTCGACTTTTGTGATCTTCGGGATAGTGGTACTGATCGACCTCGCGTTCGGTTTCGGGCTCGCCTTGGCTCCCGGCGGCCGGCACGGCGGCACCGCCGGCATCGTCCCCCATGGCTCTTCCCAGTGGTTCGTCAACGTGTTCTCCGTGCTCGACGTCTCGCGACTCCTCGCCCTCGTTCTCGGCGTTCTCATCATCACCGGTGAGTACCGGCACAAGACGGTGACGCCGACGTTCCTCGCGGAACCGCGTCGGGGCCGCGTGGTCATGGCGAAGACCGGGGTCGGGTTCGGGGCCGGTGTCGTGTTGGGTGTGCTCACCATGTTGACGGGGCTCGTCCTCGGCCTCGTGCTCGTCGCCATGAAAGTGCACTCCTGTCTGACCCCGCTCGGCGTGAGCCAGGGGATGTCGCAGGCCCTGTGCAGCGTCCAGCACGGGGCCTATTACGTCGCGACGACCCACAACATGTGGCACGAATGGTCGAGGATCGCTCCCGGTGTCGTGCTCGGGACCGGCCTGTTCGCCATATACGGCCTAGGTCTCGGGGCGCTGTTGAAGAACCAGATCGTCGCAATCGTCGTAGGCCTGGTCTTCACCCTGGTCGTGGAGTCGATCATCGGCGCCATATGGCCGACGATCGGCGAGTACCTTCCGGGTCAGGCCGCCACGGCGCTCGAGGACGCCGCCCGGACGAACTTCGGGGGCGGCACAACGCAACTGCTGCCGTGGTGGGGCGGTGCCATCATGCTCCTGATCTACGGCATCGCTCTCGCGTTTGTGGGCACGTTCACGACGTTGCGCTCCGACATCACCTGACTTGTCGGACCGGCGCGCGCCGTCGAATCACCGCTCCCGAGGGTCGGAGAGGACGACGTCGACCCACCAGCGGCCGGGGCTTCCTTCTAGGGTGCGCCCGTCGCTGGCGGCGACGTACCGGCCGCCGGGAAGCCCGTCGGGGAACTCGACGCGTTCGCCCTTCCTGGGCTGAAGACCCTCGACGATCGTCGTGGACCTCCCGGACAGGCGCGCAGCAAGTCTGACCAATTGCTCGACTCCCGCTTTCACGCGGCACGGATCACGGTCGCCCATCCCCGCGACGATTCCTTTCGTCGCCTCTGAGAACGGCGCGGAGTACGAGAGGAAGTAACTCCCGTTCACGAGCCGGGTCCAACCGTGGGCGATCTTGCCCGCCAGGTCGTAAGTGTTCCTCTTGTCGGTATCAGTCAGGTGCTCATGGTTCAGCCGGTCGACCAGCAACGCCGAAGCATCGATCAGCTGGTCGAATTCGGTGTCGATCTCCTGTTTGTTCCAAGATCGGCCGAGGTCGTAACCGAACCGAGCGCGGATCCCACCGACGATCGTCTCGACGGCCGTGTACCCGCGGATCGTACGCTCCTCGTCCCCTTCCTCCAATCCCTTGGCGAAGTCGTCGCATGCGGCCGCCAGCGGCTGTGTCAACTCGACTCGCTCACCGCGTTCCGCCAACATTGCGAAACCCGTCCACGCGGCGCTCGCTTCTCGCGCGGGCGTCTCGTCCGCTCCATGCCCGGAGTCCTTCAAGAACCTGTCAATGGCATTTGCGAGATGAGTGTGGCTGACTCCCCAGACCTTGCGTCCAGGGTCGCCGTTCGTCCAGCCGAGATCGGAGCTCATCAGGCTTGGCTCGTCGGGACCCCGCTCGGCCATGGGCGGGTGCCCTCAGGATCTCGGCAACATCACCGAGCGTTGATGATCGATCGGGGCGTTGCCTGAACGGTTCCCGTAGAAAAGGCAGAACAGATCGTCGCTCATGAACTGCACCTTTCAAGACTAGCTGTGAGGGTGGCGGCATTGGCAGGGAGTTCACGGCCCCTTCGTGCCGGGAGAAGGCCCGTTTCTTGACCGGGCGTTTGCTGGCTCTTACGGTACCGATGAGGCCGTTGGCCTCTCGTCGTGCCCGAAAACGTGTTCGCTTCCTCACCCAACTGGGCGTCATTCTTGCCGTTTTCAGCTCTCGAGAATCTGGGTTGTGCACGGGAGGCGCCGGCCCTCGGCGAGCCCTGTGCAAGCAAGCAACAGATCCGTCGCCGTCGCAGAGTCCGCGTTCTCGCTCCGTGCGGTGTTGTTGCTGGAAAGGACTGATGACCATGACCGTGAGGGTCCGTGAGGGCTGCAACCAGTTGATACACCCCTACGAAAGAATCATCGTTCGTCAACCTTGGTAGGTGGGCGAGGCAACAGGGCATCCATCCGCAGACCGCCTTATCTGTGGTCCCGGACGGGCACGCTCCGGGTCCCACCGACCAAGATGGGCAAGCTCATCTTGGTCGGTGACCTCGAGGCCGAGCGGGTGAGAAGCGGCCTCGCCGCCGTTTGTGCACGGGTGTACTCGGCCGACCAGCGCGACGACGTCGACTGCCAGGTGGCCCGCGTGTCCAGCTTCGCTGTAGTTAACGGCTTTTCGATCGACCGCGTGGTCACCGAGACCGGCTCCGGGCTGAGCGACAAGCGTCGAAGGTCTCTTGGGCTTTACTCGGACCCGAAGGTGACGACGATCTTGGTCGAGCACCGTGATCGCTTCGCCAGGTTCGGCGCGGAGTACGCCGCCGCGTCTTTTGAGGCGAGCGGGCGGCGCCTCTTCGTGATCGACGAGGTCGAGGTCGACGACGACTTCGTTCGGGACGACGATGCCGCGTAGATTCGGACCACCTGACGACTGGGTCTTGCAGGCGTTCAGCTTTGCCATCGAGCCGACCGACGAGCAGGTGGCCATCATCGCCCGGTTCTTCGGCGCTCGGCGAAAGGCGTACAACTGGGCCTTGGAGCAGATCAAGGCCGGCATCGACGCCTACCACGCCACCGGCGTCGAGTCAGAGCGTCCCTCCCTCTACGGGCTGCGCAAGCGCTGGAACGCCGAAAAGTCGGCTATCTGCGTGAACACCGAGACCGGCGAGGTCTTCTGGAAAGCTGCCGATCAGCGGCGATGGCCGACGACCCACGCCGTCGCGGCGGCACCTGCGGCCGTCCATGCTGCCAGGACGACGAACGAAATCGCCACGTGCGCCACGAGGCCTGAGGTGAGGCCGGCCCGAATGACGACGGCCATGTTGTAAAAGGGCAAGAAGTAGTGGACTGTTGCGAGCCAGGCGGGCAGCTGTGATGCCGGATAGACGATCGGGGAGAACAGGAGAACGACGAACATCAGCGCGTTGGTGACGACGTTGGTCACCATGGGGTTGGGGATGGCCAGTGCCATGCCGTAACCGACCGTTATCGCCATCAGCGCGCAGAGGAGGACCGCCGGGACGAGCAGCGGTGAGAGCGCCAGATGAACGTCGTATCGCCACGCCGCGACGAGGAGGGCGAACACCGAGCCCGGGAGGGCGAAGAGCGTGAAGAGCGTGAAGGTGGACGCGGCCTGGGCGCTTCTCGGCGAGGGCAACGACCAGATGTAGTCGAACGTCCCTTCGAGCTTCTGCTCGGCGACCGTGCCCGGGAGCATCACGAATCCGACGGGCACGAGCGCCAGCGTCGGTGCGCCTGTCGTGATGTACAGGGCCCGGATGGCCGTGATGTGCGGGTAGAAGAACCCGTACAGAAGGGCCATGCCGGCTCCCATCAAGGTCTGGATGACGATCATCATCGGCACCCATTGGCGCACGCGGCCGTAGTCGAAGCGCATCATCGAGGCCAGGCTCGCGACCCAGTAGCCGACACCAGACCGCAGCTCGGTTTGCGGGACGTGCCTCGGACGGGCTCCGACGACGCCGGCAGTCATGGTCGCCGCCCGAGCGCCCGGCCGGCGAGCGCCGCGCAGACGATCGCCCACGCACCGAGCACGACGTACGCGGACATCACCGCCGCGTGGCCCCCTGGTGTGAGCGCGGCCCTTGTGACCACCGCCATCTGACGGAACGGAAGCCACCAGTTGACCGCGCCGAGCCAGCGCGGCATCTGGGAGAGGGGGTAGAGCACGGGAGCAAAACCAAAGACGACGAAGACCAGGAGCTGGGTGATCATCCGCGTCGCCATCGGGCTGCCTATGGCGTGCCCGAGGGCGTAGCCGAGCATCGTGCCGGCGAAGGATGTTAGAAGGACGGCAGGGACGATCATCGGGGAGACGTGCAGGGGAAGGTCGTAGCGCAGCTGCGCCACGCCGAGAGCGACGACCATCGCCGGCACTCCGCCGATGAGGCAGACCGTGTACCACGCGGCGGCCGCCACTGACCGGCTCACCGGCATCGAGCGCAGGTACTCGTAGCTGCCGTTGGACCTCTGGTCGGCCACGAGCTGGGGTCCGAGGATCATCCCGACCGTCAGCAGGTTGACGACGGGCACGCCGGTCGACACGAACAGGGCCGCTGTCGTCGGGATGTGCGCGAAGAACAGGGAGATGCCGAGCACGAACCCGACGCCCGCCAGCAGTTGCACGACGGTGAGCGTCACGAGCCACATGCGCAGGCTGGCGAGGTGCCACAGGACCATCACGGTGTAGTCGTGCCACCAGTGCCTCGCCCCGCGCTCGACGGTGCCGTGGGGCACGAGGGTCGCGGCAGAGGCCTCAACCACCTTCGTCGTCCTCGTCGAGCGACATGTGCGAGGTGAGCCTGATGTACGCGTCCTCCAGGGTCATCGCGGCCAGCGCGTACTCCTCCGCGACGCCGGCATTTGTCATCTCGGCCGCCCATGAGATCGCCGTGGAGGCGTCGGCTTCGGCGATCGTCGTGACGAGGTTGTTCCCGACGCGCACCGGCGGACCCGCCCATGGTGGCAGCTCAGGTGTGGCTGTCCCAGGCGTGAGCATCAACTGCAGGCGCAGACGCGACCTGTCGCCCGCCTTCATGGACGAGGGCGTCCCTTCGGCAACGAGCCGACCCTTGTGGATCACCGCCAAGCGGTCGACCGACTTCTCGGCCTCGAGCACATTGTGGGTCACGAGCAGCACTGCACACCCGTGGGCGCCAAGGGCGCGGATCTCCTGCCAGAGCAGGCGCCGGCGCAGAGGATCGACGTCGTTCGTAGGCTCGTCGAGGATCACCACCCGCCCAGGGCGGACAATGGCCATGCAGAAGCCGACCAGTCGCCTCACGCCGCCGGACAAGCTATGGCCGAGCACGTTCTTCCACTCTCCGAGATCGAGCGCGTCGATCAACCAAGCCGTGCGAACCCGGACGTCCTTGGCGCTTCCTCCGCGGATGCGGCCGGCGAGCTCGATCGCCTCCGAGACGTGGAACGACTCGATCGGCATCTGCACCTGCGGCAGGTACGAGCACAGCTGCCGTGCTGCGTCCGGGTCGGCGACGAGGTCGAAACGACCGAGCGTGATGCGACCGGAGGTCGGCTTCAGAAGGCCGATCGTCTGTTTGACGAGCGTGGACTTGCCGGCTCCATTAGGGCCGAGAAGTCCGTAGACCTCACCCGGCTCGACGTGGAGTGTGATGGCGTCGTTGGCGGCCAGTGTGCCAAAACGCTTGGTGAGCTCGTCGACGCGGAAGGTCCAGTCCTCACTTGTTCGTGCTGGCGTCATGGCGGTGTCGGCCATTCGCCCGGCGGGTTCTGCGTCATCGCCAGTCGTCGATCACGTAGCAGTCGCGGCGGTCGTAGCACGGCTTGTTCGGGCAGTGCATGGCGACACCCTGGAATTGGTTCCGGAACCCTCTTTCCCGAAGCGCAACGTAGGCAGGCTCACGCCCGAGGTTCACCCCGGCGGAGAGCGTCGCGGCACCCGCGGTCGCGGCGAGGTCCTGGCACGCGTCGATGAGCTGGCCGAACGAACGCGCTGCCTTGCGCCCGGGCCTTGCCGCCCCGAACTTCACATAGCACGTGCCGCTCCCGGCCTCGGTCCCGGGACCGATGTGGCAGACCGCCACCGCCTGCAGCCCGGAGTCGTCGCGGATCAGCACGGTCTCACCGAGGTTCTGGTCGAGCACGGCGTCCAGCTCCCGGGTGACGTCGAGGCCGTCGAAGACAGCGGAGGTGAGCTCACGGACCTCCCGTGCCGCCCCCGAGCGCTCGTGCGAGGCGACCTCGGAGAACCTGGCGTACGAGATCGCCCGTCCCGGTGCGACCACCGGCGACGCCATCGAGGCGATCAGGTACCTGGGCCAGAACCCGAAGCTCTGGTAGAGGCCGACGTGTTTCGGGCTTTCGGGGAATGTCAACAGCCCGACGTGCCGTGTCTTCCACGAGTCGAACAGGGCCATCGTCGGCTCCATCAACCGCCGGGCCACGCCGCGGTCCCAGTGCTCGGGCTGTACCGTCAAAGGCCCTAAGAACCCGACGCTGCCCCAGTTCGTGAGGAAATTCGACCCGATCAGTTCGCCGTTCAGCTCGGCCCCGAGCGCCGCCCCCGGGTCAGCCCGCCAGCGTGTCCGCACGAAGTCGACGTCGCCGAAGAACTTCTCCGGTTCGGGCGCTCGAAGGAAGGTGCCGAACGCAGTTCGGAAGATCCGGTCGGCCCGGTCGAGGTCACGCTCTGACAGGGGCCGCACGATCAGGTCGCCGGGACCTCTTGAGCTTTGCTTCTTGGAGCTCACTGCGGATTCCCCGCGCCGCTTGCCTCAATCCAGTCCTGGGAGGGGACGCTGGTCGGGTGTCGTCCAAGAGTGCAGGGTCTTCAGGTAGTTGGCCCGTTCGAAGGCGCTCGCATCGACCGAAGTCGCCTGAGAGACCGAGCCGCGGAGCTGTGCCACCGACGTGTACTCGTGCTCGGCCAGCCAGGAGCGCAACTCGGACGTGACGGCGCTGACATGGCCCGGGCCCGAGTGGAGGATGGCCGAGGTCATCATGGCCACGTCGGCACCGACAGCGAGAAGCTTGACGACGTCCGGCCCGGTGTGGACCCCGGAGGTCGCGGCCAGCGAAACTCTCTGCCCGAGCTGAGGCCGCAATATGGCGATCCAACGCAAGGGCAGGCGCATCTCCCAGGTCCGGGACAGCTCCACCTTCGAGACGACGTCCATCGTTTCCAGGTCCAGATCGGGCTGGTAGAAGCGGTTGAACAGGACGAGCCCCGAGGCGCCGGCCGCCACGACCCTGGCGGCGAAGCTGGCCATGGCCGAGTAGTAGGGGGACAGCTTCACGGCAACCGGCAGTGACACGCTGGCGCACACCTGCGTCACGAGCTCCAGATCCGCTTCTTCCACCTGCGCCGCGGTCAGCTTCGGATCGGTGGGGACCCGGTACACGTTCAGTTCGAGGGCGTCCGCGCCGGCGTCGGCGAGGATCCTGGCGTAACGCACCCAACCACCGTTGGACGAGGCGTTCAGGCTGGCGATCACTGGCACCTGCACCGCCTTCTTGGTCTCCTCCAGCAGCTCGAGGTATCGGTCCGTCGCGCTGGTGAAGTTGGTGACGGCGGGGAAGTAGTCGAGTGCCTCGGCGAAACGTTCGCTACCCGCTTCGAGCGCGTACGACAGCCCAACCTCCTCAGCGACGATCTCCTCCTCAAACAGCGACGGCAGGACGAGGGCGCCGACCCCGGCATCGGCGAGGGCCCTGGCGCCGTCGACGTCGCGGGTGAGCGGCCCTGCCGATGCGACTATCGGTGACGACAACTGGAGGCCCAGATACGTGGTCCTCAGGTCCACTGAGTCTGGCCCGGCCATCACTCGACCTCCTCGTCGTTGCCGTCCTCGGTATCGGGGACCGTCTCCGGTTCCACGTCGGAGGCGACCCGTGGAACGGTGCGCTTCTCCGACGCCAGCTGCTCGTAGTACCGCCACCGCTCGGTCACGTCGGCCTGCGCCAAGGCGTCCAGGCGAGCCGCTTGGCGGGGGTAGGTCCGGGCCAAGGTGGCATAGCGGGCCTCGGTGGCGACGAACTCCGCGAGCGGGATCGACGGTGCCTTTGAGTCGAGCTGGAAAGGTTGCCCCTCCTCGGCTTGCGACGGATGGAACCGGTACAAGGGCCAGTAGCCGGACCGGATTGCATCCTTCTGGTGCGTCATCGACTTGGCCATGTCGATCCCGTGGGCGATGCAGGTCGAGTAGGCGATCACCAGCGAAGGGCCGGGGTAGGCATCGGCCTCGAGCAGAGCCTTGGTCGCCTGGACGTCGTTGGCCCCCACCGCGATCTGGGCCACGTACACGTTGCCGTAGGAGCGGGCCACCGCACCGAGGTCCTTCTTGGCCGACTCCTTTCCAGCGGCGGCGAACTTGGCCATCGCGCCCCGCTGCGTGGCCTTTGACGCTTGGCCACCGGTGTTCGAGTAGACCTCCGTGTCGAGCACGAGGATGTTGACGTCGCGCCCGGTCGACAGGACGTGGTCCAGCCCACCGAAGCCGATGTCGTAGGCCCAGCCGTCACCGCCGATGATCCACACGCTCTTGCGGACGAACGCACTGGTGAGCGCCATGAGATGGCGAGCGCGCGAGGCCACGGAATCGTCGGGGGAGGCGACCAGCCGCCCCAGCACCTCGTCGAGCTGGGCGACGCGCCGCCTCTGGGCGAACACAGCCTCCTCGTCGTCCTGTCCTGCTTCGAGGATGGAGGTGGCCAGCTCCTGACCCACCTCCCCGGCGAGCGAAACGAGTAGGGCACGACCCCTCTTCTGCTGCGCCTCGAGACCGAGCCGGATGCCGAGGCCGAACTCGGCGTTGTCCTCGAACAGGGAGTTGCCCCAAGCCGGACCGCGCCCTTCGGCGTTCGTCGCCCACGGTGTCGTGGGCAGGTTGCCGCCGTAGATGGACGAGCAGCCGGTGGCGTTGGCCACGAGCATGCGGTCCCCGAACAGCTGGCTTGCCAGCTTCAGATACGGCGTCTCCCCACAGCCGTCGCAGGCTCCGGAGAATTCGAACAGTGGCTGGAGGGCCTGGGAGCCCTTCACCGAGTCGTGCGGCAGCAGGGAGCGGTCCAGCTCGGGGATGGACAGGAAGAAGTCCCAGTGAGCCCGTAGCCGGTCTCGGTGAACGAGCGCTGGCTCCATGTTGATGGACTTGTGCTTGGCCTCGGTCTTGGACTTCGCCGGGCACACGTCGACGCAGACACCGCAGCCTGTGCAATCGTCAACGGCAACCGCGATAGCCATCTCGTGACCGGGGAGATCCTTGGAACGGAAGGGCTTGGACAAGAAGCCTTCAGGGGACCCGGCCAATGCTTCGGGAGTGAAGACCTTCATTCGGATGACGCCATGCGGGCAGACGATCGTGCACTTGCCGCAGTCGATGCAGATGTCCGGGTCCCAGATCGGCATCTCCAGTGCGATGGCCCGCTTTTCGTAGCGGGTCGTCCCAGACGGGAAGCGGCCGTCCGCCGGGAGGGCGGACACAGGTAACAGGTCGCCCTTGCCGTCCATGAGCATCGAGGTCACTTGCTTGACGAATTCCGGTGCCGATTCAGGGATCGCGACGCCGATCGAGCCGGAGCGGGCTTCCTCCGCAGGGATCTCCACCTGGACCAGGTTGGCCAGCGCGGAGTCGATGGCGGCGAAATTTCGGTCCACGATCGTGTGGCCCCGCTTGCCGTACGCCTTGGTGACGGCCGCCTTGATCTCGGCCACCGCCTCGTCGACGGGCAAGATCCCCGAAAGGGCGAAGAAGCAGGGCTGCATCACCGTGTTGATCCGGCTGCCGAGCTGCGCCTCTGCCGCCACTTTGTTGGCGTCGACGATCCAGAACTGGATGCGCTTTTCCTGTAGCTGGCGCTGCACCTTGCCCGGCAGCTGATCCCACACCTGAGAGGATCCGTACGGGCTGTTGAGAAGGAAGGTCGCGCCGTCCCGCGCAGCCTCGAGGATGTCGACGCGGTTGAGCAGTCCGAACTGATGACAGGCGACGAAGTCGGCATCGCTTATGAGGTAGGTCGAGTTGATGGGCTCGGGCCCGAATCGCAGGTGGGAGGCGGTCATGGCGCCGGACTTCTTCGAGTCGTACACGAAGTAGCCCTGCACGAAGTCGTCGGTCGCGTCGACGATGATCTTGGCGCTGTTCTTGTTGGCGCCGACGGTGCCGTCAGACCCGAGTCCGAAGAATATGGCCTGCACCTCCTTGGCGGGCCTCGGTGGGCGGAAGTCGCGGTCCCAGGGAAGGCTGAGTGAGGTCACGTCGTCGAAGATGCCGACCGTGAAGTGCCGCTTGGGTCGCTCGGCCTTCATCTCGTCAAGAACGGCCTTGGCCATGGCGGGCGTGAATTCCTTCGAGGAAAGACCGTAACGACCTCCGATGACCCGCGGCGGCTCGCCGAACGCCGGTTGGGTGTCTTCCATCGCCTCGTCCACAGCCGCGCGGACGTCGAGGTAGAGAGGTTCACCCACGGCGCCCGGCTCCTTGGTCCGGTCGAGCACGGCGACCGAGCGGACGCTCGGGGGCAGGGCGGAGACGAACTCCGTTGAAGGGAAGGGCCTGTAGAGCCGGACGCTCACCATCCCCACCCGTTCGCCGTCGTTGACGAGGGCGTCGACCGCCTCGCGCGCCGCGCCGACGCCAGAACCCATGAGCACGATCACACGTTCGGCGTCGGGCGCGCCCCGATACTCGACGAGGTGGTAGGCACGTCCGGTTCTTTCGGCAAGGGAGTCCATCGTCTCCTGCACGATGCCGGGGACAGCGAGGTGATAGGGATTGGAAGCCTCGCGAGCTTGGAAGAACACGTCCGGGTTCTGCGCGGTGCCACGCACGTCGGGAGTGTCCGGGTTCATTCCCCGGAGGCGGAACTCGATGAGGGCCTCGTTGTCCACGAGCGCGGCGATGTCCTCGTCCGAGAGCAAGGCGATTTTCGCCAACTCGTGGGAAGTCCGGAACCCGTCGAAGAAGTGGAGGAAAGGCACGCGCGACTTCAGGGTGGCGGCGTGTGCGACAAGGGCGAAGTCGTGGGCCTCTTGGACGGAGCTGGCTGCCAGCATGGCCCAGCCGGTCGTGCGAGCGTGCATCACATCGGAGTGGTCGCCGAAGATCGACAGGGCATGAGTCGCGATGGTGCGGGCCGCAACGTGGATGACCGCCGGAGTGAGCTCTCCGGCGATCTTGAACATGTTCGGCACCATCAACAAGAGGCCCTGAGAGGCGGTGAAACTGGTGGCCAAAGCTCCTTTCTGCAGGGCACCGTGAAGGGTGCCCGCCGCGCCGGCTTCGGATTGCATCTCGATGACGTCGGGCACTTGCCCCCAGAGGTTCTCTCTGCCTGCTGTCGCCCAGTCGTCGGCGTACTCGCCCATCGGGGACGCCGGCGTGATCGGGTAGATCGCGATCACTTCCGAAAGGGCGTAGGCGACGCGGGCGGCGGCCTCGTTGCCGTCGACGCAGACCCATTGGCGTACGTCCACGCTGCCTCCTTGGCTCGTAGGACTACTGACCCCCTTTCTAGCCCAACGGTGAGGTGAGGACCGTTGGCGACTCCAATCTCCGAGGCCGGATGGGTGCTGGTAAGCGTCGTCCGCCCGGCGGGCGATCATCTTGCGGGGGAATGCGGCCCTATGCCGCTGGTGACCTCGGTGTCCCTGAGCTAAGAAGGTCGGTATGGAAGAACTGAGCCGCGGCCCGTCCAGGGTTGCCGAGGAGCTCGGCCGTCTCGGCGTCTCGAACACCGTGAGGGAGATGCCAGAGAGCACCAGGACGGCCGCAGAGGCCGCGACCGCGTTGCGCTGTGACGTCGCGCAAATAGTGAAGTCGCTGATCTTCCGCTCCGTTGCCGACGACGAGGTGCTGCTGGTCCTGGTCTCGGGTGCAGACCGCGTTGACGAGTCCCGCCTGTCACAGGTCGTCGGTGGAGAGGTGGAGCGGGCCGACGGCAGGTTCGTGCGCGACCGCACAGGGTACGCGATCGGCGGCGTCCCGCCCGTGGGCCACATCCGACCCGTGGCCACTTATCTCGATGAGCACCTGCTCGATCACGCTGTCGTGTGGGCGGCGGCCGGCACGCCGAAAGCCGTCTTCTCCGTCGAACCCGCCGATCTCGTTCGGATTACGTCAGCGAAAGTCGTGGCTGTCGCAGCCGCCCAGGATCCGGTCGGAGGCTGAGCCCCCCAACGCCTGGCGGAATGGCGGAGTCCTGGTCCGGTCGGGCCGGGCCGGGCACCGATGTCGGGAAGAACCCGTTCGCCGCAGTCTGTACGATCCGTCCGTGCCGCAAGGGAGGGGTGAGCCACCCGAAGTCCGCAGCTACGTGCGCGATCCCATCACCTCCTATGACGCCGTCCCGACCGAGGAACGCCACGCCGCACTGCGCAGAGATATCCGTCTCGTCGCCTCCCTCCTCGGCGAGGAGCTCGCCCGCGTCGAAGGTCAGGAGTTCCTTGACCTGGTCGGGCAGATACGAGGCGTGGCCAAGCTCGAGTGGGCAGAGGGTGAACAGGCGGGCGGCGGCGGGCTCGCCGAGCAGCTCCCGAACATTCCGACGAGCACCGCCCTGCTCCTCGCGCGGGCGTTCGCTGCCTACTTCCAACTCGCCAACGTCACCGAGCAAGTCCACCGCGCCGCAGAACTCGGCCAGGCCCGGCGAGCGGAGCGGACCTTTCTGCGGGACACCCTTGACCGAATAGCGGAGCACCGCATCGGTGCCGAGAACGTCGCGGCGACCCTTGCACGCCTCGAGTTCCGTCCAGTGTTCACGGCGCACCCGACCGAGTCAGCTCGTCGTTCGGTGCTGTCGAAGCTCCTCGACGTGGCCCACATCGTGCAAGCGCTCGGATCCGACCCGACGCCCGCCGAGGAAAGACGACTCATCACCCGGCTTCGCGAGACGATCCTGCTGTTGTGGCAGACGAGCGAGATTCGAGTCGGTCGTCTGCGTCCCGAGGACGAGGCCCAGAACATTCTCTATTACCTGTCCCAGCTCTACGACAGCGCCGTGCCCACGCTCTTGGAGGATCTCGACGACGAGCTCGAGCGGCACGGCGTAGTACTCGGGTTCTCGACTTCCAACCTCCGCTTCGGCTCCTGGGTCGGCGGTGATCGAGACGGCAACCCTTCGGTGACCCCTGCCGTCACGACCGACGTGCTGCTGATTCAGCACGAGCTCGGGTTCCGCAAGCTCATCGGGCTCGTCGACCAACTGACGCGGGCGCTCTCGAACTCGACGGCGATAGTCGACATCTCGGACGCGCTGTCGGCGAGCTTGGAGGCGGACCGCGTCTCGTTTCCCGACGTCTACGACCGCTACAAAGGCCTCGACGCGGAGGAGCCATATCGGCTGAAGTGCTCCTACGTCCGCCAGCGTCTCGTCAACACCAGAGCACGGCTGGCAGCGGACACCGCGCACGTGCCGGGCGAGGACTACGCGAACGTGGAGGGACTCATCGACGAGATCCGGCTCTTGCGCGACTCGCTCGCGGCCAACCGCGGCGAGGCCATCGCCGAGGGGCTGCTTCGCCGCATCGGTCGTCTCGTCAGGACCTTCGGGTTCCACGTGGCAACCCTCGACGTCCGGGAGAACGCCGAGGCTCACCACAAGATGCTCGGCGAGCTCTTCGATCAGCTCGGAGAGCTCGAAAGGCCGTACGGGGATCTGGACCGCTCCGGACGGAGCGCGGTGCTCTGGGCCGAGTTGAGCAGCGCACGGCCTCTCGGAGTGTCGCGTTTCGTTCTTTCGCCACGCGCCGCCACGACCTACGCGACTTTCGAGTCGGTGGCCGCCGCGCTCGACCGTTTCGGTGACGGCGTGATCGAGAGCTACGTCATATCGATGACCGAAGGGGTCGACGACGTCCTGGCCACCGTCATCCTCGCGCGTGAGGCCGGGCTCATCGACTGGCGTTGTCGCTGGGCCAGGATAGGCATCGTCCCACTCTTCGAGCGGGTGGCGGAACTCCGCGGTTCGGGCGCTCTGCTTGACGAGCTCCTCACGAACCCGAGCTACCGGGCCGTCGTCGCGGCACGCGGAGACGTCCAAGAGGTAATGGTCGGTTACTCCGACTCGAACAAGGACGCCGGCATCACGACCTCCCAATGGGAGATCTACAAGGCGCAGGGCGTGCTGCGCGACGTCGCAAAGGCGCACGGCGTCTCACTCCGCTTGTTCCACGGTCGTGGAGGGACGGTCGGTCGAGGCGGCGGGCCGTCAGCCGAGGCGATCCTTGCTCAGCCCGAGCGAACTGTGGACGCGTTCTTGAAGGTCACCGAGCAAGGCGAGGTCATCTCCGACAAGTACAACCTCGCGGAGCTCGCCCGGGAGAATCTCGAGGCGAGCCTTGCCGCAGTGATCGAGTCGAGTCTCCTCCACAGCTCGACGCTTGGTTCCGAGACGACATCGGATCGCTGGCACGAGGTGATGGAAGCGGTTTCCTCGGTCGCCGAGGTGGCCTATCGCGGGCTGCTCGGGAACGCCGGCTTGGCCCAGTACTTCATGTCTTCGACACCGGTCGCCGAGCTCAGTGACTTGAACCTCGGCTCGCGCCCGGCATATCGCCCTGAATCCGGATCGGACCTGGCGGCGCTCAGGGCGATCCCCTGGGTGTTCGGCTGGACTCAATCACGCCAGATCATCCCGGGGTGGTACGGCGTCGGATCGGGGCTCTCGGCCGCGCGCGATCGTGGCGCGGGCCGGATCCTCGGCGAGATGTACGAGAAGTGGCCGTTCTTCAGGACCTTCGTGGGCAACGTCGAGATGACCCTTGCGAAGACTGACATGGATATCGCCTGGTTGTACGTGAAGTCGCTCGTCGAGCCGGGACTGCATGCGATCTACGAGGAGATCGCCGAGGAGCACACCCGTTCGGTCGCCGAGGTCCTCAATCTGACAGGCGAATCCAGCCCGATCGAGGCGAGGCCGCTCCTGAGGCGGACCCTCGCGGTGCGTGCCGACTATCTTCGGCCGGTCCACCACCTCCAGGTCGAACTGCTGGGCAGGCACAGGTCCGGCTCCGAGGAGCCGGACCTGCGACGCGCGCTCCTCATCACGGTCAACGCGATCGCCGCCGGACTGCGCAACACAGGTTGAACCCAGGTCGTGGCGGTTCCCCGACAGTTCCTGGAGTTGGCGTCGTCAAGCGGGCCGTTGATGTGCCGGAGAGCGCTCCCGTGGATCCGCCTGCGTCTCGCGGCGTCGGGGCGGATTGCTCCTGAGACGCAGCCCGGGCAGGCAGGCGGCCGTACCATGGGAAAGTGGCTCTTGTCGAATCAGTGAACGTAGGAGTGCTGCGAGCGGTAGGAGCGAAGTCGGGTTCCACCGGCATCGACAAGGTGCCTACGTCGGGGCCGGTCATTGTATCGGCCCCCGGACCCAAGGGATCGGGGGCCAGCGGACTTGCCGGCGACGTGATCTGCGACACCAAGAACCACGGTGGCGATCGCCAGGCCCTTTATGCCTATGCCCGGGAGGACCTGGATTGGTGGCAGGCCGAGATTGGCGAACCGCTCCGGTCGGGCGTTTTCGGCGAGAACCTCACCACGGCCGACCTCGAGGTCACCGGGGCGCGCATCGGCGAGACATGGCGCATCGGTGATCGCGCCACCGTGCAGGTCACGGGACCCCGCGTCCCTTGCGCCACTTTCGCTGTGTGGATGAACCGCAAGGAATGGCTCAAGGAGTTCACCCGTCGTGCACGCCCTGGTGCCTATCTGCGCGTGCTGGCCGCCGGGAAGATCCAGGTTGGCGATACGGTGGTCGTCGAATCCCGACCGAGTCACCGCGTGACGGTGGGCACGACCTTTCGGGCGCTCACACTGGAACCCGACCTGCTCTTGGAGCTCCTCGAGGCATCCGAGTACCTGGAGGAGGAGATAGTGCGTCGGGCGACAAACCGGGCGCCCTTCGTCCTATTCGAGGATGTCGACGACTAACTCGAGGAAGCGGTGACCCTCGATCGAGCACCCTTGCCGACTGCGCCCGCAGACGGTGGAGCACCGGTGCCAGATCGCTCATGATGGCCGGAACATTCATGCCGTTATGTTTGGAGAATGCACACAGCGTCCCGTCTTCGCGTCCTAGTGCTGATCACCGTCGGCCTTCTCGGCTGGGGACTCCTGGTCCCCGGGTCAGCCGGCGCAGGTTCTGCGCGCCCGGGGGCCGGGCGGGCCTGGTCGGCCATCACACCCAATGTGCCCGGCGCGCCGATCACTTCACTTGTCGCGGTGACCTGCGTTACGGCCGCAGACTGCTGGGCCGTCGGTGACCGCTTCAAGTCGTCGTCGTCCAACGCAGGCTCCGGCCTCGTCGAGCATTACGTCGACGGTGACTGGACTCCCGTGCCCGCGGCTCCCGCACAGCCGGGCACGCTGGACGAGCTTTCCGGGGTCAGCTGCCTGTCGGTCACGGACTGCTGGGCGGTGGGCATGCGTAGCGGCGCGCACCCGGGGAACCTCCTCGAGCACTATGGGTCCCGCGCAGGCTGGACGGTCGTTGATACGCCGTCGCCGCAGGGGGAGTTGTCCGCGGTCACGTGCGAACCCGCCGACGGCGAGTGCTGGGCCGTGGGATCTACGAGCAACCTCGGCAGTGTCATCACGTTCCGGCTCTTAGGCGGTTCCTGGCGCTACGTGAGGGCAGCGTCGCTTTCGGCGTCGTTCGTGCAAGCGAGCGGGGTCGCGTGCGCGACCGAGGAGGACTGCTTGCTGGTTGGCTACGCCACGCCGGAACACGGTGCCGGCCAGGCCTTGGCCGAGCGGTGGAACGGTCGTGGCTGGTCCCGGGTCACAGTCTCCGGCGAGCTCCCGGGAGGCGGTTCCCTGGCGGGCGTCGACTGTTTGCCGGGGAGTTCTCCCACCGCCTGCTGGTCCGTCGGCCAGACCGTCACCAAGGGCTTGGGCCTCATTGCGATCCATCCCCTCGTCGAGCGTTGGAACGGGAGCTCGTTCACTCTCGTCCACAGCCCGCCAGGAGGAGCTGGCGACTACCCCGAGCTCAAGGCGATCGCCTGCGCAGCTGTGACCGCGTGCCAGGCGGTCGGCTCGCGCGGCGCGGGGGAGGACGAGGCGCTCGTGCTCACCGAGGGGTGGAACGGTTCGAGCTGGTCGACGGAAACGAGCCCCAGTCCCTTGTACGGCTTTGAAATGCTCACCGGCGTGGCCTGTCCGTCAGCGAAGGAATGCTGGGCTGTGGGCGAAGGCCTGAACCACGCCGGGTCGGGCAGCCGCATGATAATCGAGCACTTCACAGAGTCCACCTAGCGGTCTGTCGCCCGGCTAGGTCCTACGCTCAGAGCTCACGAGTCCCGCTCGTTGGCTCGGGTTACTTCCTGTATCCAATTGAGGTAAGCCGGCAGGCCGCCGGCCACGGGCAGCAGCAGGATCTCCGGGGTCTCATACTTATGGACCGCGACGATGGCCTTCTCGAGCTCCGGGTACAGCTCTTTGCGAGTCTTGACCAGCAACAGCACCTCGCTGTCCGCGGCCACCTCTCCCTTCCAGGTGTAGAGACTGTCGATCGGCAACATCTGGACACAGGCGGCCAACCGTTCGCTCAAGAGCTTCTCGGCGATCTGGCGGGCGTCTTCGGGAGACTTCACCGTGGTCAAGACAACCGCATAGGAAGTCGTCAGGAGCGCCGCATTGGATGTTTTCATTCCTCGGCCATTGTATTGACGGTCGCGGAATGTGATCGTCGCTAACCGCGGGTGCGACCCTGGACAAGCCCGTCCGGGACCAGTCGAAACACATGAGCTGCGAAGGCGCTTCCGGATCGTCGAGCGACAACGGCGGGGGACTAGATGATCGGGCGCGGGTCCGTCGCGCTTCAGGGTTCGTCAGTCATCGGCGGGCGGTCGCATGCACAGTCTCTGTGGTCGGTCAAAGCGGAAGCCCGAACCTCCCTCTTCCGCGACTTGGGCGATCCAGTCCGATGGTTCTCCAACGAGTAGCCGAACCGTCAGGATGTAGTGATGGCCGTCGCGACTCCTGCTGTCGATGTCCTGGTTCGTCGCGGTATCGCTTACCGCTTGCACGAGTACACCCATGACTCGGCGGCCTCCTATGGCCGGGAAGCGGTGGAGGCGGTCGGGACAGAACCGAACCGGGTGTTCAAGACCCTCGTTGCCGCCGCCCCCGGCCGTCTGGCCGTCGCGGTGATACCGGTCTCCACCGAGCTGGACCTCAAGGCCATGGCCGACGCCATCGGAGTGAAGAAGGTGACGATGGCCGAGCCGGCGGAGGCGGAGCGTGCGACCGGGTACGTGATCGGGGGGATCAGCCCGCTCGGCCAGAGGCGTCGCCTTCTGACAGTTGTCGACGAGAGCGCTTCGCAATGGCCGACGGTGTTCGTCAGCGGTGGCCGGCGGGGCCTCGAACTTGAGCTCGCTCCAGCGGACCTCGTCACGTTGACGGGCGCGCTTGTCGCATCTGTCGCTCGTGCTCGCAAACGGTAGAAGCGCAGTACGAACACTCGACCGGGCACTCGACGACTCGTCGCGGAAGCCGTTGACGGCTGGAAGCGGGGGCGGCGTCCGGTCCCTTGCCCCAGCAAGTGTTGGCCTCGGGTGGTCGTGGCCCGTTTGTGACGAGCCCAAGGACTGCCGGGACCGTCCGCGCAGATCAGGGAGGGGCCGTAGCCGGTTGAGCCTCTGTCGGCGTCGGGGCCGCGAGCACCCGGAAAACACCGGGTCGTACCAGGCGCATCGTGACGAGCACGATCGCCAGGAGAACGCTGGCGCCGGCAGTCGTCCAGGCCAAGCCGAAAGAGTCTGCGAGCGGTCCCTGAACGAGCGAGCCTATCGGATACGAAACGCCGAGCGCGACCTGGTAGAGGCTGAGCACGCGCCCGCGGAGTTCGACCGGTGCCCGGAGCTGCACGACGGTGGACAGGCCGGACAGCACGCCCATGTAAACGAGTCCGACGACGAACAGTGCGGTCAGAGCGAACGCGAGCGACGGGGCTAAGCCGTACACGAAGAGCACGGGCGGGAGCACGGCGAGGCTTCCCGTGAGCACCCTGCCCCTCCCGAAGCGAGCCGCGAGGGGAGCGATGGCGAGGGCCCCCGCGACGGCGCCGATGCCCTGGGCGGTCGTGAGCAAGCCGGTCGCGGACGCGATCCCACGCGCTCCGGTGTGGGTCAGCCGATGCGCCATCACCGGTACGAGGGCGATGAAGGGAGAGGCCGAGAGCCCCACAATCGCGATCATGGCTATCGCGTTACGACAGCCCGGCTCGGCGCGCGCTGCTCGGGCGCCGCGGCGAAGCGAGACGAGCAGCCCGACCTGGTCGTCGCGTCCGGGCGGCGGGGACAAGCGGATGAAGAAGAGGGCCACGACGACCGCGAGGAAGGACACCGCGTTGGCGACGAAGGCAACCGGGTAGCCGAAGGCCACGATCGTCACGCCCGCGAGAGCCGGGCCGACGATGCGCCCGAGATTGAACTGTGCCGAGTTGAGCGAAACTGCGGCGAGGAACTCCGACGGCGGCACCAGGTCGGGGAGGATGGCCTGTTGAAAAGGCCCGACCATCGCGCTGACGGATCCCTGGACCGTGACGAGCAAGGTCAGGATCCCAGGGCTGTCCCGCCCGGCCGCGACGAGGATGGCGATGGCGAGGGCGACGGCACCGGCCAGGAGGTTGCCAGCCACAAGAGCTGCGCGCCGGGGTATTCGGTCGGCTAGTGCGCCTCCGACCGGTGAGAGCAGCCCTATTGGGAGGAACCCTCCCGCTGCGATCACTACTGCCCAGGTGGCGCTTCCGGTTCGAGCGACGATCAGTACCCCGACGGCGACCGTCTGCATCCAGGAGCCGATGACCGAGACCATGCCGCCCGCCCATAACAGGAAGAAGTTTCTGTGGTGGAACGGCCGCAGCGAGGAGAGGCCGCGTTGCGGCACGACCGGTGAAGGGGCGGCTTGGCCACCGGAGCTCTCTTCGTACCGCAAGTCCTGCTTCCGGGACGAGGACGACTCAGACCGCGCGACCACCGAGGTCATGCTAGATACTGGGCGGCTTCCGCCTCGCCGACCTCGCTTGCTCGTCGCGGTGAAAGTCGACTGCGAACGACCAGCTGCCGAGATTCTTCGGGGACGTGGCGGCTGAGTGTCTGGCCGCGGCTCGCCTGATCGAGGCCACAGCCAGTCGGCCGATTGGGTGGCTCGGTTCACCGCGGGCGATGAGGAGGAGTGTTTGCTTCTTGTCCGTCCGGGTGCCCCCGACACAGCGGCAGTCGGCTGACGGTACGCGCGCTGCATGGCCCATTGACCTACGTGTTCGAGACCGCTACTATTACGTCGACCGATATATTGCTCGACGTACTAGGAGATCGACATGGTGGTCAGCGGACGCGAATCTGGACGTGAAGTCCTGCGCCGCGCCGGCGAGGCGTCGGTCCTGATCCTCACGAGCCTTGCCGACGGCCCGAAGCACGGTTACGCACTGATCCTGGACATCAAGGAGTTCGCGGGATCGCAGCTAGGTCCAGGAACCCTTTACGGGGCGCTCGACCGCCTTGAGAGCCTCGGGCTCATCGAAGCGCTTCCCGCTGACGACCGGCGACACCCGTATCGAATCACCTCCGCAGGTGCGCTGGCGCTGCGTGACCACCTCGACTCGGCAGAGCGTGTCAGCGCCGTGGGCAGACTGCGGCTCGCACTAGGCGGAATCTGATGGCGAGCCCCTCACAGAACCGGCTGGTCGAAGCCGCCGTCCGGTGTTATCCGTCAGCGTGGCGGGACCGCCACGGTGACGAAGCAATCGAACTTGGCGGGTTGCTCATGCGCGACGGCATCTCTGGCGTCTCGGTTGCGTGGAGCTATCTGAGGGGAGCTGCGCGCCAACAGCTAGTCGTGAGGGCGAGCCGGCGTCTCGCCGCGACATTGGCGGCATTGTTGGCCGGTGCGAGCCTGGTTGGAGTCCCACTCGTGCTCCTGAGCTCGTCGACGCCGGCCAGCGCCGACTCCAGCAACGAGGTGGTCGCGTCGATCTCGAGCCACAACGACGCGGCTGGGCAGTTGGAGTCCTTCTTCAAGTTGCATCACTACAGGATCGGAGTCGAGGAAGTGCCGTCCTCTCCGAGCCAGGTAGGTTCGATCTTGGCCGTCAGGCCAGATGCGGCGACGACGGATGACAAGCCCGTCCCGCGCATGATCGCAGGGCCCTGTGCCGGCGGAGCCCCAGGATGCGTCGACGCGATCGCATTGCCTCTTCACTATGTTGCGAGTGCGGAGGTTCTCATCGGACGTCCTGCCAAGACTGGCGAAAGCTACTACGGTCCACCGGACATCTTCGCCCCTGGGGAGCTGCTGCACTGCAGCGGAGTCCTCGGTGAGGCGCTGAAGCAGGCCTTGCCGACCCTCCGAGGTCTCCACCTCGAGGTCGTCTGGGACATAGGTGGCGGGTCAGCACGCCGCGCGGCGACTCCGGATGGGCAGCTCTACGTCGTTGGTGGCGACGCCTTGTCAGCAACTTCCATATCGATCCGCGTCTCTTCGAGGAGCTTGGCGAACAACGACAATGAGATTTCGCGTGACCAACGCTGCTGACGGTGTCAGCAGGCCCGAGAGCGCGTCGAGCCAGAACGAACCGAGATCGTCCCCGGCTACTAACCGGGCGCGCAGTCGGCGACGCGTCGCGGCAGAGTGGACGGTGGTCGTCGTGGTGGCCGTGCTGGTCGCACTCGGCGTTCGCACCTTTGTCTTCGAGGCTTTCTTCGTGCCTTCGGGCTCGATGGAGCCCACTTTGGAAATCGGTGATCGAATCCTCGTCGAGAAGGCCTTCTTCAGTTGGCACGATCTGCACGAGGGCGACATCGTCGTGTTCGCCCGCCCTGCGGCCGACACCATGTGCGTTGTCCCCGGTGAGAACGACCTCGTCAAACGAGTGGTAGCGCTGCCGGGTCAAAGCCTCTATTCGATCGGCAACAACGTCTTTGTCGATGGCCACAAGCTTTCCGAGCCCTACGTGACCCAGCCCCTCGGTACGCCGGTGGCTCCCGAGCAGCACCCGTTCAAGGTCCCGACAGGCGAGCTCTACGTGATGGGTGACAACCGATCTGACTCATGCGACAGCCGGTCCTGGGGCCCGATCAAGGGCGCGAGCGTCATAGGCAGGGCCGTCCTCTTGTTGTGGCACAACGGCCATCCCGATCTGCGCTTCTTCTGACGCAGAGCCGGAATGCCTAGCGCCCATCGTCCACGGTCCCGCTCGGACCATCCGGAGCCTTCCTGGGCGGCGCTCAGCGCGCCCGGAAGAACGATCCAGGCTGGTGGTAGGCGATTTCCTTGCGGCAGCCGCGGGCGGTAAGGACAGGTTCGAGCAACATCCGCGGACTCTGCCTTGCTCAGGACGAAGTGAGGGTTAGCTCGACCTGCTCGCTCCACGAAGAGCTGGGCGCTGTCGATCCGAGATGACTGCGTTGGGTGTTGTCGAGTGACTTCGCCGACGGCGTTGCCACTGTATGCGCCATTGCTACCCAGCTGCCACTGCCACCCCGCATGGGGCCTGCGCACCGGTGACGAAGTTCTCGGTGGCGCCCGTCCCGTTCAAGTTGGCGCGCCCGATCGTTGTGAAGCTGTCGTCACCGTTGGCCCAGTAGATGTGCCCGCGTAGATCGCGAGGCCGCAGGCGCCGTTCGTATAGGTGATGAACTTCTCGGTAGCGCCCGCTGTCCCGCTCAAGTTGGCGCGTCCGATCGTCGTTCCACCGTCATTTGCCCAGTAGACGAACGCCTGCTTGCCCGTGGCTGGTGTGGTTGGCGATCCTCGACGACGCTGAGCCGACCGAGGCTATGGCAGTGCTGGAGGTCCCGAGCACTACGGCGACGACAAGCAGCGCGATAAACCTTGTCTTCTCCTTCACGAGGCCCCCTCGACGGGCTGCGGCTCGCGTGGTCGCGCTCCCCCAAGTGCAGCCGTCGTCGGACGCAGCTAGCTGGACTCATCCTCGTGGCCGATGAGGTGACACATCTCCCAGCTCGTGGCCACGCACGTGGGCGGTTCGGAGCACTGTCAGGCACCTCGTGAGTAGTCGCCGGTCAGGCGGCTGGAGCCTCACCACGCCCAGCAACATCCACCAAGATGTGTTCAAGGGCGCTCGGGACCCGGAACTAGGGCACTAGCGTTCGGCGCCATGGAACCCTACGACGCGTTGCAATTCATCACGCGACATCACCGGGCCGTGCTGGCGACCACTCGCCGTGACGGTAGCCCTCAGCTTTCCCTCGTCACGGCAGGGGTCGATGGAGACACGGTCGTCGTCTCCACCCGGGAGACGGCGAACAAGACCAAGAACCTCCGGCGACAACCCCGGGCCTCGCTTCTCGTGTTCACTGACGCCTTTTACGGCGACTGGGTCCAGGTCGACGGCCCCGTCGAAATCGTGTCACTCCCTGAGGCCATGGGCGGCCTCGTCACCTACTACAGGCAGATCTCGGGCGAGCATCCCGACTGGGACGAATACCGCGCAGCCATGGAGCGCGACCGACGCGTCCTGTTGCGGATGACTATCGAACGCGCCGGACCAGACACGGCCGGGTGACCAAGCTGCCGGACCAGGAGTGAGCCGTCGATCACCTGGAGGGCGCCGCCGCGAGCCACGCAGGTGCAGCTGCGTCAGCTGACACCGAGTGGCCACGTTGATCCTGGCACCCGGCGATCTGGGCCGGAGCTCCTGATCGGCGACTGCCAGTCCGCTCTCCGCGGTCGCCCCGCGCGGTCGTCGTCAGCGACATCAGAAGGGGACGATGGTCGTGAGCAGGCCAGTTGTGCGTACGCGGCCCGCGAGTGTGCGACAGAACTCGACGGCATCCAGCGATACGCGCTCCGTCCCGGGAAGGTCCGGCTCATGCACGTACGTACCGCCGACAGGACCGCTGAGCGCGAGCACGAAGGGCCTGCCGTGGCGACGCGCCCATTCGGCGACTACGTCGGCGACTATCCGACCGTCATGGTCCGGGCTGAGTTCGAGTGGCCGACTGAGGGCGCGGGACGCATCGACGCGGTGCATCCATAGGTCGCGCAGGTAGATGGTGTCAATCAGATAGCCGAGCTTCCAGGTCTCGTGCACCGGTCCGTCGACTTGCAGTCGTGCGTGCGTGCGGACGAATGCCGGTGTGCGCGTTCGGCCCTGCACCGTCCTGGGCGCGACCGCCCCGAGCCGCGCCAGGAGTTGTGCCGGGCTCAGGTCGGAACGGTCGTGCACCTGCACTGCTGAGAGAGCTGCTTCGAGTGGCCCACCGTTCTTCTTGCGATAGGCCCGGGCCTGAATCAGTTGGTGGATGTTCTCCCGCGTGGACGCACCCGCTTCGCACGCGCCCAGTACGTGCTGGTACATCGCGCGCACGTCCCACGCGGGGCAGTCGGTCGGGGAGGACCACGCGGCGTCGTCGAGCGACCGGAGCAAGGCGAGAGTGCGTTCCAGTTCGTGCTCCTGACGGTGCATGCACTCGTCGTGCGTCAACGGTTCGATGGCGGCCACGTCGATGGTCGTCGTGGTCACGATTCGGCTCCTTTGTTCCGACGCGGACGGGACGCGGGCCTGCGCGGCACCCGAGTCGGCTTGCAGTACGCGAGGAACATCGCGATGGACTCGTCGACGAGGCGGGTCCATCGATCCCCGCCAGGATCGTTCGAGACTTGCTGGTCGACCAGCCCGGTCACCAGGGCTGTCCACAAGTCGAGATGGCGCGCCTCGGTAATGCCGTTGAGGGCCAGCAGTTCGCGGGCGTGAGCGAGGGCACGCACTGCCGGCGCATACGACTCGGGTGAGGGTTCGAAGCCGGGGAGTGTGCGTTGGAACAACAGTTGGTAGCGCGCCGGATCATCGGTGCAGAACTCGAAAAATCGCTGCACAATCGCTACGAGCAGCTCACGAGGGTCGTCGCACTGGTAGGGCTCCGCCATTCTCTCGGCGAACTGCGCGGCCGCCTGGCTGAACATGGCGTCGTAGATGGCGTTCTTCGAGTCGAAGTAGGCGTACACGGTTGGCGTCGTGATCCCGGCTCGCCACGCCAGGTCCCGGAGCGAGAGACCGGCCAGCCCCTGTTCGGCGACTATCGCCCAGGCGACCTCGACGATCGCGTCCCGTGCCGAACGTCGGCGGGCTTCGCGCCAGTCGGTTGTCGCGCCTAACCTTATCATCGATCGTAATATTTATACGACGTTAAAGTGTCTGTCAAGCGCCACTAGGTGTCGGGCGGGCCAACGCCTCCAATCGCCCTCCAAAAGCTGAATCCGACTATCCAGCGCGCTCGGAGGAACTCTGACGCAGTTCGGCGTCGTTCAACGTCGTGTCGGAACATCGCGCGGCGCGGGTCGGCAGGCGTCGGAACGCTGTGGATGGGATTCTGAGAGCAGAGGGAGTCACAGGCCCCAGACCGGAGCGCCGTCGTTCGGAGGGCCAGGCTGGCACGGACTCCGGCACTCACTTCCGATGCGGCCGGGGGAATCGCGGAGTGCTCACTCGGGCCTCTTCTTCGAGAACGGCTGTGCGGGGAGCTCCGGAAAGAACCAGCGCTCAACAGCCGCGTCGCCCCAATAGTCCCTGAAGTGGTCTACGCAGTGGTAGAAGGATCTGAGTGTGCGGCTGGCGGGATGTCTCACCATCACGGGATGGACACGAGTGGGAGCACTCTCGGCCCACAGGGCCATGTGAAGGGCCAAGGCACCTGGGCCCTGGCTGTACCAGGGCCACATGACATCAGCGAAGGGTGAGGTCTTGGTGCGGTAGGCCCTGTCCGGAAGAGCTTCGAGCAGGGCAGTCACGTCGAGGGACTCCTCTGTCTCGTGAGACCAAAAGCTCTCGATGAGCGATGCGATGATCCTCTCCGCCTCGGGAGGCTTCAGCTGACGAAGGTTCTCTGCCGGTACCTTCTTGGTCAGGTCGTTCCAGGCTTGCTGAAGCTCGGCCCGGTGGCGGCACCCTTCCCGTATCCGGGCAGCCAATGGAGCGCCCCCCTGCACGGCCTCCAACAGGGGACACAAGACGCCCCCGAGGACCGAATCATGGATCGTGATCGCTGCGTTCATCCGATGGGTGACTTCTGCCCAGGCCCGACCGGTCCCGGCTGAAGTTGACTCCGCGATGATCGCCTCCACCGTGGCGTCGTAGCCCGAGAGGAGGTCACGAATCGACGGCGGCGATGCGTTCGCTTGGTGCTTCAGCAGATCTACCTGCTCCGCTCTCGGCGACCTCGGTGTGGCCTCAGGATCCGACCATCCCCAGTGGGTGTCGACCCAGTCGTACCACCTGTCCTTCTTGCGGTAGAGCTTTCTCAGGAGCACGGATCTCGGGTGCTTCACGGTCGCCGCGTGGACTCGGGTGGGAGACCGCTCCGCTTCGATAGCCATTCTCGCCGCGACCACGTCCGGATCGACGCTTCCCGCCGCCACCTCCAACAAATCACCCACCTCGGTGGACTCGTAGTGAACGTGGTCACCGAAGCTGCGCTCGAGGCCTTCGAGGATGTGCTCGATCTCTTCTCCGGAGACCGGATACACGTCGTGCGCTGCGACATTGCGTGTGACCGCCTGGAAGCGACTCAGCAGGTCGGCACGTTCCTGGCAGCCGTGTCGGAGCCGGTCGGCGACCGCGCTGCCGCCGGGAAGATCCACAAGCAGTGGGCACAGCGCTGACTCGAGCACCGCGTCATGCACTGAGATGGAGCGTTGCAAGCTGTTGTGCAGGATCCGGACCCGGCCGACACCGGTGGTGGACTCGAGCGCCTCGTGCAGCGCAACCTCCACTTCACGGTCGTACCCGGCCAGCACCTCGTTCAGCGAGGTCTGGTTTGAGTTCAACGTGAGCCTCCCCTCCGTGTTCTGGTTGCTTGTAGCGAAGAAACCGCCCCCGCGTCGTCGAGCGGACCACCTAGGGCTTCCGGAATTTCCGCCAGGCCGTGTTCAGAGGAGGCGGGCTCTGAGCCAGGTGTCTTCCGCATCTCCGGGCCGGGCACTTCAGTCCGCCTGCTCCGGTTGCGAACCGTGGCCATCGAGGATGTTCATGTGAACTCCTCCTCCGGGTGCCGTTGGTCTTCCGATCTGACGTCACCGACCGTCACCACTCATTGTGCGTTGGGGCTCGCCGGGCCGTTAGGGCCGAATGTCCCTCCCCTGGGAGACACGTGATCGGAGCGACGGAGACCGGCAGACTCACATCAGTTGGGGTCTTCGAGATCCTCGGCGCCATCACCGCGCTCTGTCCTGGGCTGGTCAACTCTGCGGGACACTCGCGCACGGGTCTTGTGACCCGGTCGTCGGTTCCGATGGCATCGACCCGGTACCGAGCGCCGCTGCACGAGGAGCACGTAAAGGGCAAGATGGTCGACGACTTGGCAAATGGTTCCGCACGATCGGTACGTTTGGCATGTAGTCGCTAACGTGGAAAAACGGGAGGTCGAGATGAGCGTCGAAGCCGAGCCGGAGCGACTGTCCGCCGAGGAGATCATCGAGTGGTCGAAGCGCTTTACCATCTACGACTGGGCAGCGCAGTCGAAGGTCTCGCCCATACCGGTGGTCCGCGCGAAAGGCGTTTACTTCTACGACGCCGCCGGCAAGCGTTATTTGGACTTCAACAGCCAACTGATGTGCGTGAACATCGGCCACGGGGATCGTCGCGTCGTCGAGGCGATCACCCGCCAGGCCGAACAGCTCGCCTACGCGAACTCCGCCGTCACCGCCACCGAGCCCCGTGCCCTGCTCGGTCGCAAGCTCGCAGAGCTGTTCCCCGGCGACATCGAGAAGTCCTTTTTCACCCTCGGGGGCGCCGAGGCCAACGAGCACGCGATCAGAATCGTGAGAGCCGTCACAGGGCGAAACAAGATCCTCGCCCGCTACCGCTCCTACCACGGCGCGACCTCAGGGACGATAACGCTCACAGGTGACCCGCGGCGCTGGCCGAACGAGCCGGGGATCCCCGGGGTCGTCCACGTCCTCGACTTCTACCACGGGATCGAGCGCCCGGTGAGCTCGGCCGACGAGGCCCTCGCGCAGCTGCGCGAGACGATCGAGCTCGAGGGGCCCGAGACCATCGCGGCTTTCATCCTGGAGCCGGTGACCGGGACAAACGGGATCCTCATACCACCCGACGGTTACCTGCAAGGTGTCCGCGAGCTTCTCGACCGCTACGGGATCTTGATGATCGCCGACGAGGTCATGAGCGGCTTCGGGCGCACGGGGGCATGGTTCGCTGTCGATCACTGGGGCGTGGTACCTGACCTCATCACGTGCGCGAAGGGGATCACCTCGAGCTACCTGCCGCTCGGGGTCGTCGGAATGCGGCCCAAGGTCGCGGCGTACTTCGAGGACCACGTGTTCGCCGGAGGACTCACCCACAACTCCCATGCCGTCTGTCTCGCGGCGGCCCTCGCGACGATCCGGGTCTTTGAGGAGGACGGTCTCATCGAGCACGCGGCCAAGATGGGCGAGGTCATGGCCCGCCACCACGCCGATCTCGCCGCCCGCCACCCTTCGGTCGGTGCGCACCGGAACATCGGGCTGTTCGGTGTCCTCGAGCTGGTACGCAACCGGGCCACGCGCGAGCCGATGGCGCCGTTCAACGCGACGAGCCCCGAGATGGCTGAGCTTTACCGTTTCCTGCTCGACAACGGCGTGTTCGTGAATCTCCACTGGAACCAGGTAATGACCAACCCTCCGCTACCGATCACAGAAGAGGAGCTCGCCGAAGGCTTCGAGGTCCTGGACCGGGCTCTCGAGATCACCGACCGCGCCGTCGTCGGATAGCGAGCGGCGCGGAGCACAGAGACAAAGCGTCCCTACCACCTTGCCGGCAACGACGCCGGTCGCATTGCGAAGGAGACTTGTCCATGACAAGCGATGTTGCACAGGTCCTGCCCGTCATCCCCCACTGGATCGACGGCAAGGCCGACGACGGCAGCCGGGAGCGCGTCGGCGACGTCTATGACCCCGCGACGGGCAAGCTCACCAAACAAGTCGTATTCGCGTCCCCGGACGATGTCGACCGTGCGGTCGCGGCCGCGTCGAGCGCCTATTCGACCTGGCGCCACGCGTCACTTTCCCAACGCTCGAAGCTGCTGTTCGCCTTCAGGCAGCTTGCGAACGAGCGCGCCCGTGAGCTGGCCGAGATCGTCACCTCCGAGCACGGCAAGGTGCTCGACGACGCCCTCGGCGAGGTGAACCGTGGCCTCGAGGTCATCGAGTTCGCCTGCGGCATCCCGCAGCTCTTGAAAGGCAGCTACTCCGAGAACGCCTCGACCAACCTGGATGTGTACTCGATCCGCCAGCCACTCGGCCCCGTGGCGATCATCAGCCCGTTCAACTTCCCTGCGATGGTCCCGCTCTGGTTCTTCCCGATCGCAATCGCCTGCGGCAACACGGTCGTGTTGAAGCCGAGCGAGAAGGACCCCTCGGCTTCGATCTTCTGGGCAGAGCTGTGGGCAGAGGCCGGGCTGCCGGCGGGGGTCTTCAATGTCGTCCACGGGGACAAGGTGGCAGTCGACCGCCTCTTAGAGCACCCGGACGTAAAGGCCGTCTCGTTCGTAGGCTCGACGCCGGTTGCCCGCTATGTCTACGAGGGCGGCACTCGGCATGGAAAGCGGGTGCAGGCGCTCGGCGGTGCCAAGAACCACATGGTCGTGCTCCCCGACGCGGACCTGGACCTCGCGGCCGACTCGGCAGTGAACGCCGGATTCGGGTCCGCCGGCGAGCGCTGCATGGCCATCTCCGTGCTCGTCGCGGTCGAGCCCGTCGCCGAACCGCTCATCTTGAAGATCCGCGAGCGCATGAAGAGCCTTCGCATCGGCGACGGCAGGCGCGGCACCGACATGGGGCCGCTTGTGACCAGGGCTCACCGGGACAAAGTGGCCTCGTACCTGGATGCGGGTGTCGCCGAGGGCGCCGAGCTGGTCGTCGACGGCCGTGAGACCATCCCGGACGGCGACGCGCACGGGTTCTTCCTGGGCCCGAGCATGTTCGACAAGGTGACTCCCGAGATGTCGCTCTACAAGGACGAGATCTTCGGACCGCTGCTCTCCATCGTGCGCGTACAGACCTACGAGGCCGCGCTCGAGCTCGTCAACTCCAATCCCTACGGGAACGGCACCGCCATCTTCACCAACGACGGAGGTGCTGCGCGCCGCTTCCAGCACGAGGTCGACGTCGGCATGGTCGGCATCAACGTGCCCATCCCCGTGCCGGTCTCCTACTACTCCTTCGGCGGCTGGAGGGCCTCGCTGTTCGGAGACAGTCACGCGCACGGGACCGAAGGTGTCCATTTCTTCACGCGAGGCAAGGTGGTGACCAGTCGGTGGCTGGACCCGAGCCACGGCGGGATCAACCTCGGTTTCCCGCAGAACACCTGAGCCGCGCAAGCTACGACGGAAGGTGACGCAACGGCTCGTTGACAACGATTCCGCGTGGCGCGAGTGTGGCCAGACCCACGCGGGGAGAAGGAGGGCGTCATGGGTGAGGTGGTGCGCGCAGCCCTGGTTCAGGCTCAATGGGCCGGCGACAAGGACCTGATGACCAAGAACGCGATCCGTTCGGTTCAACAGGCGGTCGCGGAGGGAGCCAAAGTCGTCTGCTTGCAGGAACTGTTCAACGGCCCGTATTTTTGCCAGGTCCAAGACGGCGCGTGGTACGACTGGGCCGAGCCCGTGCCGGACGGGCCCACGATCCGGCAATTCATGGACGTGGCGAGGGAGAACGGCACCGTGCTCGTCGTCCCCGTCTACGAAGTGGAGAGTTCTGGCGTCTTCTACAACACCGCTGCCGTCATCGACGCGGACGGGCGGTATCTCGGAAAGCACCGCAAGAACCACATCCCGCAGGTTGCCGGCTTCTGGGAGAAGTTCTACTTCCGGCCCGGAAACCTCGGGTACCCGGTGTTCGACACGGCTGTCGGTCGGATCGGCGTGTATATCTGCTACGAGCGGCACTTCCCCGAAGGATGGCGCGCCCTCGGGCTCGCGGGAGCGAAGATCGTCTTCAACCCTTCCGCAACCAGCCGGGGGATGTCCGAGTACCTGTGGAGGCTGGAGCAGCCGTCAGCTGCGGTGGCGAACGAGTACTTCGTGGGGACGATCAACCGGGTCGGCGTGGAGCCGCTCGGTGCCAACGAGTTCTACGGGCAGTCGTACTTCGTCGATCCTCGCGGCCAATTCGTCGGCGAGGTGGCCTCCGACGTCGACGACGCCGTCGTCGTCCGTGATCTCGACCTCGGCTTGATCGACGAGGTCCGGCGTATCTGGGCCTTTTACCGCGATCGCCGCCCGGAGACCTACGACAAGCTCTGCGAGGCATGACGATGCGCACAGTCATCACGGGCGGCACCCTCGTCACGGCCGACGGCGCCTCGCCGATGGACATACTCGTCCAAGACGAGAAGGTTGCAGCACTGGCCGCGGGGTTTTCCGGTCTCTCCGAAACCTGGAAGCAAGGCGCCGATATCGTATTCGACGCGACCGGAAGGTACGTGGTGCCCGGCGGCATTGACGCCCACACCCATATGGACATGCCCTTCGGGGGAACCACGTCGGCGGACACCTTCGAGACCGGGACGCGGGCGGCGGCGTGGGGCGGCACCACGATGATCATCGACTTCGCGATCCAGACCAAGAATGAGTCCTTGCTCGCCGGAATGGACACCTGGCAGGCAAAGGCCGACGGTGCATGCGCGGTCGACTACTCCTTCCACGCGATCATCTCGGACGTCACCGAGGCTTCGTTGAAGGAGATGGACGAGCTCGTGGCGCAGGGCGTCACGAGCTTCAAGCTCTTCATGGCCTATCCCGGTGTCTTCTATTCCACCGACAAGGACATACTGCGCGCTATGGACCGCGCCAGTGGCAACGGCGCCCTCATCATGATGCACGCCGAGAACGGCATCGCCATAGACGCCATCGTCGCGGCCGCCATCGCCCGTGGGCAGACAGATCCCATCTACCATGGCCTGACGCGGCCTGCCGAAATGGAGGGCGAGGCTGCGGCACGTGCCATACGCCTGGCTCAGGTCACGCGGGCGCCGCTGTACATCGTCCACGTCTCATCGGCGCCCGCCCTCGAGGCAATTGTCGAGGCCCGTGATCGCGGTCAACACGTCTTTGCCGAGACCTGCCCGCAATACCTGTTCTTGTCAGAGGAGGACATGGCGCGGCCCGGCTTCGAAGGTGCGAAGTTCGTGTGCACGCCGCCATTGCGGCCTCGCGAGCATCAGGCCGTGCTTTGGCGTGGATTGCGGACAGACGATCTGTCGGTCGTGGCCACGGACCATTGCCCGTTCTGCTTTGCCGAGCAGAAAGAGCTGGGTGTAGGTGACTTCACCAAGATCCCGAATGGTCTGCCGGGAGTGGAGAATCGAATGGATCTGATCTTCCAAGGTGTCGTTTCGGGCGAGATATCGCTCCCTCGATGGGTGGAGGTGACTTCCACCAACCCGGCGAAGATGTTCGGCCTCTTTCCCCGCAAGGGGACCATCGCTCCCGGGTCCGATGCTGACATCGTCGTCTACGACCCTGCCGGTGAGCAGACGATCTCGGCGGCGACGCATCACATGGCCGTCGACTACTCCTGCTACGAAGGCCTGCGGATCAAGGGGCACGTCGACGCGGTTTTCTCCCGCGGAAGGCAGATCATCAGTGACGGCCAATACACGGGCGAGGCGGGCCATGGCCGGTTCGTGCCGCGCCAAGTTTCCCAGCGCCTCGAGTAGTTCTAGGCAGGACGACAGTGGACATCGGCCTCGTTCTCCAAACCGACCCTCCCGCGAGCTGGGTCATCGAACGCGCCCGCCTCGCCGAGCACGCGGGCTTCAGTCACGTGTGGACGTACGACTCGTGCGTGCTCTGGCAGGAACCCTTCGTGATCTACTCCCACATTCTTTCCGCCACGTCGCACGTTCAGGTGGGTCCGATGGTCACCAACCCGGCGACGCGCGACGTGTCGATCACGGCATCCCTTTTTGCAACCCTCAACGACATGTTCGGCAACCGGACAGTGTGCGGTATCGGTCGCGGCGACTCGGCGCTGCGCGTAATCGGTCGCGGCCCGACGACCATGCGGCAGTTCGCGGATGCCATCACCTCGATCAAGGACCTCGCCGAGGGCCGCGAGGCGGTGCTCAACGGTGTGCCCGTGAGGCTGCGGTGGGCCGAGGGCAGCCGCCTGCCCGTCTGGGGTGCAGGATACGGGCCGAAGGCGTTACAGGTCATCGGAGAACGGGCCGATGGCCTCATCGTCCAGCTCGCCGACCCCGACATCGCCCGTTGGACGATCGAGTCCGTCCACGCTGCGGCCCGCGCCGCGGGCCGGCAACCTGAAGACCTCACGATTTGCGTGGCCGCCCCTGCCTATGTAGGCGACGACCTTGCTCATCAGAGGGACCAGCTGCGCTGGTTCGGCGGGATGGTCGGTAATCACGTCGCGGACCTCGTAGCCCGCTACGGCGAGTCCTCCGATGTGCCGCGAGTCCTGACCGAGTACGTGAAGGGCCGTGAGGGGTACGACTACAGCCACCATTCCAGACCTGACAACCCGTCCGTGGATTTCGTACCTGACGACATCGTCGATCGTTTCTGCCTGCTCGGGCCTGTCGAGCGGCATATCGAACGGCTTGCCGAGTTGTCAGATATCGGAGTGGACCAGTTTGCGCTCTACCTGATGCACGACAGGGCCCCTGAGACTTTTGATGCCTATCGGGACAAGGTGATCCCCGCGGCAGCAAACTTCTAGCTGGGATGCCGGTAGGCGGCCGGCACAAAGGGCGGGACCCGAAACCAAGGACGGTCTCTTGGCTGAGTGCGACCTAGGCGCCGCCGAGCTTGTGGCGAGGATGAACCTGCGTTGTCGCGCAGCGACATCCAGCGACCGGGGGAGATGGATTCGCCCACGGAGTCGGTATCGGCGGGACCATCGTCTCTGCTCTGTCGCGCGGGACTCAGGACACCCTTTCACACCGGCGAACTGGCGATGCGGGCACTTCACAGGCCGCGGCATCCGCCTGAGGACCGGCGGCCGACGACAGGCATCTCAGTGTGTTCACGGCTTCGGCTTCGCGAACAAGATCGCCGCGTCTGCGTCGACTGGGTTGGGCACACTCGGCTCCCATACGTAGATGTAGCAAGTCAGGTTCTTCTTCGTCGTCCCACATGATCCGTCTCCCACCGTGCCGGTGATCACCTGGAAGGAAGTCTTGGAAAACGACCCGGTAGCGCCGGTTGTGACGGACACTACGTGCGTTGTCGCACAGGCTGCAGGATCATCTTTGAGTACTCGTGGGGTACATTCGGCGATACCGAGCTTTGTCTTGTGCGGGAAGTTCTTCCCAGTGATTTCGACCTTCTGGCCTTTGTGGAGATCATTAGCAGGCGCCACCGTGATGCTCGGAATCAGTGCCTTGCGGGGCGCCGTTGAAGACGCGCCAGCGACACCGATCGTCGTCGTGCCGACGAGGGCAACGAGGACCGCGGCACCGGTCACGAAATGAAGAAGCGGACGAAGTGGGCGTGAGTAGCAGGACATCCTTTCCTTTCCTTTCCTTTCCTTTCTTGACTTTCGACATCGAGAGTTGTTCGTCTTCATACTCCCGTGGAAACGTCTAGTCACGGCGGCCCGGGTTGTGCGCTGCTCTGCGACGTGCTGAGCAGCATTCAGCGGATTTCCCAAACGGCGAGCCATGCAAATGGGTCGCTCGCTGTGAGCTGCCAGACGAGCACCGGCAGCCTTGTTGTCGACGACGGAGAGCCAGACGACGATGGAGCATTGGAGCTTGGCTCTCGGTGGGAGCCTTGCTCACCGTTCCACAGGTGAACGGTGCGAGGAAAGATCCCGCCGACGAGAAGAGCAGCGTTCATCTTGTTGCTCCCTTCTTCTCGGGCTGCGCTGGCCGATCCGCGCTCAGGTGTGGCAAGGCCGCTCTGCCCCTTTGTTCATAGACGGTGGGTCGGCGAAACTCAGCCTTGACTTTCAAGCTTACTATGTTAATTTAACATCGTAAGTCGCGGGAGACAGTTCCTGCGTTGAGAGGGGAGCTGTGGCGCAGACGCGGTCCAAGGCTCGGTCCACGGCGGCAGGTTCTTCCCTTGGCAGCCTCGGCGCGCATGGTCCCGGGAGCGCCCCCGTGGAATCTCAGCTGTTGCGGGGTTCCCGAGCGTTGCTGCGGGATATCAACGTCAGCCTGCTCATCGAACTCGTTCGCCGCTCAGGCCAGATCTCTCGAGCGGATCTGGCTCGGCAAAGCGGGCTCAGCGCCCCAACGGTTTCCACGATCGCGGGCCAACTGCTTGAGCGTGGAATCTTCATCGAGGTCGCCACGGCACCCTCCAACGGTGGTCGCCCGCCCGTGCTGCTGAGCGTTGACCCGAAAGCGGCCTACGTGATCGGGATCAAGCTTCGCGGCGACGGTCTCACGACCGTGATCTGTGATCTCGACGCCCAGGTCATAGCCACCGAGGAGGCGTCGGCTTCGCTGGTCGGTGATCATGCCGCTGCCGTTCAGGCGATCGAGCAAGAGACTCGAAGGTTGTTGCGGGCAGCATCAGTACCACGATCGAAGGTCCTGGGTGTGGGAATCGGCCTGTCTGGGGTAATCGACTCCAGACGAGGCGTGTGCGATTTTTCCCACTTGCTCCAATGGCGTGAAGCGGACCTCGCAGAGCCTCTTCGGCGGCGTTTGCGCCTACCCGTCTGGGTCGACAACGACGTGAACACGCTCGCCGTCGCGGAGAAGTGGGCGGGTGATGCGCTCACAGCACGCGATTTCGTCACCTTGAGCGTGGGCCGAGGCATCGGGCTCGGGATCGTCATCGACCGTTCGCTGTACCGAGGCGCGAACGGAGGTAGTGGCGAGTTCGGACACATGATCGTGGAGCCCGGCGGACCGAAGTGTGAATGTGGGCGATTTGGCTGTCTCGAAGCACTGGTCGGTGAAGACGCGATGCGTCGTCGAGTCGGCGAGCGCCATGGGCGTGACGTGACGAGGGATGAATTCATCGCGCTTGCCGCTGCCGGTGACGGCGCGACGCTTGAGGTGCTTGACAGCGCGGGTCGAAAACTGGGTTTGGCGGTCGCCAACATGGTCACGCTGCTGAACCCCGAGCTGCTGATCATCTGTGGTGAAGGGACCGATCTCGGCGACCCATTTCTCGCCCCCGTCGTGACTGCTGTACGAGAGCAGACATTCGCCGACTTGGGTCGACAGGTCGAGGTGAAGGTGCAGCGATGGGGCAACGATGCATGGGCTGTAGGAGCCGCGACGCTTGTATTGCGCGAGTCGTTCAGCCTTCCTGGACCTGACGAGAAGAGCCATGCCATCTGGCACCGGCCTGGTCCTGAGCGGTGAGAGAAGCGAACGTGGGTACATCTTCGCTCAGACGGCGAATCAAGTGAGCCGAAACAGCACAAGAGCGACGGTTCGCTCGAGCATTGCGTCCATGCTGCGCAACCAGGAGAAGAGCGGGGCGATCGTCGCTTCGCCGGATTTCGCCGAGTACCGATACTGCTGGCTACGCGATGGCTCTTTCGTCGCATACGCGCTCGACCAGGTTGGGGAGCATCACGCATCAGCCCGATACCACGAGTGGTCCAACCGGGCAATCGGAGGTATCAGCGCCCTAATCGATCGTGCGATCGACTGGCATCGAAAAGGCAAAGCACTGCACCCGGACCATATGCCGCCTGCTCGCTTCGCTCTCGACGGTTCGAATGTCGCAGACGACTGGCCCAACTTCCAGATCGACGGTTACGGCACATGGTTGTGGGCCCTTGGACAGCACCTCCTCAGCACTGGCCAGGACGGGGTACCGACGGAATGGCGCGATTCGGTCGAACGGGTCGCGCGTTATCTCGATGCGTTCGCCCTCAGCCCATGCTTCGACGTCTGGGAGGAGAGCGGATCCGCGCTGCATACCTCCACGTTGGCATGCGTGTATGGCGGCTTAACGGCCGCGGCGCGATTGCTGGATGACGAGGACCTCCTTACGCGTGCAGAGACTGTTCAATCCCGGGTACGCGACAACGCCGTCCGTCTTGGGCGCTATGTGAAGTCGAGCGAGAGTGACGACGTGGACGCAAGTGTCCTGTGGCTATCGACACCTTTCCGGGTCGTCGAGCCAGGTGACAACTACTTCGTCCAGACAGTTCAAGCGATCGAGGCGCGGCTCAGTCTCGACGGCGGACTTCGTCGGTATCCGACCGACACGTACTTCGGGGGTGGAGCGTGGCCGGTTCTCACGGCGTCCCTCGGATGGCACTACCGAGCCGTCGGCGACCTTGACGCGGCCCATAGCTGTTTGGAGTGGGTGGCTGACCATTTCGATGACGACGGTCGTCTCGGCGAGCAATTCGGCGGGGAGCGACGCGACCCAGAGCACTACCGCGAGTGGGTCAACCGGTGGGGTCCCCCAGCGAGGGATCTCACATGGTCGCACGCGATGTACGTGGTGCTCTGTGCCGCGCTCGCCGACGTCGGCGGATCGCACACGGGAAGCGCGCTGACTCGGCCGACCAGCAATCAAGAAGAGACCGCGAAGTGACCCAAAGGACTCGCACCCGGGCGCGTTCCGAAGTGGGTCGAACAAGGGCTGAGTGAGTCGCCTGCGCGTGTTGCAGGAGTGTTCGACAAGACAAGCGATCACCAAGCGGAGAAGGAGGGAAGAAGCAGGAGCACCAGGCCCAGGACCATCAGGAATCAATCAGAAAAGGGAAGTGATCATGAAAGCAAGCAATCCATCCAGGTGGAGGACCAGGACTGCGGTACGACTTCTTGTCGCAGTCGCCACGATCGGGGCTGGGGGCACACTAATTGGTCTCACCGGAGCAGCTAGCTCGGCGTCGACCGTGCCTCACAGCACGCCGGTAGTGACGCTGCAGTTCTGGAACGCCTACAACGATGTAACAGAGACACCCGTGATGAACGGCGTCGTCATTCCCAGTTTCGAATCCCTGAACCCGGGGATCAAGGTAGACGACGACACCCTTCCGTACGCTGGGATGTTGGAGAAGTTCATCGCGGCGTCCGCCGCGGGAGACCCGCCCAACTTGATGCGTTCTGACATCGCCTGGGTGCCCCAGCTCGCGTCGGAGGGCACGCTGCTGGAAACGTCGGCCCAGCCATGGTTCCCACCGATCAAGGCAGCCGCTGATCCGGGCCCGCTGTCGACGAACTACTGGAACGGCGGCTACTACGGGATCCCCGACGATACGAACACCCAGGTCTTCTTCTGGAACAAGGCGGACTTTGCTGCGGCTCATCTCTCGCCTCCAACGACATGGAATCAGATGATTGCGGACGCAAAGCTGCTCACTATTCCGTCCAAGCAGCAACACGGCCTCGGCGTCGACAGCACCGACATCTGGAACGTCGGCCCGTACGTCTGGACCGACGGCGGTAACTTCACGAACAAGGCGCTGACGACGACGACCAATTACATGGACGGCGCCAACACCGAGAACGCCGTCCAGACGCTCGTGACGCTCGACAAGGAAGGGGTCATCGGTAGTGACATGGTCGGCGGCTCAGGGTCGATCAGCGGGGAAACAGGCTTCCCGCTGGGTGAGTACGCGATGTACCTAGACGGTCCGTGGGCTACGACGACCTACAGGGAAGACAAGTTCACCGGCTACGGCACGTCGCTGATCCCGGCGGGCCGAGGCGGCTCGGTCTCGGTCGTCGGTGGCGAGGACCTCGTCATCGCGAAGGGTGCCAAGAACCTCGCCGACACGATCAAGTTCGTCCAGTTCCTGCAGTCGCCGTTTGCCCAGCTCGCCATGGCCGGTGCAGGCGACATGGCGGCGTACACGACGGACTCCGCAGCCGAGGCGATTGAGAACCCAGCCCTCAAGATCTTCGCCGAGCAGCTCCTCACTGCGAGGGCTCGGCCGGTGACCGAGAGCTACGCCCAGCTTGACACCGACTTCTCCACACAGCTGGCTCTGATGCTTGCCGGAAAGGTCACAGTTGACGCAGGGTTGACGACCGCGTCCCAGGAAGCGAACAAAGCGCTCGCCTCCGCGAGTTGAACAGAGCAATGAGCCTCGAGCGGCACCCGGCGACAGCCTTGCCGGGTGCCGCCTCGCGGCGTTCCACTCGCTCATACCGCGTCCGCCGCATCGCGACGCCCTATCTTCTGCTCGCACCGGCGATCGTCGTCTACGGGGTCTTCACCGTTTACCCCATCTTCCGCCAGTTCGACATCAGCTTTTACAACTGGCACATCTTTCCCGGCGTATCAAATCCCTTTGTCGGCTGGTCGAACTACACCGCGATCTTCCGCGATCCGGTCGTACGCACGGCGTCGTTCAACTCGTTCCTCTTCATCGTGATCACGGTGCCAGTGCAGATGGCCATCGGACTGTTCGCCGCGGCAGCTCTCACCGACCGCCTGCCCGGATCGATGTTCTGGCGAGCAGCCGTGTACATCCCGGTCGTCACCTCATGGGTAGTCGTGAGCTGGGTCTTCTCCTACATTTTCGCCTCGCAAGGCGGCATCATGAATGCCGTCGTCGGATTCTTCGCGGGCCACACCGTGAGCATCGACTGGACTGCTCAGACCTGGACGGGAAACGCGGTCATCTGGCTTCTCAGCATCTGGAAAGGCGTCGGCTGGTCGTTCATCATCTTCCTCGCAGCCCTCGATGGCATTCCCCGGCAGTTGCTCGAAGCGGCCAGGATCGACGGAGCCTCAGAGGTCCGGGTCTGGCGTCACGTAGTTCTCCCGTCGATTCGCGCCGCGGTCACCTTCGTTACCGTGCTTCTCGTTATCGGCGCCGCGCAGGTGTTCACCCAGATCTACGAGATAACCAAGGGTGGTCCCTACAACTCGACACAATCGCTCATGACCTACATGTACGAGCAGGCGTTTTCGTACTTCTCCTTTGGTTATGCGGCGGCTCTTGCATCGTTGCTCGCTGTGGTTCTGTTCGGGTTCAGCGTGGCCGAGATCCGCATTCTTCGACGACAAGACGTCTAAGGGGACCGGAACGTGGCACCGACCGTTGAGCCCGCTCAGACCAAGCCGACGACGCCCATCGCGGGAACCGGACCCGGGCTCTTCGGCATCCGTAGGCGCAACCGTTCACGACTTGTCATAGCAGTTCTTCTCGCACTCATCTCTCTGGGTCCCCTCCTCTACATGCTCTCGCTGTCGTTCCAGCCGAACGGCGGCCTGCTCGGAGCGACGGTGCTCATCCCGACCCACCCGACAGTGCAGAATTACGTCCAGGCGTGGACCGAGAACAGCTTTAGCCACTACTTCTTCAACAGCCTCTTTGTCGCTATCGCGACCGTTGCCATCACCGTCTCAGTCGCGTCGCTCGCCGCTTTTGCCTTTGCTCGGTACACGTTCCCGATGAAGCAGGTGATCTTCTACATCTTTCTTGCCAGTCTCGCAGTGCCGAACCTGCTACTCCTCATCCCGCAATTCCTGCTCATGGACAGGCTTCACCTGCTCGACTCACTCGAGGGACTCACGCTCCTCTACGTGGCGTCCAATCTGCCCTTCACGATTTTCTTGCTGCGCGGTTTCTTCGAGGCGATACCGCGCGAGTACGAGGAGGCGATCCGCCTCGAAGGGGCCGGCACGCTGCGGGTGCTCGTCAATCTCATCGTGCCGCTTTCGCTACCGGCAGTCGCGGTAGTTTCAATGTTCATCTTCAGCGCGTCATGGGACGAGTTTCCCGTCGCGCTGACGATGATCAACTCGGCGTCGCACTACACCCTCCCCGTGGGCCTAGCCGATTTCATCGGGGTGCACACGATTGCGTGGGGTCCGTTCTTCGCGGCGTCAGTCATCGCAACGGTGCCAGTCATCGTCGTCTTCCTAATCTCCCTACGCTGGTTCCGCAGCGGGGTGTCTCTCGGTGCCATCCGCTGAACCGAAGCGGTCGCGAGTTGGGTGCACCCTGCCTCTGAACTCGAGTGGGACGTGCCCAAGGAAGACGAGACTGACGAACCGTGCCTACTGTGCCCCGGCGACGGGAGGAGCCTGAGATGACAAGCAAGAACATTCTGGGTGTGGACGGAGGTGGTCAACAGCGCTCATTCGATGATCTGCGCGCTTTTTATCGAATTGGTCAGGAAGTGACAATTGCGACCCTGCCGGTGGGCACATCCCGCGTAGTGGCGCGCCGTGCCACAGGCGAGGTGGTCGGGGCAGAGCTGGGCGAGGGCGCCCGATTCGCGGAGCTCGGTTCCGGCACGTATGCCGTCGAGGCACTCGACGCCGCCGACGACCTTCTTGCCGAGGAGCTGACGACGGTCGGCGTGCATGCCGGCGAACGTCCGGTGCACGGTTTTGCCACCTCGTTCGAGGACCAGGACGTCCCGGGAGTGCTCAGCTGGCACAGGGTGCTGCGCTCCACGGTCGTCCAGGTCTACGACTGGATGGCCAGTTACACAGAGCCACTCGGCCCGGAAAGCGGCTGGAAGGATCCCTCAAACCGCCCGGTTTCGTTCAAGGCGTTGCGTGCACTTGCCACCGGGTTCCAGGAGCTCGGTGCCGTGGCCCACGCCTACGCACCGGTGTACGCCGTTGGCAACGCATTCGCCGCTGAGCACCCTGAACTGCTCATGTACCGGGGGGACGGGGAAGCAATTCGCTTCCTCGACCAGATCGTGCTCGCCAATCCCGGCAACGCGGATTGGCAGCGCCACTTTGTGGCCGCCTACGGGGCGGCTGCCGAAGCGATCGGCTTCGACGGCTTTCATATCGACACCTACGGCTATCCACGGGTCGCGCTCGACGTGGACGGCAATACCATCGATATGCGCACTGCGTACGAGTCGTTCCTGAGGTTCGTGCGTGCCGCGTGGTCCTCCAGTCTGATCAGTTTCAACCAGGTCAACGGTGTGCCGTCGGCGGTGCGCCTACCCGATGGGCCAGGATTCAGATACTGCGAAGTGTGGCCCCCCAACGACAATTGGCGCCACTTCGAGGGACTTCTGGACCGTAGCTCCGGGCGGGCGGGCCTCCTCGCTCCGTCGACCTCACGAGACGCTCTTGTACGTGGTTCGGTCGCCTGCTACCCGCCGGTGTGGGGGACAGACAGCGCGAGCGCGCCCGTTCAAGGTGCAGCGCGCGAGGCGTCACTGCGGACGGTCGTGTCCACTGAGGCGATTGCAACGTGTCTTGGGGCGAGCGCCCTGCTCTACGGCGACCACATCGCCGCGCTCTGCGACCCCTACTACCCCAAGCACGCGTGCCTTACGGAGCACGAGGCCGGGACGGTACTCGCTTGGCGTCGCTTCGCATTACGGTGCCGAGACCTGTTCCTCGAGGGCGAGGACACGAGTTGGTACGAGATCGACGACGAAAACGGAGCGGTAGCCGCGGAGGCAGCCGCGCCGGTACGGCCAGAGCCTGTCGGTGGGGCCCTTTTCGCCAGGGTTGTTCACGCCGAGCGGCGAGTGGCAGTCGGCGTTGTCGACCTAACCGGGAGCCAGAACGGGCGGTGGTCTGAACCGACCTCGAGAGGAAGCGTCCGCTCGGTGACGATCAGGGTGCTGCTGGACCACCCGGACAAGTGGCGGGCCGAAGCCGCCGTGCTCGGTGCGGGTGGCGATCGCTTCGCCCCCCTCCCCGTCACGGAGGTGCCGCACCGCCGGGGTCGCGCGGTCGAAGTGAGGCTCCCCCTGGTTGCCGGCTGGTCCGTGCTACGTCTCGAGACAAGGGAACGCGATCGCGTCAGGAGATCATGAGCGGCGGTCTGTTGATCAGTGCCGGTCGGCTGGCTGCTAAAGGGGACGTCCCATGGGTTGGTGTGAATCGCGCAGAGGCTCCACCACGTAGCGGACCACCGGATTCCGGTGACCACCCCCGCCCGTGCCAAGACTCCACGCCAGACTTGGCGCCCAGTTCCGTTACCGACGCCACGACGTCCAGGGCACCCAGGCGGTCCACTCGGCGTCGTCCTCGTTCGCGCCCGGTGCTCCCCATACCGCCATGACCGCATCACCGATGAACTTCTCCACCGTGCCCTCGTAGTCGGCGACGATGGCCTGAGCACGCTCGAAGCAGAAGGAAGGCAGCCCTCTTGTCTCCTCGGGGTCACGCTTCTCCGCGACAGGTGTGATCCCGACCAGGTCTACAAACAGCACCGAGCACAGGCGGCGTTCGGCAGGGGGTCGTTGCAACTGCGGGTATCTGAGCCGCGTTCGAGGCAAAAACCGGCGGGTGTCGGTTGACGCGCGACGGCGAGCGTCGTACCTGCTTGGCAGGGTCCGAGATGAGCTGATGCGAATCGCCGATGTCGCCGATTCCAGGCGACATCGGCGCTGTACCCGGTCATCACTGCCCGTCACGCGCCGCGGGCGGCGAAATTGTGCGGTGAGACGCGCCCGGCGGCAACGCCGGTGTGAGCCCTGCCCCGGCCAGCTCTTCGAACAGCTCCCCCGGAACCGCGAACCGGAAGTGGGCAGCGTTCTCGTGAGCCTCTTGCGCGCTGGCAGCACCGACGACGGCCGCCGTCACGGCCGGATGTGCGAGTACGAACTGCAGTGCCGCCGCGGCCAGAGGAACGCCGTGGCGATCGCAAACAGAACGGATGCGGTTTACTTGCTCCACGACCGGACTGGGTGCAGGGACATAGTCCAGGTGTGCTCCTGGGCGAGGATCGGCGAGGATGCCGCTGCGGTAGACCCCGGCCGCCAGCACCGACACCCCTCGCTTCTCACACGCGGGGAAGAGCCGGTCTGCTGCCGGGACGTCGAGGAGGGAATAGCAGCCGGCGATCAACACGCAGTCGAGCTCTGTCCGCTCGACGAGCCAAGTGAGCACCTCTACGTGGTTCATGGCGACGCCGATTGCGCCGACCACGCCCTCGTTGCGGAGCTCTTCGAGCGCCGGGTAGGACTCGGTGAGCGCCAGCTCGGCGTACTTGTCCGGATCGTGGATCAACGCGACGTCAACGCGGTCGCGGCCTAGGCGCTCGAGGCTCGCCGCCATGGATCGGCGCACACCGTCTTTCGTGTAGTCGTCCACGAGCCTCCGGCTGGGTGCTCCGTAGAAGAGGTCCCCACCTTGGACCCTGTCGTCGTCGGCGTCGACGAGCAGGTGGCCGACCTTTGTCGAGACCACCGCATCGCCGACCGTTCGATCGGCCAGGAAGGCGCCGAGACGCTCTTCCGACAGTCCGACCCCGTACTGGGGGGCGGTGTCAAAGGCGCGAACCCCCTCGTCCCAAGAGGCCTCTAGGACGGCTTCTGCCCGCATGTCGTCCACGGGGGCGTACATCCCGGCCAAGGGCGCGCAGCCCAGCATCAACCGTGTCACATAGACGTCGCTACGGCCGAGGCGGACCCGCTCGATGCCACCAGGGACTGTGGGGACGTCGGGCAACTTCTCGTTCATAGCCGGCGGGCCGAACTCGAGGGCCTGTCAGACGCCCGGATGGAGAACGGAGCTAGATCTGGAGGGAATACCAAGTTCGTTCCGATGACCGGGGTGCCCCTGCCAATCGGCCGACCGATCATCTTTCACAGGCCCTGTCCGCTGGCGCCGCCGGACTTGCGCTCAAGCCAGGAACCCAAGATGTGCTCGCGCATCACCTCGGCTGCACCATCGGCGTCGCGTGCGGCCAGTCGCTCGTAGATGGCGACGTGGCCTCGGTGGCTCATCGCCATGTGGTTGGCGCCTACTCCAGCTCCGCGGTAGCGGAAGTTCGTGCGCGCGCGGGGGTGGATCGAGCGGATGATCGATCGTCCGAGACGGTTGCCCGAGCCTCGAAGGATCAGATCGTGGTACTCGCCCTCGGCGTCCTGGTACTTTTCGGGCTGGTCCAAGAGCTTCTCGAGGGCCATCAACGCGTCGTGAAGCTCGCGCAGCTGTGCATCGGTCATCATCTCTGCCGCCCGGCGTGTCATCTGGCACTCGAGCCCGACACGCACGTCGACCACGTCGTCAAGGATCTCGAACGTATCCGCGTAACGCATCGCGGCGTCGAGTATGAGCGGGTCGAGCAGGTCCCACTGCTCGGTCGGACCCACAGTCGTACCCTGGCCCTGCTTGACTCGCACGAGTCCCTTCGCCTCAAGCAGCTTCAGTGCCTCCCGGATGACGGTACGGCTGACGCCGAAGACCTCACACAGCGCGGACTCGGTCGGGAGCGACGACTCAGGAAGGAGCTCGCCGCCCACGATCTTGTCGACCATGGTCGACAGCACGGCAGTCGCGAGACGAGCCGGTCTGCGCGGTACCGCGCCTGCCCAGATGGTTTCGAAGCTTTTCGTGGGAGGTTGTCCCGGCAGGGTCACTTCTGGCTCGCCTCCCGTCGGTGACGCCGGCCGCGACCCCTGAATTTGATCATACGTAGTATGTTAGTGCAACCTGTTCGAGCTGGGCGACGGAGTTCTCCCCGGTCTAGAGCGCTCTGCCCACAACAGCCACCGGAAGCCCCTCGACGGCTTGGAGATCTGGATGCTCAAGTCGTGGTGACACCGCGCGGTGGACTGAAATAAGCAGTTGTGCTGGACATTCATGTCGCGAGGTCGAACCCGGCGGGCACCGGCGAGCCGAAGATTCCCGGGAGCAGCCCGCGCGTCACCACGCAGGGCTGACGCGCCCCGACCAAAGAGCTGAGCTTGCTTTGTCCTAATAGGTATGACATCATAAGCCAGTCGTCATAGGAGTGATGTCATGGCACGGCTGCGCATTACTCACGTCGAGAGCTTCAAGGTCTTCGCACCGGGTGCCCGGCCGACCTTCGCATGGCGTGAGGGACTTCGAGGCGGCCCCGTTGACGGACTTGTCGGCGTGCTGTGTCTTCGCACCGATGAGGGTGTCACCGGCGTCGCCGTCACGCAGAACCGCGCGAGCGCCGTCGTCCTCGAGGACTTGGTCGGGCGCCTGCTTCGCGAGGAGCTTGTCGGGACCGATCCGCTCGAGCGTGAGCGGATATGGCACCGGATGTGGGAGCTTGACAGGACAGAGGAGTTCCCTATCTGGCTGATCGGTCTCGTGGACACGGCGTTGTGGGACCTCGCCGGGCGTCTCTACGACTCTCCGACCTGGGAGGTGCTGGGCGGCTCTCGACGCGAGATTCCCGCCTATGCCTCGACCTCGACCTTTGCCTCTGTCGGCGAGTACCTCGAGGTCGTCACCCAGTGCGTCGAGCTCGGTTACCCGGCGATCAAGCTCCACGCCTGGGGCGACGCGCGACGCGACGCAGCTCTGTGCGCAGCGGTTCGCGGGCACGTCGGCGACAGCTACCCGCTCATGTACGACGGCTCGGCCGCCTTCGACCTCGCTGATGCCGTCTACGTCGGAGACGCACTCTCGGCGGCGCACTATCTCTGGTACGAGGAGCCGATGCGCGAATTCAACGTAACGGCGTACAAGTGGCTGGCTGATCGAGTGAGCGTGCCCCTGAACGTCGCCGAGACCTCTGACGGCGTCCACATGAACACCGCCGATTTCATCGCGAGCGGGTGCGCCACCTTCGTCCGAACGAGCACCGAGCTGCGTGGCGGGTTCACCGGGGCCATGCGGATAGCCCATCTCGCCGACGCTTTCCGGCTTCGCGCGGAGCCCCATGGGAGCACCGTCTACGCGAGGCACCTCTGCATGGCGATCCCAAATTGCACGTACTACGAGTCCCTCGTCACCGCCAATCCGGTTCAGCGAGAGATCGGGATCGACGGCAACGGCATCGTTCGCGCGCCAAGAGGACCGGGCGTCGGTTTGGATCCAGGTCCCGATTATCCGCCCGAGCTCGCCAAGTACATGGTCGAGCCGTGACGAAGGGAGCAGCTGCAGTTTGAACCGAAAGCAAGCATCACAAGACGGAAGGAGTTGAGCCTACAATCATGAAGTCATTCTTCAACCTCGAATCCTGGCGAGGTCGCTCGCTACGGAGCCGCGTCGCGCTCGCCACGGTTGTGGTCGCTGGCCTTGCACTCGCGGTGCCGGGGGCTTCGACAGCAACAACGAAGTCTTCGTCGAAGCCGCTAACAGTCTGGATCGACACTTCGCGGATTCCCTACGAGCAGGCGTACATGAAGGCCCATCCCGGCGCCAACATCAAGTGGGTGATCTACAACGGCAACGAGAATGGCACCGGCGTGCTGCAGTCGAAGTTCGCGCTGTGGAACCGCATCGGCTGGCCATCGGACGCGCCGGACGTGATGTTCGACTCGCAGAACTACGACGCGGTCCAGCTCGGCACGGCGCCGTACAACGACCTACTCAACCTGGCGAAATACATCCCGGCGAGCGTTTTCAAGGGCTATGCGGGCCACAGCATGAGCGCCTGCACCACCCCCTCGGGCGAGATCGTCTGCCTGCGCAATGACACAGCCGCCGACGTGCTCTGGGTCGACCAGGGTTTGTACACGAAGTTCTTCGGCAAAGCGCCAGTCCCGACGACCTGGGCAGGGATCGTCGCAGACGGACAAATGCTCAAGAAGGCCCACCCCGGCTACCTGGTCGGCGACATCGGCGACGAGTTCGATGACGACTTCATCTATTGGGGCAACGGGTGTCCGCTCGACAAGGTCGTCGGCCCGAACACGGTCGAGATCGACCCGACCAACCTCGCCTGCACGAAGATCAACAGCCTGCTCGACAACTCAGGGCTCGAGGGCAACGCCATCACCACCACCTACGTCTTTGCAGCCGGGGGCTTCCCCGCCGCCAAGGTCGTCATGATGGTCGGGCCGCTATGGTATGGAACCGCCGTGTTCGAGAACGGCAACAAGGCGCCGCACGGCGTGCCGGACGGCACGATGGCGGCCTATCCGCCGCCGCTGTCAGTCCTCGGCCAACCGATCACCGGCGCCCTCGGCGGCGGTTTGTGGCTCGTGTCTAGCCACTCCAGCCAGCCGGCTGCTGCGGCCGCGCTCGCCGAGTACATGTCGACAAGCCCGAAGATTCAAGCAGTTGGCGTCGACGCGGGCCTGCCCGACTACGCGCCGGACCAGGACTCCTATGTCGGCGCGTTCGGCTCCGTCTTCGCCGACCCGGTCACCACTGGGAAAGCATGGGAAACCGCCGCAGCCGAGGTCTGGAACGGTTGGGGCCCGACTCCGTGGAGCACCGACGCAGCCTGGGCATCGACGGTGGTGCCGGGCGTGACCTCCACCCCGCCGAGCACACTTGGAAAGGAAATGAACTCGTTCGCCTTGGCTCTTGCGAACGACGCCAGGCTGGCCGGCTGGACGGTCCAGAGCACGAGCAAGTGCATCAACTCCTTCGGCGGCTCGGGCTGCTAATGGGAGTTTGCAAAGCGCATGACTGACCCTCTGGTCAAAGTTGCCCCCGGCGAGCATGCAAGCGCTCGTCGGGGGCGCCGGCCCCGGTGGCGCCGAGACCGCCCACCGGCCGGCAGCTCGCGAACAGCGGGGTACTTCTTCGTCGCCCTCTACGTAGCGATGCTCTTGTGTCTCGGCGTCGCTCCCACGGTCTATGCGATTTCACTCGCGCTCAGGACCTCTCATGGCCTTGGTGCTGCGAACTTCGTCAACAGCTATGACCTGCCTCAGTTCATACCCGCTTTCAAACACGTGCTGTTGTTCGAAGCCATCTGGCTGGTCAGCCAATCGGTGCTCGTAGTGGGGCTGGCGCTCATGGTCCACAACCTGGCGCGGCGAGTCAGCGCGACCTTTCGTTTCATCTTCTATCTCCCGGGAGCTATGGCGGGAGCGGCAAGCGTGGTCATCTGGTTGTTCATGTTCACCCCGACCACAAGTCCTTTTGCCTTCATCCTGCACGCACTTCATTACACACTTTTGGCAAACACGGTCACGCCGAACAATCTCCCCGTGCTCTTCGCGATCATGGCGTTCTGGACAGGCGCTGGGGGATGGATCGTCGTCATGCACGGCGCGCTGAACAACGTTCCCAATGAGCTGATCGAGGCTGCCGAGATAGATGGTTCGAACGCGTTTCAGACCGCCCTGCGAATCAAGCTCCCGCTCATTCGGAAGTGGGTCGTCTACATGCTCGTGCTCTCGTTCGCGGCCGGCATGCAGCTGTTCGTGGAGCCGCAGATTCTTGGCATCGCGACCGGGGGCGAAGTCCCCCCACAGTGGTCGCCGAATCAGCTTGCGTACTACCTCGCATTCCAGCTTGACCGCTTCAACGAAGCCGCGGCGATCTCGGTCGACCTTCTCGTGTTCGGCTTGCTCGTCGCAGTGCTGATCGTCTGGCGCGGCAAGCTCTTTGAGGTCCAGTGATGCTCGCGCGACACTACGCCTACCGCATCATCGCAATCCTCGTCCTGCTCCTGTTCGCTGTGTTCTTCTTCGGGCCCATCGTCTGGCTGCTCCTGGCGCCCACCAAGACCGATAGCCAGATCATCGACCAGACACCGCTCGCGTTCGGCAGCTTCGCAACATTTGGCCACACGTTCCACGATCTCATCAGCTACGAGGGCGACCTCGTCTTGACCTGGCTCAAGAACTCCGCCATCTACTCTTTTGGCGGTACCGCGCTCGCAGTACTGACTGCAATTCCGGCCGGATACGGCCTGGCGCTGACGCACTTCGTCGGGCGCCGCGCGCTGCTCGCGATCACGCTCGTCGTGATGATCGTGCCGGCGACCGCGCTCGTCCTGCCGCTTTTTCTCGAGGCCAATACCGTGCACTTGGTCGGCACGGTCTGGTCGCTCATCTTGCCGTTCGGGTTCTTCCCGTTCGGCGTCTATCTCGCTTACATCTACTTCTCAACGACTATCCCGAAGGATCTGATCGGGGCGGCGCGGATTGACGGCGCCGGCGAATGGGGCGTGTTCCGGCGTATTGCATTGCCGCTCGCGATGCCGATCGTGGGGCTCGTCGCATTCTTTTCGTTCGTCGCGAACTGGAACAACTACTACCTTCCGTTCGTGATGACCTATGACAACTCGCAGTACCCGCTGCAGGTGGGCCTACCGATCCTGCTGGGCAGCTCGCCGTCGATCAACCCGGTCGCGGCGACTGGCGGACAAGCCGTCATCTATCGGCCCGAGCTGGCGATGGCGACGATCGTCGCAATCGCACCGGTACTGATCGTATTCCTGTTCGCGCAGCGGACCCTCGTGGCCGGCATGCTCGCTGGATCGACAAAGGAATAGGGACGGCGGGGGCGACAGTTGGCGCGACTGGACCAATTTTCTCCTGGCCTACGTGATGTTCTGGAACGACAGGCAGTGCCCGCTCCCGGTCGGCCGGCAGTACCTTCTAGAAGGTACTGCCGCGTTCAACCCGTCGCTCGGTGGCGGCTTAAGCCCGGTAGTCCGGCCGGAGCTGGCGATGGCCACACTCGTGGCGATCGCGCCGGTCTTCATCGTTTTCCTCTTTGCTCGACGTGCGTTGGTCACCGGGATGCTTGCCGGCGCTACGAAGGGGTGAGCCATTCGGAGCTCTTGGGCGCGGCGGCCCACCAACAGGAGGTTTCTTCGTGCGAGTCGTCTTCATCGGAGCGGGAAGTGTGGTGTTCACGAGGAACCTCACGCGGGACATCCTCACGTTCCCAGAGCTTCAGGACGGCGAGATCGTGCTCATGGACATCGACGCCGACAGGCTGTCGCGTGCCCTGAAGCTTGTCAGCCGCATGGCCGAGACGGCCAAGTCACCGGTTCGGGTCATTGCCACCACGGATCGTCGCCAGGCCCTCGAGGATGCCGACTATGTCGTCGTCACGATTCAGGTAGGTGGGAACAGCCAGTGGGAAGCCGACATAGCCGTCCCGGAACGCTACGGGGTGAGCCAGTGCGTAGGCGACACCATCGGGCCCGGTGGGATCTTCCGCGGTCTTAGGCACCTGGCGGTCTTCGACGGGCTCATAGAGGACATTGAGGAGCTCTGCCCGAGGGCACTCGTCCTGCAGTACTCCAACCCGATGGCCATCCTCACCTGGCGGACAGCCTTGTCGGGTCTACGGGTCGTGGGCCTTTGCCACTCCGTCCAGGGCACGGCGCGTCTTCTTGCCTGGTACTGCGAAGTGCCTTTTGACGAGCTGAGCTACTGGGTGGCCGGGATCAACCACCAGGCCTGGTTCCTCACCCTCGAGCACCGGGGCGAAGACCTCTACCCCCGCCTGCGGCTACACCTCGACAACCCCGGGACGCTCGCCTTGGAGCCTGTGCGCTTCGAGCTCATGGCCCGCTTCGGCTACTTCGTGACCGAGTCGAGCGGGCATGCCTCCGAGTACCTGCCCTACTTCCGCAAGCGGCCCGATCTTCTCGCCTCTTTGGTGGAGACATTCGAGTCGGCGGGGTCCGACTATTCGGCGTGGTTCGGCTACGGCAAAACGGGTGGCTACTTCGCCAGCATGCGACTCAAAGAGCCTGCCTACGAGCTGGAGGTTGACCAGCAGGTCGCCGGCATAGGGCCAATCGTGTTCCGCCGTTCCGACGAGTACGGCGCCCTCATCATTCACGCCGCCGAGACGGGCACCCCCCTTCGCATCAACGGCAACGTGCCCAACGAGGGCCTCATCACCAACCTGCCCGCCGGGGCGTGCGTCGAGGTCCCCTGCCTCGTGGACCGCGCCGGCGTCCACCCTTGTGTCGTGGGGGCCCTTCCCTCTCAACTAGCCTCCTTGAACCGGAGCAACATCGCCGTGCAGGAGCTTGTCGTCAAGGGGCACCTCGAAGGCGACCGCGAGGCCATCTACCAGGCCATGGCCCTCGACCCGCTCACGGCCGCGGTCTGCTCCCTGGACGAGATATGGAAGCTGACCGGTGACATGTTCGCGGCCAACGAGCGCTGGTTGACCCAGTTCGTATGACCGCAGCCGATAGCGACGCAAGTGTCAGTCCCAAGAGGCAGGAAAGGGTAGGGAATGATTACCATGTCCCGTAAACCCTGGCAAAGAAGCGCCGGTTGAAGTAGGACCAAATCGCGAGGCCCTCTACTCGGCGGGCCAGAGCTGGAGCGCTCAAGCTTGATCTCAGACGGCAATATCCAGAAAGGTACGAGAATGATCGATGGCACCGGAGTGGCACTTGAGTACGCTGCGGGCCATGAGCGCTTGCGCTTGGAGGCTTGGGGGAAAGACTCGATAAGGGTGCGGGCCAGTCAGGCCGAGATCGCTGAGGAGCTCCCGGGCGCGCTGGCCGCGACATGCCCAGCCCCCTCGGCCGGCGCGACCGGCGATGGGTTCACTCTCGTCAACGGGAAGCTGAGGGCTCAAATCTCCTCCGACGGAGAAGTCAGTTTTTCGCGCTCCGACGACGGTCGGGAACTGATCTCGGAGCAGAAGGCGCACTTTTGGTGGCCAGGCCCCAGACTGTTTATCGCGAACGGCAATGGGCACTACCGCATAGAGCAGCGCTTCAAGGCCTACGACGGAGAGAAGCTTTACGGCCTCGGCCAACATCTCCACGGTGAGTTAAATCAAAAGGGACTCGTCATGGACCTGGTGCAGCGAAATGCGGAGGTTTCGATTCCCTTCATGGTCTCGAACAGGGGCTACGGTTTCCTTTGGAATTCTCCAGCTGTGGGGCGGGTTGAGCTCGCCAACAACGGGACTCGTTGGGTCTCCGATAGCGCGTGCCAACTCGACTACTGGGTGACCGCGGGCGATGAGCCAGCAGAGATCCTCTCGCACTACGCCGACGCCACCGGGCACGCGCCCGACTTACCTTCTTGGGCAAGCGGCTTCTGGCAGAGCAAGCTTCGCTACCGGACCCAGGAGGAACTCTTGGCGGTCGCCCGGGAGTACCACCGTAGAGGAGTCCCTTTGGCGGTGATCGTGAGCGACTTCTTCCATTGGGCGCACCTGGGTGACTGGAGCTTCGACCCCAGCGAGTGGCCCGATCCGGTTGCAATGGTGAGCGAACTCAAGTCCATGGGCACCGAGCTCATGGTGTCAGTTTGGCCGTGTGTCAGCCCGCTTTCGGCCAACTACCAGCCGATGCTGGAAAGTGGCCTATTGATTGCAAGCGAGCAGAGTGCACCAGTGCACTCGACCTGGCCGGAGCAAGGCTTGAACTCCTGGATCGGAATCTCCTTCTACGACTCCACCAACCCCGCAGCCCGCGATTACATCTGGGAGCAGGTGCAGAAGAACTACTACGGCGCTGGGATCCGCGTTTTCTGGCTCGACGCCTGCGAACCCGAGATGAAACCCGGCTACCCCGCGAGCTTGAGGTTCACAGCAGGGCCGGGTCTTGAGGTTGCAAACCTCTATCCTCGAGAGCACGCCCGCGGCTTTTATGAAGGCCTGCTTCGCTGCGGCGAGGAAGAGGTACTCCTGTTATGCCGGTCCGGGTGGGCAGGCAGCCAACGCTATGGAGCGGCGATCTGGTCGGGCGACACTCCGTCGACGTTCGAGTCACTCCGAGTGCAGGTACGAGCAGGACTCAACATGGCCATGAGTGGCATCCCTTGGTGGACGGCCGACATCGGTGGGTTCTTCAAGGGCGATCCAGACGACCCGGAATACAGGGAGCTTCTCGTCCGCTGGTTCGAGTATGGGGCTTTTTGCCCCCTGTTCCGCATCCATGGGGATCGCCTTCCCAACGCCGCGATGGGCAAGGACATGACAGGCGGCCCGAACGAGATCTGGTCGTTCGGTGAGGAAGCTTGCTCGATCCTCACGAGCTACATCCTCCTCCGCGAGCGACTGAGGCCTTACCTGCATGTCCAGGCAAAGGAGGCGAGCAGGGCGGGCATACCCGTTATGCGACCATTGCTCCTCGAGTTCCCAGAGGACGAGAGGTGCTGGGATGTGGACGATCAGTTCCTGTTCGGCCCAGACCTTCTGGTGGCTCCGGTGCTCGAGCAGCGTGCGAGCGAGCGGTCAGTGTATCTTCCCGCTGGGACGGATTGGACAGACGTCTGGACACAAGCGCGCCAGCCTGGCGGTGCGGTAGTGACCGCCGCAGCTCCGCTGGAGCGGATCCCTCTATTCCTCCGAGACGGGGCACAGCTCGACATCGCTCTTTTCGCGAAGGAAAGATCACAGAACGCGAATAGGCGTGATCATCAAGGCGAGATTCGATGATCGCCGGCACAAGTTGGCTCGCGTAGCCGGCCATCGAAGCCTCTCTGGTTGTGAGCAAGGAGCGCTACGCCCGAACAACGGGGGACCCAGCTGGGCGCCCCCAGCGCGCTGCGCCGTCTTTCTTGGCAGCGTGAAGCCCGCTCGCTCGCTACAACTAGCGTTATGTCGAGTCCTGAGAGGCGGACGACGGTGGCAGCCGGGATGAGCTTGGTCGCCAGCACGGAGTTCCGCCTTTGGTACCGCCAGCCGGCGAGCAAGTGGCTGGAGGCGCTCCCCCTCGGTAACGGCAGGCTCGGGGCCATGACGTGGGGCGGGCCCCGGCGAGAGAGGGTAGACCTCAACATCGACACGCTGTGGTCCGGCGGTCCCCGCACTGCCCGCCCTGAGGGCTCTGCCGCCGTGTTGGCGGCGTTGCGTGCCGCCGTCCTCGAGCGCCGTGCCTATGCGGAAGCGGACGCGCTCGCCCTTCGCCTGCAGGGCTCGTTCAACGAGTCCTACCAGCCGCTCGGGTACCTGATCGTCGACTTCGGAGACAGCGGCGAAGCCCAGGGCTACGAGCGGTCTTTGGAAATGCGGGACGGCGTTGCCTCGGTGCGCTACGAGGTCGCGGGATCCGTCTACGAGCGGGAAGCTTTTGCCTCTGCTCCCGACAGGGCCTTCGTGATGCACCTGAAGGCGTTGGGGACCGGGAAGTTGAACCTGACCCTTGAGCTCGGGAGCCCCCACCCAAGCAAAAGGGACCAGGGGGCCGACGGCATTACCTGGCTGGAAGGCAGGGCGCCCGCGCACGTCGTCCCCGATTATTGGGCCGACGAGCCGGCCGTCGTCTACGACGCCGGTTTCGGCTTGCGCTTTGCCGCCGGTTTGGTGTTCAGGGCTGACGGCGGCGTGGTGCACTCCACGAGGGAGGGATCCTTGCGGGTGGAAGGTGCTCGATCCCTCACCTTGTTCGTGGCGGCCACCACGGGTTACGCGGGCTACGGCGCCTCGCCGGTCGAGGACCCTGTCGCTCTCCGGCGCACGTGCCGGGAAGTCCTGACCCCCCTGCTCGCCGATCCTTACGATGTCGTCCGAGCGAGGCATGTGCACGATCACACCGCACTTTTCGACCGGTGCTGGTTGCAGTTTGGGCGGACAGAGGGGGACGGGGTACCGACTGACGAGCGGCTCCGTGCCCTGCGCGAAGGCAATAGCGACGAGGGGCTGTGCGCTCTGTTGTTCCACTACGGCCGCTACCTCCTGATAGCGAGCTCACGTCCCGGCACCGAGCCAGCCAACCTGCAGGGGATCTGGAACGACCAAGTACGGCCGCCCTGGAGCTGCAACTGGACGACCAACATCAACACCGAAATGAACTACTGGCACGCCGAGACCACCAACCTGGCGGAGTGCCACGAGCCGCTCATGGACCTGGTGGCGGACCTCTCACGCGCCGGGGCCAGCACGGCCAAGGACTTCTATGGCTGCAGGGGCTGGGCGGCCCACCACAACGTGGATCTGTGGCGTTCGACTTGGCCCACCGGTGACCAGGCGGCACACCCGTATTGGGTCAACTGGCAAATGGGCGGCCCGTGGCTCTGCCATCACCTATGGGAGCACTACGCCTTCTCCGAGTCCCGGTCCGTTCTAGAGCGCGCTTACCCTGTCATGCGCGGGTCGGCCCTCTTCCTGCTCGACTATTTGATACAGGGGCCGGACGGGAAATTGGTCACCTGCCCGTCGACCTCTCCAGAAAACCGCTTTTTCACCGCCGACGGCATAGAAGCCGCCGTCGGCGCTGCGTCGACGATGGATATCTGGTTGATCAGGGATCTTTTTCGCCACTGCATCACCGCCTCGGAGACCCTTGGCCTGGACGAGGAGCTGCGGGCGAGACTTAAGAGCGCGCTGGCGATGCTTCGCGAACCTCAAGTGGCCGCCGACGGCCGCTTGCAAGAGTGGTGGGAGGACTTCGCTGAACCGGAGCCCGGACACCGTCACCTGTCACACTTGTTCTGCCTTTATCCCGGTGACGAAGTGACGCCGAGGTCAACCCCCGGGCTGGCGGCAGCCGCCCGACGCTCCCTCGAGTACCGGCTGGCAAACGGGGGCGGCGGGCCGGGTTGGAGCCGAACATGGGTGGTCGGGCTATGGGCGAGGTTGTTTGAGGGACACCTGGCCTGGGAGAGCCTGCGGGGTCTCATCGAGCGCTCCTTGTCCGACAACTTCTTCGGCTCCCACGACCCGGGCGTGTTCCAAATAGATGCCAACTTCGGGGCTGCGGCTGTCATCGGTGAGATGTTGCTCCAGAGCCACGCGGGCACGATCGACTTGTTGCCCGCCTTGCCCCCGGCATGGCCTGAGGGTCAGGTTGCCGGCCTCCGGGCTAGAGGGGGGTTGACGGTAGGAATCGTGTGGCGAGAGGGCCGTGTGACCGAAGCCCACTTCGACGTTCCCAGCGCCCGTGTCGTGAAGGTGCGTTGTGCCAGCGCCCTCCGGCTCGCCGGCGGCGAGCCGGAGGGCGCCAAGTTCTCGCCGACCGATGGGCCGGGATTGGCCGTCCTCGACGCTCCGGCTCCGGGCACGTACACGTTGCGGGCAGAGGCGGTGTAGGAGCCGCCTCTCAAAGGCGTACGCGGTGCGTGGCTCCCTCGGCGGGCTGCCTGCTCGCTTGTGCAGTAACGGCCACAACTGACCGCTGCAAGTACGAGGCCACTGGCCCCGTGATCTCGACCACAGTCTGCTGGCGGATGTCAGACGACGACGCGCCTACGGCGAAGCGGAAGAGGCCGGGCTCGAGGACGAACCGCATGGCCTCGTCGTAAAAGGCGAGCCGGCTCGGGTGCACGTCGAAGGTGACCCGCACCGCCTCGCCGGGGGCCAGGCTCAACCGGGTGAAGCCGATGAGGTAGGTTTCGGGCCGCGCCACCGATGCCACCAGGTCTGACACATAAAGCTGCACGACCTCCTCGCCTTCCCGGTCTCCCGTGTTGGCTACCGTCACCTCAACGCGGACCGGAGACGAGGTGTCGCCGGCCTCGACGGTGATGTCGGAATAACCGAAGGTCGTGTACCCGAGGCCGTGGCCAAAACTGAACAGGGGAGTGTGACGACAATCGGTGTAGTCGCCATAAAACTCCGAATGCCCGCCCCCAGAACGGTGGCTGCTGTAGAGCGGCACCTGGCCCGTAGACCTTGGAAGCGTGACAGCCAGCCTGCCGGTGGGCTCCGCCTTACCCAAGAGCACGTCTGCCAAGGCGTTGCCGCCCTGTTCCCCAAGGGGCCAGGCGACCAACAGGGCCTGCACCCGATTGGCCACCTCGCTCAATACGTGAGCCCTCCCGCTCATGACGACGAGCACTGTAGGGGTGCCCGTGGCTGCCACGGCGTCCACCAGCTCCTCCTGGACGCCCGTCAACCTGAGGTCTGTGGCATCTCGGGCTTCGCCTACCGTTGAGCTCTTGTGCAATCCGGAGCGGCCCCCGACCACGACCACCGCGACATCGGCTCGGGCGGCCGCCGCCACCGCGGCAGGGAAGCCGACGCGGTCCTCGCCCAGCAACTCGCAACCCTTCTCGTAGGTCACTTCGGCCCGGGCGCCGAGGGCCGCCCTGAGCCCCGCCAGGGGAGTGACGTGCTCTGTGTAATACTCGCCGGGCTTGAGGGCCCCTTTGCCGCTGGGCAGGTAGATGAGGTCTCGGATCCCGCCTTCTGCGCTGCCGTCGGCCGATGCCCCCGGGCCGGCCTGCACGGCCGCACCGGCCTCCCGATGGCCATCTGCCAAAGAGGGTTCGTCCATGTCGGCGTGACTACTGGGGTACAGCACCAACTCCTGGTGCGCCGGATAGTGGTAGTCGCCTTGCAGCAAGCGCCGGTCGTCAGCCGCGGGGCCTATGACGGCCACTCTGGAGACGTGCGCGGCCAAGGGCAGCACACCTTCGTTGGCCAGGAGGACAATGCCCCGGACGGCGGCACGCCTGGCGAGGTGGGCGTTGGCCGGGTCGGCGAAGACCGGCTTCACCCGGGTGGAGTCGACATAGGGCGATTCGAACAGGCCCAAACGCATTTTGGCGGTCAGCACTCGGCGGACGGCCGTGTCGACTACAGACATTGCTACCCTGCCCTCGCCGATGGCTGCCTTCAGGGGCGCCCCGAAACAGTCCAGCGCGGGAAGCTCGAGGTCCAATCCGGCTGTGAGAGCCTTGACAGCCGCCTCGGAACGGTCAGCAGCCACCCGGTGGTAGCTCATCAACAGGACGACCGAGAAGTAGTCGGCGACCACGATGCCGTCGAATCCGAGCTCTTCACGGAGCAATCGCGTCAGGATCTCTGCCGACCCGCTACCAGGAAGCCCGTCTACGCAACTGTACGAGCTCATAACCGAGCCCAAGCCGGCGTCACGCACAGCGGCAGCGAAAGGCTCCGCAAAGACCTCACGCAGCTCCCTCGGCCCGACCTGTACCGGCGCATAGTTGCGCCCACCCTCCGATAGGCCGTGAGCCAAGAAGTGCTTCCCGGTGGCCAGGACGCCCTTTGACAAGTCATCGGTCTGCATGGCGCGCACGTAGGCGGTCCCGAGCACTCCCGCTAGCACCGGGTCCTCGCCGTAGGTCTCCTCCAACCGCCCCCAACGGGGGTCCCGGGCCACGTCAAGCACCGGGGCCAGGCTGTGGCGGGCCCCCACCGCCAGCAGCTGACGTCGGACGCAGTCCGCCACCTCGTACACGAGGGCCGGATCCCAAGAACAGGCGAGAGCGAGCGCCTGGGGGAACACGGTGGCACCCCTGGCGCAATAACCGGCCAGCGACTCTTCGTGCACGATTACGGGAATTCCGAGCCGGGTGCGCTCAACCACGACCCGCTGGATCTGGTTGAACAGCTCGGCGCTCTGCTCCGGCTCGAGGCCTGTGGTGGCACCTATGCGCGTGACCTGGCCGATGCCGTGGGGCACCACGGCCAGCGCCGCGTCCTCATCGAAGCGCTCGCCCTTTAGCAGGTCCGGGAACTCCACCGCCCCCAGCTGCGCCACCTTCTCATCGAGCTCCATATGGTCGATCAGGTCGTTCACGCGGTCCCTTATTGCCAGGTCCGCATTCAGATAGGCAACGGCGGTCAACTGTTCACCTCGGTAGTGTTCTCGGGCAGTTTGGCCGCGCTGTCGAGGCTCGGCCAGGGGCGGGCCATTTCGGAGTCACCGGAGCGCGAAGCCTCCAATCCCTTTTACGAACTGGCGGCGCAGGACAATGTAGAGGAGCAATATGGGCACCATCGTGCAGAAGACAAACGCCATCACGACCGGCACGTTTATACCGTACTCCGAGTTCGTAGCAAAGCGGTACAACCCCAGAGGGAGCACCATGTCGTTATTGGACTGGGTCAGGATGAGGGGCAGGAGGAAGTTGTTCCAAGCCCCGAGGCCGGCGTAAATACTGACCACAGCCAGGACCGGACGAGCCATGGGAAAGACAAGGCGGGTGAAGATCGTCCATTGGTCCGCCCCGTCGACTTCCATCGCATCGTAGAGCTCTCGTGGTATCAGCCTCACGTAGTTGACCATCAGCAGCACAGCCACTGGGATCAGCGACGCCGCGATTACGAAGACGAGGCCGTAAAGCTTGTCGTAGATATGGATCTTGGTTGTTATAAAGAACAGGGGTATTACGATCGCCTGGATGGGTACGGCGATGCCGAACAGTATGAGGCGGAACGAGACGGCCGCGTAACGGGACCCTCGCCGGACGATGCGGTAGGCGGCCCCGAGCGAGAGCACGGTGACCAGTGCGATCGTGCCCGCAGCGAGCTCGGCGCTGTTACGGAAGAGCGTCCCGATACCGGATCCATGGAACATCGCAGTGTACGACGCGAAAGTCAAACCCCCCGTCGGCAGCCAGGCGTTTGCCGTAAGGTACTGATTGGAGGCTCGGAAACTTGACAGGATCATGTAGTAGAGAGGGCCGAGCACGATCACCAACCAGATCGTGCCCAAGAGGAAGCTGATGACGTGAAAACCCTTCGAGCCACCCTTGACGCCGCTCAAAGCCTCCGAGCGAGACCGCTGCCGTTGCCGGCGCGTGGGCCGGCTGGCGCGCGTACCTGCAACGTGCTGTGGGGCTGTCGTTACCATATGCCCTCCTGGCCCCCCTCCATCGAAGCAAACCCCGTCAACCTGACAAGCGCGATGGCCACGAGAATCCCAAGCACGCCTAGGACAGTCGCTATGACGCTTGCATAGCCGAACTCCGTCTCGACGAAGCCGACGTTGTACATATCCATCGCCAAAACCCGGGTTGTGTCGCCCGGCCCGCCCAAAGTCAAGATGTAGATGATGTCGAAATACGTCAGGGAACCGACCAGGACCAGAGTTGACGACGTTACGATGCTGTAGCGCAGCTGAGGCAGTGTCACGTGCCAGAATGCTTGGCGCACATTCGCACCGTCGACCGTGGCGGCATCATAGAGCGCCGTCGGTATGGCGCGCCTGCCCGCCTGGAAAATGAGTGTATGGAACGGGATGAACTGCCAGGCGATGATGACTACGATGGTGAAGAGGGCAAGACTGGGGCTCCCGAGCCAGTTTTGGTTGAGGAAGTTCATGTGGAAGTGGACGCCGAGCCAGGCGAGCCCGCCGAACTGAGGGAAAAGAACGTCCTCCCACATAAAGGACAGTCCCGCGGTGGAAAGCAAAAGAGGCACGAGATAGATGGCCGCGTAGACAGCGCGGTAGCGCTGCCTTCCAGCGACGAAGATACCGAGGGCCATCGCCAGCGGGGTCTGCGCCAGCCAACTCAGGCCGGCAAGTTCGAAAGTCACGACCAGGGAATGGTGGGCTACAGGGTCGGAGAAGAAACGGCTCCAGTTTGAGAACCCCGCCCATGTGAGCGGGCCGATCACGTCCCAGTTCGTGAAGGAGAGGAGCAGGGCAAGGCCGGTCGGGATCACGAGGAAGGCGCCGTACAGGGCCAATGTTGGTGAGATCCCGAGCAGGTCTCCCAGGAAGTTGCGGCGGCGGGCTGTGACAGTGCCGGAACGTCGGCGACCTACTTTGTTCTCTCGGAGGAGCTCGGTACCAGCGGCCATGGGCTCACCTCATCTCATGAAAGGCCCGGCCCCACCGATACGGTAGTGAGGCCGGGCCTTTCGTCCGCGTCCAACAGTTTCCTAGCGGGGACCTTTACTGGAGCTTGTTCATAGCCGCGGCGAACTGCTGCGGGGTCTCCAGGAGATCGAACACCTTGGACAGGTTGTCGAGCATGGGTTGAGCCTTGGTCGCCCCGAGAGCCTGGTCCCAGGAGTACTGGAAGTAGGGCGCCTTCAGGACGGCGTTATAGATGGGGATGAGGTACTGCTTCAACTTCGGGACGGCGTTGAAAGCGCTCGGGTTGACCTTAAGCGCAGGCACTGCGCCCTGGGCGACCAGTTCCTTCGCGTACGCCGGCGTATCCCAGGTGTACTTGGCGAACTGTTCAGCCACATAGGTCTGCGCGGCACTTAGGTGGGCCGCCAGGCCGACGTACGTCGTTGTGTTGCCCTCGAGGTCGGCTGGGTTGCCGATCCCGCCTGGCACCGTGGGGAAGGCCCCGATGCCAAGCTTGCCGGCGTTGACCCATGCCGGGGCGTCGGAGGTGAGGAAGGTGATGTCCCAGTCGCCCATGAGCTCCATGGCAGCCACACCGTCGTACACGAGCGCATCAATCATCCCGGTGCCCCAGTCGATGGCGTCGTAGCCCTCTTCGAAAGCACCGTCCTTGACCAGGGTCTGGATGTCGGTGAGGGCCTTGATGACAGCGGGGTTGGACCACGCCCCCGGCTTGTTGTCCTGGATGTTCAGGAACACCTGAGGACCGCCCTCTCGGTCCGTGAAGTACTCCAGGTACATGAGGCCTTCCCACTCACCGTTGTTGCCCAGGGCGATGGCGTGGACGTTGTGCTTCGCCAACAGCGTGACGTCAGCGATGAGCTGGGTCGTCGTGGTGGGGAAGCTCAGGTGGTACTGGGCCAGCAATGGCTTGTTATAGAAGAAGAAGACAGGCTGCGTGCCCGTGAAAGGCATGCAGTAGAGGACCCCGGCGTAAGTGCAGCTACCGAGCGTCGATGACAGGAAATCGGATTCCCAGGTGGGGTGACCAGCATCGCTCTGGCCGGCGTCGCCGAAGGGTTGGGCCACCTTGGCGGTTATGTACTGCTGGAAGATGCCCCCGCCCCAGGTTTGGAACAGCGCCGGAGGGTTGTTGCCTTGGAGTTGGAGTAGGAGCTTCTGTTTGTAGACGTTGTTCGTGGGGACGATGTCCATGGTGGCATGGTCGCCGGGATTGGCCTTGTTGAAGGCCGCAGCCTGGGCGGTGTAGTAGTTGTCAAGGATCGTGCCTTGGTCTTGGACCTCCACGCTGATGCTGGCTGTCGGTGCGGAGGCTCTGACTGTTTGCCCGGACGAGACGGCGTGCGTGGCGGCGCCTGCTGTGGTCGCCAGCATGGCCCCGGCAAGGGCTGCCACCGCCACCGTGGCGAGGACGCCCCGCCAGGGTCGCCGCAAGCGAGGCGATGCCTCAGCGCGTTGACAAAGGGACATGAATACCCCCTTCTCTTCGTCGGCTCGAGCCGGTACCAATACCGAAAACTTTCGAGCCATGAGTGTGATGTTAAGTGTTACGAAATGACCATACACTTCCTCCCGCGCCGGATCAAGGTCCAGCGGCATTGCCGCGGTTGCTTTGTCGGCGCGGCGTCGGTCGAGGAGCAGGGCTGATGCTCCCGAAAGATATCGGTATGATCCAACATGATGCGAGTTTGTCTTCCATGACCGAAGGTCACGGCACCGCGCCCCTGGGGTCGGGGCGCAGGCGGCGGACGGCAACGCAGCGGCCTTCCGTGGGCAACGGCCGCGTCACGATCGCGCAGATCGCCGAGGAGAGCGGCCTCTCGACGGCGACAGTGTCGAAGGTCCTGAACGGAAGGCCGGACGTGTCGGCGCGGACCCGCACGCTCGTCCAGGACATAATTGTGAGCCGCGGCTATCGCAAGCGCGCGGCTAGCGCTGACGTGCCTCCGGTGATTGATATCGTGTTCAGCGACTTCGACAGTCCTTGGGCGGTCGAGATCGTGCGGGGTGCGGCGGCAGCGGCGCAGGCCGAAGGTCTCACCGTCGCGCTTACGGCGCTGTCGGAAGCCGGCGAGCGCCGCGTGTGGTTCGACCACATCACCTCACGTGGCACGCGCGGGATCATCCTCCTGCTCTCCCAGCTGACTTCGCGCCAGCATTCGGAGCTCGCCGCCCGACGCCTACCGATCGTCGTGATCGACCCGACGGCTGAGCCGGGCCCGGAAGTGAGCTCGGTCGGTGCCACCAACTGGTCCGGTGGTTTGGCCGCGACCAAACACCTCATCGAGCTTGGTCACGCGCGGGTCGGAATCGTCACCGGGCCGCCGGACCTGCTCTGCAGCCGGGCGCGTCTCGACGGGTACCGCGCCGCGCTCGAGACGGCGGGGCTTTCGTTCGACGACGAACTCGTACGCTGGGCGGACTTCCGCGTCGACGGTGGCTACCAGCAGGCCAAGGTGCTCCTGGGGCTGGCGAGGCGACCGACCGCGATCTTCGCTGGCAACGACCTCTCGGCGCTCGGTGTCCTCCGCGCGGCCCGCGAGGCGGGCCTTCGCGTCCCAGAGGAGCTGAGCGTCGTCGGCTTCGACGACATCCCGCTCAGCCGTTGGACCTCCCCGGCGCTGACCACCGTACATCAACCGTTGACGGAGATGGCCGCCCTCGCCGTGCGCATCCTGCTCGAGAGCGTCGATAACGTTGGGCTCAAACGGCGGGTCGAGCTGGCCACCGACCTCGTGGTGCGGGAAAGCACGACACGGCCCACGACAGCCTGACGCGCCATCCTCGGTACCTCAGAGGACTCGAATGCCGAGTCTTCTGGTCCGCTGTCCGGTCCGAACGTCCAGCCTGTGCGCTCGTCAATACGGGCCGTTCAGGCAGGGTTCGCGCTCCAGCCTGTTGTTCCCAGTCGTGCCCGTACGCCTCAGTTGAGTAGCCAGAGCAAGGAATCAGTCATCGTGGCCCGCGACCGACGTTCTGTTTCTCGGCCGATCCCATTCCGCCTCCAACATCCCGACGGCGCCGAAGACTTACCGGAAAATGTCCGATCCGTAGTCGGGTCCCGGACGTCCAGCCAGTGTGACCCCGTCTATACGGGCAGCTCACGTCGGGCGCCCCGTCTATCTCGTCGTCCCCAGTCTTGCCGGTGATCCCGAGTTCAGTAGCAAAGCAGCAGCAAGAGCTGAAAAGCCACGACAGCAAGAACTGAAGCCGCGTTCCTAAGGGTCGTACTCCGTGTCCGGACGCGGCGCGGTTCCCACCGCTCCGCTGCTTGGACACGCACGATCCCGTTGGGAGACTCGGGTACCGAGCACGACTGGCGGCGAACGACGGAAACTGTCCACTAGTGGCCAACGCCTTCATCTACGGCCCTGCGGGCCGTGCCGGAGAGGCCTGCGGCAGCACTGCTTGGAGTTCGAAACGGGAAGTCACGCCCAGTTTGGGAAACAGCGTGTACAGGTGCGAGCCGACGGTCCGGTGGGATAGGTAGAGCCGTTCGCCGATCTGGCGGTTGGTCAGTCCTTGGGCGGCTAGTGCCCTGACCACATACCTTGGTAGGTAGGTCCACCACCAGAAGGCAGCCCTCGCGCAGACTTGGGACCATGAGCAAGCCCGTGCGTGTTCGCCGGATTACCGATGAGGAAGGTGCCCAGCTGCAAAGGATCGTGCGGCGAGGTGGCGGTCGGACCGACAAGTCGATCGTGAAATGGCGGCGCGCCCTTGTCGTGCTCGCCTCGGCCGGAGGCAACGAGGTTGCCGTCATCGCCCGTCTGGTGCAGACGAGCCCTGACCGCGTGCGGGAGATGATCCATGCCTTCAACGAAAAGGGGATGAAGGCCCTGGACCCTCGGTGGGCGGGTGGCCGGCCCCGCCGGATAACGACGAGTGAGCGCCAGCTCATCGTAAAGACGGCCAAGAAGCGGCCCCGCAGCCTCGGTCAGCCCTTCACCCGCTGGAGCATCCGCAAGCTCACCAGGTACCTGAAGACGAAGAAGGGACCAAAGGTCGTCATCTCCCGCGAGCGCCTCCGCCAGATCCTTTCCGAGGAGCAGATCACCTTCCAGGCGACCAAGACCTGGAAGGAATCGCCCGACCCGCTGAAAGAGGACAAGCTCGCCCGCATCGAGCACCTCTTGGACCACGAGCGGGAGCGCACCTTCGCCTTCGACGAGTTCGGGCCGCTCGCCATAAAGCCCGAGAAGGGGCACTGCTGGGCCGAGGAGAACAAGCCGGAGCGGCTCCGGGCGAACTACCACAAGCCGCACGGCACCCGCCAGCTCTTCGCCTGGTACTCGGTCGGCGCCGATCGCCTCTACGGCCGCATGGAGGACCACAAGGGCGGCCGCCCGACGTTGCGGGCGCTGAGGGCGATCCGCCAGGGGGTGCCCGACGGCGGGACCATCTACGTCATCTTGGACAACTTGAACCACCACCGCTCCGCCATGGTGCGCGACTTCTGCGCCAAAAACGCCGTCGAGCTCGTCTTCACGCCTACCTATGCCTCCTGGGCCAATCCGATCGAAGCCCATTTCGGGCCGCTTCGGGAGTTCGCCCTCAACAACTCGGACCACCCCAACCACCTCGTTCTCGCCAAGGCGATCCGCGACTACATCAGGTGGCGCAACGCCAACACCAAGGATCCCGAGCTGCTCGCTTCGGAGCGCAAGCACCGGGCGAAGCTACGGGGCGAGGCCCAGCGCCAATGGGGTCGTGCTCGTCCCCGCGCCGCCTAGACAGATCACCGCTCCTCACAATCCGAAGCACAGCCGGCCATCGGTCGAACGCGCCGAGAGACCCGTCCGGTTGTCCCCAATCGGCACGCCGACGCGCGGGGACGGCTCTTCTTGATCGTCTCGGAAGCTGCCGCCCCGGGCTGTCAGAACCTCAACCTCAACCAGGCGCGCGAACCTTTGTGGTCAGGGCACTAGCTGGGCGATTTGGAGCTCCTGCGGGGTGAGCCGATCCCAGGCCGATGGAGCGCTTCTGCGTATCGACTCGCCTGAGGCGCGCAGCTCCCCCCGGGCACGCTCGGCGGAGCGTGTCAGTCCGAGCGCGTCGAAAAGGTTGGCGGCGTCCCGAAGGCGAGCTCGGGACTCGGCGGCTCGGCGCCGGCGGCGGAGCCACGCACCGAAGGCCAGTTGGGTGCGCGCACCGTAGTAAGGCCAGTCGACAGTGGAGGCGAGCGCCTGCTTGAAGAGGTCCTCGGCCCGAGATTCTTCCGCCAGAATGGGCTTGATATAGGCGAGTTGTGTCCGAAGATGTCCTGCCCTGGTGTTTTCAGCGATTGCCTCCCACTCGGCGACCTGCTTGCGCACCAGGTCAAGGTTGCGTTCACCGCGGGCGGCCGCTTCCACGATGTCAGCGAGCGCCCATCCGCATACGAATGGCAGGTGAGCGATGTCCTCCACGTCGAAGATGCGGGCGAGATGGTCGTACGCCTCGGCGAACCGCTCGCCTGCGAGGGCGATCCGACCGCGGGCCAGCTCGACGAGAGCAAGCATGGGGTTTGCCCCCATCGGCACTAGGAGCGCTTCTGCGTCGATGGTCAGCTGTTGGGCGGCGGCCTCATGGCCACGTTCTGCTTCGGCGATAGCCAAGGCCGTCTGAGCGGCGACCAGGTAGCGATCCTGACCGGTCTCGGTCACGAGCCTTGCAGACTCAGCCGCTTGGGTCAGCACGGCCTGTATGTTGCCGGTACGGAGATGCGCCCAGGACTCGAAGAGTAGCGCCTGGCCGAGAAGTGTCAGCCGGCCGGCGACCCGGAAGCTGTCGCTGGCGTCTCGTAGGAACGGCAGGGCGAGATCGTCGGCCCAAACGGCTGACGCGGCTTGTCCGAGGGCATATCGTGCCTTCGGGTCCGTGAGTTCGGCAGGACTGACTTGGGCGACTCGCTCAATTACTTCGCGGGCCTGGCCCACAGGGTCAGCGAGGGCGAGGACAGCAAGGAAAGTCGGATCGTCCCGAGTGGTTGCGACACGGGTGGCGACGCCAACGACGCTGCTCCTTGTTGCGTGGTCGAGGTTGGCAAAGTGGCAACGGACCCCAACGAGACCCAAGGCTTGGAGCGCCCGTGCCGGATCGCCGGCCTCGTTCAGTTCCTCAGCGATCTGGACAAACTCCCGGATTGCGACCGCGCCGGACCAGTGCCTTTCTTGGACCTCGACCAGGTACGCCACCATCATGCGCTCGCGGCGAGACAGATCCAGTTGTTTACATTCCTCGAGGAGGGCAAGGCTCAGGTCTCTTCGGCCCAGCTCGAAAGCGAGTTCCGCAGCGCGCAACAGTCTCGCAACTTTGGACGGGGCATTCTCGCTGAGAGCAGCCGCCCTCTGCAGTGCAGTGATAGTTACGTCGGCACCACCCCGCAGCTCGGCCCGATCTGCTGCCGCTTCAAGGTCGTCTGCGACGGTCTCATCAGCACCCACCGCGGCAGCGGCCCGGTGCCAGACGCTTCGGTCCGGCTGATCTGCCCAGACTGTGGCGAGCGCAGCGTGTGCTCGCCGGAGTTCGGCGGCGGTCGCGGCTTGCTGCGTCGCCGAGCGCATCAGGGGGTGGCGGAAACGGAACCGGCGGGCTTCTACCAGACCGAGCCCAGCGGTCGTGGCCGGGACGAGTGCCTCGACAGTTGTCGCGCGACCGAGCATGAGCTCGGCGGCTCGTAGCAGCTCTGACAGCTGGGCAGAATCCTCCAACGCTGCCAGGGTGAGCAGCGCTCTGGTCTCGTCAGAGCACTCGGAAAGGCGCACCGCGAAAGTTCGCTCGAGACGGGCCGTGAGAGGTAGTGGGTCGTCCGGGGACCAGTGTTGCAGGTCGGTCGGAGTGAGCGCTTTCGGGAGCTCGATGAGCGCTAGGGGGTTGCCGGCTGCGTCTTCGAGTACGCGTGACCTCAGTTTGGCCGGAAAGGCAGGCGCCGTGCGCTCGATGACCTCTGTCGCTGACGAGTCATCCAAGGGGCCGAGTTGCAGCACGGGGAGGTTTGCGGCGTCGAGAATGCTGCTGACCCCTTCTCGTATAGCGAAGAGGAGAACGATGGGCTCAAGGTCGAGTCGACGAGCGACGAACGCCAACACCTCGCAGGTAGGTCGATCTACCCAGTGGGCGTCCTCCACCACGATCACGGCGGGTCGGTCGCTGGCGACCTCGGAGAGAACGCTGAGCGCGGCCAGGGCGATGAGAAAGAGGTCGGGGGGTTTTGCGTCGAGGCGCCCAAGCGCTATTTCGAGGGCGCTCCGTTGCGGGGCCGGAAGGCGTCCCACGGCCTCAGGAAAGGGCCGCAACAGCTGGTCGAGTGCGGCGAACGCGAACTCTGTTTCCGAAGGCACGCCTGTTGTCGTCAGGACCCGGAAGCCGAGCTCTCTCGCCCGCTTCGTTGCTTCCAGGAGCAGCGCTGACTTCCCGATCCCGGCGTCTCCTCGAACGACGAGTGCCGCCCCCGCCTCGGCCGCGCCATCGATCAGGTCGTAGACGCGTCGAAGCTCTGCATCCCGACCGTGGAGCACCTCCCCCGTGGCACTGCTCATTTGACGCCGCTGTCTACACGCTCCGGGCGACCCAGCTTGGCGCGAGCCTCCGAAGAACCACCCCCACGATGGCAAGCTACTACACCGGGGTGTACCTAGTCTCACTGGCCATTGGTCGGCCGACGAACTCCAGCTGAAGGTGTATGCGCAGATTCCCTCGTATGTCGGTGATCACGAAGATCACTTGTGCGCACGACCGGCAGTGGGCTACGACCCGTGGGCCGCTTGCGGACAGCGACCTCGGCGATGGGCATTACCGTTCCACAGTGTGCGCAGCGAGTTTGCTCCATGGTCACCTCGTGGCCGAACAGCTCGAGGAGCAGTCCCGCAATGGCGTTGCGGTAGACCGGTTCCATCACGTCAGCCCGAGGGTCCGAACCGTCCCGTTTTGATGTGTGCCGGTGTGTTCCCTTGAGCGACGAGGGCCTTGGAGACCGCCTCGACGAAGCCCGACGGACCGCACACGAAGCTCATGGGCCGGTCGACTGCTGGCCATGCCACCTGCTCTAGGAACGAACCGTCGATGCGTCCCCGGTGGCCGTGCCACTGTCCCGGCCATTCCCGCGTGAGCACGAAACGCATGTCTACCTCGGCATAGGCGGCGAGTCGCAACAGCTCGTCCCGGTAGATGACCTCCTCCAGTGAGCGGGCGGAGTAGAGGAGACGGACATCAACGCTGCTCATGGTGGCGACCCGGTGGCGCAGCATGGAGCGGAACGGCACTATCCCCGAACCTCCAGCAATGAGCATGACGGGGCCGCCCGGAGACTCGTCCCACACGAAGTGGGTCCCTATTGGCCCCCGCACCTCGAGCTGGTCGCCGACTCGCAGCTCGTCGACCAGGTGCGGTGAGACTACGCCGTCATCGACCCGCTGGACGGTCAAAACGACGATCCCGTCCTCGGGCGCTGACGCGATGAAGTAGCTGTGCTGCACCTCGTAGCCATCGGGCGCGATGAGCCGGAGATCGACGTGTTGGCCGGCGCGGTGCCCGGCCCAGTGGGCAAGCTCCAGCACGACGCTGCAGCTACGGGGCGTCTCGGCGATAAGCTCCGCGACGGTGCCCGTCTGCCAGGTCAGTCGCCCTGGTACAGCTGCTTGAGCCACGGGTCGCCGGGATCATGGTGGCCGTAGGTCTCCCAGAAGCCGGGCTTGTTGCTGGCGGCGAGCGTTAGCCCTCGGACCCACTTGGCGCTCTTCCAAGAGCAGAGGTGAGGCACCAACACGCGCGCTGAGCCGCCGTGATTTGGCTCGAGGAGCTCGTCTTTGGATTCGTACATGACCCACGCCTGGCTGTCCGTGACGTTCCCGAGGGTCAGATTCGTTGTGTTACCGCCGTCGAACCCGACCGAGACGTACTCCGCGGCGGTCACGACGTCTCCGAGGAGGGTCTCGAGGGAGACGCTTCGCCAAGTGGTGTCGGGCTTCGAGCACTTCGTCATGCAGTGGAGCTCGACGGTGACCGTCTCGGACGGCAAAGCCAGGAACGCCCCCCACCACCAGGACGCCGGCTCGTCCACCTCCCCGCCAATGGTGAAGCTCCACTTCTCCACGGGTGTGTCCGGCGTCGGCCCAGAGGACAGAGTTGGGAGGTCGGACGTGACGTACTCGCCGGGAGGCACCCGGGTCGGGTCGGCGCTGACGCGCCGGCGACCGACGAACCGGTGAGACACCGGAGGTGTTGGGACGCCCACGGCGCAACTCTCTGCCGCGAGCGGTCGCGATCGCATCCGTCATCCGACTGAACCTCGACATGCTGGCCCAGGCTGTGCCTAGGCAGGGTGACAGGTCAGTGCCGCCCGACGAACGGCGTGCACGCACGTGACGTCCGGGTAGACCGAGGGTTTAGTGAGGAGGGTCATTAGCCGCCAAGAAACGTCGCAAACAGTCACGCGACAGATGCCTCGGGAGAGGGATTCCGTGACAATCGGTGGCGAACCCACTTCACAAGGAGTTAGCCGATGCCCACCATCACCACCCGAGACGGTGCCGAGATCTTCTACAAGGACTGGGGGATGGGACGCCCGGTCGTGTTCAGCCACGGCTGGCCGCTCAACGCCGACGCCTGGGACCCTCAGCTGTTCTTCATGGCGTCGAACGGCTTCCGGGCCATAGCGCACGACCGGCGCGGCCACGGCCGCTCAGCCCAAACCTGGGACGGCAACGACATGGACCACTACGCCGACGACCTCGCCGATCTCATCAAGGCCCTAGACCTTCACGACGCACTCCTTGTTGGCCACTCCACGGGAGGCGGAGAGGTCGTCCGCTACATTGGCCGGCACGGCACCTCGAGGGTCAGCCAAGCCATCCTGATCGGGGCCGTACCGCCTCTGATGCTAAAGACGGCCGCAAACCCAGGCGGGCTGCCCATAGATGTGTTTGACGGGATCCGACAAGGCGTGCTCACTGACCGTTCCCAGTTTTACAAGGACCTCAGCGCACCCTTCTACGGGGCCAATCGTCCCGGCAGCACCGTCTCGCAAGGCGTCCGGGACGCGTTCTGGTTGATGAGCATGCAGGTCGGCCTCAAGGCCGCTTACGAGTGCGTCAAGCAGTTTTCCGAGACGGACTTCAACGGGGACCTGAAGAAGGTCGACATCCCCCTGCTCATCATCCAGGGCGACGATGACCAGATCGTCCCGATCGACGACTCCGGGCGGCTCACGGCCAAGATCGTGGCCGGTGCAGAGCTGAAGGTCTATCCCGGCGCTCCCCACGGCCTGTTCGTCACCGACGGTCAACGGCTCAACGACGACCTCATGACTTTCGCCGAGAGCTGAACACCAGCGTCTGTGGCCGGCATGGCCGCAGTACGAGCTCGCACTTAACCCCTTTCTACTTCTGCGACCAGAAATGGAGATCCACATGTCACACCACCTCGATGCCCCACAAGCCGCTCAGGACGGCCAGCTCTACATCGACGACCTCTACGTCTTTTCCGCCGGCGACAGCACGGTGTTCGTGATGGACGTCAACTCGACTATCACGGAACACAACGTCAGGCCCGGCTTCCATCCCGAGGCACGCTATGAGTTCAAGGTGCACCGCGACGGCGCAGCCTTCGAGGACCTCACCTACAGGATCTCGTTCGCCCCTGCCGCCGCGGACGGCTCCCAGGCCGTGCAAGTCCACGAGCTGACCGGCGAAGACGCCCGCAGTGACGCCGCCGCCGGCAGGCTGCTGGTAGAGGGCAAGACCGGACAGGCCGCCGGCGACAAGAACATCCGCGTGTGGGCGGGGCGCATCGCCGACTCCTTCTACATCGACCTGTCACTGCTGTTCAAAGTTAACGCCGCCGTCAAGGACGGCACCGCACCCGACCTGTCGGCGTGGCATCCGCAGGAAGCCACCAACAGCTTCGCCGGCACTACGGTCGAGTCGATCGTGCTGGCCGTCTCCCACCAGACCCCGGCGCTCCGGAATGGCACGCCGATTGGTGTGTGGTGCGCCACCAAGCTCGCCACCGACGCCGGCGGATGGCGCCAAATCAACCGCGCCGGCCATCCGATGATGTGGCCGATCTTCTGGCCCGATGACACCGTGTTCACCTACCCAGCCAATACTCGCCACCCCTCTGAGGATCGCGCCGCCATCGGTGACCAAATGGCCAAGCAGATCGCTACCGTGGTTGGCGCTGTAGGTAGCAGCGATGACCCCGAGGGCTACGGCGGCGCAGTTGCCGCCATTCTCCTGCCCGACGTGCTGCCATACGTCGTCGGCACGCCCGCCAGTTACAGCTTCGCTGGGCTGAACGGCCGGGCCCTGGCCGACAACGCCCCAGAGGTCATGCTGTCCCTCGTCACCGGGATGGCTATCCCTTCCGGACTCAAGCCTTCTGTCGCCAAGCATCTGCGGGACACCAATTTCCCGTACGTCGTCCCCGCCTGAGTCACCCAGAGCACTCTTTGTCGCTCCTCGCGCGGCGGCCCTATCTCCGACGGTGGGGATAGGGCCGCACACCCGAGTGCCACGCGCGCCTAGGAACCCTCGACGCGCAACACCACCTGCTTACCGGAGCAACAAGGAGCAGCTGAGTGATCGCCCTCGCCCAAGACCCCGTTCGCCCCACGGCCCATAGTCGCCGCAGCCAAAGACACAGTCAGGTTGGACCGAGTAGGAAGTCGACGATGAAGGGGAATCCGTTTGCGGTCGGCCGACTACTCGTTGATCTGCGGTGCATGGCGAGACGAGATTGTGTCCGGCTCCAAATCGGATCACAAATCAGATGCGATCCATCCATGCAGACCACGGTGAGAGGCCGAGGGCAGCCGTTGAAGCCACTACGGGCGCCGTGGTCGATAAGGTTTCGCACTTGTCGGGACTCGATCCAGAGGCCGTTCGGCGGGACATTCTGTACACCCCGGTCCCGGCGATATGGAACGGATCAAGTGTCCGGCGGGACAATGGGACCGTGACGGCAAATCTCGTGCTAATGCGAAAGCCACCCCTTAATCTCCAGGAGGTCCGCCGCGGCACGTTCGATGTCTTGGTCGACGGGAGACTCGTAGGCTCATATGAATTGCACAAGACTTTCGAGGCGGAAGTCGAGCCTGGAAATCACACAGTAGAGGTCCGCGACGGTCGATTCTCAAGCCGAGAACTCTCGTTTCAGGTGAGCGATGGGCAAACCGTCAGCTTCAATTGTCACGGACGCAGGATTTCGCCGATTTTTCTAACGTCATTTATCGTTCCTCGCTGGGGCCTCAACCTCACCCGGACATAGAAGCGGATGATCTGACCCCTTGCTATCAGCATTGGCAAGTGCAGCACGTACTCCGCGTCCTCAAAGCAGCCGATTGAGGGCAAGCAGCAGGTTGACATCAAAGTGCCGGACCGGGGCAGTCGTCGAAGAACGCTCATACCGAGGCTGAACCGGGCATTCACGCAGAACGGTTCCGCGAAGTGGCGGCGCTTTCACGAGCGGCGGCCACAGAGCAGTTTGCCCGAGACTCAGTGTGCTAAGAGCCTCAGCGGATAGGCGCCATCGCTGGTGACCACCGGTTTCTCCAGTCGACGAGCTTTGCAGTGAGCAGGCAGGTGACGGCGAGGGCGAGCTGAGCGAGCCGGTGGATCACCTTCCTGTCCGTGTTGCGGCGAAGCTGGCCGAAGTTCGACAACCACGAGTTCGTTCGCTCGACCGGCCAGCGAAGCCCCATCGGCTGCTTGGCCTTTCCGCTACCCGAGTTCTTCCTGCGCTTCTTGGCGATCCCCGCGTCGCCGATGTTGCGCGCGGCCAAGTGCTCGGTCGTCACGCTCGAGTCGTAGCCGCGATCGAGCCAGAGCGTTTCGATCTCTTCGACCAGGCCACGCCGCGCAGCCTCGTCGAGTGTCGGCGCGAGCAGGACGGAGTCGTGCCGGTTGGCGCCCTCGGTCGCCCAGGCGAAGGGGATGCCGTTTTTGTCAGTAAGGATCGACCACTTCCAGCCGAGCTTGGCCCGATCAGTGGGGTTCTTGCCAGTGCCCTCGCCACCGCAGGGGCTCTTGTGCAAGCTGCCGTCGAGGGCGACATTTGAGAAATCGAGGCCGATGATCCGGTCATAGGCGGCAAGCGCCTCGGCAACGATCGCCTCGAAAACACCGGCGGCGATCCACTCGTCACGCCGCGACCGCACGGTCGTGTCGGAGACCTTGTTGCCGCAGAGGCGCTCGGCGTCCTCATAGGAACATCCTGTCGAAAGCCCCACGTAGATGACGACGAAACAGTCCCTGTCCGATGTCCGAGGGCGGTGACAGCCGAGCGGATGATCGTCCTCTGGCACCGGCAGCAGCGGCTCAACTGCTGCCCATATCGCCTCTCGCACTTGCGGATCGAGCGCGCGCGTGATGGTGGCGGACCTCCACTTCTCGTCTGCGTTGTCTGCACCCGAGATGAAACTCGCCATGACCTGACGAAGGGCGGCTGGTGACCTTGCTAGGTGGCGCCGGTCTACTTCCTTTTCTTTCGGCTGAAAGAGAGCCGCTCGAGGTGGGCGTTCACAGCCTTCGGCTCAAATGCCTCTGGGTCGAAGTCCTCGCCGGCCCACTCAAGGAGCTCCTCGTGCTCCTCGTGGGCGGGGTCGGCAAGCGCATCGAGCAGGTTCGCGTAGCCCCAGATGCCACCGCAGTCCTCGGGCGGGCACGCCCGCTTGCCGGCGGTGCAGGTGGCGACCCCGCTGAACACGACGGGAACGTCGGTCTTCTCGATCAGCAGCTCATGCTCCCAGGAATCGCCGAAGTCATACTCATAGACGCCGCGCCGCGCTGTCGCGAACGCCTCGGCGACGGTGACCGTCGACTCGTCGGCATCGTCGAGGTCAAACCCCCCATCGTCGGCGGGCCCGTAGCGGACGCCGTCGATGCGAAAGCAATGCAGATGGCAGTCCTGCCAGCCCATCGCCACTTGCAGCACGACGTGCAGCTGCGCAAGGGTCGTCTCACCGGAAACGACCAACCGCCGCCAGATCGGCGGACGAATGCCAGCAAGCGTCACCTTCATCTGCAGGGTCGTCGGTGTCGTGGTCACGGTCCAATGCTACGAGACCCGCCTCCCGCTGTCTGCTTGAGCCCGGCGCCGCCGGACTCTCACGCAGCGAAGCACCTGCTCAGAGCCCTATTTTCCTATCCGCGCGGCCTCTCTTAGCTTTCATTTAAACCTTTGATGCCTGTTCGAGGATGATGTTGGTCGCCTTCTCTGCGACAACACGGAGTTCGTCGATGAGGGCGCGTAGGCGCCGGTCGTTCCCGATCCACTCCCTATAGAGCTCGGCTTCTCGAGCACTGAGGCGCCGGTTCACCGTCTTGCCCCCGACCTTGGCAGTCCACTGGAAGTACGGCCCGTGCGGATGCGGCGGATCCGCGTGGCAACGGCAGTTCGCCTTGCCGCAGTAGTTGTAGCGGAGGGCCACGCTGCCCGAGCGGATGAAGCCGATCTCGGTGAGCTCGCCGAGAATCTCCCGATAGCGCTGCTCGTAGTCGGCGAGACTGGCTGTTGTTCCTCGGGCCATCACGTCCATTCTCCCCGAGTGGGGCATCCACCAATAGTCATCCGATAGGATCCATACTATCGGCAGTCACTGACGACGACGAGGCGCTTCGCTCGTTCCGCGAGCAGCTCTACGGTTCTTTCACTTCCTGGGGCGACGCCCTCTTCGAGCTTTGCGACGCCGTCTTGTGCGGCGTGGGCCCCGTCTCCTCGATCCCCTCGCTCAGCCTCGAGCCAGAGTTCTCCCGCAGCCACGGCAGCCTCTACAAGGCACTCAGCAAGGGACGGGTCAACGAGGACCGGCTGCGCAGGCTCCTTGTCGCCGACCGACCAGTGGACTGGCCGGCGGTCTTCGCAGTCGATGCCTCCACCTGGGCGCGCTGTGACGCGGAGACGAGCCCAGGTCGTGGCTTTTACTACTCGGCCTCCACGCATTCAGCCGGCCAGCCAATCGTTGCCGGATGGTCCTATCAGTGGATCTCCCAGCTCTCATGGGCCCCGGACAGCTGGACCGCACCGGTCGACGCCATGCGCATCCCGCCGGGGAGTGACGCGACATCAGCCACCGTCGAACAGATCCGTCGCCTCGTCGGCCTCCTGCCAGAAGACGGCGAGGTGCCGCTGTTCGTCTTCGACGCCGGCTATGACGGAGTGGCCATCGGTCACGACCTTGCTGGCGCTCGCGCCGAGGTCCTCTGCCGCATCCGCGACGACGTCTTCTACGCGGATCCTCCTCCTCGCCCCAACCGACCACCGGAGAGCGGCGGACGGCCTCCACGGCACGGCAAGCCTGGAAGTGCTCCGACCCTGTGACCTGGCCGACGCCGTCGCAGAGCCTTCTCGCCACCGATCCCCGCTACGGCACCGTCACGGTCACGACCTGGCACGGCATGCACCCGAAGCTCTTCACGCGCCGCCACTGGGCCGGTCACGATGCACCGCCGATCGTGAAAGGCAGCGTGATCCGAATCGAAGTCGAGCACCTGCCGAGACCGGCTGGCCGCACGAAGAAGACGCTCTGGCTGTGGTGGTCGGGTGAGGGGGAGCCCGACCTCGACCGGTGCTGGCGTGCCTACCTACGCAGATTTGATATTGAGCACGGGTTCAGGTTCGTGAAGGGTACCCTCGGCTGGACCACGCCGTCGCTCTGCACGCCTGAACAGGCGGACCGTTGGACCTGGCTCGTCGTTGCTGCTCTGACCGAGGTCCGCCTCGCTCGAGGTCTCGTCGCCGATCTCCGGCTCCCTTGGGAACGGCCCGCGACCCAACTCAGCTCACCCCGGCGCGAGTGCGACGGGGGTTTCGGCGACTTCGTGCGACGATCGGAACACCAGCCAGTCCACCGAAATCCCAGACGCCCGGCCCCGGACGCCCGAAAGGGACCCGAAAACCGCCGAGAACCCGCTATCCGGCAGTCAAAAAGGCAGCCTGAACAGGCATCAAAGGTTTAAATGAAAGCTAAGGGTCCACGCCAAGTTAGATCGCGCGTAGTATCCTGGCGGTGTGGAGGTCACTGAAGAGGCGCTCGCGCGATTCTTCGAAGTGGTCCTGCCACACATGAACGAAGTGCAGCGCCGCG
>JBEKBX010000011.1:0-98549 GCA_050015175.1 Acidimicrobiales bacterium | reverse complement strand
CCCGATTCGGCACCCTCGCCACATACATGCCGACAACTATATCACATCAGTATAGTTAGCGTCAAGAATTACAAGACTTCTGCCCTAGCTAGGGCCTTCATTACATGCCTACGCTGTTACCAGCTCGAAGGCATAGAAGTGCTGCTCACGATCTCGCGATGGTGTCCGCGTTGGGGTGCTCGGGGTGAACTTCGGATTAGTGGTGAACCGGATCGCCTCGCAGTGACCCCGGGGGTACGAAGGGAAACCAAGCGCGAATCCGTCGAGTCTGCCGATTGGAGGTACCGTGAGGTTGATGTCCGCCAGTCGGTGGTTGTTGTACGCCGTATTCGGCGTGCTGGCCTCGCTGGCCCTGCTTGCAACTTCGCGCTCTGCTTCCGCAAGCCTGTTCTCGGGCGCAGGCAGCGACAGTTCAGGTAGTGCCGTCGTGAGCATCGCCGCCGGCGCCTACTCCGGTTACGCGCTGGTCAGTGATGGTCAGGTGTGGGCGTGGGGCGATGACCTCGAGGGTCAGATCGGGGTCGCCGGCCAGTGGTACCAGACGACGCTGCCCGTCGAAGTGGGTGGTATTCGCGGGGCGACAGCTGTCGCCGGGGGTCAGAACACGGGCTACGCCCTGATGCGGGACGGAACCGTGTGGGCTTGGGGCGACAACAGCCAGGACGAGCTTGGCAACCCGGCGGACGGATCCAGACAGGTGCCCGTTCAGGTGCACCCGTTGAGCAAGGTCGTCGCCCTCGACGCAGGCGCGTTCTCCGTCTATGCCCTTCGCCGAGACGGCACCGTCTGGGCGTGGGGCGACAACAGCTTCGGCCAACTGGGAACCGGGAATCCAGATCCCGCCCCTGGCGCCCCGCACGAGCTGACACGGCTTGCGGGTGTGACGACACTCGTTGGGGGGGCATCGAACGGCTATGCCCTGATGCGGGATGGAACCGTGTGGGCATGGGGCGACAACAGCTTCGGCCAGCTCGGGGTTCCACCTTGTACCTCATCGGGCGGGGCCGTCCCGACCTGCCTCTTCTCGAATGTGCCCGTCCAGGTTCCTCGCATTGCCGGTGCCGTCGCGCTCGCCTCGGGCTGGGACACCGCCTATGCCCTGCTCGGCAACGGCACCGTCTGGGCGTGGGGCGACAACAGCTTCGGCCAGCTCGGCAGCGGTACCCACCGATCTTCGGGCAGCACGCCGATGCGTGTGAGGGGACTCGACGGAATTGTCGCCATCGCGGCAGGCTCTGAAACTGGCTACGCCATTGACCGGGACGGCGACCTCTGGGCCTGGGGCTACGGTGCCTACGGCCAGCTGGGCGACGGCAGCGCTGCGAACAGCGTCGCTCCCGTGCGTGTGCGGAAGGTTAGCCACGTGGTAGAGGTCGCTGGGGGAGGCGATATGGCCTACGCCCTTGACCGTCAGGGCACAGTTTGGGCGTGGGGATACGGCGGCTACGGCCAGTTGGGTGACGGCAGCCTCGTGAGCCTCGATGTGCCGACACCAGTGATAGGCCTTCCGAGCCGCTGACCTCAGCCTGCGGCGCGCGAACTGAGCTGATCCCGAGTCGTCAAGCAATGACGGGAGTCGCGCGACGGTGATGCCTCGAGATGGACGATCGGATGTAGAGGCACTCGGTGATCGCCATGGCTCTCGGTGTTCGACCCCTTCCCTACACTTAGACGCCGCCCGTGCCTGTCCTGGCCGACTGTCCGTTCTCGCCTGTGAGGCGACTGCATTTCTTCAGCCTCGTGAACACCTCGCGGTACTAGGGTGCTTTCGTCAAGGGTTTCGACGAGGGGGAGGAAACGAAGATGTCGGACAATCTGCTTTTCATCGGGTGGGATAGGCCAGCTCGCGGTCGCGAGGCTGGTGCCGTGGCGGCGTTCAGCGAGGGAGTGCAGTACTTCGGTGAGCTCAAAGAGCGAGGCGAAATCGAGTCGTTCGAACCGTTCTTCCTGGAAGCCCATGGGGGGGATCTCAACGGCTTCTTCCTCGTTCGGGGCGAGAGGGCAAAGCTGGACCGACTCCGCAACGACGACGAGAACTTCCAGCGCTGGATAATCAAGGCTGGACTGAACGTGGACGGCATCGGAGTCCTGAGCGCAGTGACCGGCGAGCTCCTCGGGCAGGGGATGTCTATATACGCCGAGGCCTCTGCTGGGCTCGCCTAACGTTCACGCCTCGAAGGCGCGTCCAGGCGCGTAGTCGAATGCCCGTCAGGAGGTTCTCTTGGTCCGTTCAGTCCTTGGGCCCGGTGAGGGGAAGAGGCGGTATACGGCGCGCGGAAGTGTGATGTTGTTCAAGGCACTTGGCGAACAGGACGAGGGTGACTTGTCGCTGATGGAACGCACCTTGCCACCCGGCGGTCGCCAACCACCACCCCATCGTCACACGAACTGCTCGGAGGCCTATTTCGTGCTCGACGGGTTCGTGTCGGTCACCATCGAAGACGAGGAACTGATCCTCGGTAGGGAGGGGTTCGCTCTCGTGCCTCGGGGCACGGCGCACACTTTCGGGAACTCGACTGAGAGCGAGGCTCGCCTTCTCGTGATCCATGCCCCCGCCATGGACGAGTACTTCGCCGGATTGCACGAGCTGTGGAACCGCGAGGAACCTCCATCGCGCGACGAAGAACGAGCCCTCATGGCTCGCTTCGGCATGGAGACGGTCTAGGTCAGGGTCCAAAGCGCTCGACGACGCGTTCCGATGGACCGCGGGCCGCGGTCGCCCACACACGCCTGCAAGACGATCGACCGAAATCAGCCGCATGAGGAGCGCTCCGTGGCCGAATGCTCGGGGCGACAGCTTCGCGCTCCTGGCAGAATCGAGGGGAATGGACCATCTGGAACACTGTGACCTTCTCGCGGGTGAGGTCGAGCGGTTCGCTGTTCTCGTCGAAGCGGCATCACCGTCAATGTCGGTTCCGTCCTGCCCCGGCTGGACCGTGAACGATGTCGCTTTCCACCTGGGCACCGTTCACAGGTGGGCGGAACACCTCGTCTGTGTCCGCGCCCCCAGCCGTATCCCGTCTTCGGAGATGGGCTTGGACGAAGGTCCGGTCGACGGCAAGTGGATCCGGCAGGGAGGCGCGGCCTTGCTGAGGACCCTCCGGTCGAGTGACCCGGCAGATCCGATGTGGGCCTGGGGCTCGGATCAGCACGTACGGTTCTGGTCGCGCCGACAGCTCCACGAGACCCTCGTCCACCGTTTCGACCTCGAGCTGGCCCGAGGCGACCACCCGTCTGCAGCCGCAGATGTGGCCGCAGACACTATCGACGAGTTCCTCGCCAATCTCGCCGCAGCGGAGTACTTCTCCCCGAAGGTCGCAAGCCTTCGAGGTCAAGGCGAGAGCATCCTCTTTCGGGCCACGGACACGGGGCACGCTTGGACCGTCGAGCTCCATCCGGACCGGTTCGAGGTCCGCATCGGCGAGCAACCGGCGACGGCGAGCCTATCAGGCGAGGCGGTCACGATGTCCCTGGTCTTGTACCGGCGCGTGTCGTTGGCCGACACCGACCTCGACGTGGAGGGCACGCACGGACTGATCGACTTCTGGGTCGCAAACTCAGCCCTCGAATAGGCCGCCTGACAGTGTCATCGACATTGACTCCACGACATCCTTTGCGCGGCGGCTGATCACCTCGCGCACGGTGGAGGGCTTCCAGTCAACGAACGCACATTCGCCATTCCGGTCAACGGATCCGCGACTCGTAACGGTCGGCTGTCGTCGTAACTGGCAGCTCCGTCTGACCCCCAGCCGGCCAGCCCTCCTGCATACAGCAACGCGACGGCGGGCGGCAACTAGGGGTGGGCGATGACATCAGGTCGACGTTCGCGAGAGCCGACCCGGACGTGATACGCCTCGGCGTAGTCCACGGCTTCAACAACCTGGCGTGCGTCGGCTCGTGCCTCGGGCACCTCGAGCCCGTGCGTGCCCGTCGATCGCTCAGAGCCCTTCGCCACCGGAAGGTCCTTAGAGACCGAGTCACCTGCCCCTCCGCGGGCACCTGCAGACCGAGTGGATGGACGTCCGCTGGCCAGCCAAACTCTGGCATGGACGACAACCTGACTCCGACCGGCGATCCCCTCGACATCGAGGTCCGCTTGGCCATGCCGCTGGCAGAAGCGATGCTCACCCAGCGCGCCGTCCGTCGGGTCCGACCTGACCCCGTCGACGACCGCGTCGTGCTGCGATGCCTGGAGCTGGCCTTGGAAGCGCCAACGGCCTCGAACGGCCAGAGCTGGGAGTTCGTGGTCGTCAAGGATCGGGCCGTGAAGGCGTCGCTGGCGGCGCAGTACCGGCGGGTGTGGAGCGTGTACGGCGGGCTGGCACGACTGGTCAAGACCGACGAGCAAACGGCCAGGATCCTGAAGTCCGTGCGCTGGCAGGTCGAGCACTTCGAGGAGATCCCGGTTCTAGTCGTGTGCTGCCTTCGCGGTGGCGCCCGAGTGCCTCTCGTCCCCAAGCCCCCGATCGCCGTGTCGAGCCGTTACGGGTCGGTGTACCCCAGCGTCCAGAACCTCCTCTTGGCGGCGAGGTCCGTCGGCCTGGGTGGTGCGCTCATCACACTGCCGTTGTGGTCCATCACCGTGGCTCGCAGGATCCTCAAGCTGCCCCTGGGCGTGGAGCCGTGCTGCATCGTCACCCTCGGCTGGCCGAAGGGACACTACGGCCGCAAGGCTCGCAAGCCGGTCGGCACGGTCGTCCACCTAGACCGGTACGGGCATCAGCCCTGGCGGGAGGCGGCGCGGGTCTGACTGCCCGGCTTCTGGGGTAATACCATCCCTCCCGCAGGTGGAGCCAGGACCGCGGCGGCGTCTCGCCACCAGCGGCAAAACCGGATGCGCAGGATCCTCCTCGACAACGACGACGACAACGCTGTCGCCTTGCTTTGTGGTGCAAAGGGCACCTTGCATGCGATCGCGTCGCGGACAAGGGCGGCACGCGCTCGGGGAGCGAGCCGCACCCTGGATGCGGTAATGGTGATAGCGAGTTTGGTCCCGGCGCTCGTGAGCGGCATTGGCGGGGAACAGGTGCGAATCGGGGCTACTTGACAGTCGAACGACACGCCGTGATCTCATGATCAACCTCGCGCGGGCCGATATATGGAGAGTGAACGAGAGTTCTCAGGGCGATGTCGATTACCTGGCACTACTCGAACGGACGCGCCTGGTGTCGACGCCAGAAGCCTGCGAAGCATGCCTGCCCGAGATCACCCTGGCTCTCGAAACGGCAACGGCGCTGACGGACCGGGCGCGGCTGCTCATATGCCGAGCACGAGTGCGGTCATACCAATCGCTCAACCGCGAGGCTTGCGAAGACGCCACCGAGGCGATGGCGTTGTTCGAGATGGCCGGCGACACGGAGCTGGCCGTCGACGCGGCGAGCCTAGGTGCTGCTCACGCATCTCGACTCGGCGACGTCTCTCTAGCCTCGGAGCTGGCGACCAAGAGCATCCTGGGCCTGGACTCGGTCAACGATGACCGGCTCCGGATGGAGATCACCAACCGACTCGGAGTCCTCTGCTACTACTACCTGGACTACGACCGGGCAGTTGAGCAGTTCGAGTTCTCGCTCGCCGCTGCCGAGCGCATAAGCGACGGGGAAAAGCTCTGCCGCGAGCTTTACAACATCGCTGAAGCATCGCTTCTCGCATCCCAGCAACGTCGGATGTCCCTGCTGGAAACCGACACCCTCCGGCTTGAACATGCCGAGGCGACAGCACGGCGACTGCTCGTCGAGGAAGCGGCGGTGATGAACCCTCGGCTGGGCAGCCGCCGCCTGCTCGCCGAGATCCTGTGCGACCTGGGCCGCGTGGACGAAGCGTTGCAGGTACTCGACGCAGTCCGCGGCGCCAAAAAGGGGCTCGCGTCCGCAAGTCCGGACCCGGAGCTCGTATGGATCGAGGCACGATGTCTCCGACTGGCAGGAAGGACGGAGGAAGCGGTCGCCGTTGCCCGCACTGCCGTGGAAATCATCAAGGCTGCCGACGACGAGCACGACTTGATGCTTGCGATCGAGGAGCTCGCCGATTGCGAGGCGGCCGCCGGCAACCTGCAGGGCGCGCTGGCCGACGGCCGTGAAGTCCAAAGACATATGTGGCAGATACACCAGAGCCAGACAAGACAGCTCGTGCAGCAGATCTGGGCGAGCGCGGACATCGAGCGGGACCGCAGGAGCCTCCAGACTCAAGCGGCCGCAGCCACGCGATCGGCTGAGGAGGATGCCCTCACAGGCATCGGCAACCGGAGGCTGCTCGAGCGCTTCTTGTCTGAAGAGGCTGTGCGTCAGTCCGAGGTGGCCTGCGTCATCGCCGATATCGACTCGTTCAAGGCGATCAACGACACGTTCGGCCACGACGTCGGCGACGAGGTCCTTCGGCAAGTCGGTCTGCTCTTCAACAACAGGACGCGCAGCGGCGAGCAGGCCGTCCGCTATGGCGGGGACGAGTTCGTCGTTGCGCTGTCCGGCGTCGACCTGGCAAGTGCTTGCGGGTTCGCGGAGCGAATTCGGCTCGCGATCTCCAGTCTTGACTGGACGATGGTGGCGCCTGGCCTTCAGGTCACGATGAGCTTCGGGGTTGCGTGCGGTCCGGCGAAGGGGTGGCAGGAGGCGCTCAAGGCCGCGGACGGACGACTTCTCGCCGCCAAGCGATGGGGCAGGAACGCGGTAGTCACGGCTTCCATCGGCTCCCTGACCGGATGAAGCGCTTGTCCATGCCTCGGCGTGGACAACGCAATCTGAAGTGACGTCGTCCTACGAGACGGCACCTGTCAACTCACGGCTGCGAACAGGGAGACGCCCGCCGCCACCCATGACGACCTGGCCTCACTCACGTGGGCTCATCCCCGGGCTCGAGGCGCTGTGAGCAGACGGCGAGCTGGTGCAATGATCGCTAGGTGCCGAGGGCCTTGACGGAGGAGACTCCTGCGGCCCTTGCCGTCGGCGGTTTCCTCGACGAAGAATTCCGCGGGCGGGCAGCTGGCTCCATCTCTACGGCGCGTCAGTCGCTGCCCCACTATCGGCCATGAGCGAGGATCGCACGACCAAGCCCGATGCGGGAGTGCCGTCGAGTGTTCGCGGGAGGATCTCTGCGGGCGGGCGTGACCTGTCCGCCAGGTTGTACGGCGTCGCTTGCTGGGTTCTGTTCTGCGTCGTCGCGACTCTCGTCTGGCCTGCCTTACTCGTCCTGCCGACGCTCTCCTCGCGCTGGACGCTGACGCGGGTCGCGGCGCGTCTGCTGTGTGCTTGCCTCGGCATCCCGTTTCAAGCGAGCGGCGCACCGCTGGCTGACCAACCGTGCGTGTACGTGGCCAATCACATGAGCTTCCTCGACTCGTTCGCGGTCGGCTTGATGTTTGCGGAACCTGTCGTTTTCGTGGCGGGCGGGGTCCTCTCGAACCAACGGGTCGTCGGTTCGTTCCTCCGCCAGATCGGAGTCGTCTTCGTCCGAAACGAAGGGGGCGAAGTTCGTTCATCCGTCGAGTCGGTCCTCACGACACTGCAAGATGTGGTCCTGTCAGGACGCTCCATCGTCCTGTTCCCCGAAGGCGGGCTCACCCTCGCTCCCGAAGTCCGACGCTTCCATCTCGGCGCCTTCGTCGTTGCCGCCAAGACGGGCTGCCCTGTGGTCCCCGTAGGGATCATCGGCACGAGAGCCATTCTCCCGGCGGGGCGGCACCTTCCCCGCCGTGGCGCGATCCACCTCGTGGTCGGTAAGCCCCTCCTGCCCGCCGGCAGCGATTGGAAGGCCGCACATCAGCTCGCGGACGAGGCTCACGAGGCTGTCGAAAGACTCCTCGGCGAGAGCTGAGGCTGCAACCATGGGACCGAGCCCGCGAGAAGACCGTCACCGGTTCGCCGCCTCTGATCCAACATGCTGGACACCGTCACCAACGGCCAGCGCCGGGTAGGTTCTCGCAATGGCCACCGTCGTATTCGTAGGCGTCACGACCGGCTCTTCTCTCGTCCATCAAGCAATCACGGCGTGGCAACCGATCCTGGGAGTGCCGTGCAACGTCCGCGGCACTGACATACCACTAGACGCTGATGACGAGAGCTATGTGGGATTCCTCGACGGGCTCCTCAGGGACGACAGCGCCGCAGGCGCCGTCATCACCACCCATAAGGTCAGGGTCTTCCGCGCCGGCCAAGCCCTCTTTGCCGACCTCGACCCCCTCGCCGTCTCGTGTGAAGAGGTAAACGCCATCAGACGCACCGCAGCTGGGCTGAGCGGCTTTGCCCGTGACCCGGTCTCGGTCGGACGGGTCGTCGACCGGATCTGGCCTGAACTAACGGGAGACGTGGTCTGCCTCGGCGCAGGCGGTACGGCACGCGCCCTGGCCCGGCACCTGTTCACGACCCGCCAAGGGGTGCGATTCGTCTGCGCCGATCCGAGCCCCACCTCGCTCGAGCAGCTCGCCCGGGCGGCCGGGCACTCGGTCGCCGGACACATCGGCAATGGGCCCTGGGACGATCTCATTGAACAGGCGCCGCCCGGGTCGTTGATCGTCAACGCGACCGGGATGGGCAAGGACCGGCCCGGTTCGCCCATCACAGGCGGGACCCGATTCCCCCCGCGAGCGGTCGTCTGGGAGCTGAACTACCGCGGAGACCTCGAGTTCCTCGAGCAGGCCCGGACTCGGGCAAGAACCTCCGAGCTCCAGATTCATGACGGTTGGCTGTTGTTCTGCCATGGATGGGCGGCCGCGCTCAGCGCGGTGCTCGACGTGCGTGACGACGATCAACTAGGTGAACGGTTCGCTCTGGCAACCGAGTCGCTGAGACCAGCTGACGCCTGACCACCTGCCGTGCCGCACCGCGACACCTCGCTGGAATGCGATCAACCACCTGAGCAAGGACTGGACAACACATGGAAAAGATCTTCGAGATCTACATCCGGACCGACCCGGAACACCTCTGGGAAGCGATCACGAATCCCGATATCAGGAGCAAGTACAACTTTGGCGCCGGGGCCCACTCCGACTGGGCACGCGGGTCACGTGTGGAACTGGTCGCCCCTAAGGCCGGCCGGCTCCTAGGTGAAGGAGAAGTCCTCGAGGTTGATGCTCCAAGACGGCTTGCTCATACCATGGTGGCGCTCTGGAGCAAACAGGTGCGGGAGGAAGGTGCGTCCAGGGTCACCTGGGAGATCGAGCCCGTCGGGGATTCATGCCATCTGACCGTGACACACGACGAGCTGCGCGATGGTGCCGACGCCGAGCTCTACGGCGGCTGGCCGATGATTCTCTCCGGCCTCAAGACCTGGCTGGAGACAGGCGAGCTGCTCACGACTCCAGGCTCGCTGATGTACGGCTGAGCAGCGGCGTGGCGTCACGCCCGACGGCCGTCCCGTACGACTCTCGGTGAGAGGTGGCAACTTGGCGTGGTTCGTTAACATGTCTCCAGGACCCAGGTGGTGATTTCGGAGTTGGCGCGCACTCCAGCCGGGCTGCGCAACCCGAATGAGGTGTAGCGATGGTTTCGAAGACGAGAGGCTCCTATGTGCCGTGGTCGCAGGAGCGGGCCGTCGCCATCGTCGAGAGGCATCGCACCGAACCTGGCGCGCTGATGCCGATCCTGCACGAGCTGCAGGACGTGTTCGGCCACATCGAGCCACGGGCCGTCGACGTCGTGGCTGCGGAGCTGAACCTGTCCAAGGCTGACGTCTACGGCGTCGTCACCTTCTACAAGGACTTTCGTGCCGAGCCACCGGGCAGATCGACGGTTCATGTATGCCGCGGGGAAGCCTGCCAGTCCATGGGTGGCGAGAGGCTCGCCCGGCACGCTCGTGAGCGCCTTGGCGTCGATTTCGGCGGTACTACCTCCGACGGCGCAGTGACCCTCGAGCAGGTGTTCTGTCTCGGCAACTGCGCGCTCTCCCCGGCAGTCATGATCGATGGCCGGCTGAAGGGCAGGGTCGACGAGGCCGGCTTCGACAACCTCGTCACGGCGTTGAAGACCGAAGCGCCTTGATGGAACCTGTCGTCGTCTTCGTGCCTCTTGACGCCGCCGCACGTTCGGTCGGCTCCGACGACGTCGCCAATGCGATCGTGCGGGAGTCGGTCGCCCGCCAACGTGACGTCCGCCTCGTGCGCAACGGCTCACGCGGCATGTTCTGGCTCGAACCGCTCGTGGAGGTCTCCACGCCCGAAGGCCGCGTCGCCTACGGACCGGTGCAAGCAGAGGAGGTCGGTGAGCTCCTGGACGCCGGGATGCTCGAAGCCGCGCCCCACCGGCTCTGCCTGGGGCGGACCGAGGAGATCCCGCACTTGAGAAGCCAGACGCGTTTCACGTTCTCGAGAGTCGGGGTCAACGATCCGCTCTCGATGGCGGACTACGAGGCGACCGGGGGATTATCCGGGCTGCGCCGGGTACTTGAGATGTCACCCCAGGAGATCGTGAGCACGGTCACCGATTCCGGCCTCCGGGGCCGGGGCGGGGCGGGCTTCCCGACAGGCATCAAGTGGCAGACGGTTCTGGACATGGACTCGGACCTCAAGTTCATCGCCTGCAACGCCGACGAGGGCGACAGTGGGACGTTCGCCGATCGCATGCTCATGGAGGGCGACCCCTTCCTCGTGGTGGAGGGCATGGCCATCGCCGGGCTCGCAGTCGGAGCGAACGAGGGTTACATCTACATCCGCTCCGAGTACCCCGACGCCGTCGCGACGATGGCAGCGGCGATCGACATCGCCAACCTGAACGGCTGGATAGGCCCCTCAGTGCTCGGGACGGACCACTCCTTCAACCTTCACCTGCGCGTCGGTGCCGGCTCGTACATCTGCGGTGAGGAGACCGCCATGCTCGAGAGCCTCGAGGGCCGGCGCGGCGTGATCCGGGCCAAGCCTCCCCTCCCTGCGATCGCCGGGCTCTTCGGGAAGCCGACCGTCGTGAACAACGTCCTCACGCTCGCCACGGTCCCTCCGATTTTCGCCAACGGCGCCGAGTCCTTCCGAGAGCTCGGCGTGGGTCGCTCGCGAGGAACTCAGGTCTTCCAGCTCGCAGGCAACATCAGGAATGGCGGCATCGTCGAGACTGCGTTCGGCGTCACACTCGGCGAGCTCGTCGAGGACTACGGGGGCGGCACGCTGAGCGGCCGGCCGGTGCGGGCGGTCCAGGTCGGCGGGCCCCTCGGTGCTTACCTTCCGACGAGCCGTTTCGGCTTGCCGATGGACTACGAGGCCTTCTCGGCGGCAGGCGCCATGGTAGGGCACGGAGGCATCGTGGTCTTCGACGACACGGTCGACATGAGCCGTCAGGCGCGCTTCGCGATGGAGTTCTGTGCCGAGGAGTCATGTGGCAAGTGCACGCCCTGCAGAGTGGGAGCAGTGCGCGGTGTCGAAGTCATCGACCGCATCATCGCCGGGGACAATCGCGAGGCAAACCTGGCATTGCTCGCGGACCTGTGCGACACAATGGCCGACGGATCGCTGTGCGCGATGGGCGGGCTCACTCCCCTGCCCGTGCGAAGCGCTTTGGCGCACTTCCCCGAGGACTTCGAGCGTGCCGGAGTGGTCCTGCTGTGACGCGCGGGAACAGTTTCCTGGCGCCACGGTGCCATAATAAAGTTGGCTCGATCGCAGTCGGATCGGACAAGGAGTCTCGATGATCCGAAAAGACCAGTCATGACGCTGCTCAGGGAGCACGACCTCGGAACGCCGGCCCAAAAAGGGCCGGCGACGGTCGACCTGGAGATCGATGGGCTGGCCGTGACGGTGCCCGAGGGCACCTCGGTCATGCGCGCTGCCGGGCTCGTCGGCATCGATGTGCCAAGACTGTGCGCCACGGACAGCCTCGCGGCATTCGGCTCATGCCGCCTCTGCCTGGTGGAGATAAACGGTCGCCGAGGCGCGCCCGCTTCGTGCACGACCCCGGTCGAGGCCGGCATGAAGGTCTCCACCCAGACACCCCGACTCGAGAAACTGCGCCGCGGCGTGATGGAGCTGTACATTTCGGACCACCCGCTCGACTGCCTCACGTGCGCGGCCAACGGGGACTGCGAGCTCCAGGACATGGCGGGGGTCGTCGGGCTGCGGGAGGTCCGTTACGGCTACGCCGGAGAGAACCACCTCGACACCACAAAGGACGAGAGCAACCCCTATTTCACATTCGACGGCTCCAAGTGCATCGTCTGCTCGCGCTGCGTGCGGGCCTGCGAGGAGATCCAAGGAACTTTCGCCCTGACGATCGCAGGTCGCGGCTTCGCGTCGAAAGTGGCACCGGGGGCCGGCAACTTCCTGGGGTCCGAGTGCGTCTCCTGCGGTGCATGCGTCCAGGCGTGCCCGACCGCGACGCTCGAGGAGAAGACGGTGATCAGCCTCGGAGTGCCGCGCCGCAGCGTGATCACGACATGCGCCTACTGCGGCGTCGGCTGCTCGTTCAAGGCCGAGCTCCGCGGGGACGAGGTGGTCCGCATGGTGCCCTACAAAGACGGCGGCGCCAACGAGGGTCATTCGTGCGTGAAGGGCCGTTTCGCCTGGGGTTACACGACCCACAAAGAGCGCGTGCTCACGCCGATGGTCCGCGACGCCATCACGGACCCGTGGCGCGTTGTCGACTGGGAAGAAGCCATCTCCTACACGGCCGGCCGCTTGAGATCGATCCAGGCTCGTCACGGCGTCGGTGCCATCGGAGGGATCACGTCCTCGCGTTGCACCAACGAAGAGGTCTTCGTCGTGCAGAAGATGGTGAGAGCCGCCTTCGGGAACAACAACGTCGACACGTGCGCACGGGTCTGCCACTCCCCTACGGGGTTCGGCCTGAAACAGACCTTTGGAACCTCGGCCGGCACGCAGGATTTCAAGTCGGTCGACACCTGTGACGTCATGGTCGTCATCGGCGCTAACCCCACCGAGGCGCACCCGGTCTTCGCCTCCAGGATGAAACGCAGGATCCGACAAGGTGCCAAGCTCATCGTGATCGACCCGCGTCGCACCGAGATCGTCCGTTCGCCGCACATCGAGGCCGACCACCACCTGCAGCTGCAGCCGGGCACGAATGTGGCAGTCGTCAACGCCATCGCGCACGTCGTCGTGGCCGAGGACCTCGTGGATCACGAGTTCGTCGCCGAACGCTGTGAACCGGACGACTTCAACAAGTGGGCTGCCTTCATCTCCGCGCCCGAGTACAGCCCCGAGGCGACCGAGGAGATCACCGGCGTGCCGGCCGCGGATTTGCGCGCGGCGGCCCGCCTGTACGCGACGGGAGGCAATGCCGCGATCTACTACGGTCTCGGCGTCACCGAGCACAGCCAGGGCTCCACGATGGTGATGGGCATGGCGAACCTCGCTATGGCGACGGGCAACATCGGCCGGCAAGGTGTCGGGGTCAACCCGTTGCGGGGACAGAACAACGTGCAGGGATCCTGCGACATGGGCTCGTTCCCGCACGAGTTCCCGGGTTATCGCCACGTGTCCGACGACACCGTCCGCCACCTTTTCGAGGAGACTTGGGGACGATCGCTCGACTCGGAACCGGGTCTGCGCATTCCCAACATGTTCGACGGTGCGATCGAGGGGACCTTCAAGGCCCTCTACGTGCAGGGCGAGGACATCGCGCAGTCGGACCCGAACACACACCACGTAAAGGCCGCCCTCGCCTCACTCGAGCTGTGCATAGTTCAGGACCTCTTCTTGAACGAGACAGCCAAGTTCGCACACGTCTTCCTGCCGGGAACGTCGTTTCTCGAGAAGGACGGGACCTTCACCAATGCCGAGCGGCGGATCAACCGGGTCCGGCCGGTGATGGCGCCGAGGAACGGCAAACAGGAATGGCAGGTAGTCTGCGAGCTTGCCACGGCGATGGGCTACCCCATGCATTATGCGGCTTCGAGCGAGATCATGGACGAGATCGCGTCCACGACGCCAACCTTCGCCGGCGTTTCGTTCGCGAAGCTCGACGCGCTCGGGAGCGTCCAGTGGCCCTGCAACGACGCCGCTCCCCTCGGGACGCCGATAATGCACATCGACAAGTTCGTGCGCGGCAAGGGCCGGTTCGTCGAGACTCCGTTCATACCAACCGACGAACGGACGAACCGTCGTTATCCGCTCATCCTCACGACCGGTCGCATCCTTTCCCAGTACAACGTCGGCGCCCAGACGAGAAGGACGGAGAACGTCGCGTGGCATCCCGAGGACCTGCTCGAGATCCACCCCTACGACGCAGAGGAGCGCGGCGTGGTCGAGGGGGGCTGGGTGTTGCTCGCGAGCCGATCCGGTGAGACCGAGCTGCGTGCCCACATCACAGATCGTGTGCCCCAAGGGGTCGTGTACACGACGTTTCACCACCCTGTCACCGGTGCCAACGTCGTGACCACCGAGTACTCGGACTGGGCGACGAACTGTCCTGAGTACAAGGTCACCGCTGTACAGGTGCGCGCACGCGTGCACGCGACAACCGCCCCAGTGTCCCCGAGTGCCCGACCGGACCTGGTGGACTCAGACATTGCGGCGCTGCGCTGAGGAGCAGGCAAATGGTACGGGCTGACCTGGTGCGGATGGCGAACCAGATTGCGGCCAACTTCCGTCATCATCCGCAGGCGCAAGCCGCAGCCGAAGTGGCCGACCACTTACGAATGTTCTGGCCGCCTCTGATGCGGCGCGAGCTTCTCGACAACGTCCACTGCGGCGAGTTCGACCCTCTCGTGGTCGCGGCTGCCGATCTCCTGGCCGAGGCGACACCGGCCTAGCCGGCACCCCTTCCCCGACCACCTGCGCGGTGACGGTCAGGCCTCGAGATCCACCCGCTCGCGGTGGCAGTACACGTTGAACTTCTCGCCACGAAGGAACCCGACAACCGTCATGCCGAGTCGCTCGCCAGCCTCCACCGCGAGGCTCGACGGCGCCGAGACCGCGCACGTGATCGGTATGCCGGCCGCGGCCGCCTTCTGGACGATCTCGAAACTCACGCGTCCCGACACCAGCAGCACCCGGTCCTTCAGCGGCATGTTGCCGGCCAGCAGGCCGTGACCGATGAGCTTGTCGACCGCGTTGTGGCGTCCGACGTCCTCGCGTGACTCGAGGAGCCGCCCCTTCGGGTCGAATAGCGCTGCAGCATGGAGGCCACCGGTCTGCTCGAAGATGTGCTGGGAACGGCGCAATACCTCAGGCAACGCGACGATCGTCGAGCGGGCGACCACCGGCCCGGGCTCGATAGCCGGACAGTCGATCTCGACCTGGTCGAGCGAGGCCTTCCCGCAGATCCCACAGCTCGACGAGGCGAAGAAGTGCCGCTCCGCGAAGTCCATGACGAATGGAACGGTGAGATCCACGGTCACGACGTTGTAGTGCTGCTCCTCGGGCGCAACATCGCAGTAGCGGATGCCCGCAATTTCATGGAGCCCGTGGACGAGCCCTTCGCTCACGAGGAACCCGGCGGCGAGCTCGAAGTCGTTGCCTGGCGTCCGCATCGTCACCGCGACGCTCACCGGGTCCTGGTGTCTGCCCCTCACCTGAATCGCCATCGGCTCCTCGGTGGCGAGACGGTCCGGTCGTTCGAAGCCCGTACCGGCTGGATTCGCGGCGAGCACCTGAACGGCTGTCGTCGCGTGACGGGTTGCGGGACGGGTCGAAGAGGATTCTTGCGGCCGAGCGGACGGCCAGGAGGCCTCAGCAGCCGGCTCTCTCATGGCGGGAAGTCTAACGAGCAGGGTATGGGTCGCCCCATGACCGCTGCCTTCACCGCCCCATGCCTCGTGACCTGCAGCCACGCTTACCCGAGGGCGAGCACGAGCCGGTCTCGTGACCTGTCACTCCAGCGCAGACTCCAACGGCTCGCGGTGCCGCGCGGCGACGATCGTGATGGCGGCTATTCCCGCCAGGCCACAAAAGATCTGGACGACGGTCAGGGGCTGGCCGAGGATGACCAACGCGGCAACCGCCGCGACAACCGGGTTGCTCGAACCGATCACCGACGACACTGAGGCATCGACGTAACGGTGAGCCCAGTTCATCACCAGATGGGCGCCTCCCGGCACGACAGCGAGCAGGGAGATCCACAGCCAGTCGCCCGCTTCCACCCGGGCGAGGGACTGCCCTGAGACCAGCACGATCAACGCCACGGCGACGGCGGCCACGATCGTCACGACGGCGGTGTACTCGAGCGCGTTCTGCTTCGCCCTGGCGTGCTTGGACGCGAGCCAATAGGCGGACCAGGAAAGCATGGACCCGGTGGCGAGCAGGTCCCCCAACAGCTGGTGGTGGGTCGTCACTCCGGGTCCGACTACCGCGGCCGACACGCCTGCGATGGCCACCAGGATCCAAAAGACGTCCCACCGTCCCATCCGTTCGCCGAACAGAGGACGCGCGACTATGAGCACCAGGGCGGGCTGGACGGCACCGATGACGGTCACGTCGACGACGCTGGTGAGCTTGACCGCACAGAAGAACATGGCCATGTCCCCGGCCAGGAACACACCGCCGAGCCACGAAGCCCGAAAGTCGTCCCAGCTCAGTCGGCGGCCGGAGGCGTACGCGGCGATCGATAGAAGTGCGGCTCCCAGCCACAAGCGGTAAAAGCACAGCACGAGGCCGGACGCCGACGTGAGCTTCCCGAAAATTGCCCCGAAACCCCAACCGACAGACGCCATCGCAGAGGCACCGAGACCGATCGCCTGACGCCTGGAGCGTGTGGGGGGAGCTGCCAGGGTCGTCATCTGAGACGATCGTAATGGGATGCAACCGGGGACTACAGGTGGTCCCTCCGACGCGGCGCTCTCCTGGGCCCCGCCTCCACGTTGCGGGTAGCCTCACCGCCATGAGCCTCCAACGGTTACGCGTCGTGGTCACCGGCCGAGTTCAGAATGTCTGGTACCGCGACAGCTGCCGGAACGAAGCGCTTGCACTAGGCGTCGCGGGATGGGTGCGCAACAGCGCAGCCGGCACCGTGGAAGCCGTGTTCGAGGGGTCCCCCGAGGCTGTCAGCCAGATGGTCTCGTGGTGCCGTACGGGCCCTCCACGGGCCCGCGTCGACAACGTGGAAGTGATAGCGGAGCCGGTGCGGAACGAGGTCGGTTTCCTGATTCGCTAGTCGCTTGACTGCCCCCGCGCGGCTGACAACGCCGCGGCTTTGGTGATCGAGCCGGCAACCGTCGCCGAAGTCGGTGTCGGCGCCGGTAACGGGTAGGTTTCGCTGTGTGGCCTTTCTCTTCCGTAAGTTGCTCGCACTCCTCCGACAACGACGGGAACGTCGCAACCGAGCGCGCGGTCGCTGAGCTCAGGGAAGGAGGAGCGTCACCGGCCGGTCGGCCAGCGCCTACTGCGTGCAACAGGAGCCCGGTTACCACAGAAGTCACGAGCTCTCACTTGAGTTCGTGCGGTTTCACACGGCCTAGCGGTTCCCTAAGCACGTGGCAAGCGCACCCCCGACGGTCTCTACGTAGCGGGCCAATGCACGACCGGACGGTTCATAGCTCGGATTGATCTCAGTGAGGACGACCGCCGCCAGTTCAGGTGCACCAAGGAACACCACGAGAGCTTCTCCCGCTGTGACGAGCGGGACTCCGGTCCCGTAGTGAGGGAAGTTGGCCAACGGCAGGTCGCGGGAGTCGACTGCGTCCACGTCGAAGTGAACGATCAGGTGCCCGGCGGACTCTTGGAGGCGAGCCAACGCCTGGCGGGCCGTGGTGACCGGATCGGCGCGAACCTCGACGTCGGCGAAGCGTGCCAGAGCAGGCCTCGCCGCCAGAAAGACCTCGAGGTGGGTCTCGGGGGTACCTTTCTCGTAGCCGAAGAGAACCAGCCGCTCGTCCGCGAGCAGCGGCCAGCAAGGGCCTAAGCGGGAAAGGGCGTTGTCGGCGAGACCGAGCAGATGGGCGATCCCCATGGCATCGAGAACACCGCTACTGGTCGTCCCAGGAGTAGCCAGGTCTGCATCGCCGTCGAAATACAGGAGGCCGGCATCGGAGTGATGGCGCAGGACGCCCGCCATCACTCCGAGGGTGATCGTGCAGTCACCGCCCAGCACAAGCGGTAGGCGGCCCTCTCCCAAGTCGGCCGACACGGCATCGGCCGCGGCCGTCGCCACTTCGACAACCCTGTCCAGGCTCCGTGCGGTCGAAGGGAAGTCGTCCGGTGCGAAGACGGATTCCACAACGTCACCCCGGTCCACGACGACCACGCCAGCCGACCGGAGCCGTTCGACAAGGCCGGCTGACGGCAAAGCCGCCGGCGCCCGTTCCTGTCCGGCGTGGTGAGTGCCAGCACTGCTCGCCACGCCGATAACAGCCACCTCGGGACCCGTCATGGGGAGCTCTCCTCTGTGGACGGCATCACCATAGTCTCGGGTGTTCCTTGTGCTCGGCCACGACGCGTCGTGCTTCGGGCCGAACGATGATCGCCGAAGCGGCCGTCCAGACGGGAAGGACGCGCCCATAGGCTGCGGGTCTTGCGCCACCAAGGCGTCAGCCCGCACTCGCCATCGCCATAAGGCAGCGATAATGGCCCGGTGAACGTGCGCTCTGTCGATCCTCGGGATGTGGGATGGGAGATAGACCGGCCGTCCTACCGTGTCCACTTCCATGACCCCACCGGTACCAGCTACGAGTACGAGGTCAGCGACGCGGACGCAATCGAAGTCCTTGATTGGGCTGAAACCCGGCGAGCGGGCCGGACGTACGCGCTGTACGTCTGTGTGCCTTGCGGTGACCTCGGGCTCGTGCGGCTTCTGGGGACCGACCCCAACAAGGCACGCGCTCAGACCAGGACCACGGCTCTCGACTAGGTCGCGAACGCGGCCTTTGCTACAGCCGAGGAGCCGACGTCGTGGCAGAGGTGACCTGCGGCCGTGTCGGGTCTGCTACCCGGTGAACTTCTCGACCGCGGCGACAAACGCCTTCTCGTCCTGGGTGATCGCGCAATATCCGGCATCCGGGAAGACGACAAGCGTCGCGTGGCGCAGCTCACTGGCGAGCTCATCCGCGTTCGCCGAAGGAAACACGACATCGTCGGCGCCGGAGACCACGAGTACCGGGACCTTCACCCGGGCGACATCGTCCAGCAGCTTCGGGCTGTTCCAGACTGCCGCCTGGAGCGCGGCTTCCTCCTTGACGGTCGTCGTCGTCAGCCAATCAGGGATCCCCGCATAGAGGCTGTCCTGCCACAGCACCCGCTCCCTCAGTCCCGCGTTCGTTGGGGGGAACAACAGCCTCGACAGCTCCACAGGTGTGGCCCCCGGTGTCGCGAGGAGATGCACGGTTGTTGATCTAGGGCGCCACGCGCCAGCACCGCCAGCTGAGGTGTCGACCAGAACGAACGAGGACGCGATCTCCGGATGACGCTCCGCAAGGGAGAGGGCGATCTCGCCGCCAAGACCCCAACCGAGCACGATCGGGTCGGACAACCCGAGGGTGAGGACAAGTCCAGCGGTCATGTCCGCCAGCCATGGGAGCGAAAGCGGGCTCGCCGCGGGCCCCGAGTACCCCGCCCCGGGAAGGTCGAACATGGTCACGGTGTAGTGGCTGGACAGGTCCGACAGCAACGACGGGTCCCACCACGACATGGTCCCGTCCTGACCCTCTATCAGCAGAAGATCCGGACCGCTCCCGAAGGTCTGGTACGCGATCGGCACCATCCTCGACCAAGCACCACTCCCTTCTGCGACGGCAGGAAGCACGACGTCACCGGGTGGCAGCGCAGCCACACGAGCCCGGAATATCGACGTTCCGGCAACTGGCACCGGAAGTGTCGTGGTCGTTGTCGTGCTCGTCGGGACTGTCGTCGTCGTGGTCGCAGTCGTCGAAGTCGTCAGGACACTCGATGTCGTGGCATGGACGCCCTCGTTCGAACTGCAAGCCCCGAGCAAGAGGACCAGCGCGGCCGCCACCGCCAGTGCTGTGAGCCGCTCTGTCGCGCGCCGGCGCTCGCACGCGAAACCCGCGGGTCCGCGCGCGAGCCTCTGGAACATCAAGCGGAGCCTTTCGAGTACCGGCCCGGCCCGGCCTCGGCCCCGGTGCCGAGTCTTGGGAGGTGACCACCGGCGGGGATCTCTGTCACATTTTCCCAACGAATCCGCGCCAATCGCTTCGCCGACACGTAGCCGTTCTCCGCGTACCAGCGTGCGGAACGCATGATCGCCTCGACGGCAGGGCGGGACCGGTACCCGAGCTCGCTGCGGGCCCGGGCGTCACTGAAGATCATGCGGGTCGCGGCCATCCGCGCCCCTTCGAGAGGAACGCTCGGCTCCCGGTGTAGGAGGTGCCCTTCGACCAGTTCCGAAGTGTGCGCGGCAACGAGTGCCAACCGTCTTGGGACCTTGAAGCTGGCCCGGGGAAGACCGGTCCCCGCGGCAAGGACGTCCAGGATCTGCCGAAGAGCGAGGTTCTCGCCTCCCAGCACGTAACTGCGCCCCTGGGCACCGAGCTCGGCCGCCAGCAGGTGCCCGCCGGCGACGTCGTCGACGTCGACCACGTTCAGCGCGGTGTCGAACCAACCAGGGATGCGGCCGTTCAAGAAATCGAGAATCGTCTTGCCAGTCGGCGTCGGGGCCCTGTCCCCGGGGCCCAGAGGCAACGTAGGTTGGACCAGAACCACGGGCAGGCCCTGGGCACCAGCACGAAGAACCTCGTGCTCGGCCACGTACTTCGACTGCTTGTAGAGCCCGAAGAGGTGTCCGATACGCGCCCACGCAGTCTCGTCCGCTGCGCAGCCGTTCTCGGTCCCGTCCAGGCCGATCGTGCCGACAGTGCTCGTATAGACGACCCTCTCGACGCCGGCGGCCTTGGCCGCGTCGATCACGTTCAGGCTGCCGCCGACGTTGACGTCGTAGAAGTCCGCCACGTTGGGTACCCAGAACCGGTACACCGCGGCGACGTGGAAAACCATGCGGCAGCCGGAGGCCGCGGCCGCAATTCCAGGTGCGTCGCGCAAATCCGCCACGACACGCTCCACGGCGAGACCGTCGATGTTGGTGCTCGGCACTCCGGGCTGGAGCAGGGCGACAACTTGCGCGCCGCGTGCCAGAAGCGCCCGTGTCACGGCCGAGCCGATGAATCCAGCCGCGCCCGTGACGAGCATCCTGTCGCCCGGCCTGATGGCCGTCGGTGGCCTCGCACCCGGGCCGCCGTGGCCGGACGAGCTCAGGATGGCTCCCTGCGAAGCGCGCTCTTCGCAAGAGTCCGGCCGAACTCGAACAGCAAGGCGGAGTTGCGGTGAGCGTCCTCGAGCACGTCGTCGAGCGCCTCGACGAAGTAGTCCACCTCCTCCTGGCCGACGATAAGCGGAGGCAGCAGCTTGACGACGTTCATGTTGTCACCGGCCACCTGGGTCAGGATCTTGTGCCGGTGGAAGAGCGGCCCCACGACCAGCTGCGAGAAGAGCCCCTTGCGGGCACCCTCCATCATCCTCCAACGAGACTTCAACCCGAAAGAGCTCGGTTCGCCGAAAACAAGGCCGATGATGAGCCCCTTGCCGCGCACCTCGTGGAACAGCTCGTACTTCTCGACGAGCGGGGACAGGCCTTTCATGAAGGCCTCGCCGGTCACTCGTGCCCGATCGACGATGTCCTCGTCGTCGATCGTCTGCAAGGTAGCGAGGGCCGCCACCATCGCGAGCTGATTCCGCCCGAAAGTCGATGAATGGACGACGGCGCGCTCCATCTTCGAATAAACGCGGTCGAAGATCTCTGCCGAGCACATCATCGCTCCGACGGGGATGTATCCGCCCGAAAGCGCCTTCGACACTGTGATGATGTCGGGCCGCAAGCCGTAGTGCTCATGAGCCCACAGCCTGCCGGTCCTGCCGAGGCCCGTCTGGACCTCGTCGATGACGAGAAGAGTTCCGTGCTTGCGACACAGGGCGGCGGCGGCGGCCCAGTACTCGTCCGATGCGAGATTCACGCCCTTTCCCTGGATGATCTCGAGGACCAGCGCTGCGACGTCGTCACGTTGGAGCTCGCGCTCGAGGGGGTCGATTTCCCCGAATGGCACCTCGTGGCAACCAGGCAGCAACGCGCCGAAGCCCTCACGGAATTCCTTGCCGCCATTGAGTGACAACGCGCCCATGCTCAGGCCGTGAAACCCGTGATCAGCGTGGAGGATGCGGGGCCGCTTCGTCGCGTACCTCGAGAACTTGATCGCCGCCTCGATCGCCTCCGCGCCCGAGTTCGAGAAGAAACACCGCTGGATCCCGTCATGCGTCCTCGCCACCAGCGCCTCTGCGAGCAATCCGGGCAGCAGCGCCGCATCGAGCTGGACCAGGTTCGGGAGGTCCATGTCGAGCGCCTCGTGGAGCGCCTTTTTCACGACCGGGTGACCACGTCCGAGCGCGAAGACGCCGAACCCGGCCAGGAAGTCGAGATAACGCTCTCCGTTCCGGTCGTACAGGTACGAGCCTTCTCCCCTGACGTAGAAGCGATCGAAGCCGAGGGTCTTCAGGACCTTCACGAGCTGGGGATTCAGATACTCACTGTGGAGGCGGAAATTCTCACCTTGGCGGGCCTCGATCAACGAGCTGAGCTCGAAGGTCATAGCTATTCTCCTCAGCGGTTGCGTTTCGCGAAAGCGTAGTAGCGATACGCTCCGGTAATGAAAACGACCCAAGATCAGAGCCATATCGCGCCTGACGAGGTCCACCAGCGCCTCGCCGAACACATGCTCGTGGACGGCTTCCCCATAGTGCTCGATCTGTCGAAAAGCCACGGGAGCCGGCTCGTCGATGCCAGAGACGGCACCGAGTATCTCGACTTCTACACCTTCTTCGGCTCGGCCCCCCTCGGGATGAACCCTCCCGGGCTCTCCGATGACCCGGGGACGCGCGACGAGCTTCTCGAGGCCGCTTCGAACAAGCCGGCAAACGCCGAAGTGCCGACGGTTCAGCTCGCCGAGTTCGTAGCCACCTTCACACGCGTGCTCGGGGACCCGGCACTGCCGCATCTGTTCCTCATCGAAGGCGGCGCTCTCGCGGTCGAGAACGCCCTCAAGTGCGCGTTCGACTGGAAATCCCGCCGCAACGAGGCAGCGGGGCGCTCGCCCGAGCTCGGTACCCGGGTCCTTCATCTGAGGCACGCCTTTCACGGTCGCAGCGGTTACACGCTCTCTTTGACCAACACGGACCCGGTCAAGACCGACCGCTACCCGAAGTTCGACTGGCCGCGGATCTCATCGCCCGCCGTGCGCTTCCCACTGGAGGCGCACCGGGCCGAGGTCGAGGCTTCCGAAGAGCTGGCGCTCGCAGAGGCCAAGGCCGCATTCGAGGCACACCCGCACGAGATCGCCTGCTTCATCGCTGAGCCCATTCAATGTGAGGGCGGCGACCGCCATCTGCGCTCCGAGTTCCTGTTTGCCGTCCAAGAGCTCTGCCACCGCTACGACGCCCTGTTCGTGGTCGACGAGGTGCAGACCGGCGCGGGGGCGACGGGCACGCCATGGTGCTACCAGCAACTCGGGCTCTCCCCGGACCTCGTGGCCTTCGGCAAGAAGGTTCAACTCGGGGGCGTCATGGCCGGCCGGCGCGTGGACGAGGTCGCAGAGAACGTGTTTTGCACACCCGGCAGGATCGACTCGACGTGGGGGGGCAACCTCACCGACATGGTGCGCTCCCGCCGTCTGCTCGAGCTGGTCGAGCAGACCGGTGCGATAGCAAACGCCGCAAGCGTCGGCCGCCACCTCCTCGAGAGGTTGGTGGAGCTCGAGCACGCCTGGCCGAATGCCGTTTTCAACGCCCGCGGGCGCGGCTTTGTGGCCGCGATCGACCTCGCGACGCGCGAGCTACGGACCTCTGTGCTCACCACGCTCTGGCGTGAAGAGCACGTCATAGCCTTCGGTTGCGGCGAGCGAACGCTCCGGCTCCGGCCCGCGTTGTCGATGTCGCCAGACGACGTCGATGCCGGCTGCGACGCCATGCACCGCGTCCTCGGGAGGCTCGCCTAATCCGGCCTAGGCGCAATACCCATAAGTTAGAGTTGCAGCCGTGGTATTCTGGGCGGGTGCCTCGGACCGGATGGGTGAAACCCCAGGACGACCAACGCCTCTCGGACCACGTGGCCCTCGGGGTGCTGACGCGGACGTTCCCGCCCGGTCTCGTCGACGCGGTCGTCGAGTCCACGGGCCGCGCCGAGCAGCGCAACCGCCTGTTGCCGGCGCGTCTCGTCGTCTACTACGTGCTCGCCCTCGCGCTGTTCAGCCAGTCCGGATACGAGGAGGTGATGCGCAGCCTCGTCGAAGGCCTGGCCTGGGAGACCGGATGGCAACAGCACTGGAGTGTGCCGAGCCAGCCGGCAATCTCCCAGGCTCGGGCACGCCTTGGCGAAGAGCCGCTCAAGGAACTGTTCAAGCGGGCTTGCGTTCCCTTCGCCACCGAGTCCACCCTCGGCGCCTTCTACCGGCGCTGGCGGCTGATGTCGATTGACGGCTCCTGCTTGGACCTTGCCGACACGCCCGAGAACGATGCCGCCTTCGGGCGTCCGAGGTCTGGTCGTGGCGAGAAGGTTGGTGCCTTCCCCCAGCTGCGACTCGTCGCGCTTGGCGAGTGCGGCACCCACGCGCTCGTCGGTGTGGCGATCGGCGCCTGCAGCGACGGCGAGACGACACTCGCCAGAGGCCTGCTCGAGCGCGTCGGCGAAGGCATGCTCGTGCTCGCCGACCGAAACTTCTTCGGCTTCGAACTGTGGAACGAGGTGCGAGCAGCCGGTGCCGAGCTCGTCTGGCGGACCAAGTCCAATCATTCCCTCCCGATCGACGAGCGCCTGCCCGACGGCTCGTATCTGAGCCACGTGCAGGCGAACAAGGACCGGTGGAGATTGAAGAACCCCGTCGTGGTGCGCGTCGTCGCCTACGACCTCGACGACCCTGGCCGGCGCCAGGCCGGCGACAACGACTACCGGCTGATCACCACGATCACCGATCCGACCCTCGCCCCGGCGCGTGAGTTGGCCGCGCTCTACCCCGAGCGCTGGGAGTTCGAGACGACCCTCGACGAACTGAAGACCCACCAGCGCGGCCCGCGCGTCGTGTTGCGCTCAAAGAGCCCCGAGGGCGTCCGCCAGGAGGTCTATGGCTATCTCTGCACGCACTACGCGATCCGAGCCCTGATGGCCGAGACCGCCCGCCACAACGGCATCGACCCCGACCGAGTCAGCTTCACCGGCGCTCTTCGGGCCTCACGACGCAGTGTGCGCCAGGGTCTTGGCACCGCGGCGCAGGTGCTGACGGCGGGGCTTCGCCTCGCCGTCGTCGAGATCAGCGACGGGCTGCTCCCCGAGCGTCGGCTGCGCTCAGCGCCCCGAGTCGTGAAACGCAAGATGAGCAACTACCAGGTGAAGCGCCCCAAGCATCGGGACTGGCCTCAGCCGACTCGGCCATCAGCTGACGCCATCCTGATCCTCGGTGCTTAACTTATGGGTATTGGGCCTAGGCGGCTTGGACGTGCCCGTGTAGCTGACCTTCATCGGGCCGATCGCGTCGAGGTCAACCTCCACCAGACAAGGCGCCCGCTCATCGAGCGCCCGCCCGACTGCCGTCGCGTAGTCCGCGACCGAGCTGACACGCTCGGCCCGGATCCCGAAAGCGGCCGCGAGACCGCAGAAGTCGGGCCGACCCAGGTCCACGCCGATGCACGCCTCCCTCGACCCGTACTGGCTTTCCTGGATGTTGCGGAGTATCCCGTAGCCGCCGTCCACAAAGACGACGATCACGATCGGGAGCCCTTCTTGCGCGACTGTCGCGAGCTCGGTCGCCGAGAGCAGGAAGCCGCCGTCCCCGACGAGGAGCACGACCGGTGGCGCCTGCGCCGCGACGGCGGCGCCAATCGCATGTGGCAGCCCGAGCCCGATCGCGAAACTGTTCGGCATGATCGAGGTTCGGGGTCGTGTAACGGGCAGCAGGCGGTTGCCCCACGTGTAAGCCGAGATAGTGGAGTCCTTGACGACGACGGTGCCAGGTCGGAGGCAACCGGCCAGGGTGTCAAGGAGACCCACCTGCGGTCCGAGGGTGCTCCGCAGCCGCTCCCGGCCGGACCTGGTCGCCGCCACCACACGCCCGGACCATGAGGGCTCCGCGAGGAACTGCGGTGCGGCGATGCGGTCGAGCTCTTCCAGCAGGGCGGCAGTGGACAGCTTCGCGTCGCCCACGACCGCGGCCTGCACCGGGTAGTTCCGGCCTGGCACAGTCGGGTCGACGTCCAGTTGCACGAGCCGCGCGGGAAGCTCCATCCTCCAGTTCTCCGTGTTGGTCCCCTGAAAGCGCGTCCCGATCGCCACGAGAAGGTCTGCCTCCCGGCACAGGGCCCTGACGTCGGGATCCCAGGTGAGGTTGCCGATGCACGAAGGATCGTCCTCGGGGACGACCCCTCGCCCGTTTGGGCTCGTCAGCAGCCCGGCACCCAGGCGACGCACGAACCGCTGCACCTCGTCGACCGCGTCGGCCGCGACTACTCCGCCGCCTGCCCAGACGATGGGTCGGCGGGACCCCGCGATGACCTCGGCGGCCCGCGCAACCTCGGCGCCATCGGGCAAGCTCTGCGACAGGGGCGAGCATTCGAGCCGGACCGGTTCCGACTCTGTCGACGCGTACTGGAAGTCGATTGGTATCTCCACCGACACCGGCCCGCGACGGCACGTCATCGCCTCCACGGCACCTCGCGCGACCGTGTCGCCTATGTGGTCCACCGACAGCGGCCGGTGACTGGCCTTCGAGAGCCGCGCCATCATGCCGAGCTGGTCGGGGACCTCATGGATGAATCCCCGACGCTTGTCGAGGAACCGGCTGTCGATCTGGCCTGTCAGGTGCAGGACGGGCGATGAGGAGGCCCAGGCCTCCAGCTGGCCCCCCATGGCATTCGCAGCTCCCGGCCCGGTCGATGTCAGGCACGCCCCGAGGCGGCCGGTCGTCCGCGCGAACCCGTCGGCCGCACCGACGGCACCCTGCTCGTGGCGGACACCGATGGAGCGGATCCGACCGTCACGCCTTATCGCGTCGTAGATCGGGAGGTTGTGGACGCTCGGGATGCCGAAGACGACTTCAACTCCCAAGCGTGCGAGCACGTCCACCACCACCTCGCCGCCCGTCCGTTCAGTCATGTCGCTCCCATCCCGAGGTTCGCGTCGATAGGGATCACCGGCCGGTGACACACCCCACAAGTAGCCTCACTTTGATGGATGATCCCTCCCGGGCGCCAGACTTCAGTTTCGTCCACGCCGCGGACCTGCATCTTGACACGCCTTTCAAAGGCATCGGCTCGACGGCGCCACACGTGGCAGAACAGCTTCGCGAGGCCTCGCTCGCCGCGTTCGACTCCCTCGTCGATCTGTGCGTGGACCGCCACGTCGCCTTCCTTCTGATCGCAGGAGACATCTATGACGGGCCAGAGCGCGGGCTCCGGGCGCAGCTGCGGTTCCGCGACGGCCTCGCCCGCCTGTCGAGCGCGGGCATCCCCAGCTTCGTCGTGCACGGCAACCACGACCCGGTCGAGACCGGGTGGTCCGCTCTTTCTGGTCCATGGCCGGAGCGCGTCACGGTCTTCGGCACGGGAACCGTCCAGGCCGTACCCGTCGAGGTCGGCGGTACCACGCTGGCGACTGTGCAGGGCATCAGCTTCGCCCAGCGCAGCGAACGCGAGAACCTGGCGCTTCGCTTCGCCCGTGACGCCGGCCCCGGTCTCAGAGTCGGCGTGCTCCATTGCAACGTGCAAGGAGCCGCCTCCGGCTACGACGATTACAGCCCGTGCACGCTCGACGACTTGCGCGATGTCGGCCTCGACTACTGGGCGCTCGGCCACGTGCACGCTCGACTGGTCCTCTCGGGCCGCAGGGGCTCTGACGAGCCCTGGGTGGTCTACCCCGGCAACCTCCAGGCCCGTAGCCCCAAGCCGAGCGAACGAGGGCCGAAAGGGGCGGTCGTCGTTCATGTCTGCAGAGGGCGTGTCGAACACGTCGAGCCGGTCGCGTGCGATGTCGTGCGTTTCGATCTCGTCGAGCTCGACATCGGCGAGGTCGAAGATCTCGCCGACCTGCGCTCCCGACTCCTCAGCGCCTCGCGGGACCGGCTCGCCTCCTCGGAGGGACGCTCGCTGGTTCTCCGCGGACAGCTTGTGGGCCAGGGAGAGCTGCACTTTGACCTCCGGCGCCCCGGGGCACTGGAGGACCTGCGGAGCGCGCTGCGGGACGACTTCGCAGGCGAGCATCCCTTCTGCTGGTGGGACTGCATCGACGACCGGTCGCGTCCCGCCATCGACCTCGACGCCGCCCGGGCCGGGTCGGACTTCGCCGCGGATCTCATCTCGCTTGCCGACCGGCTTGGCGCCAGCCTCGCGACCGACGACGGGGCCGTGGACGAGCTCGCGGCTGAGCTCTCCGACGGGCTCCCCGGACCGCTCAGAACCCGGCGCGTCCTCGAGCAACTGCTGAAGTCGCCCGGCCTGCCGCCCGCCGAGCTGATCGATCGAGCCCTCGTGCTCGCGCTCGGCGAGCTCGAGGGCGACAGGCGCTGAGGCGGGATGAAGTCGCCATGCGCATAGCAGGCTTCCACATCGACGGCTTCGGCACCCTGTGCGACCTCGGGATCGACGATCTCTCCCCGGGCCTTGTGATCATCAGCGGGCCGAACGAAGCCGGCAAGTCGACGCTTCTCGACTTCCTCACCGCGATGTTGTTCGGCTTCCCCGCACGGCGCGACAACCCCCGGTTCCGCGCACCTGTCCGGGGCGGACGCCACGGTGGTCAGCTCACCTTGGCCGAAGGCCATGGCAACGAGTCCGACGGCGACCGCCGTCAGTGGCGGATCGAGCGTTACACCGGCCCGAACAAGCTCGTCAGCATCCGGCGAAGCGACGGAGCCTCCGCTAGCGAAGAAGAGCTGCGCGGGGCGCTCGGCGGCGCGGACGAAGCACTGTTCCGCGCGGTGTTCGCCGTCGACCTGACCGATCTCGGAAATGCAGATGCCGTGAACAGAGACGACGTAAGAGAACTGCTCTTCTCGGCGAGCATCGTCGGCCAACGCCGGTCGGCGGCCCGAGCAATGGGCAACCTGCAAAAACAGCGCCTCGAACTGGCTCGACTGCGGCAGGGTGACGCCATGGCCAACCGTCTGCTGGCTGAACTCGAGGGCGTTCGCCGCAGCCTCAGCGAAGCGAGCCAAGAAGCCACCGGCTATCCCGCACGACGCGCCGAGCTGTTGCGCCTGGAACGCGAGTTGGCCCAGTCACACGAGGACGTGGACCGGAACGAGCACCGGACACGTGACCTCGACCTGCTGATCCGGCTGTGGGACGTGCTCGAGCGCAAGCGAAAGGCCGAGCAACGCCTTTCGTGCTGGGAGGAGCCCGAGCCGCTCTCAGCGTGGCTCGAAACGCAAGCCTCGGAGCTCCACTCGCTCAAGGCGGCGTGCTCTGGGCACCTCGAGCGAGTAGGCCGGCTCGACGACCTGAACAACCAGCGTGGCGGGATTGAACAGTCAATCCGAGCCGCGATGGGTTCGCTCGGCCCCGACTGGGATCGCGACCGTGTCTGCACCAGTGATGGCTGGATCGGGCTCACCGACGAGGGTCGGCGTTTCCGAACCTCCCTCGGGGAGCTCGAGGCGAGCTGGCGCACGGCCGCCGCCCTTGCGAAGGACGCCGACTCTGCTCCTGAGCTTGCAGACCTGGCCGACGAGGAGCGCGCCGTGCCAGCCACCGTCGCTCCTGACGCACCAGTGTCGGACCCTGAACAGCAGGCGAGGTTACTGGGCGAGCTGCGCAAGAACCTCGCCGAGCAGCGCCTGTTGTCGGCCGAGCTACAGGCGAGCGGGCGCCGAGCAGGTACTCCTGCGGGCGTGCTCTGGGCTACGAGCTTCGCGTCGATCGGGCTCGTGGCCTTCGTCATCACCGGGCTCTCGCTGATCGCAGCCCTTGCACCCGGCCCGACCGCAATGCGCATCCTCTGTGCCGTCCTCGCTGCGGCCGGGTGCGTCCTGCTGGCCCTAGCAGTTGCATCACGGCGACGGATTCTTGTCGCTGTGCCCGCAGAAAAGGCCGGCGTGGAGGCTGCCAACCAGCGCGTGGCAACGCGCGTGGCCGAGCTCGCTGCCTCGCTCGGACTGCCCGACTCGCCGAGTGAGTCCGACGTCGAGACGGTCGCGGAAACGATCGAGGACGCCCGGGCTGTCGAGCGAGCTCTCGTCGATGACCGCCGCCGAAGGACAGCGGCCCTGCAAAGGCGCAAGTCGGCCCACGATTCACTGCAGAGGGCATCGGGCAAGCTCGACGCCGAGCGCTCCAGCTTCGCCTCCTGGAAAGCCGCACACGGGCTCGCGCCCTCGCTGTCACCCGACGGTGTCCTCGAGAGCCTGACCGCGCTCCAGACGGCTTGGAAGGACTTCGCGGCGCTCGACCGCGTCGATGCCAGGATCGAACAGCTGAGCGGGGAGGTCTCGGAATTCGAGACTCGTCTCGGCAAGCTCTCAGCAGGGCTCGGCGAGCTCGGTGGCGACGGCGAGCCGCTCGAAACCGACCCTGCAGGTGCCCTCGACCAACTGTGTGCCTTGCTCGCCGAGACGGTCGAGCTACGAGCAGCGAGAACCTCGTTGGTGCAGGTGGTCGAGGACGCAGACGCACAGCTGGAGCGCTCCTTCGGTCTCGGCCCCCAGGCGCGTCGTCTGCGCGAGGAGCTCGAGACCGGGGAGGTGCTCGCCTGGCAAGACGAGCAGGCGGGGCTCGCCGCCGCGCGGCCCGAAGCCCGCAACCATCTGGAGCAGCTCTTGCGGGCGCATCAGGACACGTCGAACGAGCTGCGGGTCATCGCCGGATCGGGCCGGGTGGCAGAGCTCGAACAGACGCGACTCGAGCTCGAACAGGAGCTCGGAGCGGTGCTCAAGTCCTGGGCAATCCTCGGATGTGCGCGGCTGCTACTCGAGCGCACGCTGAGGCGACATGAGCGGGAGCATCAGCCCGCCGTGCTCGCGCGCGCGGGTGATCGCTTCGCAAAGGTGACGGGGGGCCGCTACACGCGGCTGCTTCCTTCTGTCGAGGAGGACGGTGGCCGCGAAACCATCAGGGTCCTCTCTTCTCTTGGAGCCGAGATCGACGCCAGCAGCCTGAGCCGCGGGAGCATCGAGCAGCTGTACCTGTGTCTGCGACTCGGGCTCGCGGAGACCTTCGCCGAGCGCTCCGCGGCCCTCCCGCTCATCCTCGACGATGTGCTGGTGAACTTCGATCCCGGGCGTGCGGTGCCGGTCGCGGAGGCGCTGGCGGAGACTGCAGAGCACCATCAGGTGCTGTTCATGACCTGCCACCCACACCTCGAGGAACTTGTCAGCAGCGTGGCACCGCACGCCCAGGTCGTGCGGCTCGAGAGGATCTGAGGACCGGCAGCCGGTCTCCCGCCCAACCGGACCCGCTGTCGGACTGCTCCACCGCGCACCCCGTGGTGCGGGCGCGGCCGAACCTTTCGCGTCTGGCGGCTCAGAAATGCGTCGTGCAGAAAGGCGCGCGCCGCACACCGAACATCCTGTCGCCGCGTCGCGCCGAATCCTGCGTGCACTGCGCGATCCGGCCGACCTCCGCCATGCCGACGAACGGGACGCCTCCGAGATACAAGGCCCCCAACGCCTCGATCGGGAGGATCAGGTCAGGCGCGGTGTCGACGCGCTCCACGGTCCCGATCCCGTCGCCGTCGACCGAAAGGCGGAAGCGACCCTCGTTCCAGGGGCAGAACGGATCCGTCACCTCGATAACGAGGGGTCCCTCCTCCTCGTAGCGACGCCGGGTGAGCGCACCCTCGACGTCCACCAGACGGACCCATGTGCGGTCGCCCCAGCTCGCCGTGCGGAGGCGCCGCTGGTCCTCAAGAAGGTACCGGAGAGGCTCGTCGACCGGCCGGCTGGCGGTGTGGAGCTCCTCGGTCAGGTCGATGCCGAGCAGGTAGCGCCACAACGACGTGTAGCTCTCGTCGCTCAGCGAGCACAACTCCTCCAGGAACACGGCGCGGCGCCAGTGGTCGGTCGGGTCGATCGGGCCCACCCGGTAGACGGCATAGCCGTCGATGCGGCCTCCATGCTCATAACAGACATAGAAACGGTGCCTCGCGTCCTCACCTGCTCCGTTCGGGTTCCCCAGCAGCTCGGCCCACTCCCCGTGCGCGCGGTCGAGCTCGCCCACTCTCGTCGGCGCATAGGCGCTGTGGACGGGGGGAAAAGCCTCTGCCGCCTGAGCGAGCTCGAGAAGCCGGACCGAGCCGGGGCCGCCTGAATCCGAGCCGCACGGCGTCGCGACCTGTGTCATCAGCCGGGCACCCCGCTTGGCGACCTCGTAACGGGCGCCGAAGGTCGCCGCGCCGTAGCCGTAGCGTCCGTAGATGCCCCCCTCACTGGCAAACAGGACTGCCACGACCTCATTGTCAGAATGGAGGTCGTCGAGCTGCCGGCGCATCATCGCGTTGAGAAGCCCTCGACGGCGGTGCGTCGGAGCCACGGAAACGTCGGTGACCGCCGCAGCCTCGCACCTGACCAAGCCCGGCAGCGTCATCGGGACCAGGTAGGAGCTGGTCGTCGCGACGAGGTCACCACCCTCGAACACCGCGAGCGTTCGATCGAGCTGCAGGTCCTCCGCCAAGCTCTCGAGCTTGTCCGGCGTGTAGCGGCCACCGAACGCGGACGCCTGGCAGGACGCGAAGGCATAGACCTCGTGTGCACCTATTGGTCGAAGCTCGAAGTCCGTCATCTTGGTGGATTCTCCCGCCTCGGGCGCGCGTCGCGCACGTCCGTCACTTGCCGAGGGGGTGTGGCTCCTGCTCCTGTGCGATCGTCTTGCGGATCATCTCGATCCGTTCCGCAGCGTGGTTGACATCACTGCCTTTCGCCTCGAAAAGGGCCCTGCGGTCCTCCTCGGCTTCCAGCTCGGCGCCCGCGTCCGCGGCGGCCAGGCGAGCGTCGATACCTTCGGCCACGAGCTTCTCCGCCTCGGCGACCAGGGCCTCGACCATCTCATCCTCGGGCACGACCCGCACGATCTTGCCCTTGATGAAAAGGTGCCCCTTGTGCCGTCCGGCCGCAATCCCGAGATCCGCCTCGCGGGCCTCGCCGGGCCCGTTGACCACGCAGCCCATCACGGCCACCTGAAGCGGCAGCGAGCGGGATTCCAACGCCTCTTGGGCTTCGCGCGCTATCTCGATCACGTCGATCTCGGCGCGGCCGCACGACGGGCACGCGATGAGGTCCAGCCCCTTGCGCTCACGGAGCCCGAGCGCTTCGAGCAACTGACGGCCGGCCCGCGCTTCTTGAACCGGGTCGGCCGTGAGCGAGTAACGGATCGTGTCGCCTATGCCCTCGGCGAGGAGCGTCGCGATCCCCGCCGTGCCCTTTATCAAACCGGCAGGAGGGGGCCCGGCCTCTGTCACACCGAGGTGCAGCGGGTGATCGAAGGTCTCCGATGCCAGCCTGTACGCCTCGATCATGAGCGGGACGTTGGAGGCCTTCACGGAGATCTTCACATCCTCGAAACCGACCTCGTCGAAATAGGCGAGCTCCATCTGTGCGGACTCGACGAGCGCCTCCGGCGTGGCGCCGCCGTACTTCTTGTACAGGCTGGGATGCAGCGAACCGGCGTTCACGCCGATGCGGATCGGGACTCCGCGGTCACGCGCTTCAGCGGCGACGAGCTTGATCTCCTCCGGCTTGCGCAGGTTCCCAGGGTTCAACCGGAGCCCATGGACCCCGGCCTCGAGGGCCGCGAGTGCCATCTCGTAGTGAAAGTGCACGTCGGCCACGATCGGCACGGGCGAGCGGGGGACGATGATCGCCAGCCCCTCGGCCGCCTCCTGCTCGTTGCACGTGCAACGCACGATGTCGGCACCGGCAGAAGCAAGCGCGTACACCTGGGCCAGAGTCCCCTCGGCATCCGCCGTCTTCGTCACCGTCATCGACTGGACCGACACGGGCGCTCCGCCGCCAACGGCGACTCTTCCTACCTTTATCTGGCGGGTTTTGCGCCGTTCAGCCAACGTCGCGCCTGTTCTGGCCATCGATCGCCAGCTTAGCGGCGTGCCGTCGACGGCCCTCGGTCCCGCTTACCGGGCTCTCGTCGCGCACGTCCGGTGGACGGCCGTCAGCCCCCGGGCAACTGGGCCGGGTTGACGATGTTCATGTAGAGAGCCCCGAGCCCGACGAGCACCACGAAGAGCAGGAAGACATAAGCCACCGGCATGAGCTTGGCGACGTCCGCGTGGTACTTACGGCCTTTGCGCGAGCGCACCCGCTCGTAGATCGCGATCGCCACATGTCCCCCGTCGAGCGGCAGCATGGGGAACAAGTTGACGATGCCGACGAACAGGTTGATCGCGGCGAGTAGCACCAAGAGCTCGGAGACGTCCTGCCTGGCGGCCTGGGCACCGATCTGGACAGCCCCGACGATGGACAGGATCGTCCCCCCTCCTGATCCGTTCCCGGAGGTCCCCGAGGATCCCGAGGCCTGGCTGTTGCCGGCCACGGCAACCTGGTGGGCGAAATTGCTGAGCCCGTGCAGCGAGAAGACCTGGGCCAGCCCGCCGAAAGTCTGACCGAACAGGGAACCGAACTCCGCACCGGCGTGGCCGATCGCGCTGAAGGGCCCGACCGACATGTTCTTCACATTTGTGAGCTCGACCCCGATGACCCCTTTCGGCGGTCCCGAGGGGCTGGCGGCCCGGACGCGCTCACCGCCGATCTCCTCCACGACGTGGCGGCCGTCGACAGGTGTGACCCGGAGGGTCAAGTCGTGGCCGTGGCGGTCCACGACGAAGTTGAGCGGGTCACCGGGGTGGTTGTTCACGAAGGTGATGAGCGAGTCCAGGTCGGTGACCTTGCGCCCGCCGACGGCCACGATCACGTCGCCGGGCCTGAGCCCTGCGCGCTGTGCCGGGCTCAGGCCCACCGAGAATCGCCCGAGGCTCGATATGGTCGGCGAGGTCAGCGTCGGTGCCCCCGAGAACGCGTACAGCGAGAACAACAGCACGAACGCCATGATCATGTGCATGCCCGACCCGGCGAACGCGACCAGGAGGCGCCGAGGAAAGGACGCCTCTCGGTAGCTGCGCGCCTCGTCGGACGGGTCAACCTGCTCGAGCATCGTCATGCCCACGATCCGGACGTAGCCGCCTGCCGGGATCGCCTTGATGCCGTACTCGGTCTCTCCCCGGCGTATCGACCACAGCCTCGGCCCGAAGCCCAGGAAGTACTCCGTGACCTTCATGCCGCACCACTTAGCCGTGGCGAAGTGGCCGAGCTCGTGGAGCATGATCATGGCAACGAGCGCGAGCACCACCACCAGGACGGGCAACGCGCCGAGCGCGACCGCGGCGCCGATACCGACAGCGACGACAGCTGCGAGCCGCAACAGCGGCCCGAGCCCGGCCGACCGTGGCTGGGGCGCGGCGACCCCCGAAGCGTCGTCCATAGAGCAAGTCTCCCGCTTCCCGTGCCTACTGGGTCGTCATGCCGTGCGTTCACGGAGGCCGACCGCACGCGTCGCTCGCCGTCGGGCGAGCGCGTCGGCCTGCTGAACGTCCTCCACCCGCAGGAGGTCCGCGGGCTCGTGGGCCGCGAGGGTCTCGGCCACGACGTCGGCGATTGCCGCCCAAGGGATGCGCCCGTCCAGGAATGCCGCCACGGCAACCTCGTTGGCGGCATTCAGCCATGCCGGGGCACTGCCGCCCTCGCGTCCTGCCTCGTAGGCGAGCCGTAGGCAAGGGAAGGTCGAGAGGTCGGGCGGCTCGAAGTCGAGGCGGAACGGTGCGGTGAAGTCGAGAGAGCCGTAGGCGTGAGCAAGCCGGTCGGGGTAACCGAGCGCATAGCCGATCGGGAGGCGCATGTCGGGAATCGAGAGCTGGGCGATCGTGGCTCCATCGCAGAACTCGACCATCGAGTGCACGATCGACTGCGGATGGACCACGACTTCGATGCGGTCGTACACGACGTCGAAAAGCTCGTGAGCCTCGATGACCTCGAGCCCCTTGTTCATCAGAGTCGAAGAGTCGATCGTGATCTTCGGCCCCATCTGCCAGGTCGGGTGGGCGAGGGCGTCGGCCACCGTCACCGATGCGAGATCTGCCGCGCTCCGGCCCCGGAACGGTCCCCCGCTCGCAGTGATCACTACCCTCGCCACCGCTTCCGGGCTACCGCAGGCAAGGCACTGGTGTATGGCACAGTGCTCGGAGTCGACCGGCACGAGCTCGGCACCCGGAGTGGCACGGGCACGCCGGACCACGGGCGCGCCGGCCACGAGCGACTCCTTGTTCGCGAGAGCGAGCCGGCGGCCCGCCCGCAGCGCCGCGACGGTCACACCGATGCCGGCGAACCCGACGACGGCATTGAGCACCACGTCAGCGGTCTCGACGAGCGAAGCCAGCGCACCAGGCCCGGCGCGCAGCTCGATCCCGAAAGGCAACATCTCGGCGAGCTCTCGTTCGTACGAGCCGTCGGCGATCGCGACGACCCGGGGTCGGAACTCCTCGGCTTGGGCGGCGAGCAGATCGACCGATCTGGCCGCCCCGAGCGCGCTGACGATGAAACGGTCCCGCGCCGAGCGGAGCAAGTCGAGGGCCTGGGTGCCGATCGAACCGGTCGAACCGACGACGGCAACCCGCCGCCGCGAGTCGTCGCTGCGGCTGGCAGTGGCGGACTGGACCGGCGTCGGCTGGTCCATGGTCACCGTCATCACACGTGAGCCAGGCGGACGAAGTAGTACGCCGCCGGGAGGACGAAGAGCAGGGCGTCGATCCGGTCGAGCATCCCGCCATGGCCGGGCAGGAGCGACCCCATGTCCTTCACGCCGAGGTCGCGCTTGATCATGGACTCGACGAGGTCGCCACAAGGCGCCACGACCGCGACGATGAGGCCCAGCACGAGTGCGGTGGTGACGTGCCAGGGGTGGATCTGGCTCGTGATGCCTGCCGAGGCACCGATAGCGACCGCGCAACCTCCGATCAACCCCTCCCAGGTCTTGTTCGGGCTCACCGACGGGGCGAGGCTGTGCTTTCCGAAGCGGCTGCCGACCGCGTAGCCACCGACGTCGTAACCGACGGCGGCGATGATCGCTCCCAGCATGAACGCGATCCCGTGACGATCCGGGAAGATCCTCGGATCCACCAGGAGCCCGGCGAATGCGGCCAGCACTCCCGTCCAGCCGAAAGCAAAGACGGTGACCGAGAGGTTGGTGAGCGGTGAGCGGCGAGTGATCCCGGCTAGGTACCAGACCATCGTGACGATGATGAAGATCACGAAGGCGAGCAAGATCGCATCAGGCCCCCGGAAGTAGGCCGCGATGATCACCGCCGGCACGGCGACGACGCCGAGCAGGGTCGCCGGCCGGTACCCGGCGAGGCGCAACGAGTTGAAGAGCTCGGCTGCCGCGAGGGTCACCGCGACGACCACCAGGGCGAGGACCGCGGGCGGCCCGGCGGAGAAGCACAGGAGGAGGACGGCGGCCAGAACGACACCGGTGACAGTGGCGACCACCGGGTTACGGGGAGCAGCGTCGCCCTTCCTCGTGACCGCGACGGGCCGCCTCGCCCGCCGGCGGGCCCGGCCGGCGACGTGGCGCCTGCGCCGAACCGGCGCCGCGACCACCTCGTCGGAGTGGTCCGGCGGGGTCGAGCCGGCAGCCCCCGTCTCCGCTTCGTCCTGTGTGTCGGGCACGTCGACGGCAGGCGGCGCCGGTTCGGCCACCGGTGGAACCGTGTCCGCGGACGATGGGAGCTGTGCCGCGTCGTCGGGGGTCTCGTTCCGGGCGAGCCACGAAGACTCGCCGTCGTCGCTGAGGAAGTCGTAGGCGAAGGGGTCGTCGGAGGACGACTCTTCCGAGGCCGTCACTCGCAGGCCGGCCTTGGCGAGGTCCGCGAGGAGGGCGTCGCTGTCGTTCCAGTCCTCCTGGCGTTCACGCCACACGGGTCCCCCGGGCGGTGTGGGGAGCGGCCCACCTCGTTCCACCGCCGCCTCCTGCTCGAGGTCCAGGAGCACGCGGGGAAGCTGCAGGGTCGGCGGGTCGGTCCAGTCGGGAAGCTCGTAAGAGGCGAGCATCGCGGCCACCGACATTGAAGCGGGGGCCCTCGTGGCCTCGTCGGCACCTGCGGTGGCGCAAGCGTTGTCGGTCGGCTCGGAGGTAGGGCGCGCCGCTGCCTCGGCCGAGGGCACCAACCCGGCCGCGACCCCGGCCTCCACGCCGGCAATCCGGGCCCTTTCGGTGACCGGCTCGCCGGTCCCTCGAGGCTCTTGTCCGTCCTCCACTGTTCCTCCCTCGCAGGTTCCTTGATGTCGCGGCACCGTCTTGAGTGCGCGGCGTCAAAGGCTCCCGGCGCGGCGACGGCTAGGTGCCGGACCGCCAATGCTCAGATCTCGAGCAACTCCCTTTCCTTGTGGCTCAACAGCCTGTCGATCTCCGCGATCTGCTCGTGGGTCAGGTTCTCCAGCTCCTTCTCGGCGCGCTCGAGGTCGTCCGAGGAGATCTCGCCCTCCCGCTCCAGAGCCTCGAGGTCGTGCCGGGTCGAGCGTCGGACGTTGCGCACCGCGACACGTCCTTCCTCGGCACGGTGCTTCACGACCTTCACAAACTCCTTGCGCCGCTCCTCGTTGAGCTCCGGGAACACGAGCCTGAACACCTGCCCGTCGTTGGACGGGTTGATGCCCAGGTCGGAGCTGATCAGCGCCCTTTCCACCGCCTTCATGGCGCCCTTGTCGTAGGGGTTGACCACGAGCACCCGGGGCTCGGGCACACTGAATCCCGCTATCTGCTGCAAGGGGACCTCGGTGCCGTAATAGTCCACCTTGATCTTCTCGACCAGTGCCGGCGACGCCCGGCCCGTGCGGACCATCGCAAAGTCGGCCTTGGTGTGTTCGACCACCTTGTGCATGCGCTCACCGCTGTCGGCGAGCGCGGCTTCGATGAGCACGTCGTCAGTCACCTGATCAGCGTACCTATCCGGTCGCCCACCAGGGCAGCTCGAATGTTGCCCTCCCGCATCAGATCGAAGACGAGAATCGGGATCCCGTTGTCCCGGCAGAAGGTGACCGCGGTGTGATCCATGACTCGCAGGTCTCTCGACACGACCTCCAGGAACCCGATCTCCTCGTAGCGGGTCGCAGTCGGTTCAAAGCGGGGGTCGGCGCTGTAGACGCCGTCCACTCCGGAATGGGTTCCTTTCAAGATCGCGTCGGCCTCGATCTCCGCGGCCCGCAACGCGGCAGGAGTGTCAGTTGTGAAGTAGGGATTTCCCATACCCGCCGCGAAGATGACGACACGACCCTTTTCGAGGTGCCGGATGGCACGGCGGCGGATGTAGGGCTCACAGACCTCCGCCATGTGAATGGCCGACAACACCCTGGTGGGGCAACCGACACGTTCGAGCGCGTCCTGCAGCGCAAGAGCATTGATGACCGTGCCGAGCATGCCCATGATGTCCGAGGTCGCCCGGTCCATTCCCTGGCCGGCACCCGTGGTGCCCCGCCAGATGTTGCCTCCGCCCACGACGATCGCGATCTGAATATCCAGTTCGCTCTGTGCGGCGCCAATCTCCTCGGCGAGGCGCCCCACGGTCGAGGCGTCGATGGTCTCGTCGGACAGCGAGCTTGCCAGGGCCTCGCCGGACAGCTTCAGCACGACGCGGTGCCACCTGGGCCGGGCTCCCCCAGCTTGGCCAAGCGTCACGTCGGTCACGACTGCCGCGCTGGCCCGCTCACGAGCCGACGACGGCCTGAGCAAAACGGAGCAGCTGCGCACCGCCGAGCAGCTGGCCGATCGAGTACTGCTCGTCACGTACGAACGGCTGGTCGAGCAGCACGCGCTCTTTGTACCAGCCTTGGAGCCGGCCCTCGACGATCTTGTCCAGAGCGGCCGGCGGTTTGCCCTCGTTGCGCGCGATCGCGGCCGCGGTCTGGCGGACATCCTCGATCTGCTCGGCGGGCACGTCCTCACGCCGCAAGTACTCCGGACGGGCGAAAGCGATGTGAAGGGCGATGTCGTGAGCAAGAGTCTCGGTTCCCCCAGAGACCTCCACGAGTACCGCGTTCACGCCGCGACCGTTCTGCAGGTGCAGGTAGCTTCCGAGGATCGCCGATTCGGGAGCTTCGAAGCGGACGGTCTGGCCGAGCGCGATGTTCTCCTTGGAGACGAGCGTCAGGTCCTCGATCCGTGCCGAGTACTGCGCGAGCCCTTCCTCACCCTCCAAGGCGAGCTCGTTCGCGATCTCCTCCACGAGCGAGACGAACTCGGGCGACCTCGCCACGAAGTCGGTCTCGCATTCGAGCATGGCAATCGCCCCGACCGGCTTGTGATCGCCATGGACGACGACCGCGACAGCTCCTTCGGTGCGCTCGCGATGCTGGCGTTTCGCGGCACTGATGATTCCCTTCTCGCGGAGGATGCGCTCGGCCTCCTCCATGTCGCCCTCGGCCTCCTCGAGCGCGCGCCGGCAGTCCAGGATTCCGGCGCTCGTCTTCCTCCGGAGCGCCTGCACCTCCTTGGCGGTGATTGCTGCCATCTCTTTCAATCCTCCGTAACGTGCTCGGTGACTGGAGCGGCGAGGTTCTCTCCCGCCGTCTCGTCTGTGGTCTCGCCGGTTTCTTCCGCCTCCCCTGCCACTGACGTGCTCTCGCCGGCATCCGCGACCGGAGCTTCGGCCGCGACCTCCTCCGAGGTCTCGACGGGCTCGACGGGCGCCTCGGTGGCCACCGGTTCGGCGGGCAGGGCCTTCGCGGCCACCGGCTCGGCAGGCGGGGCCTCGGTCTCCGAGGCAACAGAACGGGACGCAGCTTCAGTCCTGGCTGGCGCGGCCGGCTGTGCGACGGGCTCTGCGGTCGCGCGGCGGGCCCTGCTGGCGACATCCGCGGCACGACGCGAGGCGATGAACCGACCCTCGACGACGGCGTCGGCGATGACCCTGCACATGAGCCGACCAGCCCGAATGGCGTCGTCGTTACCTGGGATCACGTAGTCGATGACATCCGGGTCACAATTGGTGTCGACGACCGCCACGACCGGCAGGTGCAGCTTGTTCGCCTCGGTGACGGCGATGTGCTCCTTCTTGGTGTCGATCACGAAGATCGCGTCCGGCGGCCGGTCCAACCGGCGTAAGCCACCAAGGTTCCGCTCGAGCTTCTCGAGTTCGCGCTCGTGAGAGAGAGCCTCTTTCTTGGGCATCGCGGTGAAGTCGCCGGCGGCGCGCGACGCCTCGAGCTCCTGCAGCTTGCGGACACGGCCTGCAACTGTTTGGAAGTTGGTCAACATGCCTCCCAGCCAACGCTGGTTCACATAAGGCATGCCGCACGCCACTGCGAATTCCGCCACCGGATCCTGCGTCTGCTTCTTCGTGCCGACGAACAGGATCACGCCGCCGCCTGCGACGAGATCCCTCACGTAGGAGTAGGCGGCGTCCACGCGCTCCAACGTCTGGTTGAGATCGATGATGTAGATGCCGTTGCGCTCGCCGAATATGAAGCGCTTCATCTTCGGGTTCCAACGACGGGTCTGATGGCCGAAGTGCATTCCGGCCTCGAGCAGTTGCTTCATCGTGACGACAGCCACGCGGTTCTCCTCCCGACGGTTCGAGTCAATCCCGGCACCGCGCCCCGAAGGACGACCGCGGGCATGCCAGGACGTACCTTGAAAAGAGACCCGGTCGGGCCTCGCCGCCATGGTAGCTGCTCAGCCGTCGGGCTTCACCACCAGGCGCGGTACGAGGCGCTCGGCGTCAGGTCAGCTCGTCGCGCAGTCGTTGCCGCAGGTGGAGCACCGCTTTGGTGTGGATCTGGCAGGCGCGGCTCTCGGTCACCCCGAGGATCTCGCCGATCTCGGCGAGGTTCAGGCCCTCGTAGTAGTACAAGGTGAGGACCTTGCGCTCACGATCGTCCAGCCGTTGGATCGCCTTGGCGAGTTGTCGCCGGGTCTCCTCGAGCTCGATGGTGGCGCCGGGGGCGTCCCCCTGGTCCTGCAGGGTGTCGCCGAGCGTCTGCCCTCCGCTCCCACCCTGGCGGAACAGGACGTCGTCGAGCTGCAGCAACCCGGCCCGTGATGTCTGGCGGAGGATGTCGTCAAGGTCGCTCGTCGTCATCTCCAGCTCGTCGGCCAGCTCCCGGTCCGTCGGTGAACGACCGAGCTGGCCCTCGAGCTTGGAGAGCGCCGAGTCGACCGCCCGCGCCTTCGCGCGCACCGACCGCGGCACCCAGTCGATCGAGCGAAGCTCGTCGAGGATGGCACCGCGCACGCGGGGCACGCCGTAGGTCTCGAACTTGATCGCCCTGGAAGGGTCGAACTTCTCTATGGCGTCGATCAGCCCGAGGATGCCGTAGCTGACGAGGTCGGAGTAGTCGACATGGCTCGGCATCGCTGCGGCGACGCGCCCTGCGACGTACTTCACGAGCGGCGAGTAGTGAAGGATCAGCCGGTCACGCGCGGACTGGTCCGCGGTCGACTTGAAATCCGCCCACAGCTCGTCGACGGACTGAATGCGGTCGGTCCCGGCCTGAGTCATCAGGCCCTCGGGTGAGCGCTTCGGTAAGCCCCGACCAGTCGATCGGTGGACACGTGGGTGTAGATCTCCGTCGTTCTCAAGCTCGCGTGGCCGAGCAGCTCCTGGACTACTCGCAGGTCCGCCCCGCCGTCGACGAGATGAGTCGCGTAGGTGTGGCGTAGCGCATGGGGATGGGTCGGCACCGGCGAGCGCCGGTCCAGGACGCGGCGCACGTCCCGAGAGGTCATCTGCCGACCGCGACGGTTGACGAAGAGGGAACCTGCAGGAGTCGACTCGTTCACGAGCGCTGCGCGTCCGGAGGCAACGTAGCGACCGATCGCTTCCGCGGCCGGGCGGCTCATCGGCACACGGCGCTGCTTGCCACCCTTGCCCCAGACCGTCACCGACCGGCTCTTCAGGTCGACGTCGCTCAACCCGAGCCCGCAGAGCTCCGCGACTCGCAGGCCGCTGCCGTACAAGAGCTCGAGCAGCGCATCGTCGCGCGACTTGACCGAAGCAGGCAGCTTGGGCTGCGGAGCATCGGCCGCTGGTTCGAGAAGGACCTTCAGCTCTGACGGTGCGAGCACGCGCGGCAGGCGCGCTTGTCCCGCAGGAGCCGACAGGCGCCGGGACGGGTCGACACTGATGAGCTCGTGGCGGCGCGACCACGCGAAATAACGCCTTATGGCGGCGGCCTTCCTGGCGATGGTCCTGCGGGAGTACCGGCGCGTCGCCAGGTACGCCAGGTAGCGCCGCAGCATGAGACGGTCGATCCCCCCAGGGTCGACGACCCCGGCCCGGCCCGCCCACGTTACGAACGCCTCGACGTCGCTCCGGTACGCCCGGCGGGTCGCCGACGCGTCCGACGCGAGCGAGCGCACGAAGTCTTCGAGCTCAAAGCCCACAGCTCCACGGTACCTGAGTCGCGCGCGGAAAGCGCCGCTCCGTCATCAACTCGGTCTTGCACCCCGGAGTCTCCAAGTTGAGCGACAATGTAGGTCATGGCCCACAGAGTGCTGCTAGTGGAGGACGACGAACGGATCCGCGCCTCAATGCGTCTTTCGCTCGAGGACGAAGGCTATGAGGTCGAGGAGGCGGGCACCGGCGAAGAGGCGATTGAGCTCCAGACTCAAGCGCTCGTCTCGAATCCGTTCGATTTGCTCGTTGTCGACATCATGCTGCCCGGAATGGACGGGTTCGAGTGCTGCCGTGAACTCCGAAAAGCGAGCGCCGTGCCGATCATCATGGTCACGGCCCGCACCGACACCCACGACGTCGTGGCCGGCCTCGAGGCCGGCGCCGACGACTACGTCACAAAACCGTTCGAGCCCAAGGAGCTCGCCGCCCGCATCAGAGCATTGCTGCGACGGGCCCGCGCCGGCGAACCGGGGCTCGTGCAGCTCGAGTTCGGCGATCTGGAGATCCTTCCCGAGGCCGGCGTCGTGCGCCGCAACGGCGAGGAGGTCCACCTGACGCGGACCGAGTTCCTGCTCCTGTGCGAGCTCGCCTCCAACGCGGGCAAGGTCCTGTCGCGCGAGCAGCTGCTGGAACGCGTCTGGAGCTACGACTACTTCGGCGACGGCCGGCTCGTCGATGTCCACGTCCGGCGACTGCGCACCAAGATAGAGAGCGACCCGAGTGAGCCGCGCCACGTGCTCACGGTACGCGGCCTCGGATACAAGCTCGCCCCATAACAAATGAAGGCCGATGCTGTGGCGAGAGATGAGGCTTCGCCAGAGTCTCCGGCCGTTCCGGCAAGTGTCCCCGAGCCTGCCCACCCGCACAAGAAGCGGCGCCTCGGGCTTCGTGCAAGAGTCACCACCGCGTTCGCGCTCGGGGCCCTGGCCCTCTCGAGCGTCCTGGCGGGTATCGGCTACCTGGCAGTCCGCAGCTCGATAGTCAACCAGCAGCTCGCCTCCATGCGGCACCAGGCGCTGGCCAACGCGGTCCTGCTGGGGGGCGAGCTCCGGGTCCCGACCGCCTACATCCCGGCTCTGATCACGACGCTCGATTCCGGTCCGAACACCAACTCGCTCATCTACAGCACGGGCCACTGGTACCCGTCGGCCGCCACCTTGTCACCGCGTCAACTGCCCCTGGCACTCAGAGGGCGCGTGCTCGCGGGCTCGCCGGCCTGGCAGGTCGTCGGGTCTTCCGGGGTCGCGGAGCTCATCGTCGGCGTGCCGATCCATGCCGAGTCAGCCTCTCACAGCGAGAATGCCGCCTACTTCGAGATCTTCGACCTGTCGGACCTCACCAAGACCCTGCACGCACTGCTCGCCGCGCTGATGATCGCAGCCCTGATCACCACGGTGGCGGGCGCCATCCTCGGTCGCTGGGCGGCTGCCCGCACGCTGCGGCCGTTGCGCGAGACCACACAGGCGGCGCTCGCGATCGCCGGCGGCCGCCTGGACACACGCCTCGAGAGCGCCGACTTCGCCGACTTGGCGCTTTTCGCGTCGGCTTTCAACCAGATGGTGGACCAGCTTCAAGAGCGCATCGAACGTGAGGCCCGCTTCGCCTCCGACGTCAACCACGAGCTGCGTTCCCCGCTCACGACACTTGCCAACTCGCTCTCGGTCCTGGAGGCCCGGCGCGACGATCTGCCACCCAGGGCGCTCCAGGCGCTTGACCTGTTGGGGGCCGAGGTCCGAAGGTTTCGCCGGCTCGTCGACGAGCTTCTCGAGATATCCCGCTTTGACGCGAACGCCGGCGACATCTCCCGCGACGAGGTGACCGTGGGAGCGCTCGTCGAGCACACCGTCCAAGCGACCGGCGCCGAAGTACCCATACGCTTCGCGCCCGGAGTCGCGTCACAGCACATCCTGGTGGACAAGCGCCGTTTCGAACGGATTTTCGCCAACCTGTTCGAGAACGCGCAACGCTATGCCGGCGGTGTGACGTTGCTCGCGATCGAGGATCACGGCAACTCTGTGCGTTTCCTGGTCGAGGATGCGGGGCCGGGTATCGCCCCCGAGGAGCGGGACCGGATCTTCGAGAGGTTCTCGCGTGGCTCGACCGGCCGGCGCCGCGGGCTCGGCGACGGTACCGGTCTCGGACTCGCTATCGTCGCTCAGCACGTGCAACAACATGGCGGTCGCGTCTGGGTCGAGGATCGTCTCGGCGGAGGCTCGCGTTTCGTCGTCGAGCTCCCTGCCTGGACCGAGGTAGTGACGTGAGGCTGCGCCGGCTCCTGTCGCTCGCGTGCCTCGTGGCGGTGATGACCGCTGTTGCCGGCTGCGGACTCCCGATCGACAGCTCGCCGCAGGCGATCCCGGTCGACGAGATGCCGCTCGCCCTGAAACAGACGAACGCGACCATCCCCAGCATCTCGAGGCTGCTCGGCTCGATACCGGAGGAGATCTACCTCCTCGGACCGGACGCGCAGCTGGCGGGACGGATTCGCTACCTCCGGCCGCCGCCGACGCCACAGGAGATGCTCGACGCCCTCGAGGCGGGACCGGCGCCGACGGAGTTGGACCAAGGGATCCAGAGCGCCGTCCCGTCATCGGCCAACTTGCTCGCAGGCACCCTGACCGCGGGCAATCTGACGGTGGTGCTCGACTCAAGCTTCGGGTCACTCCGCCCGGGTCAAGCGACCTACGAGTTCGCACAGATCGTCTACACCGTGACATCGCTCCCGCAGGTCCACGGAGTCCTGTTCGAGTACGACGGCGCCATCATCGCGCCGGTGATCGGCAACGGGTCGCTCGCGACGAGCGTCGTCGTTTACCGCTCCGACTACGCGCAACTGGCGCCGTGACACGGTCTTGCCGCGCGCTGCCCCGTCCGGCTCCACTGCGTTCAGACCACGACGGAGGCCCCGCTCGAGGCCAGAACTGACGGGTCGGGACTGTTCGGATCAGACTCCTCAACGGGCGGTCGGAGGATCTCGCGGGCCGCCAGGATGCAATCGGGGCGGGTGGAGACCTGCTGTGGCCCGGCGACACCGCTGGGCCGGCTCAGCCCGCAAACGAGCAGACGAGTAACGGCTCCGTCCGGCCGAGGCAAGCCGCGGGTCCTCCCGCCTGTCGGGGAGGTCTCTAGGTCTCGACCCCGACGCGACGAGCCCTCGGGCCGGGCTGGTCGACGCGCGGAGCATCGGCCCAGAGCCGTTCCAGGTCGTAGTATCGCCGCGCCTCGTCGAGGAACACATGGACAACGAACTCGCCGTAGTCCAGCAACACCCAGCGGGCGTCGTCCAGGCCCTCTATGTAACGGGGCGAGCCGCCTCCCTGCTCCTTCACGCGCAGCTCGATCTCCTCGGCGATCGTGCGCACCTGGCGCACGTTGCTGCCGCTCGTGATCACGAAATGGTCCGTTATCCCGAGCAGGTCCCCGACGTCGAGCACGACGGTCGAGTCGACGGTCTTCGACGAAGCGGCGTCGGCCGCGACAAACACGCAGTCGGGGCTCAACGCGACCTGACGGCCCTTTGCTCGAGCCGATCGAAACGAAGCGAGCCTGCAGGTCGCACACGGCCGGACGCATCTTTCGGTGCGAACCGGAACCTCCCGTGGCGACTCATCTGGACACAGGGTACAGGCCGCGTTCGCGGATGACGCGGATGGCTTGCATAGGAACGAGGAAGTCTAGGGGGCGCCCCGACGCGACCCGATCGCGCAGGTCGGTGCTCGATATCTCCAGCGCCGGCACTTCGACCATACGGACATCCCAGCCTTCCAGAGGGTTTTCCGCGGCCGAGGCGTCGATGGTCGTGCCGGGCCGGTTGACCACCACCAGGACGACCTTGGACCGAACCTCGCTGATCCGCTCCCAGCACCCGAGCCCTGCGGCGGCATCGGCGCCGACGATCAGGTTGAGCTCGACACCGGGCCACCGGGCCTCGAGCTCGGCAACGGTGTCGGCGGTGTAGGACGGCCCGCCCCGCTCGATCTCGATCCCACTCGCCTCGAGACCTTCGACGCCTTCGACCGCGGCCTCAACCAGTGCCAAGCGGTCCACGGCAGGCGTGACGGGGCGGTTCCCCACCTTCTGCCACGGCTCGTTCGCCACGACGAGCAGGACCTTGTCGAGCCCGAGCTCATGTCTTGTGTTCACGGCGGCAACGAGGTGACCGACGTGCACGGGGTCAAAGGTCCCCCCGAGAATGCCGAGTCGCCGGGGGCCGCCCACGAGCGAAGCGTAGCGACCACCCAGGTTGGTCCCGGGCCGCTTCGGTCCTCGGTCGCCGGTCCGCGAGATCTGGAGCTCGCCGCTGCCTACGCTGGTGGGGTGGCGACCACTTCGGAATCGGTGCAACAAGGCCTCTTCGGCAACACCGTGTCGGCGACGCCTGCGCCCGCGGCGGGGTGGCACCCGGCCTCGTGGCACGCGCGCCCCGCTGCTCAGCAGCCGTCGTGGCCCGATCGCGCTGCGCACGCCGAAGCCCTTGCCCAGTTGGCGAAGCTCCCACCGCTCGTGTTCGCAGGCGAGGCACGCCGTCTCACCCGCGCGCTCGGCGACGTCGCCGCCGGCAAGGCTTTCCTGCTCCAGGCCGGCGACTGCGCGGAGTCCTTCGACGACTTTTCGGCAGATTCGATCCGCGACAAGTTGAAGGTCATCTTGCAGATGGCAGTCGTCCTCACCTACGGATCGGGCGTCCCGGTCGTGAAGGTCGGCCGCATCGCAGGACAGTTCGCCAAGCCCCGCTCGTCGGGCACCGAGCTCGTCGGCGAAGTCGAGCTGCCCGTGTTCCGCGGCCACATGATCAACGACGACACGCCGACCCCGTCCGCGCGGGTGCCCGATCCCCGGCGCATGCTTGCCGCCTATCATCAGTCGGCTTCGACCCTGAACCTGCTCCGTGCCTTCACCAAGGGCGGCTTCGCCGACCTTTCCCAGGTCCACCTTTGGAATCTTGAGTTCCTCGCGACAAGTGCCGAGGGCCAACGCTTCGAAGCCATAGCCGAGGAGATCGACAGGGCGCTCCGGTTCATGAACGCGTGCGGGGTCGATCTCTCGGTCGACTCGCCCATACACCAGGTCGACCTGTTCACGAGCCACGAGGCGTTGCTGCTCGAGTACGAGGAGGCGCTCACACGGAGGGACTCGCTCACGGGCGGCTGGTACGACTGCTCCGCCCACCTGCTGTGGATCGGAGAGCGCACACGCGCTGTCGACGGGGCGCACGTCGAGTTCGCGTCGGGGATCGGCAACCCGGTCGAAGTCAAGCTCGGGCCCAGCGCGACCCCCGACGAGGCGATAGCGCTCTGCGAGCGGCTGAACCCCGATCGTGTGCCCGGCAGGCTCACCTTCGTGACCCGGATGGGTGTCGACAAGGTCCGCAGCGCCCTCCCGCCGCTCGTCCGCGCCGTGTCAGCCGCCGGGCATCCTGTGGCCTGGGCCTGCGACCCCATGCACGGCAACACCTTTGCGAGTGAGTCCGGCCACAAGACACGCCACTTCGATGACGTGCTCGGAGAGATCCAGGGGTTCTTCGCTGTTCACAAGGCCGAGGGCAGCTGGCCCGGAGGGGTGCACATCGAATTGACCGGTGACGACGTGACCGAGTGTCTCGGCGGGATCGAGGGCATCCGCGAGGCCCAGCTGCCGCTGCGGTACACGACCGCTTGCGACCCGCGTCTGAACGCCCGTCAGTCCACAGACCTCGCGTTCCGCGTGGCCGAGCTCCTGCGCGAATGAGGCGTGCTCCTGGTAGTTGTGGGGTCCCTGGTGACAAAGTGGTCAAAGTTTTGTGTGTGACGATGAGTGGTCTAGAATCCACTCTTAGCGTTCGAAACGCCTACAGGACGACCACACCGCGTTCCGGGCCGGTCGGCGGGTAGCCGGCGATTCACGGCCCGCCCCGAGGCAACGGGGACGCCCCGAATCATGAGGTGCCATGGGAGTGACATCGATCATGAGTAGCCGGCGCCGACCGAGCCGTCTCGCCATGATCCCCGCCGTCGTGGCCGCTATCGGGCTCTTCCTCGGCACGACCTCGTTGGTCGGCGCAGGCGGTGCCGGTGCCACAACGCGGCTTGGCACCGCCTCGAAGCATGCCGCCAGCACACAGGCGAGCGTGGCGGCGGGGATCGCGTACGACCTCGCCGAGGCCGACGGCAAGGTGGAGCCGCTCGGGGGAGGGGCTTACTACGGCTCTGCCTACGGCACGTACCTCACAGCTCCCATCGTCACGATCGTCTCCACGCCCGACCTGAAGGGCTACTGGCTCGTCGGTGCCGACGGCAGCGTGTACCCGTTCGGGGATGCCCGCAACGAGGGCGGTGCCGGGGGCCAGGTGCGGACGGACCCGGTCGTCGCCGCCGCTAGGACTCCGGACGGCGACGGCTACTGGCTCGTCACCTCGTCCGGGCGGGTGATGGCCTTCGGCGACGCCAAGGGCTACGGCTCGATCACGACGCCGATCAGAGCCCATGTCGTGGGGATAGTGGCCACCGCCGACGGCAAGGGGTACTGGATCGCCTGCAGCACCGGGGGCGTCTTCAACTTCGGTGACGCGGTGTTCCACGGGTCTGCCAAAGCTGGCACGCCGGGCCTGGGCATCGTCGCGATTTCGGCGACGTCCGACGGCGGCGGGTACTGGCTCGCCGACGCGAACGGGACCGTGTTCAGCTTCGGCGACGCGCCGCACCTCGCAGCTCCAACACCGGCGGGTGTCACGTCGCCCGTCGTGGGCTTCACCGTCACCACCGGCGGCACAGGGGCCTGGATGGTGGAGGAGAACGGCACCGTCGTCGCCCTCGGCACCGCCACAGCGCACGGTTCTCTCGCCGGCCTCTTGGCGACCTCCCCCGTCACATCCATTGCTGCGGTGGCCGTGCCACCTCCCAGCGATCTCGCCTACGACCTCGCCGAGGCCAACGGCAAGGTAGCAGCGCTCGGGGGCGCTGCTTACTACGGCTCCGCGTACGGCACGACGCTCGTCGCACCGATCGTCGCCCTGGTCTCCACGCCAGATCGAAAGGGTTACTGGCTGATCGGCGCCGACGGCAGCGTCTACCCCTTCGGCGATGCACGCAACGAAGGCGATGCCGGCGGCAAGGTGCGGCCGGATCCGGTCGTCGCCGCCGCCGCGACCCCCGACGGCGCCGGCTACTGGCTGGTCACCTCGTCCGGCGAAGTGATGGCCTTCGGCGACGCCGCGAACTACGGCTCGCTCTCGCCGACGATCGGGGCGCACGTCGTCGCGATAGTGGCCACAAAAGACGGCAAGGGGTACTGGATCGCCCTCAGCACCGGTGGGGTGTTCACGTTCGGCGACGCTCAGCTGTACTGGGGGCCGGACACCGCAGGGCTGCCCATCGTCGCGATGGCGGCGACGCCCGACGGCGGCGGCTACTGGCTCGCCGACGCGGACGGGTCCGTGTTCAGCTTCGGCGACGCGCAGAACCTGGCGACGGTGTCTCCGGCGGGCGTCACGTCTCCCGTCGTGGGCTTCACCGTCACGCCCACCGGCACGGGAGCCTGGCTGGCAGAGGAGAACGGCACCGTGCTCAGCCTCGGCACCGCCATCGCCCACGGTTCGCTCACCGGTGTGCCCGCCGGCGAGCCGGTCACCTCCATCACCGCGGTGCTGATGCCCCCTCCCGACACGCTCGCCTACGACCTCGCCGAGGCCAACGGCAAGGTGGCAGCACTCGGCCGTGCCGCCTACTACGGCTCTGCGTTCGGCAAGCACCTCGTCGCGCCCATCATCGCTCTGGTCTCCACGCCGGACCGCAAGGGTTACTGGCTGATCGGCTCCGACGGCAGCGTGTACGCGTTCGGGGATGCGCAGTACGAGGGCGGCGCCGGAGGCAAGGTACGCCAGGATCCCGTCGTGGCCGCCGCGGCCGCTCCTGACGGCGGTGGGTATTGGCTGGTCACCTCGTCCGGCGGTGTGCTTGCATTCGGTGACGCCAAGAACTACGGCTCGACGACCTGCCCCAGCTCGGGCCACGTCGTCTCGATGGTGGCCACGACCGACGGGCAGGGGTACTGGATCGCCTGCAGCACCGGAGGCGTCTTCAACTTCGGCGACGCGATGTTCTACGGCTCGGCCAACGCCGCTACCGCGGGGCTGCCCATCGTCGCGATGGCGGCGACGCCCGACGGAGGCGGCTACTGGCTCGCCGACGCGAACGGGACCGTGTTCAGCTTCGGCGACGCGCGGCACCTGGCGACGTTCTCGCCCGTGAGAGCCACCTCACCGGTCGTCGGCCTCGCTGTCACACCCGACGGAACAGGGGACTGGATGGCAGAGGAGAACGGGACCGTGCTCAGCTTCGGCACCGCCGCCGCCCACGGCGCGCTCACCGGCACCCTCGCCACCTCGCCGGTCACCTCCATCGCCGCCATGCCGGTCGAGACGGTCTCACCGCTGCGGTATCCGAGTGGAAGCTTCGGCTACGACATCAACTGGCCCCAGTGCGCCGGACCCGGGTCGCCCGAGACGGTCGCACTCCCCGGCCCGCCCTCCTACCCCTCCGGCACCACGGCCTACACCGTCGCGGTAGTCGGCGTCGATGGATGGGCGGTGGGCAAGGACAACCCCTGCCTGCAGGCGGAGGTCAAATGGGCGGCGAATGCGGAGGGGACCGACGGCGCGCCTTATGAGCTGTACATGTTCCTCAACTCGCCGTCGTCATCGGACACGATCGATGAGCAGGGCCCGGCGGGCAACTGCGCCGTCCTCGCCGCAGCGGGCCAGCCGGCCTGCCTCGCCTACAACTACGGCTACAACGCGGCCTCCGACGCCGTGCAGTACGCGAGCTCGCAGGGCGCCGCCTCGTCCATGTGGTGGCTCGACGTCGAGAACGACCTCTGCGGCCAGTACTGGTCCTGCGATCAGACGCTGAACTCGCTCACGATCCAGGGCGCGCTCGACTTCCTGCACTCTTTGAAGATCACGGCAGGGATCTACTCGACCTCTGTCCAGTGGCAGGGGATCACAGGCGGCTACGTGCCCACGGGACCCCAGGTCCCCGTCTGGGTCGCGGGCGCCTACTGGACCTCGCCGCCGTACCCGTCGAGCTACGGCTACTACCCACCGGCGGCGCTGGCACCGTACTGCGGGGCGAAGTACGCCTTCGCCGGCGGCGACACATGGCTGTTGCAGGAGACGCCAGGCCCCAACGACTACCCCTTCGACCCCGACTACGCCTGCTGAGGCCGGGCGCGGCCAGCGTCCTCAAGCGCGGGCCCAAGGGCCCGCCTGCTCCCTGGGGACCAACGAAGGGGCGGGAATCTTCAGGCCGTCGGGTTCAGCGGGCCGGCGGGGGTCGAGGTGGGCGGCGTCGTTGAACCGGACGAGCCACCATCTGGCCCCGGTGAAGGCCCATTCGGTGATCGACGCGTTGTCGGGGAACAATCGGACCAGGCCTCCGTCGGAAGGAAGGCCAAGGAAGCGCACGGGCGACGCTTCGATGATGCCTCCATGGCCAGACACCACGACCAGCTCCCCCGGATGCGCCTGGCAGTGGGCGTCCTCCGCCGTTCCGATTTCTGTCTCATCTGTCACTTCCGACAAGGACAGTGCCCTGTGACAGTCATGGCCGGACGGCAGAGTCACGCGTTTCCCTCGACAGTTCGCGACCCCCACGTAAGGGCGCCGCAACGGGCGCCCGCATCACGTCAAATGCTCGACGAAAGCCTGTAACTGGCGCAGGCTTCGGCACTCGTAGGTGCCGTCGCAGAACTGGGCGTACTGCTCAAGGATCGAGTCGCCGCTCCCCCAGTACGCTCGGGGCTCCGGGTTGAGCCAGAACACCTTTCGGGCGCGGTTGCGAAGCTCGCGCACGACCCAGGCCTGCGACGCGTGATAGTTGTTCCGGGCGTCGCCGAGCAGCAGGATGCTGGCCTTCGGCCCGATCTCGTTGCCCCAGCGTTCGTAGAAGACGGTGAGGGCGTGGCCGTAGTCGGAGTGTCCGTCCACCCAGACCACGTCCGCCTCGAGATTGACGCGGTGCACCGCTTCGGTCACCGTGTCGGACCGGTCGAATATCCCCGTCACCTCGTCGATGCCGTCGATGAACACGAAGCTGCGCACCTTGGAGAACTGTGACGCGATCGCATAGACCAGGTGCAGCGTGAAACGGGCGAACGCCGCCACCGAGCCCGAGATGTCGGCGATCACCCAGATCTCGGGCTTGGACTGCTTGGGATGCTTGAAGCGCGGCTCGGCCGGCACGCCCCCGTAAGACAGGGAGTGTCTCATCGTCGAGCGGAAGTCCAAAGGCCCCCTGCGCAGGTGGCGGCGCTTGCGGGCAAGGCGCGTCGCGAGCTTGCGCGTGAAGGGCTGGATGGCCTTGCGCATCGCCTCGAGCTCGTCGCGCGTGGCGTGCATGAACTCGACGTCTTCCGGCAGCGGCTTGCGAACGCTACGCGCGAGCGCCTCGGCTCCCCGGTCGGCGACCAACCGGCGCCGGATCTCGACCTCGATCTCGTTCCTCAGCTCGTCGATTCGGGCGCGGTACTCATCCTCGAGCAACCGCTCCTCCAGCGCGGTCATTCGGCCCGGCCGCCGACCTCGCAGCACCGTTCCGCCAGGGGCCTCCCCCTCCGTCGCGTCGGAGGCCCCGTCGCCCGCCAGCGCGCGCGCCTCGGCCACCAGCCGGGCGAGCACGCCGTCGAGGTCGAGATTCCGAAGCGTCCTGTACAGGTAGTAGGTGCCGCCGACCGGACGCCCTGCCTCGATCGCCGCGTAACGTGCCACCGCGAGGCGGGCGACTGCTCCGAGCAGCACCTGATCGCCGTCCCGGAGGGCCCTGAACAGCATCGCCGCGATCTCTTCGGGCGTGACCTGCTCCAGGCTGCCGGCTCCCGAAGGCGTCCGGCCCTCGCCCTCCCCGGGCGCCAGCCCAGGGCCCGTGTCGGCGGAGGCGTCGTCCGCCTCGGCCGAGAACTGCGGTCCCCGCATCGAGAAGTAGATCTCGAAGGCGGTGTCGAAGGCCCTCCAGTGGTTCGCGGACTTCACCAGTGTCGCTCCGAGGGCGAACTTGATCGCCTGGCGGTCCTCGAGGGGCAGATGACAGATTGCCTCGGCCGCGTCGGCCTCCTCGGCCACCGACACGGGAAGGCCGGCCTGCCGTAGCTCGGCCACGAACCCGGTGAGCACGTCGAGCACGGACTAAACCTCCACTCCGGCCGGGGTCAGTACCCGGAGGCGACGGCAAGCTCCTTGGCCGCGACTTCGATGTCGGACCTGTGCTTGAGCAGGACGTGCAAAGTCGAGCGGGCTGTGTCGGAGTCGACGGCCTCGATCCCGAGCAGCACGAGCGTCCGGGCCCAGTCGATCGTCTCGGAGATGGAGGGATGCTTCTTGAGATCCAGCGATCGCAACGACCTGACGATCCGTGCGACCTGGTCCGCGAGCTCCTCGGTCACTTGAGGGACCTTGGCGAGCACGATCGCCCGCTCGCGCTCGAGCGAGGGGTAGTCGAGATGCAGGAACAGGCAACGACGCTTCAGGGCCTCAGACAGGTCCCGGGTGTTGTTCGACGTTAGGAACACGAGAGGGATCTGAGTTGCACGGATCGTGCCGAGCTCGGGGATCGAGACCTGGTAGTCGGAAAGGACCTCGAGGAGGAGCGCCTCGGTCTCGATCTCGAGACGGTCGATCTCGTCTACGAGCAGCACGACGGGGTCACTGGCACGGATCGCCTCGAGAAGGGGCCGCGCCAGGAGGAACTCCTCGGAGAACAGGTCCTCCTCGAGTGACGCCCATCCGGGCGGGCGTGCACCTGCAGTCTCTTCGGCCCCGCGCTCGACCTGGATGCGCAACAGCTGCTTCTTGTAGTTCCACTCGTAGAGCGCCTTGGCCTCGTCGAGCCCCTCGTAGCACTGCAGGCGTATGAGCCGGGCGCCCAGGAATCCGGCCGTCGACTTCGCGAGCTCGGTCTTGCCGGTGCCCGCAGGCCCCTCGACCAAGATGGGCTTGGCGAGCCTGTCTGCGAGGTACACGACCCCCGACAGGCCGTCATCGGCGATGTAGCCCACTCTTGCCAGCCCTTCTCGAACCTCCTCGACCGATGCGAAACGGGGCGCCGCCTTTCCTGGACCGGCCGTCACGTCCTGATCTGGCCTTCCCCGTAGACGACGTACTTCACACAGGTCAGCGCCCTCAGGCCCATCGGCCCCCGGGCGTGCAGCTTCTGGGTCGAGATCCCGACCTCGGCGCCGAGCCCGAGCTCCCCGCCGTCCACGAACCTCGTGGAGGCGTTGACGAGGACGGCGGCCGCGTCCACGTGCCGGACGAACCGGGTCGCGGCCTCGAGGTCCGAGGTGATGATCGCCTCCGAGTGCCCCGAGCCGAAACGGGCGATGTGCGAAATTGCCGCATCGATGTCGTCCACGACGCCGACCGCGAGCTCGAGCGCCAGGAACTCGGTAGCGAAGTCCTTCTCCGTCGCCGGCCCGGAACCGGGCAGAAATGGCCGGGCGCGGTCGTCCGCGTGAAGCACGACGCCGTCGAGCGCGCGGCTCACCCGGGGCAGGAAATCGTCCGCGACATCCGCGTGCACCAACAGGGTCTCCGCCGCGTTGCAGACACTCGGCCTCTGCATCTTCGCGTTGACGACGATGCGCTCGGCCATGTCGAGATCGGCCGCGGCGTCGACGTAGACATGGCAGTTGCCGTCCCCGTCGAGCACGTAGGGCACCGTGGCTCGCTCGAGGATCATCGAGAGCAGCGCCGGGCCCCCACGAGGGATCAGGCAGTCGATGACGCCACGCAGCCGGACGAACTCGACCGCCGTCTCGTGTGCGGTGTCCTCGACCAGCAGCACGGCGTCGGACGGGAGCCCGGCCTTCTCGATGCCCTGGCGGAGCGACGCGGCGATGACGCGGTTGGACTCGAGAGCCCCGGCAGACCCCCGGAGCAAGGCCGCGTTGCCCGACTTGAGGCACAACGCCGCGGCGTCGGCCGTGACGTTCGGGCGGTTCTCGTAGATGATCCCCACGACCCCGAGCGGCACACGCACGCGCTCCACGCGAAGACCGTTCGGCCTGACGTAGCCCTCGACGACCTCACCCACGGGATCGGGCAGCAACACCACCGAACGGAGGCCGTCCGCCATGGCCGCCACCCGGGCCTCTGTGAGCCGGAGCCGGTCGACTACGGTCGCTGACGCGCCCGAGGCCGCCGAGCGGTCGACGTCGCTCGCGTTCGCGCTCAGGATCTCGTCCGAGCGAGCCGAGAGGCGATCGGCGGCCAACGAGAGCGCCTCGTCCTTGGCCGAGGAGGAGAGCGTGGCAAGCAAGCGGGAAGCCGCCTTCGCACGCCGGCCCAGATCTGGCAGTGACGTGGTCGACATGGACTAAGGCTAGCTGCCAGGCGTCCGGGACTATTCGGCCCTGAGCCGCTCCACGAGCCGCCCGACCTGCCACGACCTCTCGGCGTCGCCCGCTGCCGGACCGCTCAAGTCGGCAGCGGCCTGGCGCGAGCGCTCGGCGGCGTCGCGTGCTGCGACCCACGACGGTGCGTACTTCGGGCCTGCCCCGCCCACGGCGAAGCGTCCCCAGGGGGTGTCCACCTGGTCGACCTCGGCCACCCTGCGCTCCTCGTGCGCCTCGTACCTGCGGGTCTCACGGTCGGCGAGGAACGGGAACGCTACGTGGCGGACTGCCTCGACCGCAGCCAGGACCGCGTCTCGCGCCGCGGCGAGCGTCTCCCATGCGGGGTCGCTCAGGATGTCGACGCCCTGGCCTTCGGCTTGGGTGGCGGCGGTGAAGGCGGCATCGCCGATGGCCGTGCTCTCGCGGCGCAGACGCCTCGAGGCGGCGATGCGCGAGATGAAACCGAGCCTGTGGGCGTCGCCCGTTCCGGTCTCCAGGTACTGGCGGGCCGAGGCGATGATCGCCCCGAGCGTTCCCCCGTCGGGGAGCTCCGCGTCGGCGCTGCCGGGGACGATCTCCAAGATGTGCTCGACACAGTCGAGCGCGAACGCCGCCGCCTCCTTCTCCGACCAGGAAGTGCCGGCGACGAGTCTGGCCGCGCCGGCGTCACCGGCCGGCTCGGCCACGAACACGCATTCGCCGAGCTGGTCGAGAAGCTGGCCCGCGTCGAGCACGACAGGGGCGCCGTGCTCGTCGGGCTCGACGACGTCGCCCGGCTGCCAAACGGCCCCCTCCCGAACCGGCAACGGCCACCGCCTGCGATGGCCGTCGTGGTGCTGCAGGCCATCGGCATCGGTCGCCACGAATCGATCGGACACGGCAACGACCTCCCGGTCAGCTCAACAAGGCTGTCACACGCTAGAGCACGACGAGGTCGTCCCGGTGAACGACCTCGTGAGGGAGGTCGTCAGCAAGCTCGTCGGTGTGCAGACCCACCCACTCCGAGGCCCTCGCCGCAGCGAGCCTGACGATCCCCTTGGCGAACATCGCGTGGTCGGCGTCGACGATCTCGACGGCGTCGTCGGCCTCGAACGCGCCCTCCACCGCCAGGACCCCCGCCGGCAGCAACGACTTGTGCCGCTCGACGACGGCGCGCCGGGCGCCCTCGTCGACGACTATCCGGCCGGCCGGGCGCAGCGCGAAGGCGATCCAGAGCTTGCGCGCCCCGAGAACGCGCCGGTGCGGCAAGAAGATCGTCCCCACGCCCTGCTGCCCGCTGACCGCCTCCGCGAGGACCGCGGGCCGCCGCGCCGAGGCGATCACGACCCGGGAGCCGGACCACACGGCCATCTTCGCGGCGGCGAGCTTCGAGGACATGCCGCCGCGGCTCATGAGGCTCGCGGCGCCGCCCGCGACCTGCTCGAGCTGGTGATCGATCTCGGTGACCTCCTCGATCAGGGTCGCCTCCGCGTCGTGGCGCGGGTCCGCGCTGAGCAGGCCGGCCGTGTCGGTCAGCAGCACGAGGATGTCCGCCCGCAGCAGATGCGCGACGAGGGCGGCCAGCCGGTCGTTGTCGCCGAAGCGGATCTCGTCATCGGCGATGGCGTCGTTCTCGTTCACAATCGGGACGACACCGAGCTCCAACAGGCGCGAGAACGTGTCGCGGGCGTGCAGGTAGCGCTGGCGGTGGGCGAAGTCGAGCGGGGCCAGCAGAACCTGACCGGCGAGCAGGCCTTCGGCGGCCAGGGCATCCTCGTAGACGCGCATGAGACGCGGCTGGCCGATCGCCGACAGTGCCTGGAGCGTCTTCGGGTCGGTCCGGTAGCCGCCGAGCGGCGCGACGGCCGCGACTCCGGCGGTGACCGCGCCCGAGGTGACGATCACGACCGTGTGACCGTCCCGGCGCAAGCCGGCGACCTCGCCGCAGAGCTTGGAGACCGCGGCGGTGTCGACAGAACCGTCGCTCGCGGTAACCGAGCTCGTGCCGATCTTCGCTATCACGATCACTGCGCTCAGCGCTCCGACTCGTAGGTGAAACTCAGCTCGCCGATGTGAACCGTATCCCCGTCTCGCGCCCCGGCCCTTGCGAGGGCGCGGTCGACGCCGAGCCGCTTGAGGCGGCGGTGGATGTGCGTGAGCGCGTCCGGGTTGGTGAGGTCGGAGACCGCCACCGCGCGCGCCGCCTCCCTGCCTGCCACGACGAACACGGAGCCCTCCCGGTTCACCGTGACGCCCTCGGGTTCGGGCCGGTGCACGACCTTCGCGTGACGGGGTAGCGGCGCCTCGGCGCGGGCCTCCTCGACCAGGACGGCCAGGCGGCCGAGGAGCTGCTGCAACCCGGCGCCGGTCACCGCGGAGATCTCGAGCTCGAGCCCGGGAACGGCCGCCTGACCGTCGGTCGCGGTCCTCGGCGGGCGGCGGTCCGCCCTCGAGCCCACGATCATCCGCGGCCGTTCGAGCAGCTCCGGGCGGTACCGTCGGAGCTCCTCGAGAAGGATGGGAACCTGCTCGGAAGGTGCACGCCCCTCATCTTCTCCGAGGTCCGCGAGCACGAGGAGCACCCTCGCGCGTTCCACGTGGCGGAGGAACTTGTGCCCGAGGCCGCGACCCTCCGACGCACCCTCTATCAGACCGGGGATATCGGCGACCACGAACTCGACGGCATCGGCATCCTGTCGGCTCGTGCCACCGACGCGAACGACGCCGAGGTGGGGCTCGAGAGTCGTGAACGGGTAGTCGGCGATCTTCGGCCTCGCCGCGGAGATCCGCGACACGAGCGTCGACTTTCCTGCGTTGGGGAACCCGACGAGGGCGACGTCTGCCATCAGCTCGAGCTCGAGGTTCAGCCAGTGCTCCTCGCCGAGCTCGGCCTGCTCCGCGAAGGCGGGCGCACGCAGGCGATTGCTCAGGAAACGGGCATTCCCACGCCCACCCCGCCCGCCCGCCGCCGCCATGTAGCGGTCACCGCTGGCAGTGAGGTCGGCGAGCACGTCGCCGTTCGGATGACGGACGATCGTGCCGACCGGGACGGGCACGACGAGATCGGCGCCGTTGCGGCCGTGCCGTTTCTTGCTACCTCCGTGCCCGCCGTCACCGGCGCGCCGGTGCGGATGGTCGACGAAGGAGAGAAGCGAAGCGAGGTTCGTCGTGGCCTCGAGGTAGACGCTGCCACCGCTGCCGCCGTCGCCCCCGTCGGGCCCCCCGCGGGAGACGTGCGCCTCCCTGCGGAACGAGACCGCGCCGGCACCCCCGTTGCCACCCTTCACGTGGATCTGGGACTCGTCTACGAAGTCTGCCGCCACGCTCAGCCACTCACCTTCGACGGGCCAGGTGCGGACGGCCCCGTCGGCCGGGCAGGCGCGACACGCCCGCCGGGCCGCACCCCAGTTTCAGTTCGACGAAAGGTCGGCCGGGTACAAGGAGAGCACGGCAAGCCAGCCGCCCTGACGGCGGAGAACCCGTGACCAGAGCCTTTCGGGATCGTCCGAGAGAACATCCTGGTCGTAGCCCTTGAGCACATGCCACGATCCGGACCCGATCTCGTCGGCCAGCTGTCCCGGCCCCCAGCCCGCGTAGCCCGTGAAGACGCGGATATCGGAAAAACGCACCGGGACGTCGGCGGGGTCCTCGTGCAGGTCGACGGTGCCGAGGCGACCGAGGAGCGGGGCGAAACCGGCGGCATCGGCAACCTCGGGGAGCTCGGTACGCCCGATGCAGATGGCCGCGCTCGGCTGAACCGGGCCGCCGACGAACAGGACCGAAGGTGCGGCCGCGAGACCTCCCCACTCCGGGACGACCTCCTCGACGGCGATGGGGCTCGGCCGGTTGAGCACGACACCGAGAGTCCCGTCGTCATCGTCGTGGGCGAGAAGGAAGATGACGCTGCGGTAGAAGTTGGGGTCGGCAAGGGTCGGCGATGCGACGAGCAACGACCCCTTGCCGGGAATGCCGACCATCTGCCGTCGGGCGTCAGTCCTCGACCGGTACGACGTCGACGAGGCGACGCCCATGGCGCGAGCCGAACTTCACCTTGCCGTCGGTAAGGGCGAACAACGTGTCATCGCGGCCGCGCCCGACATTGTGGCCAGGGTGGAAGTGGGTACCGCGCTGACGCACGACGATCGTGCCGGCGTTGATCGCCGTGCCGTCGAAGACCTTCACGCCGAGGCGCTGGGCGTTCGAGTCACGGCCGTTGCGGGTGGAACCCCCGCCTTTGGTCTTTGACATGAAACTGCTCCTTCAGTCCTCGACGACCGCGGTGTTCTCGTCCTCCGAGCCAGCAGGCGCCTGCGCAGCGCTGTCTGCCGCCGCCCCGGGGAAGTCGATCGAGGTGATCTCGACGGTCGTGTACCACTGACGGTGCCCATAGCGGCGCCGTCCCCGCGCCTTGGCCTTGTAGGTGAACCCGACGATCTTCGGTCCCTTTGCCAAGCCGATCACGCGGCCCTTGACGCTCGAGGCTTCCAGCGGGTCGCGTTCGGTCACGATGTGGTCGCCGTCGACAACCAGCTTGGGCACGAAGCTCACCTCGTCGCCCGGGCCAGCGCCTAGGAGCTCGACGTCGAGCTGCTCGCCGACCTGGACACGTGCTTGCTTGCCACCTGCGTCGATTACCGCGTACATATGGCGGCAACGATAGCGCAGGGAATCACAAGTCCTGATCGGGGAAGATGATCCCCCGCCCGGCGCATGTGGGGCACGTCTCCGAAAGGGCCTCGACCAGGCCCTCTCCCACGCGCTTGCGTGTCATCTCCACGAGGCCGAGCTCCGAGATCTCATAGACCTGCGTCGGCGTCTTGTCGCGCGCGAGCGCCGCCTTGAACGCCGCCAGGACCGAGGTGCGGTTCGCCTTGATCTCCATGTCGACGAAGTCGATCACGATGATCCCGCCGATGTCGCGCAGGCGCAGCTGGCGTGCAATCTCCTCGGCGGCCTCGAGGTTGTTCTCGAAGACTGTCTCCTCGAGGCTCGAGGAGCCGACGTTCTTGCCGGTGTTGACGTCGATGACTGTCAGCGCCTCGGTCCGCTCGATGATGAGCGACCCGCCCGAAGGCAACCAGACCTTGCGGTCGAGGGCCTTGTGGAGCTGCTCGTGCACGTGGTGCCGTTCGAAAAGCGGGAGCGCCTCGTTCGACAGGTCGTACAGCTCGACCCGTTCGGCGAGCTCGGGATTGAACTGGGACACGTAGTCGCGCACGACCACGAACAGTTCGGGATCGTCGATGAGGACCGACCTGTGCTCATCGGTCAGCTCTTCGCGGATGATCCGCACGGCCATGTGCGGCTCCGAGTACAAAAGCGCCGGCGCCGGCAGCTTGCGCGTCCGCTCGTCGATCTCCCGCCAGCGTCCGACGAGCATCTCGACGTCTCGGCGCAGGTCCTCGGCACTCGCGCCGGCAGCGGCCGTCCGCACGATGAGGCCATGGCCCTCAGGGCGCACGTCGTCGAGGATCCTGCGCAACCTGCGGCGTTCGTTGTCGTCGAGACGCCGCGAGATCCCGTAGGTCGCCGACTCGGGCACGAGCACGACGAAACGGCCCGGGATCGACACCTCCTGGGTGAGCCGCGCCCCCTTCAGCCCGATGGGGTTCTTCGTCACTTGGCAGACGATCGTCTGTCCCGGCCGGAGCAGATGCTCGATCCGATCGGCGCCGGCCTGGCGCTCGACGTCGTCCCGGTCGTACGAAACGTCGCCCCAGTAAAGGACGGCATTCTTGGGAGTCCCGATATCGACGAAGGCCGCCTCCATTCCCGGGAGCACGTTCTTCACCCGCCCGCGGTAGATGTTGCCCACGATCTGGTTCGCGTCGTCCTGCGGCCGCGCCACGAAGTGCTCGATCAGCGCCCGGCCCTCGAGCACGGCGATGTGGGTCGCCTCGTGCTCGACGTGCACGCACATGAGGTAGCGACCGACCGGTCGGCCGCGCCGGTCCCGGCCCGGCCGCGGCACCTGGACACCGTCGGGCGAGACCGATCCCGCCGAGGCGGGTTGTGGCGACGCGCCCGCTACCGGCACCGCGGGCGCGCGGCGCGGCTGCGCCGTTGCCGCGCCCTTGTTGCGGGACACCCGAGGCGTGCTCGCACGCCCGGAACCCGCACCGGCGTCCGTCCCCGAGCCGTCGGAGCCTGCCCCGTTTCCATTGGGTCCCGCAGCCGAACCGGCGTCGTTGCCGACGCGGCGTGATCGCCCCCTGCCACCGCGTCGGCGCCGCGAAGAGCCACCTCCCGGTGCACCTGCACCCTGGCTGTCGCCGTCCCCGGCGCCATGCGGTGCGGTCTGTTGGCCGGACGCGGAGGATTGGCCGCCGATCCCGCCTCCCGCCGGTGACGGAAGGGCCTCGGATGCCTTAGAGAACGGCGGGGCTGGTCTGGTATCGCCGATCTTCGGCCTTGGGGGCACCACCGCCGCGCTCGCGCCGCTGGCAAGCGGGCCGAGCGGCTCGGGGTCGCGCGCGCCGCTGGCCACCTCGGGCGCATCGGCCGCGCGTTCGGGCGCGTCCGGTACAGACGCCGGGCGGCCGGTCGTCGGATCCAACATCGAAGAGATCCCTTCTGAAGGTCGCGCCATCGAGCGGCGCGGGCGGCATCCCTCGAGCGGCATCGCCGGGAGTTGCCTCCCCGGTGCACTCGGACAGTTTGCCGAGATCGAATGCGAAAGCACGTTCTCTGTCGTCTCGTTCGCGAGGCCCCGCGACACATTTCGAGACGGTACGGTCGGTGACAGCGAAAATGACGTAGCAAGTGACGGCCGCAGCAGCAATCGAAACGGCTCTGGTCACCGGGTTCGACTGTGCGAAGGCGCTTGACGTCGTCATCCTGAGCAGCAGTTTAGTCGCCCACCTGGTCCGCCGAAGCAACAGGGACGGGAACAGGCCAGCCCGGCTGACGATTTCGTCTCGGTTGGCGCGCTCGGCGAGCCCGGAAAGAGAGCCATGCGCCCGTCACGGGCGATCAGGGGGCGTTCGCCGGAGGATGGAGGTCCGCAGGACCGATCGGGTTGTTGGTCAGGTAGTTGAAGATCTGCCTGGCCACGGGCGCCGCCGCTTGTGCGCCGTAGCCCGCCTGGTCGATCACCACGGCGACCACGTAGCGCGGTGCGCTCGTCGGCCCGAAGGCGACGAACCATGCGGTTGGCTGCACGTTCGTGTTAGAGCTCTCGGTGGCCGTCCCGGTCTTGCCCGCCAGCGGCATGCCGTTGTAACCCTGGAAAGTTGCATAGGCCGTGCCGTTCGGCGAGTGCACGGCGCCCTCGAGGCCGTTCAGTACCTGCTCATAGGTCCCCGGGGGCAGCTCCACGTGCCCCATGACGCGCGGCTTGAACTGTCTGACGACCTTGCCGGTCGGCGAGACGATCGCGTTGACGACCTGTGGGGCATAGCGCGTGCCGCCCGTCGCGAAGGTTCCGTAGGCAACGGCCTCCTGCAGCGGGGTGACGAGCGTCTCCCCCTGCCCGAAGGCCATCTCGATGTTGTCGGCGATGCCGTAGTACGTGCTGGGGAAGGCCTGCGCGTCTTCCGAGTGCTGGATCAGGCGGAGCCTTTTGCTGTCGACCTGGCCGGAGTACTCGTTGGGGAGGTCGATCCCGGTCAGCCGGCCGAAGCCGTACTCCTCGGCGACGTCCTGGACGGGCATCTGGCCGTAGGTCCCCGAGTCGTACCAGTAGTCGGCACCGAGGGTGTAGAAGAACACGTCGTCGGACACCGTGAGGGCAGTCGTGACGTTGATCGGCCCTTGGCCTTTCTCGTTCAGGTTGTTGTAGTAGAGGCATTGCCCGCTGCACGGTGGCCCGATCTGGTAATAGCCCCGGTCGTCGATATAGCCACCGAGGCTGGCAAGGAGGCCGTCGTTCAGGGCGGCGGTGGCGGTGGCGAGCTTGAACGTGGAACCGGGGGCCCAGAGGCCCTGGATTGCGCGATTGAGCAGCGGGTCATGGTCGCTCTGGCTCGTCAAGAGCTGATAGTGCTGGTATGAGATGCCCCCCACCCACCAGGAAGGGTCGTAGGTGGGTACCGACGCCATCGCGAGCACGGCTCCGGTCTCGGGGTCGAGCACGACGGCCGCGCCGGAATCGGCAGGCAGGCCGCTCGCCTGCAACTTCCCGATCTGGTCGGTCAGAGAACGCTCGACTACCTGTTGCAGATTGAGGTCGATGTTCAGCACTACGTCGTCGCCGCTGACCGGGGGCACGGTCTTCACCGTTCCTACGGGGTTGCCTGAGGCGTCGACCTTGATGACCTCCGATCCGGGCCGGCCCCGCAGCCACAGCTCGTCGGTCGCCTCGACACCGGACTGACCGACCACGTCGTTGGAGCTGTAGCCGTACTTCGCCAGCGAGTGGAGCTCAGCCTCGTCGATGTCACCGGTGTAACCGAGCACTTGCGCCGCGGTGTCGCCCTGGGGGTAGGTCCGTTCGGCGGTGAAGTTGACCGAGACTCCGGAGAACATGGCCTTGTGCTCGGACAGGTAGACGATTGTCGACTGCGGGACCCCGATCGCTATCGGGACCGGCTGATAGGGGCTCGCCTGCGGATTCGCGAGCGCAGTGTCGACGTCCGGGACGCTCTCACCGAGCAGCGCGGCCAGACGTCCGATGACGACCTGGGTGGCCTCGGAGCGGCTGAGTGTGACCACCGGGAGCACCTGGTCGCCCACGAGAACCTGCCCTCCGCGGGCGATTATCAGGCCCCGCGCCGGAGTGATCGGAACCGTCTGCTGTTGGAAGACGAGAGCGGCGTTGCGATAGTGCGAGCTGTGCAGGACCTGGAGCGACCAGAGCCGGACGACCACAGCCGAGAAGGCGACCAGCACGATCAGGCCCATGATCGTGAGCCGCAGGCCGAAACGCGCGCTCTCCAGGCGGCGCTGCTGCTCGCGTTCCTCGTCTTCGAGGCGCTTCAGCGGGCTCGAGCTCACGATCCTCGTCCGGTGACGCTCACCTTCCTCGTCCGCCGGGAAGTAGGGGGCCTGCACACCCCTGGGCACGCGGGCGGAAGCGGGGTCTCGGGACCTGCGGGGGTCGCGGGGCCGGTCCGGTGGCTCAGGACCACCCTTGCCCGAGGCGCTCACCTAGCACTCCCGCTTGCGAACGTGCCCGCATCGTGGTGGGCCCCTGGCGCGACCGAGACGGTCCACTCGAGCAATCGGTACGCGAGGTTGGCGAGCAGCACGCAGCCGGCGGCAACGACCACCGTGATGACCACGAGCTGGTGACGCGGCACGCTCGGCTGACCGATGAGGGACCCGAGCCCAGCGAAGAGCAATGTCCCCCCCACACCGCCGAGCAGCGCCGTGGCGGCTTGGAACCCGAGCGTCGGCCGCGCCGCCACGGTGCCGGCCGCCAGGCCGACGGCGAAGGCCACCAGCACATAGCACAGTGAGGACAGGCCATAAGGCGTCTGCACGAAGACATCGGCGACGAGCCCGAGCGTGAAACCGATCACGGCCCCGCGCTGGGGCCCGGCCACAAGGCCGGCAGAGATCGCCAACAGCAGGAACAAGTCAGGATGCGCGCCACCGATCACGATCTGGTTGAGAACGCAGACCTGGACGAACACCGCCGCCAGGGCGACGACCGCGACACGACCCCAAGTAGGCAACGTCATGGCGACGCCTGCGTTCTCGGATCGGCCGACCCGCCCCCGAGCTCTGCTGGGGCTGCCCTCACGCCGGTGGGAACCACTGGAGCACTGCGACGTACTGGAGGACCAGCAGGTTGACCAGCGGTGTCACGAGAACCTGGGACGTGAGCGACCCACCCGCGTGATGCACCGAGGACACGGTACCCACCGGGATGCCCGAGGGGTAGGCGGCGACGTCGAGCCCGCTGGTGACCACGGCCGCGCCGCGGCTCGTGGCGCTCGTCTCGGACACATATTGCAATTGCAGGGGATCACCTTCGCCCTGACCGACGGCCACGGCCACGTTGCCCGTCCCGAACCGGACACCGACCTCAGATCTCGGATCGGTCAGCAACTGGACGATCGCCGTGTGCCGGCCGGCCGAGATCACCGAGCCGACCAGCCCGGCACCGGACACGACCGGCATCCCCGCGCCGACGCCGTCGGAGGTGCCGCGGTCGATCTCGATCGTGAGATCGAAATTGGACGAGGGGGAGGAGATCACCTCGCCCAGCACCTCGGGGATCCCGTCCGCGAACGGAAGGTTCTGGTCCAAGCGCAGCTGGTCGAGCTGCTGTTGAGCCTGCCCGGCCTCGATGAGCTGACGACGGAGCTGGCCGACCTCGAGCTGGAGCCGCTGGTTCTCGCCGAGGGCGCCGCCGTAGTCCGCCATCCCGGCGAACAAGTTGCCGATCGGGTGGAGGACGGCCGCGACGCCGCGCTGGACCGGTGCGATCGCGTCTGCTGCGCCGTTTCTCACCGAGCTGATCGCGCGCCGTGCCTCGCCCTTGTAGGCGACGGTGATCACCGTGATCGAGGCGAGGAGCAAGATGACCAGCGTGAGACGCTGGCTGGTGTTGCGGCGAGAGGCGGCCACCGCGACCCCGAAGGTCAGCGGTTGGTCGAGGAGATGAGGACCTGCTTAAGGGCTTCGAACTCCTCGAGGCACATGCCGCTGCCGAGCGCAACGCAGTTGAGGGGGTCGGGAGCCACGACGATCGGCATGTGCGTCTCCGCCTGGAGCCTGCTGTCGAGCCCGTGCAGGAGCGCTCCGCCGCCCGTAAGCACGATGCCTTGTTCCATGATGTCCGCCGCCAGCTCGGGCGGGGTGCGGTCGAGGGTGACCTTGACGGCGTCGACGATCGCCGACACCGGCTCTTCGATGGCTCTGCGGATCTCCTCGGTCGTCGTCACGACGGTCTTCGGGAGGCCGGTCACGAGATCGCGGCCGCGTATCTCGGCGTGGAGCTCTTCCTCGAGCTCATAAGCCGACCCGAGCGCGATCTTGATCTCCTCGGCCGTCCGCTCGCCGAGGGCCAGGCTGTACTCCTTCTTGACGAACGAGATGATCGCCTCATCGAGCTCGTCCCCGCCGATCCGGATCGACTGGCTGACGACGATGCCACCGAGCGATATCACCGCGACCTCTGTCGTGCCGCCACCGATGTCGACGACCATGTTGCCGGTCGGCTCGTGGATGGGCAGGCCGGCACCGATCGCGGCCGCCATCGGTTCCTCGATGATGTACGCCTTGCGGGCGCCGGCGTACTCGGCGGCCTCCTGCACGGCTCGCTTCTCGACCCCGGTGATACCCGACGGCACACAGATCACCATGCGCGGCTTGGAGAAACGATGGGGGTGAACACGGCGGATGAAGTAGCGCAGCATCATCTCGCAGATCTCGAAGTCGGCGATCACGCCGTCCTTCAGGGGCCGGATCGCCTGGATGTTGCTCGGGGTCCTGCCGATCATCCGCTTGGCCTCGACACCGACCGCGAGCGGGTGGCCGTCCTTGACGTTGATCGCGACGACGGACGGCTCGTTGAGCACGATCCCGCGACCGCGGACGTAGACGAGCGTGTTCGCGGTGCCGAGGTCAACGGCCATGTCACGGCCGATGAAGGAGAACCTGCTCTCAGACATACAAGTGCTCCTGGGCTAGGCGGGGTTGCGGCACCAGGCTAGGGGATGCGTGCCCAGGTCACAAGAGCGGCGAGGACCCGGAGCACGGTAGTCCGGCCGCTGCCTGGCCCAATGTGGCTCGTAGCACCGACGGGACTCGGCCCCGGGCGGACGAGGCTACCGCCCGACGGCGGCGGCGACGGGACCTTCGGCCCTAACGCTGGCCGTGTCCGGAAGCTTTCATCATTGCAATGACGCTTGATCTTTCGCGCTGGCAGTTCGGGATCACGACCGTCTTCCACTTCTTGTTCGTCCCGCTCACCATCGGCCTCGCCCTCCTGCTGGCGATCATGCAGACGGCGGCCTACCGGACGCGTGCGGACGCGGAGAAACACGACAAGTGGGACGGCATGACCCGATTTTGGCGGCGCCTGTTCCTGATCAACTTCGCCGTCGGGGTCGTCACCGGGATCGTCCAGGAATTCCAGTTCGGCATGAACTGGTCCCTCTATTCGCGTTACGTGGGCAGCGTGTTCGGTGCCCCGCTGGCGGTCGAGGCGCTGCTGGCCTTCTTCTTGGAGTCGACGTTCCTCGGGGTCTGGATATTCGGGAAAGGCCGGGTCTCGGCGCGTGTCCACCTGGCCTCGATCTGGCTGGTCAGCATCGGCACGATGCTGTCCGCCCTTTTCATCCTGGCGGCGAACGCCTGGATGCAGCACCCCGTCGGTTACAAAGTCGTCGGCAACCGCGCCGTCATGACCAACTTCTGGGCGGTCATGACCAACAGCACGCTGATCGGCTCGTTCCTGCACGTATTGTTCTCGGCGCTCGTGACCTCGACCATGCTCATCTTGGGCGTGAGCGCGTGGCACCTTTTGAAGGACCGGAGGGCCGGGCGTGCGCCGCGACCGGTGTTCCACACCTCGGCCCAGCTGGCCGTCGTCATAGGAGCGGTCGCCATCGTCGCCACGATGTTCTTCGGCGACAACCAGGCAAGGATCATGGAGCGCCAGCAGCCCATGAAGATGGCCGCCGCAGAGGCCATTTACAACACGCAGAACGGTGCCAGCTTCTCGCTGCTCACCATCGGCGACCTCTCGGGCAACCCGATCTTCCAGATCCGGCTCCCCCACATGCTCTCTGTGCTGGCGGACAACAACTGGGACGGAGCGGTGCAGGGCATCAACCAGATCCAAGCCAAGGAGGTGGCGAAGTACGGCCCGGGGAACTACAAGCCCATCTTGTGGGTCACCTACTGGACCTTCCGGATCATGGTCGGCTGCGGGATCCTCATGCTCCTGTTGTTGGCTGCGGGCCTGTGGCTGATGCGCCGGCGGCGACTGGAACGGTCGGCCTGGTTCCTCAAGGTCTCGGTCTTTGCCATAGCGCTCCCGTTCATCGCCAACACGACGGGTTGGATCTTCACCGAGATGGGCCGCCAGCCATGGGTCGTCTACGGACTCTTGAAGACCTCCCAAGCCGTCTCGCACATAGGCACGGGCTACGTCGTGACGACGCTTGTCGGTTTCACCGCCATTTACAGCCTGCTGGCCGCGATCGACTTCGGGCTCATGGCCCGCTTTGCCCGTGGCGATGGCGGGACCGAAGAGCAAGACGACGAACTTGAGCCCGGTGACGACCGGGTGCCGGCTCTCGTCTACTGAGGAAAGGAAGATCGGTGGCCCTCATCCTCGCCAGCGTCCATTCGCCCCACACCGGCTTCGAGGTGTTCTGGTTCATCGTCATCGCCATCTTGTGGTCTGGCTACTTCGTGCTGGAGGGGTTCGACTTCGGCGTCGGCATCATGCTCGGGATCGTGGCCCGGGACGACCTCGACCGGCGGGTGCTGATCAACACGATCGGCCCGGTCTGGGACGGCAACGAGGTCTGGCTGCTCGTGGCCGGCGGCGCCACCTTCGCTGCATTCCCGAACTGGTACGCGACGCTCTTCAGCGGGTTCTACCTCCCGCTGTTCTTGATCCTGGCGGCGCTCATCTTCCGTGGCGTGGCATTCGAGTTCCGTGCAAAGCGCACCCTGCCTGCCTGGCGCGTGGCTTGGGATCACGCGATCTTCTGGGGCAGCCTGGTACCGGCCCTCTTGTGGGGAGTCGCCTTCGCCAACATCCTGCGGGGCGTGCCCATCGGCGCCAACTTCACCTACCTCGGTTCGTTCTTCAACCTCCTCAATCCCTACTCGCTGCTCGGCGGGGTCACAACGCTGCTCCTGTTCACACTCCACGGCGCGGTCTTCGCCTCGCTGAAGACCACCGACGAACTGAGGGCGCGGACGTCCCGTGCCGCGAAGGTCCTCGCGCCGGCCGCCACTGCGGCCATCGTGGCCTTCTTGGCGTGGACCTACGTGAACGCCCGCAACGTCCACGACACCGGGCTCGTTCCGCCGATCGTCCCGATCCTCGCCATCGCCTGCATCGCCGTCGTCGGGTGGCTCTTGCGGGAGCACCTGGACGGCTGGGCCTTCGTCGCAACGGCGGTCGGCCTGGTCTGCCTCGTCGCCACGATCTTCTTGAACTTGTACCCGAGGCTCATGGTCTCGAGCATCTCGCCGGCGTACGACCTCACGATCGGCAACTCCGCCTCCGCGCCCTACACGCTGAAGGTCATGACAATCGTGGCGCTCATCTTCACGCCGCTCGTGCTCGTCTACCAGGGGTGGTCCTACTGGGTCTTCCGTGGCAGGCTGAGCCGGCCGGCGCAGCCAGGGCCCGTGGCGCCCGTTGCTGGAGCGCCCGGTGGTCCCGCTGAAGGCGAAGCCGGTTCGGTGGCGCCCGGCGCGGGGGCAGACCTCGAGGCGCCCCCGCTCACCGAGAGCAGCACGAGCTGACTACGCGCAAGGGACGCCTGGGGGGGCTCATCGATTCTCGCTTGGCCCGCAAGACCGCGTTGACGCGCCGCTACCTCGCGGCGGCCGTCGCCGTCGGTGTCGCTTCCACCCTGTGCCTGGTCGTCCAGGCCGTCCTCATCGGTTTGGTGGTCCAGCGCGCATTCCTCGAGCACCGCCCTGTCGGCCACCTGGTCCCTTTGCTCGCCGGTCTTGCCGGCGCGTTCGCGACCCGGGCGGCGTTGGCATGGCTCGGCGAGCTGGCGGCGCACCGCACCTCGGCGAGCGTGACCTCGACGCTGCGCAGGCAGCTGCTGTCGCGGGCGGTTGCGCTCGGACCTTCCTGGTTGTCCGGTGAACGCACCGGTGAGCTCGTCTCGGTGGCGACACAGGGTGTCGAAGCCCTCGAGGTCTACTTCGCCCGTTACCTGCCTACCGCAGTCGTGGCCGCCATCGCACCGCCGATCCTGCTGGCGTGGGTGCTGTGGTCCGACTGGCTCTCGTTTCTCATCCTCGCAGTGACCGTGTCGGTGATCCCACTGTTCATGGTTCTGCTCGGCATGGAGGCCAAGCGCCACGCCCAACGCCAGTGGAACCGCCTTTCCGGCTTGGCGGCCGCCTTCTACGACCTGCTCCAGGGACTACCCACCTTGCGCGCCTTCAACCGCGCGCGCGACGGCCGTAGGACGCTCGAAAAGGCCGCCGAGGATTTCAGGGTCACGACGATGAGCACGCTGCGGCTCGCCTTCCTCTCGGCACTGGCCCTCGAAGTGCTCGCCGCGGTGGGCACGGCGCTCGTGGCGCTGTTCCTGGGGCTGCGGTTGCTCGACGGCTCGCTGCACCTCGCGGTCGGCCTTGCTGTCCTGGTGCTGGCGCCTGAGGTTTACCTGCCTCTGCGACGCGCCGCCTCCGAGTTCCACGCCAGCACCGCAGGTCAGGCGGCAGCCGACCGGATACTGGACATCCTGGACGAGCCGGTGCCGGTTGCACCTGTTCGAGCCCAGGCCGGGACCCTGACAGGCCGGCAAGCCGCTGGGTTCGGCGCGGCGGTCGAGCCTTACCTGACCGCGCTCGCCCGCAGCACGCTCAGGCTTTCCGATCTGCGGGTCTCTTACGCCGCCCGGGTGGCCCCGGTTCTCGACGGCCTCGACCTGGAGGTCGCCTTCGGCGAGCACGTCGCGGTGACCGGTGAGTCCGGGGCAGGCAAGTCCACCCTGCTCGCTGTCCTCCTCGGCTTCGTCATCCCCGTCGCAGGCAAGCTCACCGTGGGCGGCGTCGAGCTGGGCGAGCTCCCTCTTCGCGAGTGGCGACAGCAGATCGCATGGGTGTCGCAGCGGCCCTACCTCATCCGCGGGACCATCGCCGACAATCTTCGCCTGGCCGACACCCGGGCCGGTGACAGAGATCTCGCTCGCTCGATAGAGCAGTCCGGCCTGTCAGGGGTTCTCGAACGACTGCCACGCGGTCTTGGGACCCTGGTCGGCGAGGGAGGCCTGACGCTGAGCGCCGGAGAGCGCCAGCGCATCGCCATTGCACGCGCCATCTTGCGAGACGCTCCCCTCGTGCTCCTGGACGAGCCGACGGCCCATCTCGATGCCGGCCGCGAGCTGTCACTCGCGGAGACACTGGGTCCGTGGCTCGAAAACCGGACCGTGATCGTCGCCGCCCACCGCCTCGGCCTTGTCGGGCGCGTGGATCGCACTCTCGCCCTCGTCGGCGGTCGGCTCCTTCGGGTCGACAAGGCCGACATGCCTGTATGCGAGCCGATCGGGGCGAGACCGTGAGCCTCTCCGACGCCCGGCGTCACTCTGCGGTGGCCACGCTGAGGGCACTGCTCGCCATAGCCGCCCCACCGAGGGGACGCTTCCTGCTCTCGGTCGCTCTCGGGGCCGCCGCCGCCATGAGCACGGTCGCCCTCATGGCTTGCTCGGGCGCGCTCATCGACAAGGCGGCTCTCCGGCCGCCTCTTTACACCTTGACGGTGCTGATGGCCGGCGTGCAGATCCTCGCCATCGGCCGCGGGCCCCTGCGCTACGGCGAACGGCTCTTCAGTCACGACTCGGCATTGCGGGCCATCGGGCGCCTGCGGCTGTGGCTCTACGACGAGGTCGAGCCGCGGACTCCCGCGGCGCTCGGTCAGTGGCGAAGCGGTGACATGCTCTCCCGGGCGACGGCCGACGTGGACTCCCTCCAGGACCTGGCTCTGCAAGGCGTCTCGCCGTTGCTGGTGGCGGTCGTCAGCTCCGTATTTGCTATCGGGCTGGTGGCGATCATCCTGCCTGCCGGCGGTCTCGTGCTCGCAGGCTGCCTCGCTGCTGCCCTCTGTCTCACCTCAGCGGTGGCCTGGAGGCGCCAGCGACGGAGCGGGGCGAGGGAGGCGGCGCTCAAGGGCGAGCTCTCAGCCGACGTCGTCGAGCTCCTCAGGGGAGCGGCGGACCTCGTGGCTTTCGGACGCGACGAGGAGTACCTCGAGCGGGCCCTGGCCGATGACGAGGCGCTCGTCGGTCTCGCACGCCGTCGCTCGTGGACGGCGGGCGCAGCGTCCGCCCTTGCCGTCGGCTTCACCGGCATCGCCGTCATCGTCCTGTTGGCGGTCGCGATCCCGGCCGTCGGCAAGGGCCGGCTCCCCGGTTACATGCTGGCCGTCCTTCCACTGGTGGCACTGGGCGCCTTCGAGGTCGTGCAGCCGGTGGCCGATGCGACCTCGAGGCTGTCGCACCACCTCGCCGCCGCGCGGCGCGTGCTCGCGATCGCCGATCTCCCGACACCGGTTCATGACCCCGCGGACCCCGTGGCCGAGCCCACCGAGAGCGACATCGTCCTGAAGGACGCCAGGCTCCGCTACGGGCCGGACCACCCGTGGGCCCTCGACGGCCTCACCGTGTCGGTACCGGCGATGAGACGTGTGGCCCTCGTCGGGCCGAGCGGCGCAGGCAAGAGCAGCGTCGTGAACGCGCTGTTGCGCTTTTGGGCTTTGCAGGGCGGCGAGGCCACACTTGGGGGAGTCCCGTTGGACCGTCTCTGTCAAGAGACGCCCCGCCGCATGATCGCCTGGGTCGCCCAGGACACACACCTTTTCAACACGACAATCCGGGGGAACATCGCGCTCGCCCGGCCCGACGCCGATCTAGCCGAGATCACCGAGGCGGCCCGGGCCGCACAGCTCGGGGATTGGATCGACTCGCTGCCCGACGGCCTCGACACCAAGGTCGGCGAGCAGGGTGCCCAGCTCTCCGGAGGCCAGCGCCAACGTCTCGCGCTCGCCCGGGCGCTGTTGGCCCGGACGCCGATCCTCGTCCTCGACGAGCCGACCTCGGGATTGGACGAGGCGACGGCCGAACGACTGCTCAGCGACGTCTTCACCATCACGGCCGGCAAGAGCCTCCTTTACGTCACCCACCGGCTCGACGAACTTGCCTGTTTCGACGAGATCGATGTGATCGAGAACGGCCGAGTGGTCAGTCGGTCCGTGCCGTAGGGGTGCCGGCGCGATCGCTCATTGACGCGAGGCGACACTCGCCCTCGCGATCAGCGATCACGCGACGGAACTTGACGCGCGGCCGCTTCGTCGAAACGCACGCTTCCAGCGTCACGCAACGCTGCGGCCAGATGCCGGCCTAGTGAAGCCAAGCCGCAACGCGGTTCAGCACACGCGCCAGGTGGTTCGAAGAACCGCCCTTGTACGGCCGGCGGCGAAAGTCTTGGACGCCGCTCATCCCCACTTCCTTTCACTCCGGCCCCGCCGCGCCCGCGCGGGAGCCCGCGCACCGGGAATCAGCCGAAGGCGAGTCCTGGGAAGAAGATCTCGATCTCTCGCGCGGCCGACTCCGGGCCGTCGGATCCGTGGATGAGGTTCTCGGTCATCTCCGTCGCAAGGTCCCCCCGTATCGTGCCGGGGGGTGCGTCGGCGGGATTGGTGGGTCCCATCAGTGTCCGCACGACCTGCCACGTCCCGGGCGGGCCGGCCACGACCATCACCATCGCCGGGCCGCGCCCGATGAACTCGACCAGGTCGCCGTAAAAAGGCTTGTCGACGTGCTCCGCGTAATGCCGGGCCGCGGTCCCGCCGTCGATGGTACGCAGGTCGGCGGCCACGATACGAAGGCCCTTGCGTTCGAGACGGCTGATGATCTCCCCGATGAGGCCGCGCTCGACAGCGTCGGGCTTGCAGATGACAAGGGTGCGCTCCACGGGCGGCGACCCTAATCGCCCGGGGGGCGACCGGGCAATCTGCGACCGGGAAAGGCACCGGACCGGTCAGGACAATGCAGTGCGAGCCGCACCTACTACGTAGAGAGAGCCCGTCACCAACACGAGGTCGTCGTGGCCTGCAAGCTCGAGGGCTCGGTCCACCGCCTCGGCGGTCGTCCCGGACTCCTCGGCCACGAGGCCCAGGGCTTGCGCCGCTTCGACGACGCTCGCGGGCTCCTGTGCTCGTGGAGAAGGGGGTCGACATGCCACGACCGCCGCGATGCGTTCGGGTCCGAGCGCGGACAGGAGCTCTCCGGGATCGCGGCCGCGAAGGCACCCCATCACCACGATCACCCGTTGCGCGCCGGCGAAGTCCTCCTTCAAAGCCCAGCCGGCCGAGGCGGCCCCGGCCGGATTGTGAGCCCCGTCGAGAACCACGAGCGGATGGCGCCCCACGACCTCGAGACGCCCGGGAACCCTGACCGCGCCGAGCGCGTCGCACACGATGTCCTCTTCGATCGTCGTCCCGAGAAACGCCTGTGCGGCGGCGACGGCGCAAGCGGCGTTGTCGGCCTGGTGCGCGCCGTGAAGGGGCAGGTGCACGTCGGAGAACCGCCCTAGAGGCGTCCAGAGGTCGATCAGGCGCCCCCCCACGGCGAGCCGATTGGAGCTACAGCCGAATTCCGTGCCCCGACGCCAGATCGCCCGCGCCCCGACTGTTTCGGCTTCGGCCTCGAAGATCGCGGACACGACCGGGTCCTCGTCACCCAGGACGAGAAGCGAACCGCTCTTTATTATCCCGGCCTTCTCGGCCGCGATCGACTCCCGCGTCGTCCCGAGGATCTGAGTGTGGTCGAGCTCGACGTTCGTCACCACCGCCACGTCGGCGTGGCCGACGTTCGTCGCGTCGAAACGACCCCCGAGGCCGACCTCCACCACGACGGCCTCTGCGGCCATGTCGGCGAACCAGGCGTACGCGGCCGCAGTCACGAGCTCGAACCAGGTCGCCCGGATGCCCAAGAAACGTTCTATCTCGGCCACCGTCCCGAGCACGCTCACGAACGAATCGTCGGTGATCTCGGCGCCGCCGAATTGAAGTCTCTCGTTGATCCGCTCCAGGTGCGGGCTCATGTACGTGCCGACCGACAGCCCGCAAGCCTGGAGGATCGCGGCGGTCATCCGTGTCGTCGATCCCTTGCCGTTCGTGCCGGTGATATGGACGATGGGGTAGGTCGCCTGCGGGTCGCCGAGCGCGTCTACGAGCGCGCTTATGCGTTCGAGGCTGGGCAGTCCCAGGCGCCCGGCGCGGCCCGATTCGATCGCCTCGAGATTGACGTGGCGGTCGAGCCAGGCCAGCGTCTCGCCGAAAGATGGAGCCCCCGCGCCAGGCAAAGGGAGCAAGGGGGGTTCGGCGGGGAGTCCGAACTGGTGGTCAGACTGGGACACGCCTCGCCAGGGCCGGGGATCCCAGGGCGACGGTTCAGGAAGCCGCGCGGCGGGGGCGCTCGGTCTTCTCCTGGCCGCTGGCACGGGGGACCAGGCTCGGCGCGACCCGTTGCAGCACGACGGACTTGTCGACCACGCACCGGCCGATGTCCTCACGGCTCGGGAGGTCGTACATGACCTCGAGAAGGACCTCCTCGAGGATGGCTCGCAGGCCCCGCGCACCCGTGCCCCGCAACATCGCCTGCTGGGCGACGGCTTCCAGGGCGTCGTCGGTCAGCTCCAGCTCGACGTTGTCGAGCTCGAACACGCGGCGGAACTGCTTCACCAGGGCATTCTTGGGTTCGACCAGAATGCGGACGAGCGCCTCCTCGTCAAGGCTGCGTACCGCCCCGATGACCGGGAGGCGACCGACGAACTCGGGGATGAGGCCGAACTTGAGCAGGTCCTCGGGGAGGACCTGCATGAGGACCTCGCCCTCCTCGCGGTGCTTGGAATGACGCACGTCCGCCCGGAAGCCGATGCCGGCACGGCCGATGCGGTTCTCGATGATCTTGTCCAAGCCGGCGAAGGCCCCGCCGCACACGAACAGGATGTTCGTCGTGTCGATCTGGATGAACTCCTGGTGGGGATGCTTCCGGCCGCCCTGGGGCGGGACCGAGGCCGTCGTGCCCTCGAGGATCTTGAGCAGCGCCTGCTGCACACCTTCACCCGAGACGTCCCGCGTGATCGAGGGGTTCTCGCTCTTGCGAGCGATCTTGTCGATCTCGTCGATGTAGATGATCCCGGTCTCGGCCTTCTTGACGTCATAGTCTGCGGCCTGGATCAGCTTGAGCAGGATGTTCTCCACGTCCTCGCCTACGTAGCCTGCTTCGGTGAGCGCAGTCGCGTCGGCGATCGCGAAGGGGACGTTGAGCATGCGGGCCAGGGTCTGAGCCAAGAGGGTCTTGCCGCAACCGGTCGGGCCGAGAAGGAGGATGTTGGACTTGGCGATCTCGACGTCGCCGTCGCGATAAATGCCGGCCTGCACGCGCTTGTAGTGGTTGTACACCGCGACGGAGAGGATCTTCTTGGCCTGCTCCTGACCGACCACGTAGTCGTTGAGGAAGTCGAAGATCTCCCTCGGCTTGGGAAGGTCCTCGAAGCGGACCTCTGTCGGCTCGGACAGCTCCTCTTCGATGATGTCGTTGCAAAGCTCGATGCACTCGTCGCAGATGTAGACGCCCGGTCCGGCGATCAGTTTCTTGACCTGCTTCTGCGACTTGCCGCAGAAGCTGCACTTGACTAGTTCTCCACCGTCCCCGAACTTGGCCACATCGTCTCCCGTAGCTCAGGCTGCGCCGATGGTCGCCGCGATGCCGACGGCCTCCCTGTTGGTGATGACTTCGTCGATGATGCCGTATGCCTTGGCTTCCTCGGCATCCATTATGAAGTCCCTGTCGGTGTCCTTCTGGAGCCGTTCAGCCGACTGACCCGTGTCGTTGGCGAGCATCTGGTTCAAGAGATCCCGCATCCTGAGGATCTCCTTGGCCTGCAGCTCGATGTCGCTCGCCTGCCCACCTCCCCCACCGTAGGGCTGATGGAGCAGGATCCGGGCATGTGGCAGCGCGAACCTCTTGCCCTTGGTGCCTGCGGCGAGCAGCACTGCTGCCGCCGACGCGGCCTGCCCGAAGCAGAAGGTCGACTTGTCGGGTCGCACGTACTTAAGTGTGTCGTAAATCGCGAACAGCGCGGTGATATCGCCGCCGGGCGAGTTGATGTAGATGTTGATGTCCTTCTCGGGATCCTCAGATTCGAGAAACAACATCTGGGCGCACACCAGGTTGGCGATCGTGTCGTCGATCGGAGTGCCGATGAAGATGATCCTCTCGCGAAGCAGTCTGGAAAAGAGGTCGTAGGCACGTTCACCTCTCGGCGACTGTTCGACCACCGTGGGGACGAGATAGTCGTGCGCGGTCAACTCTCAGCCCTCCTTGCCCACTACCGAGCCGGCCGCACCCTCGTCGGCGGCCTCGACATCCCCGCCTGTCACCTCGGCGTCGGCACCAACCGCAGTCTCTTCCTCGGAGCCGGCTGCTTCGAGGAGCAAAGTCCGATCCATCGGGGCCCCTTGCTCATCGACAATGTCGATGGAGTTGACCAGCCATGCGACCGCCTTCTCGTTCCTCACATCTGAGCGTAGCTGCTCTAGACCACCGGTCCTGGCGAGGCGGGTCGCGAGGCCTCGAGCGTCCTGGTTCGTCTGGGACGCGAGACGTTCGACCTGAGCAGCGAGCTCTTGGTCGACGACGACGAGCCCCTCGGCGTCCGCGAGTGCCCGCAGAGCCAGATCGGCCCGGACCTGAGAGATCGCCTGGCGATCGAACTCGGCCTCGAGCTCGTTGGGGTCCTGGCCCGACACCTCGAGGTACTGATCGATCGTCAGGCCGCGTTCCGCGAGACGTCGAGCGAGGGCCTCGCGGGCTCGCTCTGCCTCAGCTGCGACGAGAGTCGCGGGCATCTCCTCGGAGACGAGATCTGTGAGAGCATCGACCGCACGTTCGCGCAGAATGAGGCGGGCCTCCAGCTTCTTCAAGCTGATGAGACCGGTCGCCAGGTGGGAGCGCAGCTCCTCGAGCGTGTCGAACTCCGACGCATCCGAGGCCCACTCGTCGTTCGCCTCGGGCAGCACTTTCTCGCGCACCTGCTTCACGAGGATCCGCAGCTTGCCGGCACCTCCCTGCAGCTTCGGAGCGTCGATCTCGACGATGTCGCCGGCCTTCTTGCCGCGCAGTTCCTCGTCCACACCTTCGGCGATGCCGCCTGTGCCGACCTCGTACACGAAGTCGTCGGCACTCAGTCCATCGGCAGCCTCGCCGTCGCGGACACCATGCACGTCGACCGTGACGAGATCGCCATCTCGAGCCGGCCGTTCCACCTCGCTGAGCTGGGCGAATTGTTCCCGGAGCCTGTCGAGCCGCGCGGCGATCTCGGCCTCGGTCGGCTCAAGGGACGGGATCGTCACGACGAGGCCCTCGTAACCGGCGATCGACACCTTCGGCCGCACCTCCACAACGGCGTCGAAGGCCAGAGCTCCTGCGTCCTCACCGGACGTGATGTCGATCTCCGGGGCCGCGATCGTGTCGATGTCGGCCTCTTCGACGGCCTGGGCGTAGTAGTCCGGGAGCGCGTGACGGATCACCTCGGCCCTGATGGCTTGAGCACCGAGGCGGACCTCCAAGAGCCTACGGGGCACCTTTCCCGGACGGAAGCCGGGAACGGCAACCTCCTTCTGCAGGCGGCGAATGGTCTCGTCGACAGCGCCTTTGAGTTCCTCCTCGTCGACCTCGACGGTGAGCTTGACTCGGTTGCCCTCGAGGGCCTCAGAAGTAGAACGCATAGGTCGGTCGTACTCTACCGGGCGCACGCGGTGCCGCCCGCCACCCGTCCCTGAGGACCACAAGAGGGAGCGGCCTTGTGCCTCCACGACCGCGGAGTCGCGCCACGAAGCGACCGCAGTGGCTCAGCTTGGCAGCGCGCCTGCTTTGAGGGCAGGAAGTTCACGGTCGTTGACCTGCTCATTCGTTGAACACCCGCCCGAATGCAAGTTCCGGAGCGGGGACGAGAACTACCTACCGGCGTCAGAGCCAGCGTGCTTCCTCTCTCGTCGTCCGGTATCGCCACCGTGCTCGTAAGTCGGTTGGGGCGGAGTCACGGAGCCGGGTCTCCTGGGCTGCGCGCGTTCCCTTGGCACGCCGGCGAGACTTGTCAGGCCTGGTAGAAGTTCCTCACCCAACGGTGGCGGCGAAGGACTTCGAGCTCCTTGGCCGACAAGGGACCAAGCTCGGCTGCGCGGACGTTGGCGTCGACGTTGCGCAGCGAACGCATGCCGGCTATGACCGTCGAGGTCGCAGGCTGCGAAAGGCAGTACCGCAGCGCTATTTCGGGAAGGCGGTCGACTGGGACACCCAGGTCTCGCGTGATGGCCTGGACGCGTTCCCAGACCTGCTCCTTGCGATTGCCGCCGAAATAGCTGTTGCGCCAGTCACCTTTGGGGAACGTCGTCTCAGGGTTGACCTTGCCCGTCAACGCCCCCTCGTCAAAGGGCACTCGGACTATGACACCGACGTTCTGGGCGACTACCGCGGGGAACAACTCGTCCTCGGGGCTCTGGTCGAAGAGGTTGTAGATGACCTGCACAGTGTCGACGATCCCTGAGTTCACGAGTGCCAACGCGTTGGCTGGTTGGTGGTCGTTAACGGAAATTCCGAAATAGCGGATCTTGCCCTGCGAACGGAGGAGCTCGATCGCGTCCATCCAGTCGCCTTGCCCGACCCATTCGTCGGACCAGACGTGGAACTGCTGCACGTCGATCGTCTCGAGCCCAAGGTTCGCCAGGCTTTGTTCGGTGCACTCCACGACCCACTCCGCAGGAAAGGCCTCGCCAGCGGACACTCCTCGGGGGGCGGGCCACCTCAGGTTCTTTGGGGGCACCTTCGAGGCAACATGAACGGCCCCCCTTGCCTCTCGTACCGCGCGGCCGACCAGCTTCTCGCTGTGGCCGTCCCCGTAGCCGAGGGCAGTGTCGACGAAGTTCACACCTTGGTCGAAGGCCCTGTGCAGCGACCGCAACGACTCCTCGTCGTCAGCGCCGAGCCACATGGTCTTTCCGATCCCCCAGGCTCCGTAACCGAGTTCGGACACCTGGAGACCGGTCTTACCCAGGTTTCGATAGTTCATGGTCTACCTCCTTTGGTCAATGTACGTCCGGCACCTCGGGTCGCGACAAGCGCGATCGGCTGGACGTCACCTCGAGCACTCGGCACGGCGGTGTCTACGCTGCAACGTCGCGACCTCGGCGGCAAGTGGCAACGGGGCCCAAAGGCAACCCAACCGACGGCAACCTGAGTCGCGCGATCCGAACGCTTCCACCGGCGGTCGGCCGTCGCTATGCGAACTGGGTCAACCAGCGCTCGTTCGCCGCGAACATGTCGTCGGTCAGTTTCCATATCTCGTCCAGAGAACAGACCGCGGCGGTGAGCGGATCGACGGCCACTGCCTGGTAGATGGCCTCCTTGTCTCGTTCGAGGTGGCCCTTTACGACGAGCTCCTGCACGGCGATGTTGCTCCGGTTCAAGGCGGCAAGCTGTGGGGGCAGGGCCCCCACGACACAGGGGTGCACTCCCCCACGGTCCACAAGGCACGGGACCTCGACGCACGCCCCGGCAGGCAAGTTGGTGACGAGGTCGTCGTTGGGCACGTTGCCGTTGATCCGAAGAAGAGTGCCGGTCTGCTCGGCATTGATGATGAGGGCGCCGTACTCGTCCGATCTCCGCAGCTCGATGGGCTCGGTGCCTGCGATCTGGCGGGCGACCTCCTGCTCGTAGGCCGGCTCTTCGAGTCGCCTGGCGGCGACGTCGCCACCGGTGTGGCCGTAGCCGAACCACGCCGAGTAGTCCGAGCCTGCGGACTCGAATGTCTCGATCAGCGAGGCCAGCAGGTCGGGCCGCTTGCGGAAATAAGGCAGGTACTCGGAGGCATGGCCACTGGACTCGGTCACGAAGTAACCAAAGCGGCGCATGAGCTCGAAACGCACAGGCTCCAAGGCGAGCGCCTCCCGGTTGTCGAGCTGTAAGCGCAGGCGCGGGTACAAGTCGGCGCCACGGTGCTCGAGGGTGAGGAACCAGGCCTGGTGGTTGATCCCCGCCACCCAGTAGCCGAGCTCGTCGTAAGAAACCCCGCAGTACTCGGCCAAAAGGCGCGCCGTCCCCTGCACGGAGTGGCAAAGGCCCACGACCCTAAGACCGGAAAGCGCCGTGCGCCAGGTGAGGATGGCCATGGGGTTGGAGTACTGCAGCACAAGGGCCCTCGGGCACAGCTCGGCCATGTCCTTTAGGAGGCCGTCGAAGACCGCGAGATGGCGCAGACCGCGGAAGACCCCGCCTGGCCCTAAGGTGTCGCCGACGCACTGGCCCACCCCGTAACGTTCCGGGACGGATATGTCGAGCTCCCACTGGTCCGTCCCGCCCACCTGGATGGTGACGACCACGTAGTCGGCCCCTCGAAGGGCCAGGCGACGATCGGTGGTGGCGATGACCCGCACCGCCGCCTTGGCAGTCTCGGCCATCCGGCTCACGAGCCTTTCGGCACGCGAGAGCCTGTCGGCGTCGACGTCCATGAGCACGATCTCGCAGTCCGCCAGTTCGGGAAAGGTGAGGATGTCCCTAGTGAGGTTCCTCGTGAACACCACACTTCCGGCTCCGATGAAGACGATTCTCATCTGAGAGACCTCCTATTGGATCGAGCGTGCACGTGGCGAGAAAGTCATGCTGCACTTGCTAGTGCAGTCGGTCGACGACGCCGACGGCAAACTCGGCGTCGCACGCATGGCCGCCGATCTCCGCGAGCTCCTCCTCGCTGAATTCGAGGCGGCTCAATGCGGTGAGGTTCTCCTCGAGCTGCGCCAAGCTGTAGACACCGCCGAGGGCGAGGTGACACCGGTCGCACAGCACCCGGGCGATCGCCGTTTGGGCGAGCGACTGCCCACACCGGCGAGCGATCGCGTCCAGGGGGCGCAACGGTAACCCCGAGGTCGAGTGCCGGTCGGACGACAGCGTCGTCGATCGGGCTCGAGACGCCGAAGTGGTGCCACAAACCAAGCGAGATCGGTGGTGACGGCTGGCTGCTTGCCCCGCGACGCCGATAACCCATGTCCCGGTACCGGTGCTCGTCAGCTCCGCGCATGTTCCTCCGGCGACAAGACGGAGGCAACGGACCGCGACGCACTTCTCTCGACCCTGCGGACACCGAGCCGGGCTGTGAGCCTCAGGCACTGGAGAAGCAGGATCGGCACCCCGATCAGCGCGAGCGCAGGGTCGAGCAGCAGCAGTAACGCCGTCGCCGCGAACTCGGCGACGAACAATGGGCCGGTCGTCGGCAGGTTCCGCACTGCCAGGCAGACCGACAGGTTCCAGATGTCGCTCGGTGCCATGAGGGGCTGGCGCGCGCCGAGCAAGAGCACGTGGCCGATGCTCGCCAGCGCGACGACCAAGGCGGCGATGCCGAATCCGAGGCTCACCCAGTCGCCCGGCGAGCCGCCACGGCTGAAGAAGTGCACCTCCTCGGCAGCGATCACGGCAACGGCGAGCGGCGTGCCCACCGTCACGGTCGTTCGCAAGGGGGGCCGAGACCTGAGCGCGGCAAGGAACTCCCGCACCACGCGGTCCTCGCCCGACACCCGCCACCGCTCGAGAGCGACCGTCGCCGCCTGAAAGGCGACGGGCACTGTCACGACCGGGAGGCAGGCGACCAGCAGCACGAGGTTGAGGGCGAGGAAGTTGAAGCAGGCGCTCAGCGCAGCAACGGCCCTGTCCTTGAGGGAAACGAGGACGAGGTTCTCCGCACCGGTAGCTGCCGTCCCCGCATCCGCGCGGGCCGCGCCGGGAACCGAACTGGGTCTCATCCCTTGACCCCGGTGCCCTGGATGGCGATGCCCTTGATGAACGTTCGCTGCGTGAAGAAGAACAGGACGATGATCGGCGCCGTGGCTGCGGTCGCGGCCGCCATCACCCAGGGCCAGTCGGTCGTGTACGTGCCGAGGATCAAGTTCAAGCCGAGCGACAGGGGATACCACACCTGGTTGTTGATGTAGATGAGCGGCCCGATGAAGTCGTTCCAGCAGTAGATGAACTGAAAGAGGATGACCGTCGCCAGGGCGGGTTTCGCCATCGGCAGGATGATCCGGCTGAAGATCGTGAACTCGTTCGCCCCGTCCACCCGCGCGGCGTCGGAGAGCGACTCGGGGATGGTCATGAAGAACTGGCGGAGCAGAAAGGTACTGAAGACCGAGCTGCCGAGGAACGTCGGGATCATCAACGGCAGGTACCAGCCAACCATGTGGAATTGTTTGTACATGGTGAAAAGCGGGATCAGCGTGGCGAAGAACGGGATCAAGAGGGTGCCGACCATCACCTGGAACAGGACGTCTCTGCCTCTCCAGCGGATGCGGGAGAAGCCGTAGGCCACGAGGCTGCTCGAGACGCACACCCCGACGATGGTGACCCCGGCGTACATGAGCGTGTTGAGCACGAACCGCCAGAAGGGGACGGCCGAGAGCATCTCGGGGTAGTTGCTCCACACGAAGGGGTGCGGCCACCACAGCGGCGGGATGGCTAGCGACTGCGGATTGGTCTTCAGTGATGTGATGACCATCCAGAACAACGGGAAACCGAGCAGCACGCTAACGGCGATCAGCGTCGCGTGCTTGGCCAGGCTGCCCCCGAGCCTGCGGGCCGACCTACTGCTGCTCGTTGGCATAGTAGACCCAGCGCGCGGAGGACCGGAACAGAACCACCATAATGACGGCGCTGATCACGAACAAGAAGAATGCCATCGCCGAGGAGTATCCGAGCTTGAGGAACACGAAGGCCTGCTCGTACAGGTACTGCACGTAGAACCACGTCGAGGTGCCTGGCCCGCCGGGGTCGGCGGCTTCGATCACCTGCGCCTGGGTGAAGTACGCGATGCAGAGCACCAGCTGCAGGATGACGTTGAAGAGGATGACGGGGCTGATCATCGGCAGCGTGATGTAGCGCAAACGCTTCCACGCACTGGCTCCGTCGAGCGCGGCGACCTCGTACAACTCCCTGGGCACCCCTTGCAGGCCCGCCAGGTAGATCACCATCGGCTGGCCGAGCCCCCACAGCCCGAGCAAGATGAACGACGGCTTCGACCAGGCGATCGAGAAGAACCAGTCCGGCGACGGCAGGTGCGCGTCGATGAGGATGTCGTTGACGATCCCGAATGCCGGGTTGAACAGCCAGACGAAGATCATGCACGAGGCGACGAGCGGCACGATCGAAGGGACGTAGAAGATCGTCCGGTAGACGGCCCGGCCCCTCACGTTCATGTTGAGCAGCAGCGCCAGGCCGAGCGCAGCGACCGTGGACAAGGGCAGCTCGATCGCTGTGTAGTAAAAGGTGTTGAAGAGCGACGTCTTGAACAACGGGTCGTGGAACAGGTTCACGTAGTTGGTGAACCCGATCCAGTGCGCCGTGCCGACGCCGTTGAAGTCGGTGAAGCCGTAGTAGACGGTGGCGAAGAAGGGGTAGGCGAAAAAGAGGAGGAAGCCGGCGATCCACGGGCTGACGAAGAGCAGCCCGAGCCGGAGAGCCCGCCGGTTCGGCGAACGAAGGAAAGCGCGACGCCGAGCGCTCGCGAGCGTCACCGGCACGACCGGCGAGTTCTTTGCCTGCACGTCGACCTGCATTTCAGCAGTGTGCTCCTCCAACTGCCCGTGCGCACACAGTAGGGGACAACCAGGACTCAGCCCGGCTGTCCCCTAGGTGTGAGGGCGGACTGCTAGCTCGAGGCGTTCGCCTGTTGGTCGATGTACTTGAGCGCCTGCTCAGGAGTCATGATCTTCTGCAGGACGTTGGCCGTTGCGGTGTTCTCCGCGGTGAACAGCTGCGCCTGCGTCGGAGTCAGGAGCGGAGCCTGGGTGTAGGGGCTGGACATCTGGGGCAGGAAGCCCGACAGCCACGAGTTCTGCTTCAGCCACGCCTGGTACGCCGGGGCCTTGGTCACCGTGGGGCCGGCGGGCACCCAGCCGCCCTTCGGGTCGATGGATCCGACGAAGCTCTCGTTGTGGTAGCCGGCGAGCCAGGAGATGAACTCGAAGGCCTGAGCCGGGTGCGCGGAGCCCTTGGGGATGATGTTGAAGTTGCCCTGCCCGAGCGTGCTCGGCTTGGGGACGATCCCTGGGAAGGCCTCCACGCCGAAGTGGCCTTCGAGGTCCGGGTTGGACACGGGGACGTTCTCCGCTCCCACCCACGGACCAGACAGCTCGAATCCGGACTTACCGTTCGTAAAGATGTCGGTCTGGCCGCCGGCCACATACCCTAGGGCCGTCTGCAGCGCCATCACCTGGGCGTAGGGGTACTTGTCGAAGCTGGCGATCCACTTCATCTCCGCCTGGGCACCCGGGCAGCTTTCGAAGTCGTACTTGCCGGCAGCGTTGAAGCAGTTGGTCGCGCCGAAAAAGGTCGTGTAGAACTGGAAGCCGTTCCCGTCCGTGTCCGGGTAGAAGCCCATGGTCACGATCCTGCCAGAGCTGAAGGTCCACATCTTGGCCTGGTCGGCGTCGAACTGGGCCAGGGTCTTGGGCGGCGACTTGATGCCGAACTCGGCGAGCACGGGAGTGTTGTAATACAGCGCCCAGGAGTTCAGTGACATCGGGAGGGCGTAAAGGCCGCCTTTATAGCTGGCCGCCTGGACGGCGACGGGGTACTCCCACTTCTCGAGGCCGGCATACTGGCCGGTGAGGAATTGGTTCATGTTCACGATGTCGCCGTCGGCGGCAAAGGAACCGATTTCCGGCCACCACTCCGTGAAGATGTCGGGCGGGTCCCCCGCCGCGATCGTCGAGAGCAGCTTCGCGGTGCTCGTCGTCGCAGAGCTGGGGATGTTGGTCTCGGTGACGTGGATGCCGGGATGGGTCTTGTTGAACTGAGTCACCATCGTGTTGAGCAGCTGGAGCGTCGCCCCCGACCACATCGTCCACCACGTCAGGTTGATCACCGGCGAGCTTGCCGTCGAGCTCGCAGCCCCAGCGGCGGACCCGCCGGCGGCGCCGAGAGAGACAGTGCCGACGACGGTCACCGCGGCGAGTGCCACCGCGAGACGCCTATTCCAGCCCAGGAAGCGCGAGTGTCTGCGGCTCGTGCGACCCGGTGTGTAGCTTTCGTGTCTTTCCTGGTCCTTCATTCGTCTTGCTCCTTACTGTGTCCGGGGCAACCTGCCCCCTTGTCGGTCACTCGTCTACGAATGCGTGCTAGCCGGAAGCTTTCTCCCGCTTGCCTTGCGGCCCCGGCGTAACGAGCGTCCTGCGGACGCATTGGCAAGAGCGCCTGGCGTGGCGGCCGCAAGGGCGCGGCGCTCTCGCATGTGACGAGGTGAGCACGTCGATGCTCCACTCGCTCGACACGGCGGGCTGCCGACCTGTACGACCAGATCGCCGACGCAGCCACCTCTCCGGGCGGTCCTCGAGTCCTGGCGGACCGGGGACGTCCTGCCGGATCGAGCTGGTCAGTTGCGTTTCAAGTTGATTGTGCTACTCCTTTCGCCGTCTTCCTGGTTTGCTCTGGCCCGACTCCGGAGCTTGCGGCCGGCGCCGGGGTGGGTGATCGGGTGCCCGGCGCTCGCCGCCGGCGGCCACCGTCGCGGGCGTCAGCCCCGGTCGCAGCGCGCAACGAGTCGTTCTGCACACTGGCTCGCTGCCGCGGCAAAGGCGGTGGCCCGGCGCTCTCCCGGACGATCAGTTCAGCCTGTGGCCAGGGCTGCGTGTCTTGACTCGCGTTCGCGTCCAGCAGTGAAAGCAGCTTTGCGAAACACGCTTTGCCCAAGGCCACGAAGTCCTGGCGGACAGTCGTGAGAGCCGGGATGTAGAAGGGCGCGAGGGGCGTGTCGTCGAAGCCGACGATGCTGACGTCGTCGGGAATCGCACGCCCCCCTTGGTGCATGGCTCGCATGACGCCGATTGCAAGGTCGTCGTTGCCGCACAGCACCGCGGTCACCTTTGGGTCGCGCGCCAGCTTGTGCTGAGCTGCTTGGCTGCCCGACTGCGGGTCCCATCCTGCCTGCAACGGTTTTGGCACGCTGACGCCAGCGTCCTCGAGAGCTGAGCGCCAACCCAACATACGCTGGCTGGTGCTGGTGGAGGACGGTATCGAGACGTAATGCACGGTCTTGTGCCCCAGGCCCAAGAGGTAGTTGGTCGCGTCTCGGGCTGCCTTGCGGTCGTCGATCCACACCCAGGGCTTGCCAGCGGCCTCGTCGCCAGAAGGAGTCTCGACCATCGCAGCCACCGGCACGTCGGGCGGGACAGCTCTCAGTGCAGCAATGCCGGCACGGTCGTAGGCGATGACGATCAGGGCGCCTGCTGGCTCGATCGCTCGCTCGACTGCGTCGCGTACGTCCCCTGGAGTACCGGACTCCACGACCCTGACGCCCAGGGCGAAGCCCGCCGCGCGTGTCGCCTCTTCAATGCCTTCCAGAGCCGCAGCAAAGCCGTACTGCCGGGTATTGGAGGTCAACACAGTGACCGACTGCACCGGCCCACCGGCCAAGGCGCGCGCGGCGCGGTTCGGACGAAAGTCGAGCCGGGCGATCGTGTCAAGCACGACTTGGCGCGTGGATTCTTTCACGCTGGGGCTCCCGTTGATCACTCGGGAGACCGTCTGGTGCGAGACACCGGCTTCATTGGCGACGTCGCGGATACTCACTGAGGCCAGGCGGTCACTCGGTACCGGCATTCGGCGCACCCCTTCTGAGCTCCGGTTCACCCCGCTAGCTTGTGTGACCGGTCACAACGGGCTATTGTGACCGGTCACACGGCATCTGTCAAGCGCTTGCAACAGAAGCACGAGGGAGACTGTTGGCCGTACTCGAGGAGGATCGACGTGGTTGGCGCTAGGACATCGTCTCCATCGGAGGTGGGCTGGGCGGACGGCGCGCTTGAGCTGCGGATCAAGGTCGGCGAGGACGGCCTGGCACGACTGGTTTACCTTGCCGCGTGTGCGGCGGCCCGGGCGGCACCGACCGAAGGGGATGGGGAAGGACCCCCGCCCCACGATCGACAGGCCGCCGGGTTGCCCTTGGTGGACGTAGTCATGTCCGGCAGCGGCCGGGCGTGGTCAGGGGGGCGCTACGCGGAGTCAGTCGTCGGCGGTCGGCTCCGGTATGTAGGCCACGAAGAACGCGTCAACGACCTGTGGCGCGAACTGCGGATCGACCTCGAGGACTCGAGCACGGGGCTCAAAGCAGAGGTCGTCTACCGCGCGCTCGAGGGGCGCGGCGTCCTCCGCGCTTGGGTCCGCCTCGCGAACGACGGTGCCGCTCCGGTGATCATAGAGTCCGTGACCTCTTTTCTCGGCTCTGGGCTGGCCGGGCCGGCGGGCCGGTTGGCCGATGTTGACATCATGTGGGCCGAGAATGACTGGTTGGCCGAGAATCGATGGCAGGTCCGGGCGCTTCGGGACGCCCTGCCTGATCTGAACCGCGGCATCCACGAGCATGATTCGCGGGGTTGGTTTGGTTTCACGAGTGCGGGGAGCTGGTCGTCGGGCAGGTACCTGCCCATGGGAGCTGCCGTCAACCGCCGGACAGGGCATGCCTGGGTGTGGCAAATCGAGCATAACGGCGGCTGGCACTGGCAAGTCGGCGAGCACACGGGTCGTGACGCCTCGGCGCACAATGGTGACGGGCCGACTGATGCCTACCTCGCCCTGCTGGGCCCTACCGACGCCGAGCACCATTGGAGGCCCGTTCTCCGGCCCGGGGAGTTCTTCGAAACCGTTCCGGTCGCAATCGCGTTCAGCAGCGAAGGCTTCGTGGCCGCGTTGGCACGTCTCACTGACTATCGGCGCGCGATAAGACGGCCGCACCAAGATCACCGGCGTCTTCCGGTGATATTCAACGACTATCTGAACACATTGATGGGCGACCCGACGACAGAGCGGTTGATGCCGCTCATCACAGCAGCTGCAGGTGCCGGCGCAGAGTACTTCTGCATCGACTCAGGGTGGTACAACGAGATCGGCGAGGGATGGTGGGACACGGTTGGGATGTGGAGGCCTTCCACGACGAGGTTTCCCAACGGCATCACCGAAGTGCTGGACCGAATCAGGGCCGAAGGCATGGTCCCGGGCCTGTGGCTCGAACCGGAAGTCGTCGGAGTGCGCAGTCCAGTCGCCGAACAGTTGCCTACCGAGGCCTTCTTCACTCGCAGCGGCGCGCGCGTGGTTGAACAGGGCAGGTATCACCTCGACCTGTCACACCCTTCCGCAGTGAAACACCTCGACGAGGTAGTCGACTTCCTCGCAGGGGATTTGGGCATCGGGTATCTGAAGATGGACTACAACATCAGTGTCGGGCCGGGGACCGAGACCGGGCACGTCAGCGCCGGCGTTGGCCTGCTGGCGCACAATCGGGCATTCCTCGATTGGGTGGACGGGATCCTCGATCGTTTCCCCGGTCTCACCATTGAGAACTGTGCCTCTGGAGGGATGCGCACCGACTATGCCTTGCTGTCGCGCTTTCAGCTCCAGTCCACGAGTGACCAGCAGGATTTCTTGCGCTACCCCGCAATTGCGGCAGCAGCCCCGACCGCGATCGCGCCCGAGCAGGCCGCCGTGTGGGCCTGCCCTCAAGCAGAGTGGAGCGATGACGAGATCGCGTTCACGATGTGCGGCGCCCTGCTTGGGCGGCTCCACCTCTCAGGGCATATCAGCCGGATGCGCCCTGCCCAACAGCAGCTGGTAGCCGATGCGATCAGCGTCTACAAGCAGATCAGGCCCGACCTGGCTTCTGCGTTCCCATTCTGGCCGCTTGGGCTGCCGGGGTGGACCGACTCGTGGATTGCCCTCGGGATGGCGGCACGCTCAGCAACCCACCTGCTCGTTTGGCATCGAGGACGCGTCGGCGACGCTTCGGAGCCAGACGAGCTAGTTGATCCCACCGAGATCGTGCTCCCCGTGGCACACCTGCACGATCGGCTGGTCGTCCCCGAAGTCAGATACCCGATGCTCGATGGAGCGGAAGCCGAGTGGCGTGCGCCCCGCGGAGAGCTGGTCGTAGCACTTCCCCGCACACCGTCTGCCTGTCTCATAAGTTTGCACTCCAGGCAATCGCTTTCCGGCTAACGGCAGACGCTCAACCTGAGCGGAGCGAAACGTGAAGGTGGGGATGGGGATTGAGCCGAGAACACAGAGCGTCCAAGGCGGGCGCAAACCCGATCGGTCACCCACAAGTTCGATACCGTTCCAAGCGGTGAGGTTGTCAACCGAGCAGCGGTGTAAGCAAGACCTTTGGAACAGGTCGCACGAGTTCCTGGGAGACGTCGGGGCGAAAGGCGCCTGACTCAAAGGTAGACAAGGCAGACTTGGCAGTGGTGCCCGTCCACCGGCTTACAGTCGGTGTCAACACGGTGCTTCGTTGCGATCTTCTTGCCCTCGGTGCAGGTTTCGTTGTCGTGACAAGCGTGATGAGTCTCCTCCGCGGCCGTGTGTCGCACTGCTCCCCAGTGGGGCGACCGGCGGCACTGGGAGTACGAAACGGCGGATTCGCGCTGTGGGTGGGCCGTCTGGGTCTTCGACCCGGTGCCGATGAACACAACGCCAATTGGTCGGATGATGCCTTCGGGTTAGCCGGCTGGCTCGATTCGAGGGTGGATCACGCGCAGGCCGATCCAGGCAGCCGCGATGCCGACGGCAACACCGATAACGGTGTCGGCGAAACGGAGGATGGGCTGCTGCCAGGCGTGGCGCGGGCTCACCGCCGCGACGAGCATGACCACGGCTGTGGTGATTGCGGCGGTGATGGCATCTTGGGGCCTGCCGAGCGACGTGACGGTCAGGGCGCTGACGCCGATCAGTACTGCCAGGGCCCAGGCGTGAAAAGGAAGGAACAGCAGGTAGATCAGGCAGGCGACGAAGCTGACTGAGGTGGCGGCCATGCGGGACGCCGCAGCGGCCAGGCTTTGCTGGTAGCTGTCCCGGTTCACGAAGATAGTGGCGATCACGGCCCACATGCCGCCGAGGAGATCGTCGGCCCTGGAGACGAAGTACAGGCGTGAGAGCAGGTGGGTCACAACCAGGTACGTGATCAGGCATGCGATCGCGAGCACGGCACAGTCCACGACGGCACTGCCAAGCTTGGTCCAGCCATGGTGATGTCTGTGCGGCATCACATCCCCTCCCCGTCGGCCGAACGCTCGTGCCGCCTTACGGAACCTGCCAGGTGGCCAGGTGAGTGGTCGTGGCCAGGGGTCATTCGATCCCCAGATCGTGCAAGTTCGACTTGGCCAGCTCGACGAGCTCGTGCCCTTCCCCCGACAGGATGGTCCTCGTCGCGTAGAGAGTGAAGCCCTTGATCTCGCCGTAGGTGAGCGCGGGTGGAAGTGCGAGCTCGTGGCGGGCGGTGCGAACGTCGACCAGTGCCGGACCGTCATGCGCGAACGCCGCCTGCAGCGCTGCCTCGAGTCGTCTGCCGCCTCGACCCGCGCCCCGAACAGCCCGGCGGAGCGGGCGATCCCGGAGAAGTCTGGATCGACCAGATCGGTGCCGTAGGTGACGATCCCGGCTGCCTTCATCTCCAGTTCGACGAACGACAGGGCGGCGTTGTTGAACACCACGACCTTGACCGGAAGACTCTGCTGGCGCAAGGTGAGCAGCTCGCCGAGCAGCATCGCAACCCCGCCGTCTCCCGACAGCGCGACTACCTGGCGGCCAGGCTGGCTGGCCTGGGCCCCGATGGCCTGCGGCAGCGCGTTGGCCATGCTGCCGTGGTTGAACGAGCCGATAAGCCGACGAGTTCCGTTCATGCGCAGGTAACGGGCGGCCCAGATGCACGGCGTGCCGACATCGGCGGTGAACACCGTGTCGGCGGCGGCAAGTCGGTCGATGGTGGCGGCGACGAACTGCGGGTGCAGCGGCGAGCCGCCGTGGCCGGCCCTGGCGAGGTGGTCCAGCCGGGCGCGCGCCCGTCGGTAGTGGGCAGTCATCAGCTCGAGGTGCGCCGAATCGGCCTTCTGGTCGAGCAGGGGCAGCAGCGCGTCAACCGTATCCCGGACGGTGCCCAGCAGGGGGACCTGGACCGGCACGCGGCGGCCAATTCGCTCGCCCCGCACGTCCACCTGGATCACCGGAACACCCTCGGGATAGAACTGCCGGTAAGGGAAGTCGGTGCCGAGCATGACCAGCGCGTCGCAATGCTCCATCGCCCGGTACCCCGAGCTGAATCCGATCAGCCCAGTCATGCCCACGTCATACGGGTTGTCGTACTCGACGAACTCCTTGCCCCGGAACGCATGCACCACCGGCGCTTTCAGCGCCGCCGCGAGGGCGATCAGCTGGTCGTGCGCCCCAGCGCAACCCGCCCCCGCCAGGATGGTCACTCGGCCGGCCGCGTTCAACACCTCGGCCGCGACCGCGAGCGATTCGTCATCGGGGCGTACCACCGCCGATATCGCCCGCACCGGTACCGCCTTCGCCCCAGAGGGAGCCCCGGCGAGAAATAGCTCCCCGGGGATGACGACGACGCCGACGCCGCCGCGCTGCAAGGCCGCCCGCATCGCCATCTCGACCACCCGGGTAACTTGGCCGGGCACGCTGGCGAGCTCACAGTACACGCTGCACTCACGAAACAGCTGCTGCGGATGTGTCTCCTGGAAATAACCCCCACCGATCTCTTCGTTGGGGATGTGGGCGGCGATCGCCAGCACAGGAACGCCACTGCGGTTCGCGTCGAACAAGCCGTTGATCAGGTGCAGGTTGCCGGGGCCACAGCTGCCCGCGCACACCGCCAGCTCCCCGGTCAGCGCTGCCTCGGCCGCCGCTGCAAACCCCGCGGCCTCCTCGTGCCGAACATGCTCCCAGGTAATCCCGCCGTCCTTGCGCAGCGCGTCTGTGAATCCATTGAGCGAGTCACCGGGAATCCCATACACCCGGCGCACCCCCGACCCTTTCAGCATCGCCACCATGACCTCAGCCACCGTGCCAGCCATGACCTGCTCCCTCCCCTGCGTCCCCTGGATCTGGTCAGCCTCAACGCATCGCGCTCCCGGGTTTCTTCCCCCCTCGGTCAACGCCGAGACCGAAGCTCTCGCGTGCGAGCTGCCGGCCTCCCGTGGGGTTCCCTACGCCGTTACCATGACGTCCGGGCTGCGCAACGCACACGCGCACAGCAAGGGGGGGTGGTCATCCCATGAGCGGTGACGTCGTCCAGGTTTCAGACGCAACAGAGCTCCTCGGCGCGATCACCCAGGGCGCCGCGCACATCGTCGCGACAGGCGAAATCTCAGGCATGCCGATGATCACGCTCGCCGAGGGCCAACGGCTGAGTGGTGGCACGCTGCGTTTCGGCGCGAACGGCGTTCGCTTGACGCGTAACAACTTCCTCGACGACGTCACGATCGTGTGCCCCGAGAGCGAGCGCGCCGTGCTCAACGACACCTCTGTGCGGGACTGGGGCACGCTGACGTTGCGCGACGTGCGCACCGAGCGGCAGGTGCTTTTGTGCGCGCAGGATGCGACGCGTGCCGGGCGGGTCCTCGTCGACGGGCTCCACGTCGCGGCGGCCGATCTGCGCGGCCGTGAGCTGCGCCCTCACGGGTTCGGCGTCGACGTTCTGCAGGGCGCGTTCACGCTGTGGAACCGGCAGGACGGTGGCGAGCTGACCGCGGAGCTGAGCCGGATCAGCGCGGGTTCCAAGGACCGGCCCGTGAGAGGCAGCGGCGTCTTCGTCGGCGGGCAAGGCGACTGGCAGGGCAAGCCTCGGGGTGGCCAGGTTCGCGTGTCGCGACTGGTGACGGGGGAGATCCATGCCGATGGCGGGATCGCGCCGCGCACGCCGGACCTAATCAGTGGTGGCGTGTTCGTCCTCCACTCCGGAATCGTCGACGAGGTCGAGAACCTCGGGCCTGTCACGACCTACGGACCGAACGACATGGTGCTCGACAACTGGGGGACGGTTGGGAGGTGGATCGCCAGGGCGCCGCTCACCTCGTACGGGCCAAGCGGCATCGGCTTCGTGCAGTTCGCCTAGCTGGGAATGCTGCACGTGGCGGCGCCGATCGAGACCCATGGCACGGGGGCGCGCGGCTTCAACGTGGACGACGGCTCGCTCCAAGAGGCGCGCTTCGAGTCGATCACGACCCACGCGGATGCGGGTGTCGGCATCCAGATCAGCCGCAACATTGGCAAGCTCACGATCGACGGTGACGTCCGGACCACCGGAAGCCTCGGCGACACGCTCGTCAAGGGCAAGGTGATCTCTTTGCCCGCGTATGCCATCAGTATCCAACCGACCGCCGTGCTCGACGAACTCGATGTCGGCGGATCACTGGTGACAGAAGGTGACAACGTCACGACGCTCCAGGTCCAGGGCCAGGTCCACCGAGCGCGCATCGGCGGCTACATCGTCGCACGCGGCCGCGGCTCGCAACCCGTAGCCGTCGAGGGCGGCAGCATCGACCTGGATCAGATCAGCGACCGCGTCACAGTGTGAGAAGGGACCGAGCCCATCCCGCGTCGACGGCGCAGTCGCCTGATTGACCGCTCCGGCTTCGACACAGACCTCATCTCTCCCGTGTCCGCTGGAGCCTCTAACGAACCCGGATGGGAAAAAGTCCGTTAACTCGCCGGTGCCTTGACCGGTCGGGCCGCACTGAATGGGGTCCGTCGCCCGTTCGAAGCCTCAAGATCGAAGATCGGATCGGCGACTCTGGCGTGAGAGCCCTGTACCGAACACCAGCCCTCTTGACAGGTCTGTCTCGCCTCAACCCTGCGATCGGCGTGTTGGCTTGCCGTCGCGCTTTTCGGAGTGGGGCTCGGGTTGCTTATCGGTGCCGGTACGGGCACGGGGTCGCCACGGCCAGCGTCGCGCTCGAGCCCGGGGAACGGGCGTGAGGTAGACGTAGTCGATCGAGGGCCAATGAGCTTGAAGCGCGGCGTCGGAGCGAGTAATCGTCTGCTCCACCGCCGGTACGTCTAGGTCGTCGGCGAATGTGACGTCGCCGTTGACGATCAAGCTCGATGGCCCGACCACGACGGCGAACAGATCGGGGACATCGACAACTCCGGGCTGTGCGGCAATGACTTGGCGCATTTCGCGCAGCATTGAAGGAGGGACGCCGCGACCGGAGAGAAGGTCTCGGTTTGTTCGCAGTAAGAGCACCGAGGCGACAAGAAGCAAGAGGCTGATAAGCGCGCTCGCCACCGTGTCAGGCGTCGACCTTCTTGTTAGCTCGCTCAAGATCAATCCGACCGCGGCTGTGACGGCACCGATCACAGCACAAGCGCCGCCGACCACGACGGTCGTCGAGGCGGGATCAGTGCTTCTTGGCAGGTACCTTCGCAAAGAGGTGCGAAGCTCAGCTGCCTGCTCGCGTAGTGGCCGCACTGCCACTTTCAAGGCGAAGGTATCGAGCGCGACGGTCGTGGCCAGCACCACGTAGCCGATCAAGTAAGAGTGAACAAGCGACGGGTGCAGCGCGGAGCGGACGGTCTCGTCGAGAGCGAGTCCACCACCTCCGACGAAGATGCCAAGCGCTGCGAACAATGACCAGAAGAAGCGCTCCCTTCCATACCCGAGGGGATGCGTCTCATCGGGTGGCCGAACGCTGTTGAGCACGCCGATGAGCAAGAACACCTGGACCGCCACGTCGGCGGCATTGGCCGCGGTCTGAGCGCGCAAAGCGACCGAATTGGTGATCCATGCCGCAATCCCGAGTGCGAGCGTTTCAGCGCAGTTCACACCAAGGGATACGAGCACGCTCCGGCGTGCTCCGGCATCCGTCCCCGTGGTCATCCCTATTACCTCGTCCGGTCCAACTCGCTTTACGTGAAGTTCTCAAGCTTGGCCGATACATCCTCCCAAAAGTTGCTGTCGGCGTTCTGCACCGCGTCGGGTTCAGTAGCTTCAAACTGGGCCACGGCGACAGAGGGGCGAAACCGTGATGACACCCAGCCGGTGTAGCACCATGGTTTGGGCAGCTCGGACTATCACCAGCCCGATGGCCATGCCCACGACTTCGGATCGGCACCGGTACCGCGCGTCAGGCCCAGCACCGATCACCCTGGCTCCTCATTGAGGCAATGGACAACCCGCTCGCCGTCGTCTTCAGCTGCCCAACAACCACCTGACGGTTCTTGCCCACAAAGGACTCGTAGCGGCTCTCGCTTGTCACCCGGTCCGCGGCCCGCACCCACTTGCAAGCACCGCGTCCGCTGGTGCGCTGCCAGAGCTTGGCGCCGCAACGAGGGTTGCGAGTCGTCACGCGCCGAACCCAGAGATGCACGCCTTATCGTCTACCCTAATCTTCCGCAGCGTCGCCGCAGGTAAGAACCATTATCCAAAGTTCGCACGAGCTTCAGTCCTCATTGGCAGGAACATCGGACCTTGCGAATGGCTCCTTCTGGCCGCAACCTGCCCCGGACTAGACTCAGCGGTCTGGACGGGGAGTAGCGCAGCTTGGCAGCGCGCCTGCTTTGGGAGCAGGAGGTCGCGGGTTCAAATCCCGCCTCCCCGACGTTATGGTCGCCACGACAGTGGGCCTTTCCCGCTCCTTCAAGGTCCCGGGCCACGTGCTGCTCGCCACGACTGTAGGTATACAGTAGACCATGAGTGAAGTGGTGGATCCCTCATGGAAAGCTCGATCGATGAGACTCGAGCCTGAGCACCATGCCGAAGCTCGCCAGATCGCGAAGGAGCTGGCCGGCATCGCACGCAGCGGTTTGGTGCTCCCCGGCTCGATCGTCGAGCGCCGCACCGTGTGCGGGCGGGCCAATTGTGCCTGCCACAAGGACCCTTCCCGGCGTCACGGTCCCTATTTCCAGTGGACCCGTAAGGTCGCCAAAAAGACTGTCGGAAAGTGGATCTCGGCCGACCAGAACACCGACTACCAAATCTGGGTGAGAAACGACAGACGCGCCCACGAGCTGCTCGCCCGGCTCGAAACCCTTGGCATAGCCGCCTTGGAGACTGACACGCGAACCCGCCACGGGAGTGACTCCACAGGCTGAGGCTGGGGACAAAACGTGGTCCGCCGGGCGTTATGGCGTGGTGGACTTCCCGATTACCTCGTTCAGTCCCTGATCACAGCCTTATGTGAAGACCATACGTTGGGGTCTTCGCGCGCCGTCCCGGCTGAGCGCCCGGTGACAGCGAGATAGCCTCATCATATGGCGCGGGCGTAGCTCAATGGTAGAGCTCCAGCCTTCCAAGCTGGTCATGCGGGTTCGATTCCCGTCGCCCGCTCCACTTTTTCTCCCTGGTCAGTCCAGGCTTATATGACCGCGCTCACTGAAGACTGATCAGACCTGCTCATCGAAATTCTCCAGGCATGAGCTCTCGGTGGACTGATCATCCACC